>JBJHCF010000036.1:0-55471 GCA_050506795.1 Opitutia bacterium
ACTCCTCGAGCTCCACACCGCGCGTCTCGCTCTCGGGAGGCACCCGTACCAGGACGTGGAAGTGATTGCTCATGATGCAGTAAGTGAGCACCTGCACGCCGCAAAACTCCGCCTGACGGTGGAGTTGTTTACGCAACACCTCCTTCTCCCGCCTCCCCAGCAAACGCTCCCCGGCCACCACCCGGGTCATGCAGTGGTACACCCCGCTCACCTCCCCCAACACCTTCAGTCGCCTCCGATTCAATCTCATACCCCCCACCCAATCCCCAATCGCCCAATCCGTCAAGTTTATTTTGCCTGGCAAATTAATTTGTGGATTTCGCGATGGAAATCGTGAGTTTTTCCAAAATCCAGGGGATATGGCATTGAATATGGTTTTCTGATCTCCTACATTAACCGGATTCATAAATTGAGGGGTGTCCGGCGCGCCGGGCTGAGATGGGAGGCGATCGGCTCCCGGACCCGAAGAACCTGATGCGGGTCATGCCGCCGGAGGGAGAATCCTGTTGGTTTCGACATGGATTGATCGACTGCCGGAGGCGCCCTGAAAGCCAAGAATTCCGGAACCGAAAACCAATCCAACGCCATGTCAAAGCCAGCAGAAGCCAACAACCCTTTCCGCCCTCTCCCCAATTCCCGCCGCGTTTACGTGGAGGGTTCCCGTCCCGACATCCGGGTTCCGATGAGAGAAATTTCGCTCTCCCCCACCCGTCAGCCCGACGGTTCTTTGGTGACCAACGACCCTGTGCGCGTCTACGACACCTCGGGCGCCTGGGGGGACCCCAATTTCCAGGGTGACCCCACCAAGGGGCTGCCTCCGTTTCGCAGCAACTGGATTTGGGAGCGCGGAGATGTCGAATCCTATGAAGGACGAACAGTCAGCGCTCTCGACGACGGCTACCTTTCCGACATTCACGCGCAGTCCGCGGAGGCGGGAGGAAAACTTCTCCGTTATCCGGGCCTGCGGCGCAAACCGCTGCGCGCCGTCAACGGCCAAAAGGTCACTCAATTGGGCTACGCCCGCCGCGGAATCGTCACTCCGGAGATGGAATTCATTGCCATCCGCGAGAACACCAAACTGCAGGCGGCGCGCGAATCGGTAAAGATGCGGCCCGACGCCGACCGAAACAGTCTTTTCAAGCAACATCCGGGGCAATCTTTCGGCGCCGGAATTCCCGACGAAATCACACCGGAATTCGTCCGCGAAGAAGTGGCCCGCGGCCGGGCCATCATCCCGTCGAACATCAACCATCCCGAGTGCGAACCGATGATTATCGGCCGCAATTTCCTGGTCAAGATCAACGCCAACCTCGGCAACTCGGCGGTGACCTCCTCCATTGAGGAAGAGGTGGAAAAAATGCGCTGGGCGGTGCGCTGGGGCGCCGATACCGTGATGGACCTGTCGACCGGCAAGAACATCCACGAAACCCGGGAATGGATCCTGCGCAATTCTCCGGTGCCCATCGGCACCGTGCCCATCTACCAGGCTCTGGAAAAGGTCGGCGGCAAACCGGAGGAGCTGAGCTGGGAGGTTTTCCGTGACACCCTGATCGAGCAGTGCGAACAAGGAGTCGACTATTTCACGATCCACGCCGGGGTTCTCCTGCGCTACATTCCCCTTACCGCCAAACGGATGACCGGAATCGTCTCGCGCGGAGGCTCCATCATGGCCAAGTGGTGCCTGTCCCATCACAAGGAAAGTTTCCTCTACACCCACTGGGACGAGATTTGTGAAATCATGGCCGCCTACGACGTCTCCTTTTCCATCGGCGACGGCCTGCGTCCGGGATCGCTGGCGGATGCCAACGACGAACCCCAATTCGCCGAATTGAAAACCCAGGGCGAACTGACCACCCGCGCGTGGGATCACGGTGTGCAGGTGATGAACGAAGGTCCGGGCCACGTACCCATGCATCTGATACAAGAGAATATGGAAAAACAACTCGATTGGTGTCATGAGGCTCCGTTCTACACTCTCGGTCCCCTCACCACGGATATCGCGCCGGGATACGACCACATCACTTCCGGAATCGGCGCGGCCCTGATCGGTTGGTACGGCTGCGCCATGCTTTGTTACGTCACCCCCAAGGAACACCTCGGGCTGCCCAACAAAAAGGACGTCCGCGACGGCGTTATTACCTACAAGATCGCCGCCCACGCGGCCGACCTGGCGAAGGGCCACCCCGCGGCCCAGTACCGCGACAATGCCCTGAGCAAGGCCCGCTTTGAGTTCCGCTGGGAGGACCAGTTCAACCTGGCGCTGGATCCGGAAACCGCCCGCGAGTTCCACGACGAAACCCTGCCGGCCGAAGGCGCCAAAACCGCGCATTTCTGTTCCATGTGCGGACCGCAGTTCTGTTCGATGAAAATCACCGAGGACGTGCGTCGCTACGCCGAGGAACAGGGCTTGACCGACCAGGAAGCGATCGAACGCGGCATGCGGGAAAAATCGGAGGAATTTAAGGAAAAAGGCTCGGAGGTCTACGTGCCCTGACCGGTTTCGGCGGCCGATCGACCGGTCAACCTGCGCATGGTATCACGAATGGCGCCAGGAATGGCGTCCGGGGTGTCCAGGTTATCCTTGATCTGATTCACCAGGGCGCTGCCGACCACCACGCCGTCGGCGATGGCCCCGACCTCGCGCACTTGCTCAGGGGTGGAAATGCCGAAACCGACCGCCACCGGAATGGAAGTCTTTTGGCGAATCATCTCCACCGCTTCTTTCAGATTGGCGGCCAGACTTTGCTGCACACCGGTGACTCCCTCACGCGAAACGTAGTAAATGAACCCGCCGGCGGATTCGGCAATCCGGCTCACGCGCTCCGCCGGAGTGGTCGGCGCGACGATAAAAATATTGTTCATGCCGTGTTTCCGAGACAGCGCCACCACTTCGGAGGCTTCCTCGGGCGGCAGGTCAAGAGTCAGCAAACCGTCGGCCCCCGCATCCCGGGCCTGCCGGATATACGTTTCCTCTCCGCGGGCAAAAACGAGATTGTAGTAGGTGTAGAGCACGATCGGAGCCTCGCTGAAATCACGGACGGCCCGCACCAGGTCGAAAACCCGGTCGCAGGTCATGCCACCCTCCAGTGCCCGCTGAGCCGCCAGCTGGTTGGTGGGACCATCGGCCAGGGGATCGGAAAACGGAACACCCAGCTCGAGGATATCGACCCCGTTCTCCAGCAGCGCACGACAGACCTTCACCGAAGTCTCAAAATCGGGATCGCCCGCGCACACGTAGGCGACAAAACACGCGCGCCCTTCATTTTTGGCACGGGCAAAAGTCTCGGCAAATCGGTCCATAAGGGAGCGAGTTAAACCCCCGGCGCGAGGCGAGGCAAAGCCAATTTTGACCATGGCCCCAAATGAATCTCAAATCTCCGGTTTGGCGGTTTACCTTTTCCGACGGATGGCTCAGAGGAAGTTCTCAAGAACCTTGGCGCTGCTGACCACCCCCGGAAGCCCGGCCCCGGGATGGGTTCCGGCGCCAACGAAATAAAGCCCTTCCACATCCTCACTCTTGTTATGCGGGCGAAACCAGGCGCTCTGGGTCAGAATCGGCTCGAATTGAAAAGCTGACCCCAACCAGGAGTCCAGTTCGCGCTCGAAATCGAGGGGGGTAAAAATCCTTTTGGTCACCAGGTGTCGCCGCAGATCGGGCACCAGGTGGTCTTGCTCCAAAGACGCCAGGATTCGGTCGGCGTAATCCTCCTTGATCGCCTCCCAATCCTGTCCGCCACCCAGGTGCGGCACCGGACTCAGCACATAAAATCCCTCACAACCCTCCGGCGCCAGGGACGGATCGGTCCGGGTGGGTGCATGGAGGTAGAGGGAAAAATCCTCCGCCACCACCCGATGATCGAAAATGTCCTTCAGCAAACCGGCGTAGCGAGGCCCGAGCACGATGGAATGGTGGGCCAGATGCGGGTAGGTTCGGTTCGTTCCAAAGTAAACCACAAACAAAGACATGGCGTAACGCATCCGTTCCAGCCGCCGGTCGGTCCACTTGCGCCGGTGCTCCGGGCGGATCAGCTTGCGGTAGGTATTGGCCACGTCACCGTTGGAAACCACCATCTCGGCGGGGAAAAACTGGCCGCCCGCGATTCGGGCACCGGTCGCCCTCCCCTGCTCCACCGTAATCTCCTCGACCCGCGCGTTCAACCTGACCGTCCCGCCGATATCCTGGAACATCCGCACCAGACCGTCGACCAGCGCCCCGGTCCCTCCGAGCGCGAAATGAACCCCCCACTTTTTCTCCAGAAAATGAATCATGGAATAAATAGACGACGCCCGCAACGGATTGCCGCCGATCAGGAGCGGTTCGAAGGAGAAAACCTGCCGCAAGCGTTCGTCGGTGATGAAGTTCGAGACCCGTTTGTAGACCGATTGGTCGGCCCGCAGCCGAATCAAGTCCGGCGCCACCCGCACCATCTCGCCGAAAGAGTCGAATGAGTGAGCGGCCAGATCGGTAAACGCCCGGTCGAAAACCCGCTTACTGTAGTCGAGAAAGCGCCGATAGCCGGCAACGTCATCCGGATTAAAACGGGCGATTTCCGCCTCGGTCCGCTCGGTTTCGCCAGTGTAATTAAAAACGCTCCCATCGGCGAAAAAAATCCGATAGTAGGGGTCGCAAGGCACGATCCTGACGTAGTCTTCCAGCTTTTTCCCCGCCACCTCCGCCAACTCGTCAAAAATGAAAGGCGCCGTGATCACGGTCGGACCGGCGTCGAACACGAACCCGTCCTGCTCGTAGACATAAGCCCGGCCGCCGGGTTTGTCCCGCATCTCCAGCAATGTCGTGGCGTAACCACGCGCCTGTAACCGGATGGCCGCGGCGAGACCGCCAAAACCGGAGCCGATCACCACCGCCTTCTTTTCCCCGCTGTCCAATGGTTTGGTGCTCATAAAGAATGGAGCTTACCCATGGTCCGTTCCCCGAAAAAGGCAATCCCTACAACGTTTTACGGACCGGAAATCGAATTGCCGTTGACCAATCAGCGCGATGGAGTAGCTTTAAGGTACGATTTTTTAAATGTTCGAGGTCAAAGAAAAACCCAAGCAAGTGGAGAGTGCTCTGCTGGTCGGTGTTCAACGCCCCGAAATGGAACCCGGAGAAGGAGCCGCCCTGCTGGCGGAACTGAAGGAATTGGTGGAGACGCTCGGCATCGCGGTGACCGGGCAACAGCTAATAAATCTGCGGGAGCCCAATCCACACACCCTGATCGGCAAAGGCGGCGCCGCCCGCATCATCGAGACCGTCAAAAAAAACGGCATCGACGTCATTGTATTCGACGACGACCTTTCTCCGGCCCAGCAGCGAAACTGGGAGAAGGAGTCGGGCGTCTGCGTGATTGACCGCCAGGAGGTCATCCTGGACATTTTCCACCAGCGGGCCACCACCCGGGAGGCCAAACTCCAGGTCTCGCTGGCCCGGATGAACTACTCCCTGCCCCGGCTGAAACGGGCATGGACCCACCTCAGCCGACAGCACGGCGGCGGGACCCTGATGCGCGGTCAGGGGGAAACGCAGTTGGAGGCCGACCGTCGCATGGTGCGTACCCGCATTGCCCGCCTGCGCCGGGAACTGGCCCTGGTGATCAAACAGCGTGGGGTGCAACGCAGCAAACGGATGAAGCGTCCGGTCCCCACAGCGGCCATTGTCGGCTACACCAACGCGGGCAAATCCTCGCTGCTGAACGCCGTTACCGGAGCTTCGGTACTGGCGGAGGACAAACTCTTCGCCACCCTGGACCCCACCACGCGTCAATGCCGCCTGCCCACCGGGCAGAAGCTGCTGCTCTCCGATACCGTCGGATTCCTGCGACGTCTGCCTCACGACCTGGTCGACGCCTTCCGTGCGACGCTGGAGGAAGCGGTGGTATCTGATTTTCTGATACACGTCATCGACCTGACGAATCCCGACCTTGAGAAACACCACGCCACCACCATGGAAGTCCTGCGCGGCCTCGGAGCTGACGAAAAGCGGATGATCACCGTTTTCAACAAAGTCGACCGTTGCGGCGAAGACCACGATGGCCGGCTGCGTTCACTGCGGCTGCAGGCGCCCAACGCCTGTTTCGTCAGCGCGCTTTCCGCGGATGGCATCCCCGATCTTCTGGACAAATGTTCGGACATGCTGGCGGATGAGATTCACGAGGTGGAGTTGTTGATTCCCCACAACCGGTACGACTTTATCGCCAAACTCCACGAGGCGGATTGTGTGCGTTCGAAAAAAGCCGAGATCGAGGGAGTGCGATTGACCTGCCTCCTTCCCGAGCGCCTGCTCAAAGAAGCCGCCCCCTACGTGATCGGGGCGAACGAAACCGCTGTGGCGATATAAACGATGGAAACCTTAATCGCCTTTTTGGGCCGCTACCTGGTCATTCTCAGCGCGGCGATACTCGTCGGCAAAGTCGTCTACTTCAACTTCTTCGTGTCTCCGGTCCTCAATCGGATCCTGGAAACCGAGACCCGGATCAAGGTCACCGGGGCGTTGTTCCCGCGCTACTATTACCTCGGAATCGCCTGCGGGCTCGCGATCATCGTCGCCGGCAATTTCCTGCAAATCCAGTTTCAACGCTGGACGGCGGTCGGCATCGCCGTCCCGATCGTGGTGGTGGAAGCCCTCTGCCGGTTCTACTTCCTTCCCCGTCTCAACAGTCTGAAATCCGTGATCGAACAGCTTCCGAAGGAGGAACAAAAAGCCTCTCCGGAGCGCCAGGAATGGCGAAAGCTGCAGAAAATCGCCCTTCGCCTCAACCTGGCGGTGCTGGTGGCCGGCCTGATCCTCATCGCCCGGATGACCTGAATCATCCGTGCCTGCGCGGCGCGGCCGCCGGAACCCAAAAGGCACCACCCTGAAGTCCAAAGGGCTGCCCGACAAGGATTCGAACCTCGACTAGATGGACCAAAACCACCTGTGCTACCATTACACCATCGGGCAAGGGACTTCTGACTCAACACCTAGAAGTGATCCTGAATTCGTCAAGTGCTTATCGAAATAAATTCGGCCCTTCCGCCGGAAGCCGGAAAATCGTTTGCCAAACGTCAACAGATTCCCCAAAACCAACAGCGTATGAATTCCATCATTGATATTCGCGCGCGGGAAATCCTCGACTCCCGCGGCAATCCCACTGTCGAAGTCGACGTTGAACTCGAAAGCGGCGCCGTTGGCCGTGCCGCCGTGCCTTCGGGCGCAAGCACCGGGGAAAACGAGGCGTTGGAGCTGCGCGACGGGGCTCTCGGTCCCAAGCAGATGCCGAAGGGAGTGGACGGCAAGAATCGCTATCTGGGTAAAGGCGTGCTCAAGGCGGTGCGCAACGTCGAGGATGTGATTCTCCCCGCCCTGCTGGGCATGGACGCCAGCGACCAGGTCGCGGTGGACCGCGCCATGCTGGAGCTCGACGGCACAACGACCAAGAAGAAACTCGGTGCCAACGCAATCCTGGGGGTCTCTCTCGCCACCGCGCGCGCCGCGGCCGAATCCTGCGGCCTGCCGCTCTACCGTTACCTGGGGGGCAGCAACGCCAAGGTCCTGCCGGTCCCGATGATGAACATCATGAACGGCGGAGCTCACTCCGATGCCCCCATCGACATCCAGGAATTCATGATCATGCCCAAGGGGGCCGACAGCTTCCGCGAAGCCCTGCGAATGGGCACGGAAATTTTCCACGCGCTCAAGGGCGTGCTCAAGGGCAAGGGACTGTCCACCGCGGTCGGCGACGAAGGCGGTTTCGCGCCGGGGCTTGGCTCCAACGAGGAAGCACTGGAAGTGATCGCCCTGGCGGTGAAAAAGGCCGGCTACAAGCTGGGCAAGGACATCTTCATCGCCCTGGATGTGGCCGCATCCGAGTTTTACAACCCGAAAACCAAGAAATACGAATTCGACAAGTCCGACAAGTCGAAGCGGGATGCCGACCAGATGGTGGAATTCTACCGGGATCTGCAGAAAAAGTACCCGATCCTGTCCATCGAGGACGGCTGCGATGAAAACGACTGGGATGGCTGGAAAAAACTGACCGACGCCATCGGCGAGACCACCCAGCTGGTGGGCGATGACCTGTTCGTGACCAATACCAGCTTCCTCAAGAAGGGCATCGATCTCGGGGTCGCCAACTCCATCCTGGTGAAGGTCAATCAGATCGGCACCCTGACCGAAACCTTCGACGCCATCGAGATGGCGCGCGAGGCCCGCTACACCTCGGTCATTTCCCACCGATCCGGGGAAACGGAAGACACCACCATCGCGGATATCGCCGTGGCCACCAACGCCGGTCAGATCAAAACCGGTTCCCTCTGCCGGACCGACCGGGTCTGCAAATACAACCAACTCCTCCGAATCGAAGAAGAGTTGGGTGCAAATGCGGTCTACGGAGGTAAACTTTGATTCAAATTCTCCGGAAAGGGATTGATCTTTCGGTTTTCCGAGGCACACTTCTCTGTAAGTAGGACCTTCGTTAATGAGCGACTACGAATTTGAGAATTTTTCCGAGGGAGATTGGGACGACCGTAGCGATCTGGCCTGGAGCGAGTTTGATTGGGAAAGGTATCTGTGCGATCAGGAAGAGCTGTTCCACCGGTACCTTTCCCTTTACGACAAGTTCCGGGATCGCCCCGACCGCCTGGACCGAGTGGCGGCCGGAATGGGCTGGGACTCCGGAGAATGGGCCTGCGCCCAACCGCCTGACGATTACGATGACGACCCGGAGGACGATTTCCTCGTCGCCGGGGAAGCATTGCGGGAAGACGACGAGGGAGAGGATCCGCTGGATCCCTACACCCTCTACCGCCATCCGATTTTCATCGCGACCAAATCCCTTTACATGAGCCTCAACGAAGCGTGGGAACGCCTCGTTGCTCATCCCTCCTCCAAGGTATTCGCCAGCCTGGCGTTGGCCTACCAGAAGCGTTTGCACCGAGGTGAAACCCATGCGGTTTTTGCCATTCACGCTTTAGATATGGGCGATTACGCCCTTTGTGTGGCTCAGCTCAAGCGGGCGCTGAGTGATTTGAACCATACCATGCGTTTGCTGGAGGAAGTTTCACACTCGAAAACCGAAGCGGCTTCACATTACCAAAGTGAAGCCCTCGCCAAGATATTCGACCTTCGGGAAATTTGCCTGAGGGTGATTCATTATTGTCGCGACGAGGCCAATCGTCGCTTCAGTGACGAAGACTGAGTCTTTCGCTGCCCCACCGCGTAAGCGACCCATATACAACGTGCCGATGCCAATTATGGTTTCCAGGGAACAACGTGTCTTGAAATCTCAACAAGTGCGAGCCAACCTTCGCCGTCATCTGCGTCGATCTGTCCGCGGCGATCAGGAAGCTTTTGTGGAACTCACGGAGCCGTACCTCTACCTGGTCCTGGAGTTTCTGGCGACCCGGGGCTATGGAACGGCGACGGAGCGGCTCGATAAAGCGACTGAGTTGTTGCGGGAAACCTGGAAGTTTCTGCCCTTTATGCACCGGGTGGCGGATGTTGAACACTATTTGGCGACCGCGCTGTTCTCCGTGCCGAACCGAAACGATGCCTCCTGGGAAACCCTGAACCAGCGGCTGCTCGAACTGGATCCCCGGCAGGCTTTCGCCCTGATTGCCCGCGATTTCGAGAATTGGGACTACCGCCATGTCGCCGCGGCCCTGCGGATTTCGCGGCGGGAGCTCTCAGAGGTATTGGTAACCGTCCGTTGTCGCCTGCTGGAGATCGACCTCGACAGCCTGGAGCCCCCGGCCGCGGCCTGCGTGCGACGTCTGTCGCTTGATCTGGACGGACAGCAGCGGGCGCGTGAAAAGCAACGAATTTGTCAACAAATCACCACCTTGCCCCAGGCCCGCGAATTCAAATCCGAATGGCTGGAACTGCGTTGCAGTCTGATTGAGTTTCGTCAGCAGGTGCGCCTGGCCGAGGAAGAACGAAAAGACTTTTTGCGCGCCTCCGTTTCCGGTCTGACCACGGCGCAAATGATTCAGGTTCCCATGTTGGAACGCTTTGCCAGCCGCCTGCCCTTCCGGCCCTCGTTTGCCGCCAGTTCCTGAATCCCCGGCCCGGGCGGCGACGGGGAGACCCCGCTCCGTATTGCCCATTACCGGCTGTATACCACATTTTACAGTTGATTTTTCATTTTTCTGTCGCATTATTTTGAATAATCAAAATCGATAGACTGCATAATGAAAAGATTTGTGAATACGCTCGTCACAGGCCGCTGGAGGTCCGCTTCTCTGATGCTGCTAACCGCCTGGATCACCCTTCCGGGCTGCGCGCCGGGATGGGAAGGCGATCCGGGCGACGACCGAATTCGAGTGGTGGCGAGTTTCAGCATAATCGAGAACCTGACCCGCGGAGTAGCCGGAGAGCGGGCGTTGGTGCGCGGATTGGCTCCGGTCGGAGCCGAGGTGCATGAGTGGGAATTATTGCCCCGCAACTTCGTCGATTTGGAAGGAGCCGATATCGTTTTCATCAACGGATTGGGTTTGGAGCAGTGGCTGGGGCAACTCCGAGCCACCCTGCCGGCCGGCGTGCCCCTGGTGGCGCTGGCGGAGGAAATCGAGCGGGAGACCATTCCAATTCAGCAGGGTGAACTGCGCGGCGGTCCCGATCCCCACGTGTGGATGGACCCCCGGGTGGCGGCCGAATTCGTGGAAATCATCCGCGACCGGCTGATCGAGCTCGATCCCGAAGGCGAAGAGGAGTACCGGAGCAACACCTCGATCGTTCTGGCGGACCTCGGTGCCCTGCATGACGAATTAACCGCCACATTCGCCCAATTGCCACCCGAGCGCCGTCTCTTGATCACCAGCGAGGCCGCTTTCCTTTATTTCGCCGATACCTACGGATTTGAGCACGACGGGATTTGGGGAAACAATGCCGAGGAGGAGGGCACGCCCCGGCAGGTAGCCAGGATTGTGGACCTTATTCGGGAAAAACACCCGGCCGCGTTGTTCTGGGAGAGCACGATCACCGACCGGTACGTGCGCAGTATCGCCGAAGATACCCGTCTGCCGGTGGCGGGACCGCTTTACGTGGATTCGCTTGGCCGGGCCGGCTCCGGTGCCGAGACCTATATCGGGATGATGCGTCAAAACGCCCGGGTGGTAATGGAAGCCTTGACGGAGGGAAACCAATGATGCCCAATTCCAGCATCGCAATGTTCAAAGAAGAGACCAGGGACTCAGCCGCATCCGATCGTCAGTTCGGGCGGGTAGTCGAGGCTTCCCCTGCGATTGAAGCGGAAAATATCACCGCCACCTACGGGGGGCCGCCGGTGCTGCACAATCTAAACCTCCGCCTGCCAGGCGGAGAGCTTATCGCGCTGATCGGTCCCAACGGAGCCGGAAAATCCACCTTTTTCAAGCTTTTGAGCGGCGTTATGCGTCCAATCGAAGGGCGTCTTTCGGTCATGGGTCAGGAGGTACGCCAGCAAAGGGCTCAGAGCGCGATCGCCTACGTTCCCCAGGAGGAAAGCATCGACTGGGATTTTCCCGTTTCGGTGCGGGAAGTTATCCTGGCGGGACGATTCGGCCGGATGCGCCAGGAAGGGTTGCCCGGACGGTTTTTTCCGCCCTGGTTTGCCCGGCGTGAGCACCATGACGCGGTGCGACGAGCTCTGGATGCGGTGGAAATGCTACACTGCGAAACACGTCCGATCGGCGCCCTTTCCGGTGGTCAGAAGAAGCGGGTCTTTCTGGCCCGCGCCCTGGCCCAGGATGCGCGAATTCTCCTGTTGGACGAACCGCTCGCCGGCGTGGACGCCCGTTCCGCCGAAGTCATTTTCAACGTCTTCCACTGCGCCCGCAACGAAGGCCGCACCCTGATCCTGGTCACCCACGATCTGGCCAGCGCCGAGAAATACGCGGACCGGGCCGTACTGATCAACCGCACCGTCATCGCCGAAGGTAAGCCGTCCGAGGTGCTTACCCTGGAAAACCTGGCTCAGGCCTTCGAAGGCGGTTACATTCCGGGCCGACGTTCCGCATGACACCGCTCCTGATCACGGCTAACGGGTTCACCGACCTGCTCGGACCGTTTCAGTACGAATTCATGCAGCGGGCCCTGATTACTTCGATCCTGGTGGGCGGTGTCTGCGGCGTACTCTCCTGTTTCGTTGTCCTCAAGCGCTGGGCACTCCTTGGTGACGCCATTTCCCATGCCGTGCTGCCGGGAGTCGCCATCGCCTACCTGCTCGGCCTGCCCTTCTTTATCGGCGCCTTTGCTTCCGGAGCGCTCACCTCGCTGGGAATCGGCGTCATCGAACGCAATACCCGGATCAAGGAGGACGCCGCGATGGGGATCATGTTCACCGGGGCCTTTGCCCTGGGGGTGGTGATTATCAGCTACATCGCGAGTTCGACCCACCTGATGCACATTCTTTTCGGCAACGTGCTCGGGGTGCGCATGGCGGTGCTGCAACTGACGCTTTTCGCCTCGGTGGTCACTTTGACCGCAGTCTTTCTCTTCTACAAAGAGTTCCTCCTCTACACCTTCGATCCCGTTCAAGCCAGCGCCCTCGGGATGAATACGGCAGCCATTCACTACGGCCTCATGATGCTGCTGACCCTCACCATCGTGGCCAGCCTGGAAACAGTGGGAATCATCCTGGTTGTCGCGATGCTGATCACACCCGGAGCCACGGCCTACCTGTTGGTCAACAGCCTGCCGCGAATGATGCTGGTGGCCGCGGGATGCGGAATTCTTTCAGCAGTCAGCGGCCTTTACCTCTCATTCACCTTCAATCTCGCCTCCGGCGGCAGCATTGTGCTGGTGGCCACCCTGCTTTTCCTTCTGGCGTTTCTTTTTGGCCGGCAGGGCGTGCTGGCACGCTGGTTGCGCCATCGCAACGCAGCAGCACGAATCTGATTAGCCGACGCCGGTCCAACCGGCGAACCCGGGAAAGACGAACGGAGCAGTGGAGCTCGATCAAACCCCGGGACACTTCTTGCCCCTCCAAACGGCCGGAATCCACCTGAGTCACCTCTGGACTCCCATGAAGGCTCCAGCCCGCAATCGCTCAAACACCACTCCGTTCTTCCCTTTCCTCCGAAAACTCAGAACGAGTGATTAATGGCTTATACTCGACGCCCAGGCAATTCACAAATCATTGTAAAACCGGTTTTTACAGGGTTTTAACAGACAGAAATCAACGCTGAATCCGGGACTCCGCCTCGGAATTCGCATCGTCCAGGACCGGGAAAAACATAAACGCCTCGTAAAGCGCCCGGGCGATTTCTCCGGTGCGGGCACGCAGATCGGTGAGGTACTCGTGCAGGCCCGCTTCAAAAATATCGTCCACTGTGCTGTACTTCAGTTCGTAAAGGAGACGTCCGGCCAGTTTTCCCGCCCGGTTGGAAAAACGCCCCTCCGAAACCCCGGAAATGGTCCGGATCCCCGCATCGAGTTCGCGCAGGCAGAAGAGGATCGAGCGGGGAAACTCTTCGGACAGAATCAGGAAATCGGCGACATGCCAGGGCTGCACATCGGCGCCGTGGATGTGATGGTAGGCCTCGAATCCGCTGCACGAACGCAGGATCGCCATCCACTGCAGGGCGTCGATCGCGCCGCCCACATCGCGCGTGCTGGGAAGCAGGATGTGGTACTTGATGTCGACGAGGATATTGGTCTGGATGGCGCGTTCCAGCAACCGCCCCGCCTGAAGAAACTCCCAGGCCTCGTCCCGCACCACGGTGGCGTCGGCGAGCCCGTGGAGCAAATGGGAGCTCTGCTTTATCTCCCGGTAGAAATCGTAGGGATCGGAAGCCCAAACCCGCTTGGCGTCGAGCGAGCGGACATAGTGGTACAAGCGGTTGATCTCCTCCCAGATCTCGGTGGAAAGTTTGTCCCGCACCACCCGCGCGTTCTCGCGCGCGTTAACAATTGAAGAAAGAATCGAGCCCGGGTTTTCGGTGTTAAAGGTAAGAAAGTCCGTTACGTTCTCGCTGTCGGCCTGACCGTAAAGCCGATCGAACAATTCGGAATCGCCGGTGCTGCGAATCAACGGATCCCAGTGGGCCGTGATGCGGTGATCATCAAGGCGCTCCAGGTCGAGAAGGAGTTGCAGATTGACGTCCACCATGCGCGCGGTGTTCTCCGCCCGTTCGATGTAACGGCCAAACCAATACATGCAGTCGGCAACGCGTGAAAGTAGAATCATGGAGAAGGTCGGCTTGTTATCGGTTGTTGATTATCGTTCATTTCGCCCGGGCGCGCCCGGGCGTACGTTATTCATCCTCGTACAGGACCCAGGTGTCCTTGCTTCCTCCGCCCTGCGAGGAATTGACCACCAGCGAACCCTTGCGCAGGGCCACCCGGGTCAGGCCGCCGGGAATAATGCTCACCTTCTCGCCGTAGAGGATGTACGGACGAAAATCGATATGACGCCCCTCGAATCCGGACTCGCACCAGGTCGGATGCCGGGAGAGGGAGATGGTGGGCTGCGCGATGAAGTTGCGCGGATTGGCTTTGACCAGGCCGCGAAACTTCTCCACCTCGGCACGTGGCGCCTTGGGTCCCACCAGCATGCCGTAACCGCCGGATTCGTTGGCCGCCTTGACCACCAATTCCGGCAGGTGCTCCATGATGTAGGCCATGTCCTTTTTCTCCGAGGCAAGGTAGGTGGGCACGTTGGGGATAATGGGATCCTGGTCCAGGTAGTACTTGATCATGCGCGGCACGAAGTAATACATGACCTTGTCGTCCGCCACCCCGGTCCCGATACTGTTGGCCAGGGTCACGTTCCCGGCGCGCACCGCCTCGATCAAGCCGGGAACGCCGAGCAGGGAATCCTTGCGAAACACGGTGGGGTCCAGAAAATCGTCATCCACCCGTCGATACAGCACATGGACCTGGCGAAATCCCTTGGTGGTTTTCATATACACCTTGCGATCGCGCACCATCAGGTCGCGGCCCTCCACCACCTCGATCCCCATTTGCTGGGCCAGAAAGCAGTGTTCGAAGTAGGCGCTGTTATAGATACCGGGTGTGAGCACCGCGCACACCGGCTGCTCCCCGTGACCTGGCGCCACGTAACGCAGGGTTTTCAAAAGCTCATTCGGGTAGGTCGCCACCGGCCGGACGCTGGCCCGGGTGAACAGATTGGGGAAAGCCCGTTTCATGGCGATCCGGTTTTCCAGCACGTAGGAAACTCCGGAAGGTGTCCTGCCATTGTCCTCCAGGACCAGGTAACGGCCTTGATCGTCACGAATCAGGTCGGTCCCGCAAACATGGATGTAAATGTCGCGAGGCACCTTAATGCCGGAGAATTCCGGTCGAAAGTGACTGGCGGAGAGCACGTAGCTTTCGGGAATGACGCCATCCTTGAGGATCTTCCGGTCGTGGTAAATGTCCTTCAGAAACAGATTCAGCGCCGTAATCCGCTGTTCGAGCCCCTTTTCCAGGTAGGCCCACTCGCTCTGGGGAATGATGCGCGGCACGAGGTCGAAGGGAAAAATCCGCTCCGTCCCCTGGTCGTCCCCGTACACGGTGAAGGTCACGCCCTGACGCCACAGCGAAAGGTCTACCGCCTGCCGTTTATGATCGAACTCCGCCTCGGAAAGCTGACTGAAACGCTCGTAGAGCTGGCGGTAATGGGGACGGACCTCGCCATCCGCGGAAAACATTTCGTCGAAAAAACCTTCCGTCTGATAGTTCTGGAAAAGCATAATGACCTCGCCGATTACTCGCGACAACGTTGTGAACGTCGCGCTTCCGAATCTCAGCGCAGTGATTATTTCAACCCGATGCGAAAGTACGTCAACACCAAGCGGTTTTTTATCCTTGAAGACGACAGGTGTGATCGAACATCGTGTCGGCTTCCCGAGCGAAGCGAATGACAGAACGGAAATCCTTAAATGTCCTTGTAGTCGGCGGTGGCGGGCGCGAACACGCGCTGGTCCAAGCCTGCGGCGCCAGCCCGCTCCGCGGCAAACTGATCGCCGCTCCCGGCAATCCGGGCATCGCCCGTGAAGCCGCCTGCTTTCCCGTCGCGGTGGACGACATTCCCGGCATGGTCCAACTGGCCCGCAGCGAGAGCATCGACCTGGCGGTAGTGGGTCCCGAAGTTCCGCTGACGCTCGGTCTGGCCGACGCGCTGCGAGCGGAGGGTATCCTGGTTTACGGGCCGGGCCGCGACGCCGCGCGCCTTGAAGGCAGCAAGATCTTCACCAAGAACCTGCTGCAGAAATACCGCATTCCCACTGCGGCCTCCGAAACCTTTACCAACGCGGCCGCCGCCCGCCAATATGTTTCCCGGCGCAACCTTTACCCGGTAGTGATCAAGGCGGATGGACTGGCCGCGGGCAAAGGAGTGATCATCGCCGCGAATTTCCAGGAAGCCGACCGGGCCATCACCGATTGCCTGGAGCACGGCGCTTTCGGAGAAGGCGGGCGATCCATTCTCATCGAGGACCACCTGGACGGGGAGGAGGCCTCGCTTCACCTCATGGTCGCGGGGAAGGCGTTCGTGGTCCTTCCGACCAGCCAGGATCACAAACGGGCGGGCGAGAACGACACCGGCCCCAACACCGGAGGAATGGGCGCCTATTCTCCGGCCAGCCTCCTCGAAGGCGACGCCCTGCAGGAGGTGATCGAACGGATCGCCCGGCCATCGGTGAATGCGATCGCGGCGGAGGGGCTCGATTTCCGCGGCACGCTGTACATCGGACTAATGATGACCGGCACCGGACCCCAGGTGCTCGAATTCAACGTCCGCTTCGGCGATCCGGAAACCCAGGTGATCCTTCCCCGCCTGGCGAGCGATCCCCTCGCCCTGATGCACGACTGCGCCCGGGGCGATCTCACCCGGGCCGAGGTCAAACTCCGGCCCGAAAGCGCGCTCTGCGTGGTGCTGGCGGCGGGCGGGTATCCCGGGGCCTACCGTAAAGGGGATCCGATCGAGATGCCGGAGGTCCGCGAGAAAGACGCCTACATTTTCCAGGCCGGCACGGCGAAAGACGCCGCCGGCCGGACCGTCACCGCCGGAGGACGAGTCCTCGGCGTCACCTGCCTGGGAAAAGACCTGGCAAAAGCCGCCGCCGCCGCCTACGCACTTTGTGATGAAATCCGTTTCGAAGGCATGCATTTCCGCCGGGATATCGGAGCCAGGGAACTTCACCGGAAAAACTGATCCCAAGCTTTGCGCCTGGTCCCGAAAAGGGTTTAGCCTACGCCATATGAACAAATCCGCCAGACGCCTTATTCCGCTTTATCTGAGCGTGGTCCTGTTCGCTCCCATGCCTCTGACCGGGGAGGATGAGGTCCGTGTATCCAGCCTGCTGGAGTTCTGGGGGGATGCGACGGTATTTTCACCGCGCTTTTTCCCCGAGACCGAAGACCTCAGTATCGAAGACATCTTCGTGGCCGGCCTGGAAGCACACTTTCCCCATCGGATATCCCGCGAGGAGCCCGGCGTTTCTCCCGGCCCCGAGGAACCGCCCCGGATCGAATCCCTGCTGCCGGGCGTGACCTACCTCCGGGTCCGTCACCTCGAGGCCGCTCTCCCGGCAATACGCGAAGCGATCACCGGGAACAGCCTGGTCCTGGACCTGCGTTTCGTCGAAGCCGAACACGAACCCGTCCTGGAACTCGGCGCCGTTTTGGCCATCAACGAAACGGTGAAGATTTCCATCAGCGAAAAAGGGGCCGGCAACGAATCCTCCGGCGACCAGGAAATCCTCATCGAGACCGCCGGTCTGCGCCGCCCCCTGCAACCGGTGTTTGTCCTCACCAACCAGGCTACCGCCGGGCCGATTGAAGCCCTGCTGGCCGAGCTCAAGAACAAGGGGCAGATCATTTCCATCGGGACGCGCACCGCCGGCCGTACGGGCCGGTTCCGGCACGTCGATACCACTCCATCGCTTTACGTCCTGAGCGGAGAATGGCGTCCCGCTTCCGGAGAATCGCTCCTGAACAACGGCTTCACCCCGTCGGTTCTGATGAACGTTCCGGCGGAGGAGGACCGAAGAGCCTACCAGGCCTGGAGGGGTGGAGTGTCGCTGCGCTCTTTGGTGGCGGCGGATCCCGCGAACAACGACCGGGATCCCTCGGTCGACCTCCACCAACTGCTCACGAACGACATCCCGGAAGCCCCCGCGGATATGACAGTCGATCCGATCCTTCAGCGGGCCTTTTTTATCGTCACCGCCCTGCGGTCCATGGGAAAGATCGCCGATCCCTCCGAAAGCTGATTTGCATGTCCGGTTCCCCCAAAAACATCCTTTTTATCTGCACCGCGAACATCTGCCGCAGTCCCATGGCGGAACGCCTGATGCGCCACGCCCTCGGCCGGGAGCAGGATCCGATCGGATCCCTCGACGTCAGTTCGGCGGGAGTTGCCGCCTATCCGGGTGATCCCGCCTCGGAGAACGCGGTGCGAGCGCTGAGAAAAGTCGGCATTTCACTTGATGACCACCGGAGCCAACCGGTGACGGCCGAAGTGCTCGCTTCCTCGCTGGCGGTGTTCTGCATGACGGAAAGCCATCGGCAATTGCTGAACGCCCGCTTTTCCCTGGTTCCAGAGCACATCCACCTGATGCGCGAATTCCTGCCGGCGGAAGCCGGACGCGAAATCCCCGATCCCTTCGGCGCCGACCTCGCCTCCTACGAAGCCTGCCGCGACAGCATGGTGGAAGCCATCCCCTCCATCATCAGCTTCCTTAAATCGATCCGATAACAACAACAGCGGGCTGCCACCGGCGGCTGGTAGAAAATCCCTTTACCTCGCGACCATTTTCCCGGAAACTGTCTCTTTTAATATTATGACAGTAGCCGAAACCAACACACTCTCACCGGCCGGGCTGGCCGAATTGGATCCCGATATCTTCGCGGCAATCGAAGCGGAGCGTCAGCGCCAGCAGAACCATATCGAGTTGATCGCCTCGGAGAATTTCACCCTGCCGGCGGTCATGCAGGCCCAGGGCAGCGTCCTGACCAACAAGTACGCCGAGGGGTATCCCGGCAAACGCTGGTACGGCGGCTGCGACCATGTCGACGTCGTCGAACAGTTGGCCATTGATCGCGCCAAAGTCCTTTTCGGCGCCGAGCACGCCAACGTACAACCGCATTCCGGCAGCCAGGCAAACACCGCGGTCTATCTCGCGGTGCTCAAACCCGGCGACAAGATCCTGACCATGAACCTCAGTCATGGCGGACACCTCACGCACGGGCACCCCATGAATTTCAGCGGAAAGCTTTTCGACGTCGTCAACTACGGCGTCAGCCAGCAGGACGAGCGGATCGATTACGACGAAATCGCGGAAACCGCGGCCCGGGAAAAACCCGCCATGATCACGGTGGGCGCTTCCGCCTACTCGCGGATCATCGATTTTGAGCGGATGGGGAAAATCGCCCGCGATTGCGGCGCCCTGCTCCTGGCCGACATCGCCCACATCGCCGGCCTGGTCGCGGCTGGAATTCATCCGTCGCCCGTGCCGCACGCCGACTTCACCACCACCACCACCCACAAGACCCTGCGCGGTCCCCGAGGCGGTTTGATTCTCTGCTCGAAGGAACATGCGAAAGCCATTGATTCCTCGGTCTTTCCAGGGGTTCAGGGAGGGCCGTTGATGCACGTGATCGCCGCCAAAGCGGTTTGTTTCAGCGAAGCCGCCAAACCGGGATTCAAGGCCTACCAGCGCCAGGTCGTGAACAACGCCGCTGCCCTGGCGACGCAGATGGTCTCCCGCGGCTTCCGCGTGGTGAGCGGAGGCACGGACAACCACCTGATGATGATCGACCTGCGCGACAAGGACGCCGAACTGACCGGCAAAAAGGCGCAGGAAACCCTCGACCGGGCTCACATCACCTGCAACAAGAACACCATTCCCTTCGAAACGCGCAGCCCCTTCCAGGCCAGCGGCATTCGGCTGGGCACCCCGGCGGTCACCTCGCGCGGCATGCGGGAAAGCGAAATGGAGGAAATCGCAGGTGCGATCGATCTCGCTCTCGGTCAACCGGATAACGAATCGACCATCACTGAGGCCAGGGAAAAGGTGCTCGCCCTTTGCGGCCGTTTTCCCCTTCCTTACTGATTTTTAACTTGCGCCCACCGGCGGAAACGACAAGTTAATGGGGTTTGCAAACGGGTGCCTTGAACACCGGCCAGAAAATTTTCACAACAAGAAGATCTTCTGACCGTGAAAAAAAGTGTTTTTTGGTTATACTTATCCCGTAAGTGAATTGAATCCTCATTAAATTACTCACTGAACACAACAAGCAACACTCACGCTAGAACCATCAAACTCAATCCTAAACCTTACATGAAAACGCACCTCAAGAAGGGTTTCACCCTCATCGAGCTCCTTACCGTTATCGCGATTATTGGCATTCTTGCCTCTATCCTTATTCCGACCGTCTCCAAGGTCCGCGAAACGGCCCGGCGCACCATTGACAGCAGCAACCTTCGCCAGGTCGGTCAGGCGCAGTTGATTTACGCCAACGACCACAACGACCAGCTTCCGGGCCGCGTCAACGTGCGTTACGCCGGAGCCGGAGCCGGAGCCGGAGTTCCCATTTCCAACGTCAACCTTTTCGCCGCGCAGCTCGCGCTGACCTCCGGCCTGAACGACACATCCATTTGGCAGTCGGCCAGCGATGGCGGCATCAACGCCGTCAGCGGCACCGTCCTTCGCCCGGATCGCACCGGAATGAATTCCGAGTTTGAAAACGTCGCGGTGAGCTTCGTGGTTCCCGGCGGCCTGGTGATGGGCGATCCCTCCCACACCCCCATCGGTTGGACCCGCGGAATCAACAATTCCGGTCAGTGGCAGCCGCAGAGCGTCTACGGCGGTGACGGCGGACACCTCGTTTTCATGGGCGGCAACGTACAGTGGAAGCGGAACCTGCTGCAGGAAAACGGTCTGCAGGACGTCCACAACCTCGGCGCTACCGCGCCGACTCCGGACATCCGTCTGGCCCTTCCCAACCGCGGCTCCGTCCGCGTCTGGGGCCGTGGCCCGGACCACAGCAACCTGGGAGTGCCCGAAGGCACGATCTAAGTTGATCGGTTTATAGCTTTAAAGCACACAAAAGGGCCGGGGATTCGATTTCCCGGCCTTTTTGTGTTTATAACCCGCGGTTCTCGCGGCTATTCATTGCAGGCAGAGAACCGTCAAACGATATGTCGTCCGAGAGCACCGCAACAAACCAGGCCGCATCGCCCACCTACATTATGGGGCACCGCAATCCCGACGCCGATTCGATCTGCGCCGCCATCGCTTACGCCGACTTCAAGGGCCAAAACGGCGACAGCAGCTGCACTCCCGCCCGCTGCGGCAACTCCAACGCCCGGATCGACACCATCCTCGAGCGATTCCAGGTGCCGCTGCCGGCGTTTATAGGCGATGTGACGCCGCGGGTTCGGGACATTATGGTGCGCGACATCATCAAAATCGATCGCAACGCCACCTGCGCCAAGGCACTGGAACTAATCGACACCCACGACGTACGCATCCTGCCGGTGGTCGGCGACCAGGACCGGCTCGAGGGCACGTTGTCGATCTTCCGGCTCGGTGAGTTCTTTATTCCCAAGATCCGCGAGCCGAAGGAGATGCGGCGGGTGCGGGCCTCCTCGGTTCGCGCTATTATTGAATCGTTGCATGCCAGTGTCCTGCACTCGGCGGAGGAAGACCGCGAGGAGGATCTGTTCGTGCGGGTGGGCGCCATGGACATTCGCTCATTCGGACGGTTATCGGAAACCGAAACCATCCCCCCGGAGAAAAGCGTCATTGTGGTGGGCGACCGGCGCGACATCCAGGAGCATTCGATCCGGATGGGAGTGCGCCTGGTGGCCATCACCGGAGCTCTCGAAGTCGACGACGATATCGTGCAGATGGCCCGCGAGAACGGAGTCAATCTGATCGTCAGCCCCTACGATTCGGCCACAACCGCCCTGAGCATACGTTGCGCATCCAACCTCAATCGCCTGATTGACCGGGAGCCCCCTCGTTTCAGCGTCGACGAAAGTCTGGCCAGCATCCGCAAACGTGTGCTGAACGTCAACGCGGCGGCCTTCATGGTCACCGACGACAACGGAACCCTGATCGGCCTCTTCACCAAAACCGACCTGCTCAAGCCGATCCGGACCAAACTGATCCTCGTCGACCACAACGAACTCACCCAGGCCGTTCCGGGCGCGGCCGAGGTCAACGTGATCGAGATTGTCGATCACCACCGCCTCGGCAATGTGCACACCCAGCAGCCGATACTCTTTCTCAACGAACCCGTCGGATCCACCTGCACCATCGTGGCCGACCTTTACCGCCGCGACGGGCTGTCTCCCAGCCCGCAAATCGCCGGCATTATGATGGGCGGAATCATCTCGGACACCCTGAATCTGAACAGTCCGACCACCACCCAAAAGGACCGGGAAATCCTGGATTGGCTGGCCCGGCTGGCCGGCATCGAGAGCGACGCCCTGGCGGAGATGATTTTCAGTTCCGGATCGGTAATCCTCAGTCACGAACCGGATGAAGTGATTCGAAGCGATTTCAAGATCTACGAGGAAGCGGAGCGTCGCTTCTCGGTCTCCCAGGTGGAGGAACTCGGGTTCGGAAATTTCTGGGAGAAATCCGATCCGCTGCGCGAAGCCCTGGGCCGATTGCGCAAAAAGGAAAACCTCGCCTTCTCCGCCCTTCTGGTCACCGACATCAATACCCAGAACTCCCTGCTGTTGATCCGGGGCGACGCGTCGTTCATTCGCATGATCCCCTATCCGGCGGTGGAGAAAGGGGAGATTTTCGAACTCCAGGGAGTCGTCAGCCGCAAAAAACAACTCATCCCCTTCCTCGTCGGCCTGCTGCAGAATCTGCCCATTGAGGAGGAGGAAACGGCCTAACAAATCTCTCGCCACGGTTTGCCTTTTTCTTAAGCCTAACCCCTTTTACGGTTGCCACTTCCGAACCTTGTAATTCGGGGTGGCAAACGGATTCAACCATGCGGCACTTTCGGATTCATCGTCTTCTGTCTTTTGCGCTTTTCTGGAGCTTTTCCAGCGCGGGAGCCTGGGCGCTGATTCCAGAGACCAACCTCTGGCCGCTGTTTACCGGGGACGGCCACCGCGACGCCCCGCGTTATCAAAGCTGGCAGGGAGCCGGGCCGTTCCTCTTCGCCCGCGACGTGGAGGACAAGCGGGCCTACGGATTCCGTCCCTTCTACGTGGCCTTTCATCAGGAGGAGTACGACCAGCGCAGCTTTCACGTTCTCTATCCCATTTTCAACTACCGGCGACGTCACCTGGGTTATTCCTGGGACGTGCTCACCCTCCTCCGCTACCACCGCACCGGCGACCCCGGCGACGACCCCCTGGTCAATCTTCGGCTTTCCCCCCTGCTCTTTTACGGAAGAGGCCCCCAACCCCAGGACTCCTCCTTCGGCATCATGCCACTTTACGGCGATGTGCACACAGTGTTCGGTCAGGACCGTTTCCAGTGGGTGCTCTTCCCCTTATACGGCCGCGCCGAAAAGGACGGACGCAGCCTGACCATGGCGCCGTGGCCTTTCTTTAAGATTTATCGTGGAGCGGACGCCGGGGGAGTGGATTTCTGGCCCTTCTATGGGCGGCGTTATATCGAGAACAACTATGAACGTCGCTTTTTCCTGTGGCCTTTGGGTTACCACTCTCGACGCGAACTTTGGAAAGAAGAGCCGTTCGTGGCGCACGGCTTCCTGCCTTTCTACGCCCGTTCGCGCTCCGAAAGCGCTGAGAGCGCCAGCTATTTCTGGCCATTTTTCGGGTACACCAACAGTTTTGATCCGGAATACCGTGAAAATCGTTACTTCTGGCCGCTGGTCGTGCAGCGCCGGGGCGAGAACCAGTACACCAACCGGATCGCCCCGTTTTACACCCGCTCAATTCGTCGTTTCCGCGACCGCCAGTGGATCCTGTGGCCCATTTACCGTCACGAAATATCGGTCAACCGAAACCTGTTGGATGAGAAAACCCAGATCCTTTATTTCATGTACTGGTCCCTCCGCCAATCCGACCCTTCCCGCCCGGATGCGCAGCCGGCCAGCAAGACCCACCTCTGGCCCCTTTATAGTCATTGGAACGACGGCGCCGGACGACGCCAGACCCAGATTTTCAGTCCCCTGGAGGTCTTCTTCCAATACAACGAAATCGTCCGCACCACCTACAGTCCGCTATTCGCCCTCTATCAGCGCGACATCGACGAATCCGCCGATCGCTCCCGGCACGCCCTGCTCTTCCGGCTGCTGACCTGGCAACGCCAGGCCGACGACTACCGGTTCAACCTCGGACCGCTGCTCACCGTGGAGCGGGAGGAAGGCAGGCGGGGATTCAATCTCCTGCGCGGCCTGGTCGGATACGAACAGGAACGCGGCGCCACACTGTTCTGGCTGGATCTTTTCTCTGAAGACGACGATGATTCCGCCCCGCACCAGGAATGAAACAAATCAATAACATTCTCGAAGACTTCGGCGGCGTCCTGATCCTGTGCGTACGCTCGTTCGCCTACCTCCCCAGTCTTCCCCTGCAATGGCGCCGGTTGATCGAGCAATGCTTCCTGATCGGCTACACCACCTTCCCCATCGTGGCCATTCTCAGTTTTTTTATCGGTAGCGTGCTGGCCCTGCAAGCCGGCTACAGCCTGCAGGCCGTCGCCGGCCAGGACTTTATCGGAGCGCTGGTCGGACTGTCCCTGGCCCGTGAATTGGCGCCGGTGATGACGGCGATTCTGCTGGCGGGACGCGTGGGGTCGGCCATATCGGCGGAACTGGCCACCATGAAAGTCTACCAGGAAGTGGACGCCCTGGTCACCATGAATATCCCGCCGGAACGAATCCTGGTCCTTCCCCGCCTGGTGGCGATTCTGCTGATGATGCCCGTGCTGACCATCAGCGCCAATCTGATCGGTTGGCTGGGAGGCGCGGTGATCGCGCAGAACATCGATTTCATCCAACTTGACCAGCGGATTTATTTCCAGGGCATCCAGAACTTCGTCAAATTCCGGGATATCCTCGACGGGTTGATCAAGGCGGAAATCTTCGGTTTCTTCGTCATCCTGGTCTCCTGTCACGTGGGCCTGCGCACCACCGGCGGCCCGAGAGAAATCGGGGCCTCCGTCACCCGCGCCGTTGTGATTTCACTGATCCTGATCCTCATCCTGGACTACTTCGTCACCAGCGCCCTGATGAAATTCTAAAGGCAATCGGACCATGAATAAGACTTTGGTGGAAAACGAGGAACGCAAACGAAGTTCCATCGGCCTGAAGATCGAAAACTTCAGCAAGAGTTACGACTCGGTTCCGGTACTGAAGAACATTTCGCTGGAGGTGAATCCCGGGGAAATATTTGTCATTATGGGACCGAGCGGCTCAGGCAAGAGCGTGCTGCTCAAGCACGTGGCGGGCCTGGAGACCCCGACCAACGGGCAGATTATCATCGACGGAAAAAACATCGCTGAACCCCGAACGCGCCGCGAACTCTCCATGGCCCTGGTCTTCCAGGCCGGCGCTCTTTTCAATTCCATGACTGTGTTCGACAACCTGGCCCTCTATCCCCGGGAACACCGTCTATACGACCGGGCAACCCTCCGCCAGAAGGTGATGCGGGCCCTGGAAACGCTCTCCCTGGAAGACGCGGCCAAAAAGCATCCGTCCCAACTCAGCGGGGGCATGCGCAAACGGGTGGCCATAGCACGTGCCCTGGTGATGGAGCCGGAGCTTATCCTCTACGACGAACCCACCTCGGAGCTCGATCCCACCATGGCCGCCACCATCATCGAAGTGATCGCCGACCTGCGCGAGGAGTTCGGGGTCACCAGCCTGGTGGTCTCGCACGACCGCGACCTGGCCTTGACGATCGCCGACCGGGTGGCGATCCTGATGCACGGGGATCTGCTGGAAGTCGATACCCCCGCCAATATTAAACGTTCCGAGAATCCCAAAGTTAAGGATTTCCTCAACCCGGTTATCGACATAAAGAATCCCCGGTTTAAAAAGAAGGACCAATTGTCATGAACCACACCTTGAATACCGCCCGCGTCGGTTTGTTTTTTCTCCTGGGTCTCGCCCTGATATGGGTCGTTTACCAATCACTGGGAGACGGAACCTTTTTTCGCGAGGAAGGTTACCGCGTATCGGCCCAGTTCGATGATTTAAAACAACTCAAACCCGGCGACGAAGTCCGCATGGCCGGAGTGCGAATCGGTTCCGTGACCGAAACGCAGCTGGTCCGCGGCCGCGGTGAAGCGGTCCTAACCATCAACCCGCAGGTCGAGATCCCGGACGATTCCATCGCCAGCGTCGCCATGGCAGGCTTGTTGGGAAACAATTTCATCTCGATTCAGGTCGGATCCAGCGAAACCGACCTGGCGGAAGGCTCCGCCATTCAGACACGCGCCACCCTCGACTTCAACGATGCCTTCGCCACTATCGGCGACATCACCTCGAAGGTGGAGACCTTCTTCGAAGAAATCAGCCGGGCGGTCGCGGTGATCACCGACGACGACGACGGCCTGCTGTCGAACCTCAATGAGGTCGTTCGTGACAACCGCGACAATCTGCGGGAAACCCTGGCCAACCTGCGGGAGGTTTCCACCGCTCTGGCCGAAGGCGAAGGCACCCTCGGTCGACTCATTCGCGACGACGAGGCCTACGAATCCCTGCTCGGCATCGGCCGCAGCGTGGAGAACGCCGCCGGCAACGCGGAGTTGCTGGTCAGTGACCTGCGCGAGATCGTCGATCAGATCAAAACCGGTGAAGGTCCCCTGGGCGCGTTGATTTACGACGAAACCACCGGCGAGAATCTGCGGCGTATTGTCCAGAACCTGGGAGAGGTTTCCGACAAACTGGCGGCCGGCGAAGGCACCCTGGGCAGGCTGCTCGCCGACGAGACCCTGTACCACGACCTGCAGGCGGTCCTCCAAAAAGCCGAGCGCACCATCGACGGTCTGGGCGACCAGGGCCCCATCACGGCGGTCGGCATCGCCGCCAACGCCCTCTTCTGATCGAGAAGGGCCTCCTTCAGCCCAGTTCCAGTTGGGTGGCCTTGAGAGATCGCCCGCGGCAGAGACCGACGGGGTATTTGCGGGCGTTCACCTCCAGTTTGGCGCGAATCGCCTGGCCGGGATCGATTCCGGCGATATTGGCCATCTGCAGCGAATAGATCAGGATATCCGCCAACTCCTCCTCGATACGCGCCCGCGATTCGGAATCCTCGGGCAGGGCGCGCGAATCGTGGCTCTCGCACCAAAGAAACAACTCCATCAACTCCGCCGATTCCGAAGCAATGGCCATCGACAGGTTCTTCGGGGTATGGAACTGCAACCATTCCCGGTCTTCGGCGAACGCCATGACCTCACGGCTGAGTTCATCAAGGTCGGGTTTATTGGGTTTTTTCTTCTTCATGAATCCCGAAAGGCGATCAACATCAGGAAAAACAAAACCTCCTAGCAGCCTGTCGGACTTAGGCTGCTAATGGAAATCACGACGGAATGCAGGACATCAGTCCATGCACGGCTCAAGTTTGGTACCAGATTATCCTCTCCAGTGAAAACCAAATCCCAAAAAACAAAGGGTTACAGTAAAAGTTATCCTCAAATCCCCTTCGCCCGGGTTTGATTCGGAGCGGGGTTGAAGGTCCCGGAAACCACCTGCCGACTGTTCCAATCGCCGGCATCACGCTCCGGCGGAGCGACCCCGGTGGCGAACACCTGGGCTTCGCCCTCCATCAGACTCCAGAACCGTTCCCGACGACCGGCATCCAGTTCACCGGTGACATCATCGAGCAGAATAAGCGGCGTCAGACCGGTCGCATCGCGGGAATGACGGGCTTGCGCGAGGCGTACGGCAACCACCAGCGAGCGTTGTTGACCTTCGGATCCGTACCGCGCGGCCTGGCGGTCATCGAGATTGAACTCGATATCATCGCGATGCGGTCCGGTCTGGGTCGCTCCGAGCCGCATATCCCGTTCGCGCGATTGACGCCAAACCGAGCCCAGCCCGCCGGGCGACACCTCGCCGGCGGCGGAGGGGCGGTAGCGCAAGCCGGCCGTTTCACGGTCACCGCTCAGAATGCGATAGTGATCCCGCAATCGCTGGTCGAGAAGCGAGATCTCCCGGGTCCGGGCCTCGATGAGCAACGCCGCCGGTGCCTCCATTTCCTTTTCGAATGCGCTCATTTGTTCGGGAGCGGCCCGGCGCTTGAGCAACGCGTTGCGCGCCGCCAGGGCGCGGTGGTACTTCTGCAACGCGGGAAAGTATCCCGGTACCGTGACCGACAGGTGCAGGTCCATCCAGCGACGGCGCAGACCGGGGGCTCCCCGCACCAGGAGCAAATCGCCGGACGAAAAGACCACCGACGGAAAACGCCCGATCAGATCCGCCAACCGCCCCACCCGGTCTTCCTCCCACTGAACGGTCCGGCTGCCATCGCTGCTGATGCGCACGTTAATGCGGGTCGGACCGAAGGTCTCGTGTTCCAGCCGGTAAGCCACCGCCGCCTCGCGTTCGCCGTCCCGCACCAGAAGCCGGTTGTCGGCGGTGCGGAACGAGCGCAGGGCGGTCAGGTACCCCAGGCATTCCAGCAGGTTGGTTTTCCCTTGTCCGTTGGCGCCGTGGAAGAAATGTCGCAACCCATCGAACTCGAGTTGCGCCAACTCGATATTGCGGAAGTTTTGAACCGTAATGCTCCGGAGGATCACTGGAACAATCTCAGACCGAAATGACGTCGGTAAGCGAGGAGGAAGCGTCGCCGTCCTCCCAATCCCGGTACACCCCCACCACGGCCGCGGCCAGGGCTCGCCAATCCTCCTCGCCGGTTTCGGGACCGGAGCTGATTCGCACGGCGCGACGAGCCTCCTCCGGGGCAAACCCCATGGCGGCCAGGACATGCGAGGGCGCTTCGCTGCCGGTGGCGCAGGCCGAACCGGTCGAAACGGCGAAACCCTCCCGGTCGAGTTTCATCACCCAGCGATGATTCGAATGAACCGGCATGATCAGGAAAGACGTGTTCCAGAGGCGGTCCGACGAACGGCCCGCCACCTTGATCCCGGGAATGTCCCGCTCCAGCGCCGCTTCGAAGGCGTCGCGCCAGGCCGCCCGTCCGGCAACGTCGACCTTCTCCGTTTCCCTCGCCTCCAAAGCCGCCACCATGGATACCGCGGCCGGTGGATTCTCGGTTCCGGCGCGCATCCCCATTTCCTGTTCGCCCCCCACCTGGCCGCGAAAGTCGTTCCAGGCCCCGGGAACGCGGAGAAATCCGACCCCCTTTGGGCCGCCGAATTTGTGGCCGGATCCGGTCATAAACCCCCATGCCGGCAGATCCCGCCCCGGCAGCTTGCCCAGCCACTGGGCGGCATCGCAGTGAAACGGCACTCCCGCCTGACGGCAGATCTCCGCGATTTCACCAACGGGCTGCAGCACGCCGGACTCGTTGTTGGCCGCCATCACCGACACCAACGCGGGACGTCCGGCCTTGAGGACCTCGGAAGCCGCGTCCGGAGAAACCCGACCGCTCGAATCAGCGGGAAAATAACGCACTTGGTCGCCAAAGTGATGCCTCCCCGCATCACGTACGCAGGGATGCTCGACCGGCGAAAGCCAGACCCCCGCATCGGCGTTCTTCCGGCGGGCGAAAAAGGCCAAAATCGCGTTGTTCGCCTCGGTGGCTCCGGAAGTGAATACGATTTCCCGTTCCTCGCAGCCCAGAATGCCAGCCAACATCGCCCGGCCCTCCTCAAGCCGGTTGCGCACCCGCGCCGCCGCGCGGTAGGGACTGGACGGATTGTGCCAGAACCCGTCCGCCATCTCCAGCCAGGTCTCCCGCGCCACCGCGGACATGGGTGTGGTGGCATTGTGATCGAAATAGCGCATCAATCCATGGGAATCCGCAAAGTCATCCCGGCCCGGATCGCGTTTGGATTGGGGAGACGATCGCGGTTGGCTTCATAGATTTCGGTCCAGCGGCTGTTGGTTCCGTAGAACTGGCGACTGATCGCGTACAGGCTGTCGCCCTCGCGCACGGTGTAGGTTTGCATCCGCTGACCAGTGTCGCGGTTCGCCGTGGTTTGGGTGTCCCGCGGTGCGGGTTCCGCGGCCTGCCGCGGCGGGTTCGCCGGCGCGGCGGACGATGTCGTTCCGGCGCCGGCCAACAGCTCCGCGCGTCTCCGGGAGGCTTCGAGCTGACGGGCGGCCTCGCCGGCTTGCGCCGCCAGGCGATCGCGTTCCTCCCGCAACCGCTCGATTTCCGCCTGCAAGCTGCGATTCCGATTCTCCAGTTCCTCCACCGAAGCGATCAGGTCGAGCCGCTCCATCGGGTATTGCAGCGGATTGGCCGGCAGGGTGCGGACCAGTTCCCTCATGGCACGATCGATCTGGCCGCGGACCAGGTCCGCCTGCGGCGAATGCGGCATCTGCTCCAGGTAACGGCGAAAATGATAAATGGCTTCGACTGGTTCGTCGAGACGGCTCAGATAAATATCCGCCACTTCCAGATGGGATTCGGCCGCGTCACCCGGACGGCGCTCAATCACCCGCAGGAAGGCATTCAGAGCGTCCTCATGACGACCCTCGCGCAGCAGTTGTTTGCCCCGCTGAAACGCCCGTTCCCGCTCTTCGGTCACCGCGTCGCCGCGCTCGTACAGCCCGCATCCTGTCAAAGTCAACGCGCACAGAACCAGCACCGCCCCGAACGATCGCCAGGCGGTGTTAAAACCACGGCGATCGCTCTCCCGGCAATTTAGCGTTTTCTCTACGGTCTGTTCCTGCATTATAACAACCACTCAATTCCGCCCGTCAGCTTATGACAAAGACAAAGGACGACACAACAGGATTTCATCCTCCAAGTCCAAGCGAGAATCGCCTGGACTCGGAGCAAATTATTCACCGCGCCGGGCAGTGCCTGCAGATTGAAATCGACGCCATTCAGGCCACCCGTCGCGGACTCGGCGCGGAGTTTGTCCAGGTGGTGCGGGAAATCGACGCCTGTCTGGTCGCCGGTCGAAAACTGATCTTCACCGGAGTGGGAAAATCCGCTCACATTTGCCAGAAGCTCGTGGGCACCTTCAACAGCATCACCGCCCGTTCCAGCTTTCTCGATTCCACCCAGGCCCTGCACGGGGATCTGGGACTCTGTGTGGATGGAGACCTGGCGATTCTGGTCAGCAACAGCGGAGAAACGGAAGAGCTCCTGCGTCTGGCGCCCATCCTTCGACGCCTGGGCCTGAAAACCGCGGCCATGACTTCGCAGCCGGAATCCGCCCTGTGTGAAATCTGTGATCTGGCGATCTATTTCCGCGTGCCCCGCGAAGCCTGTCCCCTGCACCTCGCTCCCACCGCCAGCACCACCGCCAGCCTGGCGTTGGGCGATGCCCTGGCCATGGTGTATCTGGAGATGAAAGGGTTCACGGAAAAGGACTTTGCCCGGTTCCACCCCGCGGGCAACCTCGGCCGCAGCCTGCTGCTCCGGGTCGCCGACATCATGCGCTCGGGCACACGTTTTCCAGTGCTTCCGGAGACCGCCGTCACCCGGGAAGCGATCCTGGCCATGACCCGTGCCAAAGCCGGATCCCTCGCCCTGGTCAGCGCAGAAAGCCAACGGCTCAGCGGCATCTTCACCGACGGCGACTTTCGTCGCGCCACCGTGCAAAGCAACGATTGCCTGGACCGCCCGGTGGCTGAATTCATGACCCGCAATCCCAAAACGATCGAAGCCGAAGCTATGGCGGTGGAAGCGCTGAAGCTCTTCGAGAAATACCGCATCGACGATCTGATCGTGGTCGACCGCTCCGGCGTTCCGGTGGGCGTGATCGACAATCAGGACCTGCCGCGCCTGCGCATTATCTGATAGAACGTCACCGCTCCAGCAAACTCTCCTGGCCGGGGATGTGGAAATGCTTTCGTTTCAGGCTGGCGGCACGTTTTCCGCAGGGCCGAGGGTGTAGCCCGTACCCGCAGCGCGGGCAGTGAAAATGCCGGGGATGAAATAGAATCCACACCGCTACCGGTATCAGCACCACAGAGCAAAAAAAGAGGGTAATCACCAGCTTGTCCCCCCGGGTGAAGAATTTCTTCAGCGACTCTTTTCGGCATCGCGGACACTGAGGTCGTGAAGCAGTCATCGGTGTTTTTAGATAACCGATAATCGGCTTATTTTCAACTTAATCCGAACGCGCCCAGGCGGAAAAACTTTCCGGACGTGAGTCCCAGGTAATGGCGTTGTGGTTGCTCAGCAGCAACTTTCGGCCATCGTAACGGGCCGGATCGACCCAAAGCAGCCAGCAGCGTTTTTCCCGGTTTCCCTGAATTTCCCGGTCCACCATGGCAAGGATCGCCTTCTGTTCCCCTTTCGAGACGTTCAGGGCAAATTCGCCGTTGGCGTCGGTACGAACCATGTCCGTGAATTCCGGAAGATCCTGAAAGAAATCGAAGATGGTGGGAAAGGCCTCCCGCGACGCCACGGCCTCGCGCCAAGGGGCTTCCGCCTCCGCCTCCGCCGCCTGACGCGCCTCCAGTTCCGCCCGCAGGGAATTGAGCTCTTCCTCCCAGCGCAACAATTGGGCATTGAGCTCCTCTTCGATGGCCTCGATGGCTTGTTCCAGGTTCCGGTTCTGGGTTCCCAGGGCCTCCCGCCACGCCTCCCGTTCCGATCGGTTCATGGAAAACCAACGCTCCCGGCGCTCGCTGAAAGCCTGGTACTCCTCGCGGGTGGGAATCCCCTCCGGCGGCTGCGGCGTTTCGGTAAGGTCGATAATAAAGGCTTCGTTCTGCCGAATACTTCCCCGGTGATCGGCGATTCTCCGCCCGAGCTCCCGCTCCAGCGCCTCCCTTTCCCGCGCCACTTCGTCGCGGCGCTGCCGCAGACGGGCTTCGGCCTCTTCCCGGGCGGTGATCGCCACGTCGTGCTGCGCCTTCTTCTCAGCTTCCCGGTCGGCCAGCAAGCCCATGCGGGCGTCGATGACCTCCTCGCGATCCCGCAGAAAACGCCGCATGTCGGACCGGTCGAAAACCCGCACCGCCACCAGGCTCAGGAGCTGGCTGTCGCCATCGGGCATCATCAGGAAAACCTGCCCGGACACCTCCACCTCGCCCGTTTCAGGCGAGCAGGCGGAAGCGAGCATCAGGGAAAGAAGAACAGATCCGGAAAAAATAGAACGCCACGGCATAAAACGGAAAGAATGGTGGATTCGGCGGCAGTTGAAAAGAAAATCCTCACGCGGGAAACAGCCCGATTTACCCCTCACATCTTAGCGGCGCTGACGCGGGGGCGCGGGCGGCGGAGGACGCTCCGGAGCCTTTTCTCCTTTGATTTCGATCAGCTCGGCATGAAAGCTGCCCACGGCCACCTTGCTGGAGAGCCGAACGGGAATACGCCGGTCATCGTCGCTCACCCATATGCGCAGGGTGGCGTCGTCACTTTCCTCGAAAACACCGCCGACCTCACGCATGTCCGGCTCCACCAGCCTGGTTTCGAAGCGGCCGGCCGGAACCCGGATAGTCTCGCGACCGCGCAGGCGGCCTTCGCCCAACTGCACCCCTTTCCCATCGGTCACATTGATCTGCACGCGACCGTTGTCCCCGAAGGGCAGGGTCCGAAAAACGTAAAACACCGAAAGGGGATCAAAAGTGCCCGGCTCCAGCTGGATCGGCTCCTGCTCCCGGCCGAAATTGGAATAGAGCGCGGTACCGGCTTCGCGATCGAAGGTCACCTTGATATCCCGTTCGTGCCGGCCCTCCTGTTGCTTTTTCTTGTACAGAGCGGAGCCGCTCAGGTCACTGAACACATAGGCGTCAATCCGGTCGCGCACCCGGTAAATCCGGTCGAGGACGGAGTTGGTGCGTACCGTAAGGGAAAAATGATACACTTCCTCCCCTTCCACCTCGGACATGGGATGCACCTCCAACACCGCCGTCCCGGCCGAAATCACACCCCAGCGCAGATTAAAGGTCAACTTCTCCCCCGGCTCGAATGGAAAATTCGCCGCCTCCGCGCGGGCAACACCGGCCCCGAAAACCAGCAGAAGGAATACGGTAACAATGGAACGCAGTTTTCTCATGATGCAATAATTACGGCGACCTCTCCGTGACCACAGAGACACTCCAATTCGCTTCAGGTGTCCTCGATGCCGTTTTTTTTTGCTCGGGGCATGGATTTTTCCGCGGACCGGCATACACTGACACAGCAATTGCCAACGCCTTAACCAGTTCAACCGTACTGCTATATGGACCCGATTTCCCTCATCCTTCAATTCCTGATTTTCACCGTCCTCGCCGGCCTGGCGGCCGCCGCGGCCATGGACGGGGCGATGTACCTCATTTCCCGCACCGGTTTCACCAACGGAACCATGACCACGGCGCTGGGCAGTCTGTTCACCCGGTCCATGGAAACCGCCAACGTGGTCGGGTGGTTCATCCACGGCGTTTCCGGGGTCCTGTTCGCCATGATCTACACCCTGCTTTTTATGGCGTTCGGACTGGAGAGCGGGCTGGCTTGTATGGCCGCAGGGCTAGGCATCGGTTTCCTGCACGGGATAGTGATCAGCATCATGCTGGTTATGGTGGTCTCGGAACACCATCCCATCGAACACTTTCGCAACGCCGGGATGCAGGTGGGTCTCGCCCACCTGGCCGGACACCTCGCCTACGGCGCGGTGGTGGGCGCGGTGATCGGCATAAGCGGCTTTGCCGGTCGGGTGGCGGGATTGTGACTCAGTCTTTCTCGGCCGCGCTTTCCTCGCCCCCCATCAATTGGGGAGGAATCTCGAACGACATCAGCCGAAAGGAAATAAACGCCTCGCGCGAGGCGTAAACGGTTCCGGCAAGAACACTGCCCATGCCGGCGCAAAAGGTGATCAGAGTCACGATTTCGATATCGATCGGGATGGCGAAGGAACAGAGCACAAAGAGAAAAATCGCATTGTAGAGGCAGAACATCGAGTTCCGCATCAGCTTTCCCCGGAGATAAAGGTGAGGAAACTGCACTTCCATGATACGCAGCCGATCCAGGTCGTACTCGGTCGCGGACTCACCCATTTTCTTCAGCAGGTGCCATTCCCGATTAAACGAACGGATTCGGTCCACCACCCGGGCAAAGCGGTTGCCCAATCCCACCAGGATCAAACCGCAGGCCGACAACATGACGGCCGGGCTCACCATCTGGAGAATCACCGAAGACGCATCAATTTCCATAACGACGGATTTCAACAGAATCCCAGGCCGACATCAAGAGCCTCGAAAGAATTCCATTCCGGGATTGGAAATCGCCGCCTTTTCGGCGACGGTATCCGCTTCCTTCGATGAGTGCCGGCAATCCATCACCAATCCGCCTCCGGGGCGTCCGTCAGAACAACCTGAAAAACCTCGACCTGGATCTTCCCCGGGGACAGCTCATCGTCGTCACCGGCCTGAGCGGCACCGGAAAATCCTCCCTGGTCTTCGACACCCTGCACGCCGAAGGCCAGCGGCGCTACGTCGAGACCTTCAGTTCCTACACCCGCCAATTCCTGGAGATGCTCGACCGGCCGGACGTCGACCGCATCGAGAACATTCCCCCTTCCATCGCCATTGAACAGCGGAACACGGTCAAAACCTCCCGCTCGACCGTCGGCACGATGACCGAGCTCTGCGACTACTTCAAAGTCTGGTTCAGCCACGTCGCCGAGCTCTTCGATCCCCAAACCGGCGAGAAGATCGAAGACGAAAACCCGGCCGTCATTTGGAAAAAAGCGCGCAAGCGGTTCCCGGACGCGACCGTGCTGATCGGCTTTCCAGTGAACCGGCCGCCGAAATTGTCCTGGGAGGAGATCATTGAAAACCTCCTGCGCCAGGGGTACCGGCGCGCGGTCATCGATGGCGCGGTTCAAAGAATCGACCGGGAAATCCCGGCGGGTCTCCTGGGCAAAACCGGCGCCCAACACCTTTACGTGGCACAGGACCGGGTGCCCCTCACCACCGGCAACCGCAGGCGTTTCCTGGAAGCGGCGGAGACCGCGCTTCACTTCGGCAACGGGCTCATCGCGCTCTTCAATCCGGAGGGAGCCGAACTGGCCCGCTTTTCCAGCGGGCTGCATTCCCCGGCCACCGGTGAACGCTTCCGTGCCCCGATCCCGGCCCTCTTTTCCTTCAACTCCCCGCTCGGCGCCTGCCCCCGCTGTCGCGGTTTCGGACGCATTATCGAAATCGATTACCGCCTCGCCGTGCCCGACACCCTCCTTAGCCTGGCGGACGGCGCGGTCAAACCCTGGCAGGGGGAGGTTTACGGAGAATCCCAACGCGATATGCTCCGCTTCGCCCGGCGGGCGGGCATTCCCATCGACATCCCGTTCGACGAACTGTCGGCCAAGCACCGCGATCTCATCCTTTACGGCGAGCCGGATTACGGAACGGACGGACGGGAATGGCCTCAAGCCTGGTACGGACTCAAGGGTTTTTTCGACTACCTGGAGACCAAGACCTACAAAATGCACGTGCGGGTCTTTCTCTCCCGCTATCGTTCCTACCGGACCTGTCCGGATTGCGATGGAGCCCGTCTCCAACCGGAAGCCCTCAACTGGCAATGGCGGAAAAAGCGCCTGCCGGATCTTTACCGGATGCCGGTTGGCGAACTGCTGGAATTCCTGCGGAAACATCACCGGCCGACCGGGCAGCGCCAGGCCGATTTGGCATTCGACGCCATTCTCGACCGCCTCGGTTACCTCGACCAAGTGGGACTCGGGTACCTGACGCTCGACCGCACCTCACGGACGCTGTCCGGGGGCGAGGTCGAACGGGTCAACCTGACCTCGTGCCTCGGTACTTCCCTGGTGGATACGCTGTTTGTCCTCGACGAGCCATCCATCGGTTTGCACTCCCGCGACATCGACCGGCTGATAAAAATCCTCCGCCGCCTCACCAGCGCGGGCAACACCGTGGTGGTTGTGGAACACGACGAAGCCATGATCCGCGCCGCCGACCAGGTGATCGAGTTGGGACCGGAACCCGGGCGGCTGGGCGGCCGCCTGGTTTACCAGGGCTCGCTCGGCGCCATGTCCGCCTGCGCCGAAAGCATTACCGGCGCCTACCTTTCCGGGCGCCGCGCCATCGAAGCACCGACCATTCGCCGTGCGGTGGAGGCGCCTCCCAAACGAGCCGACTCGGTCAGATCCAGGGATTGGATACATTTTCGCGGCGTCACCAAACACAACATTCACGCCCTCGACCTGGATCTGCCGCTGCACCGCCTGGTCTGTCTGACCGGCGTTTCGGGATCGGGCAAATCCACCCTCCTCGACAACGTCATTTATCAGGGACTGGCCGCGCAGCGCGGCCAAACCGCGGACGATCCTGCCGCATTCTCCGACCTTCGGGGAATCGACCACGTCGGTGAGGTCGTCCTGGTCGACCAGTCGCCGGTCAGCCGTACGCCGCGATCCAACTCCGCCCTTTACACCGGGGCCTGGGACGGAATTCGCGAACTCTTCGCCGGAGTGGGTGCCGCGGTGGAGCAGGGCTTTTCCACCTCGCATTTTTCCTTCAACGGCGGCGACGGACGTTGTGACACTTGTCAGGGCCTGGGTTATGAACGGGTGGAAATGCAATTCCTCTCCGACATCCACGTTCCCTGCGCCACCTGTGAGGGCAAACGCTTCAAGCCGGAGGTTCTGGCGGTGCGCTACCGCGACCGCTCGGTCGAAGAGGTTCTGGGCATGACCGTGGATGAAGCCCAACTCTTTTTCGGCGATCAACCGAAAATCGCCTCGCGCCTGAGCGTTTTGCAGGACGTGGGTCTGGGCTACCTGACTCTGGGTCAGCCGCTCAACACCCTCTCCGGCGGCGAATCACAACGGTTGAAACTGGTCAAGTACCTGTCGGGTCTTGCCGGACCAAAAGCCAGCCGGCAGAAGGCCGGTTCGGAGGAAGCAAACGCGCTTCTGCTCCTGGATGAACCCACGACCGGCCTGCATCGCCACGACATCAAGCGCCTTATCGGCGTTCTACAGGCCCTGGTTGAGAAAGGGCACAGCCTGGTGGTGATCGAACATCAGCTCGACGTCATCAAGTCCGCCGATTGGCTGATCGAGATCGGCCCCGGCGCGGGCGCCGAGGGTGGCCGACTGGTGGCTCAGGGAACTCCGGAAGACCTGGCCGTCGCGGACTGCGCCTCGCGCGAGTTCCTGGTGACCGCGCTGCGGGAACGCGAAACCGGCAACCAAAAGGTGGCCGAAACCGGATCGAGCTATCCCCGAAAAAGCAAGCGCCCAAAAAAGAAGGCGAAAGAAGCCCTCCTGCCCTCCGCCAACGGCGCCATCCGCCTCACCGGCGCCCGCGAGCACAACCTGAAGAACCTTTCCCTGGAAATTCCCCACCGCCAAATCACGGTGGTGACCGGCGTATCGGGTTCCGGCAAATCCACGCTGGCGTTCGACATCATTTTCGCCGAGGGCCAGCGCCGCTTCATGGAATCGATGTCGGCCTACGCCCGGCAATTCGTCGAGCAGCTTCCCCGTCCGGAAATCGACTCGCTGGAAGGCATTCCTCCCACCGTCGCCATCGAACAACGCGTCACCCGGGGCAACCGCAAGTCCACTGTGGCCACGGTCACCGAAGTCGCCCAGTACCTGCGTCTGCTCTTCGCCCGCATCGGCATCCAACACAACCCCGCCACCGGGCAACCGGTGATTGCCCAATCCGAGGACGCGCTCCTGCGAAAACTCAACACCCTGCTGGCGGAACCGTCCTCGAAAGCCTCCCCCCACCTCTACCTCTGCGCTCCCCTGGTGCGCGGCCGCAAGGGGCACCACCAGCCGATCGCCACCTGGATCGCTGAACACGGCTTTCAGTTGATGCGCGCCGACGGGGAGATCATTCCGGTCGACAAGTTTCGCCGACTCGACCGCTACCGCGAACACGACATCGAAGTTGTGGTGGCGGACCTCGGAAAGCGGCCGAAAAAGAAACGCCCGGCTGAAGCTCCGTCCACCAAAGAAGCCCTGCGCACCGCGTTGCGCCTCGGCCGCGGATCGTGCTTCCTCCTCCATCCCGCCCAGGGAATTCTGGCCTGGTTCTCCACCAGCCGCACCGATCCGACGACCGGGGAAGCCTTTCCCGAACTGGACCCCAAACATTTCTCATTCAATTCGTCGCGTGGCTGGTGTCCGACCTGTCGCGGACACGGACGACTGTACGCCGATCTCCTGGAAGAGGATGCCGAGTATGAAGAACCGGTGGAAGACGGCGCGCTCTGTCCGGACTGCCATGGGGAACGCCTCAACCCGATCAGCCGGGCGGTCAAGGTGCGGTTCCGCGACGGCACGTTGCGCTCCCTCCCGCAACTGCTGCAAATGCGCGCCCACGAATTGGTCGCGGCCCTGCATCAACTCGATCCGGATGCCCGCGGCCGCCGCATCGCGCGCGACATTCTGCCGCGAATTGAAGAGCGTCTCCAATTCCTGGACGAAGTCGGCCTCGCCTACCTCAGCCTCGATCGATCGGCCAGAACCCTTTCCGGAGGAGAGTCCCAGCGTATCCGTCTGGCCGGACAACTCGGCTCCAACCTCTGCGGCGTCCTTTACATCCTGGACGAACCCTCCATCGGTCTGCATTCCCGTGACAACGAACGCCTGCTGCGCTCGCTCCGCCGGTTGCGCGACCAGAGCAACACTCTCCTGGTAGTCGAACACGACGAGGAGACCATGCGGGCGGCCGACGGCATCATCGACCTCGGGCCCGGCGCCGGGATTCACGGAGGAGAACTGCTGGCCCGGGGAAGCCTGGAGGCGCTGGGCCGTAACCGGAAGTCCATTACCGGACGCTACCTTCGCCAGAGTCCGGACCGCCCGTTGCGCGGCGCCTGGCGGGAACTGCCCCCGGCGCCCGGACGGGGACGGCGCGCCACCGACACCGATTGGCTCATTTTGAAAAAGCCCGCCCTGCGCAACCTCAAGGGCGACGACCTGCAACTTCCGCTCGGGAGGCTCATCATGGTCTGCGGGGTTTCCGGAGCGGGAAAATCCACCCTCTTTCGCGACCTGCTCGGCCCCCTGGTGCAACAGGCGGCGCGACAAAGAATCTCCCGTCTGAAACCCGACAACCTGCCGGAACCCATTCCGGGGGTCGGAGGAGAAAACCAGGCCCGGCTCTTCGCGGAGCTGATCAACGGCGACCGCTTCGGCAAGGTCGTCGAAGTCGACCAGGCGCCCATCGGCAAAACCCCTCGCTCGACCCCGGCCACCTACCTGGGCGCCTTCGATCTGATCCGGCAGGTTTACGCCGGGCTCCCGGAGGCCAAGGTTCACGGCTACCAGCCGGGCACGTTTTCCTTCAACACCGCCGGCGGACGCTGTGAAACGTGCAAAGGCGCCGGACGGGTGAAGCTTGAGATGAATTTCCTGCCCGATAGTTACCTGCCCTGCGAGGAATGCGGCGGCAACCGTTACGGGCCGGAGATCCTGGACCTGCTGTGGAACGGCAAGTCGATCGGCGACGTGCTGGCCATGACCTTTGAAGAGGCGGAGGAACACTTTGATTTTCACAGCCGCATCCGGACCATGTGTCGTTTAATGGTGGATACGGGACTCGGGTACCTGACACTCGGACAGAGCAGCCCCACCCTCTCCGGAGGCGAAGCGCAGCGCATGAAACTGGTCACCGAACTGATCAAAGGCGAGGCGCCGGCCGGGAGCCGTTCGCCGGGCAACCTTTACATCCTGGAGGAACCGACCATCGGGTTGCACTTCAGCGATTGTGACAAACTCATCCACGTGCTGCACCGCCTGGTCGACCAAGGGCACACCGTGGTGGTCATCGAACACAACATCGACCTCCTGGCCGAAGCCGATTACCTGGTCGAGATTGGACCCGAAGGGGGCGACGAAGGCGGCCGCATCCTCCACCAGGGACCCGCCGCCGATCTGATCAAAATCTCCGCCAGCCCCACCGCGCCATTCCTCAAAGGAAAACTTCCCGCCGGCCGGAGTTAAAGAGATCCAGGCTAAAAGTCGTCGAAGCCCTGCTCGGCCAATTCCCGCGCACGGACGCGCTCCATGCGGCGGCCGACCAGGATGGATATTTCGTAGAGACCCCACATGGGGAGCGCCACCATGGTCTGTGTGAGCGGATCCCAGGTGGCGGTCAGCATCATGCCGGCGACAAAGAACCCCACGATGGCATAGGGGCGGCCGACGTGGAGCTGCTCGGTGGTGACGACGTCCGCGTAAACCAGCAGACAGATCACCATGGGAAACTGGAACGCCGCCCCGATCCCGATCATCATCCAGACCAGCATATTGTAATAGCGGTCGGCCGACCAGAACAACTGGAGGCCCAGCATCTCATTCAAAGAAACCGAAAAACGAATGACGCCCGGCACCAGGACAAAATAACTGAACAACGCGCCGCCCAGGAAAAGAAGGAAACAGGCCACGCATACCGGTTTGAGCAACTTCATCTCCCGCGCGGTTAAGGCGGGAGCGACGAAACGGGCGACAAAGTAAAGAATGAACGGCAGCGACAATCCGAGCCCTCCCAGGAAGCACAACTGCACGAGCACGGCAAAGACCGCCATCGGCGAGGTGGTGATCAAGCTGTCCATCAACCCGGAATCCCCGATCGACCGCACCAGGGGCCGATTGAGAATGGCCGCGAAATCGCGGAGGAAAAAGGCGATCAGGGCGGCCGCCGAGACAAACGCCACGATGCTCTTGATCAGGACGCCGCGCAGTTCGTCCAGGTGGTCGAGAAACCCCATGGCTTTCCCCTCACCGCTGGAACCGTTTTCGTCGGCGTCCTCCGTCTCTTCGGCCTTCTGGTCGAGCCAGTCATCCCCTTCTTCGCGATCGTCCATAAAAGCTCCAATTTGGCTTGTTCGATTCGAAGTGGCAATGGGCAACTTTCCGAAAAGACGCCAGCGCCGGCGCCGGAGCGAAATCGAACGAAATAACGCTTAAAGACACAATTGTACCGCGCTAAGCCATTGACACCTAAAGCGGCATCGGTATTAAACTTGTCGTTTCTACTCCTTGAACACAGAGAAACATCCTAATAATCAAGTAATCACCGATGCCACGCAAAGCCACCGCCAAGAGGAAAACCACGCGAGCAGCCGCCAAGAAAAAGACGGCGACGAAACGCTCCTCCAGCAAGACGAAGTTCGTCTACGCTTTCGGCCGAAAGACGGACGGAGACGGAACGATGAAGCCGCTGCTGGGAGGCAAAGGCGCCAATCTGGCGGAGATGTCCCGCATTGGCCTGCCCGTCCCTCCCGGGTTCACCATCACGACGGACGTCTGCACCGCCTACTACGAGAACAAAAACCGGTATCCCGCCGGTTTGGAGCAGCAGATCCTCACCGCCCTCGGCGAAGTGGAGAAGCAGACCGGCAAGAAGTTCGGCGACTCCAAAAATCCGCTTCTTTTCTCGGTGCGTTCCGGCGCCCGGGATTCGATGCCGGGAATGATGGATACCATTCTCAACCTCGGCCTGAACGACAAAACGGTCGAGGGCCTGGCCGCGAAATCGGGTAACTCCCGCTTCGCCTACGACTGCTACCGCCGCTTCATCCAGATGTACGGCGATGTCGTCATGGGGGTTCAGCCGGAAGGCGAACACGCCCACGAGCCTTTCGACGAAGTCATGGGCGACCTCAAAAAAGAGCTTGGGGTGATCAACGACAGCGAACTGACCACCGACAACCTGATCGAGCTCATCCGCCGCTACAAGGCGCTGATCAAACGTATCGCCGGAGGCGCTTTCCCGCAGGACGTTCACCAGCAGTTGCACGGCGCCATCGGCGCGGTTTTCGGCTCCTGGCACAACGAGCGGGCCGTCATCTACCGCCGCAAGTACAACATTCCCCACGAGTGGGGCACCGCGGTCAACGTGCAGGCGATGGTATTCGGCAACATGGGCGAGTCCTCTGCGACCGGGGTGGCCTTCACCCGGGATCCGGCGACTGGTGAAAAAGTCTTCTACGGCGAATACCTCATCAACGCCCAGGGCGAGGATGTGGTGGCGGGTATCCGCACCCCCAATCCGATGGCCCAGATGGCGGTGGAGATGCCGCATGCCTACCAGGAACTGGACAAGGTTCGGAAGCGCCTGGAGCGCCATTTCCGCGACATGCAGGACTTCGAGTTCACGGTCGAGGACGGCACCCTCTACATGCTGCAAACCCGCAACGGCAAACGGACCGGTCTGGCCGCCGTGCGTATCGCGGTCGAGATGGTCAACGAAAAGCTGATCAACTGGAAGACCGCACTCAACCGCATCCCGGCTGAATCGATCTCCACCCTGCTGGTGCCGATCTTCGACGCGGAGGGACGAAAGAAAGTCAAGGTCATCGCCAACGGACTGCCCGCCGGCCCCGGCGCCGCTTCCGGCAAGATCGTGATGAGCGCCAAGGAAGCCGAACGCCAGCGGGCCAAGGGAGAGAAGGTCATTCTCTGCCGTCAGGAAACTTCGCCGGAAGACATCGGCGGCATGCTCGCGGCGGAAGGGATTCTGACCTCCCGCGGCGGCGTCAGTTCCCACGCCGCACTGGTGGCGCGCCAGATGGGCAAGGTCTGCATCTGCGGCGCTTCCGAAATCGTCATCGACTATACCAAGCGCGAACTGCGGGTCGGAACCCTGGTTCTGAAGGAGCACGACGACATTTCCATCGACGGCACCTCAGGCGAGGTTTACTCCGGTTTTGTGCCGACCGCGCCTTCGGAGGTGAACCAGATTCTGTCCGGCAAGCTCAAGGCGAAGGACAGCTACACCTACCAGCTGTTCGATCAAGTCATGACCTGGGCCGACAAAGTGCGTCGTCTCGGCATTCGCACCAACGCCGACAGCCCGGAACAGGCCGCTCAGGCGGTGGCGCTGGGCGCCGCCGGCATCGGACTCTGCCGTACCGAGCACATGTTCTTCGAAGGCGAGCGGATCGTGGCCATGCGGGAAATGATCCTGGCCGACACCGAAAAGGCCCGTCGCAGCGCCCTGGCCAAGCTGCTTCCCTATCAGCGGAAGGATTTCGCCGGCATCTTCAAAGCCATGAAGGGCTACCCGGTGACCATTCGTCTGCTCGATCCGCCCCTGCACGAATTCCTTCCGCACGACGACAGCGCCATTCGCGGCCTCGCCAGCAAACTGGATGTTCCGCAGGAAAAGATCATCGAACGCGTCAAGGCGCTGCACGAGCAGAACCCGATGCTGGGTCACCGTGGATGCCGTCTCGGTATTGCTTATCCGGAGATCACCGAGATGCAGGCCCGCGCTATCTTCGAAGCGGCGGCCAGCGTGCTCAAGGCCAAGAAACCGATCAAGGTCGAACCTGAAATCATGGTTCCGCTGGTCGGCTTCCCCGGCGAGCTTGAGAACCAGGTTGCGATCATCCACCGCGTGGCGCAGGAAGTCATGGAGAAGAAAAAGGTCAAAATCAAGTACCTGGTCGGAACCATGATCGAAATCCCGCGTGCCGCCATCGTGGCGGATGAGATCGCGAAGACCGCGGAATTCTTCAGTTTCGGCACCAACGATCTGACCCAGACGACGCTCGGCATGAGCCGCGACGACACCGCCTCGTTCCTGCCGCTGTACGAAACACTGGACATCGTTCCCCGCAATCCCTTCGCCACGGTGGACATGAAGGGTGTGGGCGGATTGATGAAGCTCGGAGTCGAACGCGGTCGCATGACCCGCAAGGATATCAAGCTCGGTATCTGCGGTGAGCACGGCGGCGATCCGGACTCCATCGGCTTCTGCCACGAGATCGGTTTGAGCTACGTCAGTTGCTCTCCCAACCGGGTGCCCATCGCCCGGCTGGCGGCCGCCCAGGCGGCCCTTGCCTGATCACGGCTGAATTGAACAAAAAAAGCGGCTTCCGTCTCGAACGGAAGCCGCTTTTTTTATCAATTTGATTTAACCTCTTTGGACGGCCGAATAATCCTGTGATCGAGCGCCTAAAGCGCTCCGCCATTCAAACTCAACCTTCCTTGCGATCCCCGCGAAACGAATCTCCCGCCACGCTCAATAGTCTTCTGAAGGGTCCCAGATAATAAAGAAACTGCCAGGGCGGGCTCCAGTCGGCAGCAGCGACATCAGAACAATTCGGGATCAGCTTACGGGTCACATACAAATGCAATCGCCGGCCCACGGTATCGCAAAGCTCCCAATGAAAACGGGGAGCTATCTTCTCTCCGGCATCAACAAGTCCCGGATTTTCCAACAACTCGTCAACTGTGACTGAAAGTTTCTCGATCCCGTGCCGGTTCCCGGCTTTCTCCCTGAGTGTCTTGAAGGGAGGAATTCCAAAATAGCGATCCGCCAGCGAAATCCCCAAAAGGAGCGCCGGGCCCGCCGCGCGCTGTTCCGCTAACGACCATAGTTTTTTTTCGTCCAACCCTTCTGTCCGGCGCAGGATTTCGGCCATGCTCACGATCCATTCCAGGCGCGACCAGGCATGTTTACCCCCATGAAGGCAGAGAAACAGCAAGTTCTCCGCATCGCTTAAAACATTGATCGGACTGCCTCCCACCTCGCAAACCGACATGTTCTCGAAAGCCTGATCCGTGGAGGAACCCCATTTCAACTTGCCGCCAAAGAGCCGAAAGTGGAGCTCCACCGTGTGCCCCATTCCCTCGTGGTAGAGGATATAATGATAGTGGAAGCGCCGGATAGCCACCTCCTGGTTGGCGCTCACCTCTTCCGATGAGGACCCCAGGTGCACCCGGTAACCGCAGCGGCGAAAAACGTTAAGCGCTTGAGGCAAGTCGCCCGGGCGTACGAGGATGTCAAGATCCCCGGAATACCGCATTGCCACATTGTCATAAAGCGAAGCGGCCAGTACTGGGCCCTTCAGACTGATCGCCTCGATTCCTTCCGATTTCAGGCTTCCGGTCAGGCGAATCAATTCGGCCGTGAGAGACATCATTCGACCCTGATTCGCGAAAAAGGCACGAGACAACCGTTCTCCCTGTGAACTGGGAACGGCATCCCAGGCATTAAGCTTCAAATTCCGATACAGGAGGGGGTCGACACGATGATAATAAGCCAATTCGAGCACGGAATCCCAATCGATTCCCACCGAAAGCAGATCCTCAAGATCCCTCAATGCATCCGGCCCGACCTCTTTCCGAGCCAAGGCCAGGATAAGGCAGATTTCACGTGAAAACCGTTCCCTGAGGTTATGCGAGACGGAAATCATAACATTGATTACGCCTAAATAAGACGTAATACATCTATAATCAAGCTTTTACGACGCTACTCCCGGTGACGCCCGCCTTGGCCATCGCGTTCCGCGTATCGACGATGCAGTCCGCCCATTCACCCAGCTCCCGGTAATCAACCGTCGAGTGAGCGGTGCTAATGACCACGCAATCGAAAGCGGAGATGGTTTCCCGGTCCCAGGTCACGGAACGCGTCCCGGTCCAGTGATCGTGCTCGCGGGTCGGTGTGATTTCAGGGATCCAGGGATCGAAATAACTGATCTCGGCGCCGCGCTCGGCCAACTTATCCATCAGGACGAAGGTCGGAGACTCGCGCATATCGTCGACGTCGGCCTTGTAGGCAAGCCCGATCAAAAGAATGCGACTGCCGCGAATAGCGGTGGAACGCTGGTTCAAGGCTTCCGCCACCTTGTGCACCACGTGCAGCGCCATGCTGTTGTTCACCTCGCCGGCCAGCTCGATGAAACGGGTGTGTTGCCCGTATTCCCGGGCTTTCCAGGTGAGGTAAAACGGGTCGATCGGGATACAGTGCCCGCCGAGGCCGGGGCCCGGGTAGAACGGCATAAAACCGAAAGGTTTGGTCTTGGCGGCGTCGATGACTTCCCAAACATCAATCCCCATGGCCTCGTAAACCACCTTGAGCTCGTTCACCAAGGCGATGTTCACGCCGCGAAAAATATTCTCCAGCAGTTTGGTGGCCTCGGCGGCGCGGCAGGATGACAGCGGCACCAACGTTTCGATCGCTTTGCCATAAAGCTCCTTGGCGCGCTCCAGACACTCGGGCGTGTAGCCTCCCACCACCTTGGGAATCGTGGCGACCTTGCTGAGGGGATTGGCGGGATCTTCACGTTCCGGCGAAAAGGCGAGGTGGAAATCCACTCCCGCTTTCAGGCCGGATCCCTCTTCAAGCACCCGCAGCAAATCTTCGTCCGTGGTTCCCGGATAGGTCGTCGATTCAAGGACCACCAGTTTGGTCCGCGACCCATTACCGTTCGACCCATCATTTTCGGCTACGGCCACAGTCGACTGAGATTCGCGGCCATTTTGCACCGTTCCGGCTTTCCGGGCGACTTCCACCCGGCCGGCGCCAAGATAGGGAGCAATACTCCGTCCGGTATCGAGGACATAGGAAATGTCGGGCTCCCGGTACTTGTTCAAGGGCGTCGGCACACAAATCACCACCGCCTCCACCTGCGATACTTCGGAGAAATCAGTGGAAGCGCGAAAACACCCTGCCTGGACCTGCTCTTGAATATCCGCGGAAGCGATGTGTTTGATGTAACTTTCGCCGCGCATCAACGCATCCACCTTTTTGCCGTCGACATCGAGGCCGATCACATCGACCCCGGAACGGGCGAATTGGAGAGAAAGCGGTAATCCGACGTAACCAAGACCAACAATCGCGATTTTCATAAAATAATCCCCGGCAGTAAGTGAATGCCACAGTCTGCAAGGGTTTACGCCTGATTCCAAGAAATCTCTAGGCGCTGCGAGCCCTTTTTACAAAGATATTCCAAAGCGCGACCGCCAGGTACTTGATATCGGTACGAAAAGGAGCCTTTTCGTAGGCGCGCAAGTACGTGATCTCGGATGCCACGATGTCGTCAAAGCTCTTGGGCAGATCATAATAGAACGGCGGCACCAACCCCGGCATGTGCCGGTTGCGAAGTTGCTTCAGCTCGTCCGGATAGAGCCCGAAATATTGCCGGCTCAAAGGGCGGACCCCGACCAGCTTCAACTCGCCCTTGAACAGATTGAGGAGCATGGGCAATTCATCCAGCCACAGGCGACGCATCCAGCGTCCCCACGGGGTGATCCGGAAGTCGTTCAGAAATTTGCCTCCATCCTGCAGGTTGTGCTTGTCGTAAAGGTACTCCTGCAGGAATTCCGAGTACGGGTGCATGGTGCGGAACTTATAGACGGTAAAGAATTCACCGCCGATCCCCACTCTTCTCAACTTGCAGAAGGGTCCGTAGGTGGGATTCGCGACCTCTTCACTGTCCCGCACTTTTCGGACGGCGAAAAACATCAGACCGCCGATCTCGCGGTACTCCACCACCTCAAAACCGCACGAAATCAACCGACCCAGGGCTTCGGATCGGGCCACGGGACGGTTGCGTCCCCCGGTCAGCGCGAAATAGGCCGGCTTGATGTAGGGAATCTTCGGGCAGATACGGTGGACCAGAAAATCGAAAAAATAGGCGACATGAGCAACCGGCGCGGAATGGTTCCGGAAGAAACGATCGCGACGCTGCCCGTTGACCTCGGCGCATCCCAGAAAAATCCCTCCCAGTTCCAGGCGGGAGTTAACCGACCGAAAATACTTGTTGATCCTCCGGGCATTGTTGGCCCGCTCCAGAACCGCCAGCGCCGGCCGTTCCCGCGGCAAGGAATCAACCACCTCACGATCGACATTGTCCAAAAGGGAGACATTGGAACGATCGGTAGGCAAATGCATCCGGAAGAACGCGGCCACGTCTTCTCCGAAGCGCTCGGCGACCTGCGCGATCAAGGTATCACATCCAACCGGGCGGCTTTCCACCGCCGTCGTCTCCGCCGGTTTGGACGTCAGGGAACGCCCGGATGGCCTCAGGCGACTGCGCCGGTAGAAACCGAACAGATTTTTTTCAGATGTTTTTGCGGTGATCGTGCTCATTAACTTCCTTTACAAAACTCCCATTTCCGACGGCTCGCTTTTCACAACTGCTCCCGGTTCCCTCCAACCGGCCTTCTGCCAACCGCCATTTTCAATCGGGAACCTCTGATTCCCTCCGAAGCCGGAACGCTACTGACGCGCCGTTTCGGTACCTGAATATAACAAGTTCTTAACAGGCCACATATCAGGGAAACTACTAAAGATGAGGTCGTGAAAACCTCTTTTGGAAGCTACGGCTATACCGGTGAAGGGGAAGTTGAGTGGAGTAACCGGAGGGTGAAAATTGGAGAAGGTAACGGCCCAACCGGCGGTATACGGCTTATTTATGGGGCAAACCAACGGTTCGCCCTCTGGTCAGGTTCGCGAGGCAATAGGGGATTCCCTTATTGCCTCCGCTGGTAATAACTCCCTCCGTATTGCGGTCTCATCCGGGGCCGGCCCGGCAGTCTTCCAAATCCTCACGCCGGCGCCCCTCTTGCCGCGGGCGTTTGATTCTTCCACCGGTGAAGGCGCGCAGGAATAAAACAGAGGAACCAAGCAAAACCCCGGCGATATTGAAGCCCATATCCGAAAGATTGAAGGACCGGTAAGCGATCCAATATTGAATGCCTTCCGCCGCGACTCCGAGCACGATCCCGATAACGATCCAGAGGAAGGCTCTCGTCCAATAACCCTTCGGCCGGCGCCAAAGGTACATGAAGCCGATGAACCCCCACGGCAGGAACACAAAAACGTGCACCAGATCGCTGGCCCGCAGTTCGAATCCCCGATACTCGACCACCTCCATGGCGCTCAGCGAGATTTCCCCTCCCAACGGCACCGAGTGAACAAATACCACCGCGGCGAGGTAAACCAGGATGATCAGCTTGAATACAGTCGGCATACCCCTCCACTTCACGCCGAATTCACGTTTTCGCAAGACCGGACTCCGCAACCGGAAGGAAACTCCGTTTGGCTGGAGGGCGGCGCTCCCGTCTGCACCTTACACGAACTTCCGCCCTGACAAGCAAAAAACAGTACGAGCACATTGGGCGCAGCAAACGTCGAATTTGCTAAGGAAAGGTGAGCCTGTCCCGGAGGGACCATATGAAAATAGCCCGGCGTTTTAACGCCGGGTTGATCCACCACACGACGACCAGTCCCGAAGGGACGGCTGAATCTCAGTCCCAAAGGTATTTTTCATCGTACGAAACTCCGTGTTTCTCCAACAAAGCGACGAATTCCTCCTTAAAGGTCAATCGCTTGTGATGATCTTCCTGGTTCCGAATGTATTGTCTGACGGTATCAAGCTGTGAGACGCTTACGCTGAAGGCCCCGTATTTTTCCTGCCATGCGAACTCACGCAATTGAGCAAAGCTCTCATGGATCCATTTGGATGATCCGCCCTTGACCAATTGCAGTGCTTTGGCGACAGGCATTCCAGGTGGGAGAGAGAGCAGAAGGTGGACATGATCCGCAACTCCGCCGATCTCGATAGCCTTAATCCTATTCTTTCGGGCGATCCCGCCAATAAAGGGCCATAACCGGTCACGAATTTCCGGCTCTATAAAAGGGCGACGTTGTTTCGTTGCGAAAACGCAATGGAAATAGGCACTTACATACGACACATGCGCCATATCAGCCGTCCCTTCGGGACTATTTCAACTCCAAAAACGAACCCGGCGTTAAAACGCCGGGCTATTTTCACTCGTCCCTCCGGGACGAAATGAGAAGCGTGTAAGGTGCAGGCTCCCGCGCCGGCGGTGCGGGCCAGATGCACGCGCTCCCGCGCCGGCGGTGCGGGCCAGATGCACGCGCTCCCGCGCCGGCGGCCATGCGGGAGCATGGCCCTCCAGGGAAGAGCCGTTAGGGCTTTAATCAGCCCAACCCGGCCTTCAGCGTGACATTTTCCTGCGGATTGCAACCGCGGTCGCGGCGGCGATTCCCAACAGCAGCACATAGGTGCCGGGCTCGGGAATCACGTAGGCTTCAAACGAATCGACCAGGGCCAGCGTACCGTTACCGGCGTTGGAAACCACGAAGGAGATCTCGCCTCCGGTCACACCGTGCACTGTTCCCTGCCAGCTCAAATAGACCCAATCTCCATTACTGCCGGGCTCTCCCAGCGGACCACTGTCGCCGATCAGGTCGTCGATCGCATACCCGTCGACCGAGAAATCCGGCAGAGAGTAAAACGAGTCGAACAATCCTTCTCCCTGAAACGCCACAATGTTGAGCAGGAAATCCAGGGACAGGCCGCCATTGCTCCCCTGCTGCAACGGAATCGAGAAGGTGAGCTGGTCCCCATTCTCGATCTCCCATACCCCTCCATTGTCCTCGCGCACGGTGGATGCGGGGTCTTCCGGATCAAGCCAGGACTGTCCGGAATTCACGTTCACGACGAAACCGGGATTGCCGAACGGATTCTGAAAGACGTCCGCCGTACCCGACATACTGTCATCGAGAAATCGGTAGTACTGATAGGAGGCGACCTCATTGCCCGCCCACTCCGGCGCGGGCAACCCGCTTCCCATCTCCGAAAGCGGCTGGAATTCGGCGCTGCTCATCAAAGCGTCATCCGCCATGGCCAGCGTGAACAGGCCCAGAAAGATTGCCGCGGTCGCCAGGACCGCCTTCCCGTTCGAGGCGAGGTCCCGGCCGAACGCGAGTTCGGTCGGGCGGCAGGCGGTGATCGTTCGTTCCACCCGGACGACCGGTCGGGTCGTCGGTTCCAAAGTGTTTCGCTTGTATTCGGTCAAGGTGTTCATCCTGTCTCCTTTATCTTCTCCGTTCGTTCCCCGGGCCGGATGCTATTTCGGATCCCCCGAGACCAGCCAATTGCTTTGAAAAATGTTCAGATCCGTGGACCGGACCCGTCCGTCGCCGGTGATATCCGCCACCGCCGCGGCGGGATTGTCGGCGACGTTCTGCAACCAATAGGTGCTGAAAAGATTGAGATCCGAGCTTCTGACGGCGTTGTCCCCGGTCAGATCGCCGGCCAGCAGGCGGTGGTTCTCTGTAAACCGCACCGCTCCCTGACCGTTGGCGTCGAGGGTCGAAGGCAAACGACGACGCAAATGTTTCGGAGCCTTGGCACTCAGGTAGGCCGTTCCTTCCGGCACCTGCTTGAAGGTGAAACGATCGAGGTTGGCCGTTCCCATGACCACGGCAGCCACCCGCTCCTCCAGCACCGAGCCAAAGGCGTCGGTGAAGGCGAAAGTGACGTCGACCGTCAACGGACTGGCATCGGTGCCGGCGGTGAAGCCCTGCAAACTGATGTCCACATCGATCTCGTTCTTGTTCAGGATAACTTCTCCCAGATCGAGCGTGGCCGTGTTCCCGGAACGATCGCTGACCACGGCGCGCACCACGTAGTCGCCGTTCCGGGCTTCCGCCGTGAGAGGAACCGTAAATAGAAATTGGGTGTGCTCCTCGTCGTCGATCCACACCCGGGAGGAGCCGTCCAACAGGTTGCCCTCGATCACTTCCCCCGCGGCGCCGCCCAGGCCGACCAAAGTGACCGCGGCGCCGGACTCGTCGATTCCCGACAGCGCGTCGAAGGCTTCGAAACTCACCAGCAGATCGCCCTGTTCGACCACCGCGCCGGAGGCGGTCATATCAGCCCAGCCTCCCTGGTCCTGCATGATCACAGCCCCGTCGGCGATCCGCGGCGCGGTGCCGTCGATGGTGACGTACCCGGAGTTCATGCTGAAAGGCGCAAGAAGGTCGCCGGTGCTTTCGCGGCGCAACGCCGTATCCCCTTCGCCCGACGACGCGAACGCCGAATTTCCGTCCATCAGGAAAAGAACCGTGCGTCCTTCCCGCTGATGCGCCGTCAAACCGAGCCGGACAACCTCTCCGTCGACGACCGTTCCTCCGGTCGCTGAGTGGCCAAAGACTCCATGCCAACCGCCGATTACTCCACCGGTGGAACTTCCGCCGTTTAATTCAACCCAGCCTCCCTGGGTCTCGATGCTCGCGCCGGAAAAATAGTCGGTTGCATACCCGGCCGTGAATCCGGCCTGGTCCACTGCCTGGGACAGAGCGGCATAAGCCACATAGGCTTCGATGGTGTCACCCGGCTGAATGAAGAGATTGCCCTCGGCGTCCAGAGTACGCCCCGCCTTCAATCCGGACGCCGCGAGTTCGATCCCGAGATCGTTGCGCGTCCGGTTGCGGTCTTCGACATTCCCCCAACCGTCAACCTCCACCGTCACCCGGGGGTTTCCGATTACGGTGAGAAAGGTATCCAGACGATCGACGACATTATGGTAGACCGCCGCTCCGTCGCCGCCGTCCTCGATCACAACTCCGGCCTCGGCAAAAAGATTGTCGCGAATCACCACATCGCCTGAGTCGACGATCAGATCCCCCGTTTCAAATACCGACCGAAACATCCTCAACTTCGATCCGGCGGCGGCCGTCAGGGTGAACCCGACACCAGAAGAATCGATGAGGCTGCCGTCGAGCGACAGGTCCCCGCCCTGGGCCACCGTCAAGTGGACGCCTTCGGCCATGTGAATGTCGGAAAGCAAGCCCCGCATCACTCCCGAAACGATCAGGTCCCCGTTGATTTCGATGGAACCCAAACCGTGAAACAATTCCAGCGTTCCCGCCAGGCGGCTCACCGCTTCGGCTTCCCCGAACGACAGATTCGCGTTATTGACCAACAGCTCCGCGCCTTCCTCGATCACCAGGCTGCCGGCGACCACCCGCGCTCCTGTGTCGATTAGGCCGTTGGCGCCCGATTCCAGGACCAGTTCGCCATCAACCCGCAGACTCCCGTCGATCGGGAGGGCAAGCCCCTTCCCCACCGCGACCGAACCGGCCGAATTCAACACCGCTCCCGGACCGAGGATCAATTCGCCCACCCGCAGATCGCCTTCGCCCCGGATTTCCAGGTATCCGTTCTCCAGTACCTCCAAACTATCGACAGTCAGCGTGCTTCCGTCCGCAATCTCCATCACACCCTGTTCGAACTCCAGCGCGCGTGCGTTGTCGCGGTAGGCCGCGATTACGTGCCGAGTCTGACGAAGGGTGCGGGCGTTGTCCGCCAGCGACGAATGGCCGGTGGGGGCGCCCATAAAACTGACATCCGGATTGGAGAAGTGCGGCACCCGGGTGGAGACGGGATAGGCCATCACCGAACTGTAATTTCTGCCATCGCTTCCCTTCCACTGCCAGCCAAAGGAATAATCGAACATACCCGCGCTGCCGGTATTGGCCGAATCGTGCGCCAGCCCCAGGTTGTGACCCATTTCGTGGGCAAAAGTGTAAGACGTCGCCGCCTGGCGGGCCCGGCTGATGGAGAAGCCGCCACCCGGATCCCCGTCCATCGAACGCAGCAGCCAGCCAATCCCGCCGTAGCTGACGCCCTCGACAAACATGGCCACCAGGTCGGCCCCGTGCTCATTCCGCAGGGCGTGAACCTCGTTTAAATAGGCGCCGTAAGGACCGAAGGTTTCGGTCAATCGCATGAGGTCGATCCAACCGTCTCCATGCTCTTTGTAATCGACGGCCGCGCTGTGCACCAGACGGAACTCAATCAACCCTTCACTGTTGTCCATGGCCAACTGGGCGCGAGCCGTGGCGTCAAGAATCAGCGCATCGATTCCACCAGCGTTCTTATTGGCCCATGCCGCCGCGGCCGGGGTGTAAACCACCATTACGTCGATAGTGGTCAAAGGCGATTCATCCCCGCCGGAAGACATCGTCACGGGACCCGACTCCCCGGCGCTCCCTTCTGAGTCAAATTCCATCACGTCGCCCGCTGCCTCGCGAATGCAGGTCTCACAAGGCGCTTCTTCTGGCAGCGAGGCGAGATCCAGGACACCAAGCAGATGACCTTCGCTGTCGGGATCGTAGCGAACGAAGTATTCAGTGTTTTCGCGTTCGATATGGATCGACGCCAACTGCCGTCCGTCCGGCGCCACCGAAATGACAAAGTGTCCGAAAGGCGCCGCCTCGATGGTTCCCCGAAGCACGGTCCGCTCCCCGGCGTTCCGGCTGATAGACTCCACCACTCCCTCAATCCGCCGGCCGGCCGGCGCCGGCAAAGGCAAGCGATCGCCGACCCGAATGCCGTCCGGATCGCTCAACACCGGATCCGGTTGAAACGGCTCCCGGTGTTGAAAGACAGGCCCCTCCTCCACCGGCAAGTCCACCGCTGCCGTTTCTACCCACAAACGTTCACCTTCCGCGTTGCGCTCGTTCTCCGGTAACGCATTAGATCGAACCTCCCCATCGAATACAACCGAGGCGGTATTCGACGTGGCGGGTTCATCGCTTGAATTAAACAGCCAAAAAGCCGCGGACAGAATAAAGGCCGATAGCGACAAGCCGGACAGGATGTGTTTGGTGGTTTTCACGGTTCGTATAGGTCATTGTGAAAAAGCCTCTGCCGAACGTTTAAATCGGCTGTACAAACTTGTTTCACAACCCATTCGATAGAATGAATACGAACCTTATAGCCACAAAAAACGCGGCCGTAGCCGCGTATTCATAGGATTCTTACATTATATGTTTTTTACTATTATTTTAATGTAAGAGCTGAATCTAAAAACATTGTTATCAGTTTATAAAAATGCCTCTTCAGAAAAATTCGTGGGCGGTTTCCGGTTCGGGAAGGTCCCCCATGTTGTGATATAAGGCGGTTTCAACGGCGTTGAAGGTGCGAAATCCGTAGGCTTTTCTGGTAGCCAGATTTACTTT
>JBJHCF010000037.1:0-55388 GCA_050506795.1 Opitutia bacterium
GGTAAAGGATAAAGCAATGAAATCCGCGCCAAGGGAGGTCAACATAGAAAATAAATTTCCTGCGAATTCCGTCGGGGGGTTCTCCCGAACCTCACCGATTTTTCAGGAAAACCGCGTTGCCAAACCGGGGTGGGAGTGGTTGCAATGAGGCACATGTCAATGACTCCACTCCAGGAACTGCGGCACTCCGCCGCCCACGTCATGGCCACCGCCGTCCTCCGGATCTTCCCGGAGGCCAAGCTGGACATCGGGCCACCGACGGACACCGGATTCTACTACGATTTCGACCTGGAACACCCGCTCTCCGCCGAAGACCTCGAAAAGATCGAGGCCGAGATGCGCAAGGTCATCAAGGAGAACCAGCCCTTCGAGCGCATCGAAACCACCCGCGAGGAGGCTAGAAAGTTTTTCGAAGAGCGCAACCAGCCCTACAAGATCGGCCGCCTGGCGGACATTCCCGAGGACGAGGCGGTCACCTTTTACCGCAACGGCGAGTTCACCGATCTCTGCGCGGGCACCCACGTTCGCTACACCAAACAGATCAAGGCGTTCAAACTGCTCAACGTCGCGGGCGCCTACCACCGGGGCGACGAACGCAATAAGCAGCTCCAGCGCATCTACGGCACCGCTTTTCCCAGCAAGGAGGAACTGGCGGAGTACCTGGAGCGCCTGGAGGAGGCCAAAAAACGCGACCACCGCAAGCTGGGCCGGGAACTGGAACTGTTCCACATCGACGACGCCGTCGGCCAGGGACTCATCCTCTGGAAACCCCACGGCGCGGTCATTCGCCAGCAACTGCAGGATTTCATCTCCGGAGAACTTCGCAAGCAGGGCTACCACCAGGTCTTCACCCCGCACGTGGGAAAACTCGACCTGTTCAAGACCTCCGGGCACTTCCCCTACTACCAGGACTCCCAGTTCCCCCCGGTGATTCATCACGAGTTTCTGGACGCCCGTGCCTCCGAGGGATGCACCTGCGGCGAGCTGGCCAATCTCATGCGCTCCGGGGAAATCGAGGGCTACCTGCTCAAGCCGATGAACTGCCCCATGCACATCAAGATCTTCGACTCCTCCCCCCATTCCTACCGGGATCTCCCGGTGCGCTTGGCGGAGTTCGGCACCGTCTACCGCTGGGAGCAGTCCGGCGAACTGAACGGCATGACCCGGGTGCGCGGTTTCACCCAGGACGACGCCCATATTTTCTGCACCGAGGATCAGCTCGCCGCCGAGATCGGCGGTTGCCTCGACCTGGTGAAAACCGTTTTCCAGACCCTCGGCATGACCGACTACCGGGTGCGCATCGGGTTGCGCGATCCGGATTCAGACAAATACACCGGCGACCCGGCCAACTGGAACAAGGCCGAAGCCGCCCTGCGCGAAGCCGCCCGTAGCCTCGGTGTGGCCTTCACCGAAGAGCCCGGCGAGGCCGCCTTCTACGGTCCGAAGATCGACTTCGTGGTCAAGGACGTCATCGGCCGCGAGTGGCAGCTCGGCACCGTGCAGGTCGACTACAACCTGCCGGAGCGCTTCGACCTCTCCTACATCGGGGCCGACAACCAGCATCACCGTCCGGTCATGATCCACCGCGCCCCGTTTGGCTCCATGGAGCGGTTCTGCGGGGTGCTGATCGAACACTTCGCCGGCAACTTCCCGCTCTGGCTCGCCCCCGAACAGGTGCGGGTTCTGCCCATCAGCGACAAACTCCTCGACTACGGAAACCGGGTCCTGGACAAGCTCAAAGCCGCCGGCCTGCGCGCCTCACTCGACGAGCGCAACGAGAAACTCGGCGCCAAAATCCGTCGCGGCCGCCTCGAACGCATCCCCTACCTCCTGGTGGTCGGCGAAAAAGAAGCCGCCGAAGACCTGGTCTCCGTCCGCTCCCAAACCGCCGGCGACCTCGGCAGCCAGGAAGTCGAACGTTTTGTGGAAAACGCTTCCGACGAAGCCCGCGAACGGCGCCTGCCGCCGGCCGCACCGGAGAATGCCTAGGAGTCCGTCGGGCTTCGCCGACAGGCTGCTAGGCCGAAATCCACTCGGTTAAGGCGAATGGCTCGGTTAAGCTGGTTCATCGCTTGAGAAACCGAATCGGGATCGCGCTTTCGCTTCGTGGAGGGCGGCGCTCCCGCGCCGCCGCGGCCATGCGGGAGCATGGCCCTCCAGGGGAAGAGCCGATGCGATTCGGTTAAGCCTAAGCTGCTTTGGCAGGTTTTCCAAAAACCACGCCCGGGTTTTAAGCATTGCTGAACTGCGATGGTTCTCACACGGAGTCACGCCCTCGACGAGCTCAGGCCGGTGAGAGCTCACGGAGGCCAATCCGGTTGAACTCTTCGTGTCTTTGTGCCTCCGTGTGAGCTCAATTCCCCTGTACTTCTTGCTTCATTAAACGATGACGTGCCATTCGTCCCATCCTGCCCGGAACGGCGGCACGGGAGCGCCACCCGACAACCCCGCATGGGAAAAAAATTCAAAAAAATTAAATCAACCTCTTGACTTTCTCTCAGAGACCCAACTAGTTTGCCTCCCGTTCTTTAGGCAGCTTGGTTACCCCAAGCCAGTTCAACCCTCAATTCTCCGGCGAAAATTCGTCCTATCGAACCTGTGCCGCCAACCGGCCCACGTTCCCGCGGATTTCGGCCGAAACCTCAAACCCATGCAATAAACCCAAGAAGTATGATGACCCTAAAACACACCCCTCTTCCGCTGCTGGCGGGAGTTCTGCTCTCGATCCCTACCCTGCACGGGGACAGCCTTGTCACCTACACCGAGTTCCACGATGAGTTCGAGGAACTGGTAACCGCCCCCACCACTCTCGCCACCGGACTGACCGCCGGCGATATCGCCTTGAGCGACGGGGGCAACATCACCACCGGCAGCGTCAACGCCGGCGACTGGTCTTCGCCCCTGCCCTACATTCAAGGCAACAGCGGCTGGGGCGAGGCCGATCCGGGAGAAGCCAAAGCCTTCACCTTTACCCTGGAAGCCGAACCGGGTTTCGCTTTCAGCCTCACCGAATTTCGGTTCGAGGACCGCGCCACCGGCGCCGGACCCTCCGCCATGGGGGTCTGGATCAACGACACCCCGGTTTTCTCCCGCGATGTCGCCAACAGTGAAAACGAAGTCAACATCATCGATTTGACCGGACTTGGCCTGGACGATCTCACCTCCGCCGCCTTCACCATCGCTGGATGGGACAACGGTTCCCGCTCCACTTCCGGTGGCGGTCAGTGGCGCACCGCCGGCTACGAGGTCGGAGGCGCCGTCTCCCCCATCCCCGAGCCCTCCACCTGGACACTTTTGGGCGGTATGGTCGCCTTCGCGGCGGTCACGCTCAAAAAACGGCTTCGCCGTAAATAACTACCCCTCGCGGAGACGGGAAGGGAGCCCGTCTCCGCGACACCCCTTTTTTTGAAAACGGCCAAACCTGGCCCAAAAGAAATGGAGGGCGCCGCTCCGCCGGCGCCGCGGTTCCGGAATGCCTACCCCTGTCTATTCGACGCGCCGTACCTGCGGCGCCGACGAAGCGGCGCCCTCCATTTCTCATACCCCAAACAACGTCCCTCGGATCAATCCGACGAAACCCGCGGCATTCCTTCCCCGCAATCGCAGAGCCGGTTTTCCGCCGCCACCCACTCGCGAACCGGTTCTCCTCCGATCACATGCTCGCGAAGAATACGATCCAAACGATCCGGCGTCACGTCCCCATACCAGCTTCCTTCCGGATAAACGACCAGCCAGGGGCCTCCCTTGCAGATCCGAAAACAACCGGCCCTCGTTCGCATCACCGGGATCCCCAGTTCCTTGATCCGGCTTTTGGCATAGGTCCACAACACCTCGCCCTCCCGCTCGGAACAGCAGTCGGGTCCGAGGCAAAAAAACAGGTGCCGCCGCGCCTGCGGCACTCCCGCTTTCGCGATCTTTCGCTCCAATGGTTTTCCCATACCTTCAAGCCTTTAGCCAAACCGCGCCCACCGCAAATTCGATTTGCCCTCCGCGAATTCATTTGCTACCCTAAACCCATGAGTATGACCAAATCATCTTCCGCTTCGGCAAGAGCCAAATCCGCGTCGAAAATCACGCAGGGGCTCAACCAGGTTCTGGCCGACACCTACGCCTTGATGGCACTGAGCCACCACGCTCACTGGAACGTCGAAGGTCCCGGCTTCTTCGCGCTGCATGCCGCTTTTGAGGAGCATTACAACGACCTCTTCCAGGCCGCCGACGAAATCGCCGAGCGCGTCCGGGCCCTCGACGCCTACGCCGTCGGCGGGCTCAAGGCCCTGGCCAAACTCGCCAACCTGGACGAACTGGAGGCTCCCGCACCGCAAAACGACTACGTCGCCGCGCTGGTGGACGCCCATGAAAAGACCGCCCGCGACATCCGCAAGGTAAAGGATACCGCCGCGGACGAGGGCGACACCGAAACGGAGGACATGCTCATCGCCCGCCTCCAGGTCCATGAGAAAACCCTCTGGATGCTGAAAAGCTTCCTGAAGAGTTGATTTTGTATTGCTGAAATCTTGCGCAAATCACGCAAGATTTTCTGGAGGGCCATACTCCGCCATGGACGGGGTCGCCCCAAGAGCGGACGTGGCGGTCACTTCCCTTTGCAACAGCCACCTCGTCGGGCACACCTTCCGGCGGCGGCGCGGGAGCGCCGCCCTCCACGTAACTCCTGATTGGTACCGGCTGCGCCGGATTGGAGGCGTCGGCAAATCGGAGTATTCGCGGTTTGGTCGGATTTCGATTTTGAACTAAATCGAAATCGTGCTTAACTCGGTGCCATTCAAGTGCCGTCAGGCAGGGTGTCGCGGTCCGGGCCGATGCCCGCCCGCCAATCAAATCATCGATCAGGCCAAATCCAAATGACAGACACCACTCAGCAGAAGTTCGTCATGCTCCGTCCCCATTCCCTCACCGACTACCAGGTCGTCGAGCGGTTGGAGAGTCGGCCCCAGGGATTGACCGATGAGGAGGTTGGGAAACGCCTGGAGATCGTCGGCCCCAACCGTCTGCCCGAGCCCGGTAAGGACGGTCTGATCAAGCGGTTCTTCAAACATTTTCATGATACCCTGATCTACCTCCTGATCGCCGCCGCGGCAATCACCGCGGCCCTCGGACATTGGATCGACACCGCCGTCATTATGGCGGTGGTGCTCATCAACGCGATTATCGGCCTGATTCAGGAGGGCAAGGCCAACCAGGCCCTGGAGGGCATCCGCAAGATGCTCTCCGCCCACGCCCAGGTTCGCCGCGACCGCGAATGGCGGGAAATCGAGGCCGAGAATCTCGTCCCCGGCGACATCGTCCGGATACGTTCGGGCGACCGCGTTCCGGCCGACATTCGTCTTCTCGAAGCGGTCAACCTCCGCATCGAGGAATCGGCCCTGACCGGTGAGTCCGTTCCCTCGTCGAAACGTCCCGAACCGGTGGAACCTCACTCCGGGGTCGGCGACCGCACCTGCATGGCCTTTTCCGGTTCCATCGTGACTTCCGGCCGCGGCACGGGGATCGTGACCGGTACGGGAGTGAACACGGAAATGGGCAAGATCAACCGCATGCTCGCGGAGGTGCAAACCCTGGCCACACCCCTCACCCGCCAGATGGCGTCCTTTTCGAAAATTCTCTCCTTCGTCATCATCGCCATGGCGGCCGCCATGTTCGGTGTCGGCTGGTTTTTCCACGATTACGAACTGGCCGAACTCTTTTTCGCCGCCATCGGCTTCGCGGTCGCGGCCATTCCCGAGGGCCTGCCGGCCATCCTCACCATCACCCTGGCCATTGGGGTCCAAAGCATGGCCCGGCGCAAAGCCATCACCCGCCAGCTCAACGCCGTCGAAACCCTGGGATCGGTGACCGTCATTTGCTCGGACAAAACGGGCACCCTCACCCGCAATGAAATGACCGCGCGACAGGTAATCACGCCGCATCGCGACTACCAGGTCAGCGGCATCGGCTACGCCCCGGAAGGCAAGATCACCTTGGACGGAGAACCGGGCGACCTGAAAAAACATCCGGATTTGAACGCCCTCCTGGAAGTCATGGCGGTGTGCAACGATGCCGAGGTCGTGGAGAAGGATGGACACTGGACCCTGGTCGGCGAGCCGACCGAGGGCGCCTTGCGCACTCTCTCCCGCAAAGCCGATTTTCCCCGCCAAGCCTACTCGCGGGTGGCGGTGATTCCGTTCGAGTCCGAGAACAAGTTCATGGCCACCCTCAGCCGGATTCCCGGCGGAGACTCGCGCATCCTTATGAAGGGCGCCCCGGACCGGCTGCTCGACCGTTGCGCACGGCAACAAACCCCCACCGGAGAGGCCGAACCCCTCGATCGGGCGTACTGGGAACGCTGGATCGACATCCTGGGCGGACAGGGCCTCCGGGTGCTCGCGGCCGCGACGCGTGAATCTTCCGAGAAGAAAAAGGACCTCACCTTGAACGATCTCGCCGGGGACATGGTGTTCCTCGGTCTCGTTGGCATCGTCGACCCGCCCCGCGAGGAAGCCATCCAGGCCATCAAAATCTGTCGTGAGGCCGGCATCCGGATAAAAATGATCACCGGCGATCACCCCGGAACCGCCAGCGCCATCGCCCGGGAAATGGGGATCTCCGAAACCGGTGAAGCGGTCACGGGCGACGAGCTGGAGAAGGCCGACGACCAGGAACTGCAACGCCTGGTGCGCGACCACGACATCTTCGCCCGCACCAGTCCGGAACACAAGCTGCGCCTGGTGACGGCCCTGCAGGCCAACGGCGAGGTGGTCGCCATGACCGGCGACGGGGTGAACGACGCCCCCGCCCTGAAGCGGGCCGACGTCGGCGTGGCCATGGGTATCAAAGGCACCGAAGCCACCAAGGAAGCCGCCGACATCGTGCTGGCCGACGACAACTTCGCCTCCATCGAACGAGCGGTCGAGGAGGGCCGCACCATTTACGACAACCTGCGCAAGGCCATCCTGTTTATTCTCCCCACCAACGGCGCCGAGGCCCTGGTCATCCTGGTCGCCGTCGCTCTTGGCTGGGTTCTGCCGCTGACCCCGGTGCAGATTCTCTGGGTCAACATGGTCACCGCGGTCACCCTGGCCCTCGCCCTGGCCTTCGAACCCTCCGAACCCGACATCATGCGACGTCCGCCACGCGATCCCAAAGCGCGCATTCTGGGTCTTCGATATCTCTGGCGGATCAGTTTCGTGTCGCTCTTGATCGGCGGCGCAACGATCGCGGTATTCGTCATCGAACGCCACCTCGAAATGCCCATCGATCTGGCCCGCACCATGGCGGTCAACACCCTCGTTTGCGCCCAGGTGTTCTATTTGTTCAACAGCCGCTTCATGCGCGAATCGAGTTGCCGGGTGGACCGCCTGTTCACCAACCGGGTGGTCTGGTTCGCCGTCACCGCCCTGGCCCTGTTGCAACTGGCTTTCGTTTACCTGCCATTCATGCACACCGCCTTCGGCTCGACGCCCCTCGAACTCCGCCACTGGCTGGTGCCTATCGGTGTCGGCCTGGCCGTGTTCTTCATCGTGGAAGCCGAAAAAGCCCTGACCCGCAAGGAGTCCTAGGAGCCTGTCGGCGAAGCCCGACAGACTCCCAGAGGGAATGGCACTCGGGTAAGGCCGTTGACCGAAGGAGCGTGGTCCAACTGTGGTAAGTTTACCAAAAATCAATCCCGGTTTTGAGCGTTGCTGAACTGTAAAGGTTCTCACACAGAGCCACGGAGCTCACGGAGGTGGGTCCTGTATAAATCTCCGTGACTTTGTGCCTCCGTGTGAGCCCGATCTCCGCATTTGCGGTTCCCGTCGCCCAGAGGGCACCCGCCGGAAACCGTCCCTTCGGGACTCGCGTTCGCTCACCATCTACGCGCTGCCGCGCTTCGTCCGCGGTATTTTTTGCTTCATCAAGCGATACGCCGCCTTAACGAGCGCCATTCGGGCTATTGTTACAGATCTGTGACAATTCCTCCGCATCCGGCGGGATAATTCCAAAAGGGTTTGATTCCGGGACGCTTCCGTTCAATCTCAACCGTATGGCATTTCCACTGGTCTACCGTGTCCGGAAAGAAGGCGAGGCGATCCATGGGTGTTGAGATCGAACGCAAGTTTTTGGTCGACGCGGAAAAACTCCCCGTTCCCGATTCCAGTTTCGCCGTCGAGCAGGCCTACCTCGATCATGAAAAGATCAAAGCCCGGGTGCGCATCACCGGCGACCGCGCCTTTCTCACACTCAAAGCCGTCGGCAACGGCCTGACTCGGGCGGAATTCGAGTATCCGATTCCGGTGGAGGACGCGCACGAACTGCTGCGCTTGTTCGCACCGGCCGCACGAATCGAGAAAACCCGCCGTCACTACCATTACGGCGGCCGGCTTTGGGAGGTCGACGTTTTTGCCGGGGCCAACGCCGGACTGGTCATGGCGGAAGTGGAGCTCTCCGCCGAGGACGAATCGTTCGAGACGCCTCCCTGGGTGGGACGGGAGGTCAGCGGCGACCCGCGTTTTTTCAACGCCAACCTGGCCAATCATCCGTATCCGGAATGGAAGGACGCCGCAACCGGGGGCCGGCAATGACCCCGCAACCGCACCCGGGAAATGGCTAAGCTGTCACGCTGGTGGTCGACCGAAGAATCGCGCGCCGAACGGGTTCTCGCCGATCTGCGGAAATCTTTCACCGTTGTTTCGCGCGGGAATGAAACCTTGTCGGCGCGCTGCCTGGAAACCTTCGATTGGCGCCTGCTGCACGAGGGGATCGTGATGCTCGAATTCGGTCGCCCCCGGCGTTTGGCTCTTTGCCGGGTACACGACCGCTCCATTCTGACCCAGGTCCGCTTCACCGCCCCGAAAGAAAAATGCTTCTGGCAGGATCTGCCTCCGGGAGAACTGCGCGATCAGGCACGCCGGATCTGCGGGGTGCGCGCGCTGCTTTCCTGCGGTCGTTTCAAGGAATCACGGGAAACTTTCGATCTGCGGAACAACGATGACAAAACCATCTGCCGCCTCAGTCTCGAAAAGGCCTCCGCCAATGGCAGGGGGAGTGAAAACAGCTTGACCGGCTTCCGGGTCATTCCGCTCAAAGGATACGAAACCGAAGCCGGCGAAGTCATCGCCCGTCTGACCGACACCGGATGCCGCCCGCGCGAGTCCTGGACGCATCCCGCCATGGTGGCGTTCGCTTCGGCCGGACGCGAAGCGTTCGACTATTCCTCCAAGACCGATCTGACTCTCCCGCCGGGGGTCACCGCGGCCGACGCCTGCCGACGCATTCACCTGAGCTCCCTCGACGTCGCGGAGCGCAACCTCCCGGGTTTGCTCGCCGACCTGGATACGGAGTTCCTGCATGACTTTCGCGTGGCCCTTCGCCGCAGCCGCTCCGCCCTCCAACTGGTTAAAGGCGTTTTCCCTTCGCCGGTGGAAAAACGTTATCTTAAAAAACTCGCTTCCCTGCAAAAGGCCACCAACCGCCTGCGCGATCTCGACGTCCATCTGATCGAACGCGAATCGCTCGAAACCCTGCTGCCGCCGGAACTCCATGAGGGATTGTCCGGGCTGTTCGAACAGATTGCCCGCGAACGCCAACGGGCGTTCACTCAATGTCGCAAACACCTGGAACGCCCCAAAACCCGGGCCATTCTGAAAGAATGGCGTGAGTTCCTGGAAAAGCAGCCCTACGGCAAAGCCCCCCTGGCGGGCAAACCGGCCGTCAAGGTGGGCCGCCGCCTGCTGCGCAAACGCTTTATGCGCATCCTGCGCGACGGACGGGCCATCATACCGGATTCACCCGACCAGGCCCTGCACCGGTTGCGCCTTCAGTGCAAAAAACTGCGCTACCTGCTCGAGTTTTTCGGCAGCCTGTTTCCTCCCGAGGACACCGCTTTTCTGGTTCGTCGGTTTCGCAAACTTCAGAATATTCTCGGCCGCTTCAACGACCTCTGCAACCAGGAAGCCTGGGCGCGGCGACGCCTGGAAGCGGCCAACGGCAATCAAGGCGCCTCCACCGGGTTGGCCGCCTCGCTGGGCGGACTGCTGTCCGAACTCGCCCGAGCCCGACGAACCGAACGGGCTCGATTCGGTCGCGCCTTCGCCCGCCTGGACACTCCAGAGATGCGACACAAGGCGGATCAGTTGTTCGGGGCAAAAAAGCCGAAGAAAGGTCGCCTATGAAAACGATCGCCCTGTACAGCATTAAAGGTGGGGTCGGCAAAACCGCTGCCGCCGTCAATCTGGCCCACTTCGCCGCCGGCGAGGGCCGGCGCACACTCCTGTGCGATCTCGATCCCCAGGCTGCCGCCACATTCTACCTGCGGGTGCGAGCGGGAAAGGAACACGGCGCCAAGCAGCTGATAAAAGGCGGACGTCGCCTCGACCGGCAAATCCGGGAGTCCGATTATCCCGGATTAGATGTCCTGCCCGCCAAGCTGAGTTTTCGCAACCTCGACCTTAAACTCGACGCAAGCAAACGTTCGCGTCGCCGCCTGGCGGAGTCCCTGAAGGAGTTCTCCGGCGAATACGATCTGGTGATCATCGACGCGCCGCCCAACATCACTCTGCTCTCGGAAAACATCATCGCCGCCAGCGATCTCATTCTCTCTCCGGTCATCCCCACCACCCTTTCTCTGCGCACATGGACCCAGCTCCGCGATTTCCTCGCTCGGGAGAACCAACCCGATCCCCCAATGTACGCATTCTTTTCCATGGCCGAAAGGCGGAAGAAACTGCAGTCTCGCATTATGGCCGATACCCGTGACACCGATCCCCGCTTTCTCAACACCCCCATACCCATGGCGGCCGCCGTCGAACGCATGGGACAGGAACGCGCTCCCTTGCCGGCCTATGATCGACGCTCCCCCGCCACCCGCGCCTTCCGCGACCTGTGGACCGAAGTCAACGGCCTGCTTGCTGATCATTGAGCCATTCAGGCTAGAGTTTTCCTTCAACGGATTCGACGCTTTTCTCAATTCCTCCGCCGTTACCGGATCGAATGTCAACCCGTATCGCCGCACTCACGCGAGGCGAATCTTTGCGGACTTCGTCAAGGCACTTTTTGATCAGCTCAAAGCACTCGTCGAGATCGCCCTCAAGGATCGTTCCCATCGCGTGCAATTCGTTCTTGATGCCTGATTCGCGCACCAAGCGTGTACACTTGGCAACATGGTCGCTGAGGTGCTCTCCGCTTCCTACCGGAACTATGCTGAATTCGATTAACGATTTTTGTCCCTTCATGACTCCGAGCATACTTCCGTCCCCCCGTGGCAGTCAATACCGGCGGCCAATCAGAAGGACGGGACCTTCGACCCGCTCAGGGCAGGTCGGGGGACTATGGGTGTGGGGCGCACTTATCAGGGTACCAGCGTTTCCGCCGGTGCGAAGTGTACACCTTTTGCTTGGAGTTCGTTCTTGGTTTTCTCGAAAGCGTCCTGGGACAACGCACGGGTGCAGTCCTCCATCACCGCCACGCGGAATCCCTGTTCGGCGGCGTCTCGGGCGGTGTAGGCGACACAGACTTCGGCCGCCAACCCGGCAATGTGCACAGTGTCAACCCCCATGGCCCGGAGCCATTCCGCCAGACCGGTTTTATGACGACGTCCGTTGTCGAAAAAGGCCGAGTAACTGTCGACTTTGGGATCGGAGCCTTTACGAAAAATCGCCGAGACGGGGTTGAGATTCAACTCCTCCGGAAATTCCGCTCCGTCGGTGCCCTGGATACAGTGATCCGGCCAAAGGGTCTGCTCGAGGCCATCGAGTTCGATGACCTCCATCGGTTCGCGACCCCGGTGACTTGAGGCGAAACTGAGGTGCCCGGGCGGATGCCAGTCCTGGGTCAGCGTCACCAAAGGGTAATGTTCGATGCAACGATTGATCACCGGAAGGATACGGTCCCCCTCGGCTACCGGAAGGCTGCCTCCAGGCATGAAGTCTCGTTGCACATCCACGAGTATCAGTGCATTCATGATTCCATCGTCTTTCTGTTTTGATTCATCCAGTCATCACGCATATCCCGCAACCGCAGGCTGAGACCGACTTTGTAGAGATGAGGATTCTCCAGTCGCTGGTGTTCGGCGGGCAAGGTGGCCAGCGCCTCCCGCGCGTATTTCGCGGACTCCGCGACCGGGACCGGGTCGGCTACCGGAGCCCCCTCCCGCCACACCTCGCCCAACAGTGGACGGTGCTCGAACCCGGCCAGATTCAGAGAGCTGTGGGTTTCGTGAGGGTGCCACATGCAATCGGGAGGCTCCTCGTCAGCCAGATGGATCGCATCGGCCACCATCATGCGGTCGGCATCGTAGTACCGGCTCACCGCCTTCCGTCCGGGAAAGGTCGCCTTGACAACGGTCTCCGACGTTTTCATGCGCGGCTTTCCGCCCGCCTCCGCCAGCTTGTAAACCCCGTCGAGGGCGGCGTCCGGTTGGCCGGTGGCCAGGCTTGTGCCCACCCCGAAAGCATCGATCGGCGCCTCCTGCCGAAGGAGCGATTGAATAACGTATTCGTCGAGCTGATTCGACGCGAAGATCGCCACCGTCTCCAGTTCGGCCTCGTCCAACGCCCGGCGCACCCGCCGCGACAGATATGCCAGATCGCCGCTGTCCAGGCGAACCCCCATCAGCGCCTCGCCGCGCTCGCGCATCTCCCCGGCCACCCGTATGGCATTGGGAAGACCGGAACGCAGGGTGTCGTATGTATCCAGCAGAAGAACGGTGGCATTGCCGTGCGCCTCGGCGAAGCGCCGAAACGCGGTCAGTTCATCGTCGTACGACTGCACGAAGGAGTGCGCCATAGTTCCGGCCGCCCGCAGGTTCCAAGCCCTGGCGGCCGACATGTTGGAAGTGGTATCGAAACCTCCGATACAAGCCGCCCGGCTGGCCCAGAGCCCGCCCAATCCCTGGGCGCGACGCAAGCCGAACTCGCTCAGACTCCGCTCTCCCGCGCTGCGCCGGCAACGCGCGGCTTTGGTGGCAATCAGCGAGTGGAAGTTCAAAACGTTCAGGATCAGAGTCTCGATGATCTGGGTCTCCAGCAATCCGCCCTCAACCCGCACCACGGTTTCAAGCGGGAACACCACCTCGCCCTCGGGCGGCGCAAACACCGCGCCGCGAAATCGAAACGACGCCAGGAATTCCAGAAAATCCCCGGGAAACCCATCCTTCTCAAGAAACGCCACCTCGTCCTCTGAGAACCGATACCACCGCAGCGCGTCAAACAAGGGATCCAGGCCCGCAAATACGGCATACCCTCCGGCAAAAGGCGCCTTGCGGAAAAAAGTGTCAAACACCGCCGGTTCCCCGGCCCGCCCCGCGCGCCAGTACGCCAGGGCCATCGTCAGTTCATACCGGTCGGTGTACAGGCCGCTCAACAACCGCTCGTCCATGGTTTTATAATAACGCCCCAGACCCGAGACACAAGCCTGTATCCCGATCGGTCTGGAGGTTCCCTCGACACCGGAGTTCGACAACAGGCAGGTAAAGGATAACGTGGTAGGAGAAACGCACGCAACGGTTCCGCAACCGCCATGGAGAGATCACAGTCACAAAATCGACCGGCAACCCACAACCCGACCGCCCTGTTCGTCTACGGAACGCTAAGGCGCGGATTCGACAACCCCTTCGCCCGGCGTCTGCGACGCGAAGCCGAATTTCTTTCCCCCGCCACCCTGCCCGGCGCCTTCCTGGTCGACCTGGGCGCCTATCCTGGGATGCTGCGCGGAAACAACAGCGCGCGCGCGGTGGCCGGCGACCTCTTTCGACTTCCGGCCAACCCCGCGCCGCTTCTGGCTGCCCTCGACGCCTACGAAGGGTGTTCCGACGATCCTTCGCGACCCGGTGAATACGTCCGGGAGACCGCCCGCGTCATCCCGGACCAGGGTCCCGCGCTCACCGCCTGGATCTACTTGTTCAATCGCGATACTACCGGCCTGCCCGTTGTGCCCAACGGCGACTACCTCGCCTACGCCACGGAGTGAGCCCCCCCGCTTGCGCACTGTCGTGACACCGCAGTCCAGGCCTGGAGTCTCGACCGGCCGCCGCGGGACGATGCTCTTGACTATATCTGATATCGGCATATGATAACAACAATGAGAACGATCGTCGATATTCCCCCGGAAATACTGACAGAGTTGGATCGACTCCGTAATGAAACCCACCGCTCGCGCGCGGCGTTGATCCGCGAGGCGCTGGCCGAATACACCGCCAGCAGACAGGCGGCGCCAATGGAGCAGGCGTTCGGACTATGGAAAACACGCGGAGAGTCGGGCATGGCTTACCAAAAGAAAATGCGGGGTGAGTGGGAGGGTCGATGAAAGCGGTGATCGATACCTGCATCCTGGTCGACTACCTCAATGGAATCGCCGAGGGCGCCCGAGAGTTGGGATTGTACCAGGAGAAGATCATCAGTATCATCACCTACATAGAGATTCTGGTCGGCGCCCGGAATGAGAAGGACGAGCATCTCTTACGGGCGTTTCTCGCCTCCTTCCATATACGCACCCTTTCTCCGGATATAGCCGACCTCGCAGTCAGATTGCGCAGGCAACACCGTTTGAAGGTTCCTGATGCCGTAGTTTACGCCACCGCGCGCCGGGAAGGCTGCAATCTGGTTTCAAGAAACACCAAAGATTTCAGCTCCGATTGGCCTGACGTTCGCGTCCCGTACCACGCTTAAACCGAGAATCAGGCACCTAACCCGAATGGCACTCGGTTAAGGTGGTGGATCGAAGGAGCATAGCTTAATAGGATCGTCCGGGCACACGAGCGCGGGCAACCTGCCCGCACCGGCGGCGCGGGAGCGCCGCCCTCCAGGAAGCAAAGGAGCGATTCCGATTTCGATTCGGTTTCTCAAACGATGAACCGCCTTAACCGTGCCATTGCTGCGAGTTGGTCGCCGTCAGCGCTGGAACAGCCGCTGCAGCCAATTGGGCTCCGGACGGGACTGATCTTCGATGACGTCCCAGCGCTCCACGGTCGATGAGCGCAGGCGATGGTTCACTCGTACGATGGCAAAATCCTCGTAGGGCAGGCGGAAACGGATTTCCTCCTGCGAGCGGTTACCCTGGCAAACAATCACAAACGGCCCTGTTTCGGAATTCGGAGGTTCGAGCTTCTGCAACACGACGTACTCCGTATCCGGTTGATTCAGGTAGAAATACGACCCGATACCCGCGATGGCCAACACCACCCACAGGCCATTCTTCAGATAATCAATCACAACGTTTTTCGCGGCCGTTTGTCCCCCAGTTAAACTATAGAATATCACTTTCCCGGAAATGGCGAACCGTTCTCGCGGCAATCCGTCAGATCGTCCGGCCGGAGTGCCCCTATACGTTGAAAGAATGTCGCTCCCGCCGGTCGATTTTATCGCTCTTCGATGGCCAGCACGCCCCGGCCTTCCACCGTGACATTGACGCCCCGATCATCGGGATCAAATTCCGCCCGCGCCGGTTCCCCGTTCCAGGTAATCGTTTTCGGCTTCCCGGACAGTCGAACCAGGCGCACCGTGTAGGACTCCCCTGGCCAGCCCTCGATCTCAAAACGCAGCACACCGCTCTCATGCTCCACCAAGGAGATACCGCCGGGCACAAAGGCGAGCACGCCGTCATCCGTCACCCGGACACTCCGGAACCAGGGGGTGAGTCCGTACAATTCCGCCAGGTGGGTCTGCACCGTGCCGGGCGAAATGGCCGGGCCGTCGAGGACTTGGTGCTCCAACAGGGTGAAGTCCGCCAGCAGGCCACGGCGTGCGGGGTCGTCCAGAGGAAACGTCTGCTGCAAACCGCTCGCCGTGATTCCCCGAGCCAAGTGGTCCCAAAACGCCCCGTCACGCTCATCAACCAGGGCCAGTTCCTGAAGGGCCGAACGGTACACCAGACCGCACCATTGGACCGGTTGACCGATCCAGTTGGGTGCCGTCCAGTTGGTGGCGCCCAGGACTGCGATCGTCGCGTAGGGACCGATGGCGCCAACGGTGGGGGCATCCAGGTAAACCAAAGGCACGCCGGTCCAGGCCCAATATCGCGCCTCATCCAGGTATCCCTCCCTCCCGGACAGTTGAAACCCGAGCACGTAACTTCGCACCATACGGGCCGAAGCCAGGATGTCCGGGGTGTGCAACGGCATCTCCCAGGTTTGAGCGCCCCGCGGCACGGTGCCGGCATAATGTCCGGCCTGTTTGTCCAGCAAGGCCAGAGCCTCGCCGATCAACGCTTCATCACCGGAAAAGGCCGCCGCCTCAAGAATCGATTCAATTGCCAGGAAACCATGCCCGTTCGCATGATCCTCCCAATGGGTGCGGCCGTAATCGGTCCCGCCCGGGGGTGGCGCATAGCGACGCAACCCCGTTTCGTCGAACTCTCGCAAACCGGCCCGGGCGCCGGCCACGCGCGCCTCGATGTAACGATCGACCCGACCGAATAGAAGCGGCGCCACCGGCCGGTTCACGTGGGCGATGGCTTCACCGTAATGGGTTTCCGGAGACAAGCGTTCCAGGCCGCGCCGGGCGCCGGCGCGCAGGCGGTCGGCCAAAGCCGCATCGTCGGTGTGTTCGGCCAGCCAGAGCATTTGCGCCGGGGCTTCGGCGCTGGTTTGGAACCCAAACCCCGGCCAGACCGCATGACGCCAGAGACCGTTATTGTGTCCGTCCGAATCCAGCCAACCCGCCGCCAGCAACCGGATCGCTTCCCGTGTGCCTCCGGCGATTTCCGGAATCTCAGGCAACCCTCCGGAGAGAGCCACATAGTGCCGGGCCGCCTCGGCCACCGTCGCCCCGTGGCCTCCAAACAGACGGACCGTCAGGGACTCGGAAACATCCGCCTGCAAACGGAGCGGAGCGATTGGCGTCACCTGGTTCTCCAGGCGATCCTCACCGACCCCGGGATACCAGAGCGCCATCAAGTGCGCCTCACTCCGGTGCAAGCGATCCGGCGAATCGAACACCGCGGCCGGACCATCCCGGCGGTTCCACGCCAGTCCGAGGTAACGCTCCCGGTGGGCCAGCGCCATGAACGGGGACGTCAGCTTGTAGTCGGCCACGATGCGGCGCTCGGCCTGGCTCCGATCGAAGCTTTTCTCACTGCTGCCGGGCTCATTCTCTCCCAGGTACTCCACGCCCGGCAGCAGGGCCTGTGTTTTGTTTTCCCCGAAGGTGCCAAGCCCGGGAAACAGGGTGATCCAGGGCAGATGAAACACCTCCCGGTCCCGGTCCACCGTCAAGGTGGTTTCCACCTCAATTCCGAGGTCCTCGGAATGCGGACTAAAAGACCGCCGGAGATTCCACCGCGCTCCGTGCCGATCGCGAAGTTGGGCCTCCACGGTCAACGCCGCGCCGGTGCGGTGCAGGGACACCTCGGCCTCGCTCAGCTCCAGAAATGCCGCCTCACCGTCGCTCACGTAGCCAATACGTTCGTTGATCAGACCCTTCGCCATGGGTTCGTGATGAACGTCAACCGCAAACCCGTTCCAATGCCGGCCATCGTGCCGGACCCGAACCCCCGCCGCCTCGACCGCCTCGGCGTCGGCGGGGACCATGAACGGCTCCGGCACCGGCAGAACGTTTTCCGCCAGTGGGGTCAGCGGTTCCGCTTTGATCCACTGGAGGGCGAAACGCCCTTCCCCGGCGGCGGGATCGATCCGCAAGCGGCTCCCTTCCTCCTGCGGCGGAAGCAACACACGGTATTCATGCCATTCACCATCGGGCTTAACGGAGAAGTCGACTCTTCGGCTGGCATGAAACCCCGAGCCGTAAAACACTTCCCCTCCCGGGTCCCCTGTGGACCGCATACGGATTGTCAGGCGCAACATTTTCCCCAATGGCAAATGCTCCGGCGACGGCCCCTCCACCCAGGGATCGTGGCCCACGCTCTCGAAGACGAGCCCATGCTTCGGGTGCTGATGGAAATTCTCGATGCGGGGATTGCCATGCCATCCGTGGGCGCCGTCGCGAAAATCGAACAACACGACCTGCCCCGCATGCGCGGAAGCGGCCGTGATTCCCGTCAGGAAAAACACCCAGTGGACGCGCTGAGGACACAATCGGTGTAACAGGGATTTCAGGAAGATCACTCCTGTTTTTTACGGGCTTCGCCGGCTTCGGCTTCTCAAACGAGCATTTCTCCTGCTCTGCTCCCTTTACCCGTAAAGCGAACGCGAATAATCGGGAGCGGTGAATGCGCCGTGCTGAACTTTTTCCACTTTCAAATCGCGGACGCCTCCGGGGGTTTCCCACTCGATCTCGTCGCCTTCCGAGAATCCCAGGATCCCGGTACCGATCGGGGCCAGAATGGAAATCCGCTTCTGGTCGGGATCCGCGTGCTCGGGCATGGTCAGGATCCATTCTTCGATTTCACCCGTGTCCATATCGCGCAATTGCACCAATGAGTTCAAGGTTACGGTGCCGGCGGGAATCGCGGCGGCATCGAGTACTTCCGCCCGATCGAGCTCCTGTTTGAGCTTCTGAATACCGGGGTACACCTTGCCTCCGCTCTGAATAAGATCGTTCACGATCTTCGACAAAGCGCGGTAGTCTTCTGAGGAAATATAAATTGTCTTCATTATCTAATCCTTTCTTTGATTATCATCCGGATGCACCTCGAGGTCGGCGAATCCACTACTCCAACACCGGGGGAACAAAAAACATTAACAGTTCGAGTAAGGTCATACCCACCTCGCTTACGGGCAATAGCACAACGGGCAGGCGCGAAAACTCACCCCGGAGTCGTTCGACCGCCGGGAACCGAAATCCTTACGAGCAGATCAAGAACGACACCGGGGGCCGCCAGGCACGATGACTAGCGGCATTCGACAACCGGTAAACTTGATGAAAGCTCGTTTCATTGGAACAAATGCGCGCGGGCCGAAACCCGCCTTGCACTAACAGGTAGTTAACGCATGACATCCGTCTCTGTCAAGTCGCTATTCGTAGCCGTCTTGGGGTTCCGACAAAAATAACAATTTTTTTTCGTGGGGTCGGTGTTGAATAACGGGATAACAGTTTGTCTCCATACCGGATGAGATCGTTCACGATCTTTGGCCAAGCGCGACAGTCGGAAGTTTGGATTTTGGATTTAAGCCCTGCTCTTGGCGCAAAATAAGTGGAGCCTCGGTGACAATTGTTCCGATCGGGCCAGTGCGCCCGCCGCCAATTCCGGAATTCGGCTGGATTCGCGGGAGGCAATGGGATTAATGTTTCGCATCCACGGATTACTTTGTGGGTCTCCCGCCGAGTCAAATAGGGGTTTGAATGGAAATCAACACGATCAACGCTTTGTTTGCCCTCGTCCTTTTATGGCCTCCGACCTACCTGTTCATTTCCTCCAGAACACGGCGCCGGATCCGGAGGGCTCAAGGAAAAGGCGGGGATACCTTTCCGCTGGTACGCCTGGCACTGACGTGGCAGAATTGGTTCGATTTGGCGCGTGGCCTCGCCGGATCGTGGCTACTCTACAATCAAAGTTTTTCGGTGGATCCCGAAATGGAAAACGCCGAATACCTTACCCCCGCCATTCTGGCCGCAGTCCTACTGGTGGGTGCCGTTTTCCAAGTGCTATATTACAGGAGAAAATGGTATTGTTTTTCTCCGCTTTTCTACCTGGTCGGGGTGACTTTCGGAATTCTCGTCTGGTGGATTGCTCTCTACGGCCTTCTTGCGGGGCTGTTCTTCGTAGGATTGCTTCGCCATGCAATCGTCTTCCTGGCCGCTATGGCCGCAACCATCGGGATCTCCGGTTTCCTGATCATGGGGTTTGAACCGGAATGGGCCACTGCCTGTGCCCTACTGCTTCTTCCGATAATCCTCTCGCTAATACTCCGTCGAGACCTGATGCCGGTCGTCAGGAAGCAGGCCGCCGCGGAAGACCAATAGATTCGATCTTTATTGCCGAACCCATCCGGTCGCCTGCCGTCATTCTTCCGCCCCCGTTCGCACGCTCGCCTTCCCTCCGATTCCGAAGCCTTACCCAGGGTTTGCAAATCGCGGACCCCTTGTTACTGTCAACGGATGAAACCAACTGTTTTCACCCTTTCGCATCCGGCGTTACGCCGCGTTTTTAATCCCGGAATTGTCGTTCTCACCCTGATCGCGTCGCTTGGAGCCGCCTGCAATGCCCGCAGTGCGGGATCCCAGGAGGAGGTCGCTTCCGAAGAGGTCAACTTTCAGGTGGTGGAAGTGGCGCGTGGCCTGGAGAACCCCTGGGGAATCGCTTTCCTCCCGGATGGCGGCATTCTGGTCACCGAGCGCCCCGGACGCATGCAAATTCTCCGCAACGGGGAGCGCACCGAGGTTTCCGGCCTGCCGGAGGTAAGGGCAACCGGCCAGGGCGGCCTCATGGATGTGATCCTGCATCCTCATTTCGAGGACAATCAGTGGGTGTATTTCTCCTATTCGGCCAATTATGACGGCGGAATCGGGACCAAGGTGACACGTGCCCGGCTGGACGACGCGTCGCTGACCGACCTGGAGGATATCTTTCGCATGAATCCCCCGGGGAGCGGCGGGCTGCATTTTGGTTCGCGTCTGGCCTTCGACAACGACGGTTACCTCTTTATCACCATTGGCGAACGAAACGACCGCCACCGGGCGCAGGAACTGGATTCCCACCACGGCACTCTCCTGCGGGTCCATGACGACGGCTCCGCGCCGGAAGACAATCCCTTTGTCGGACAGGAAAACGCCCATCCGGAAATCTATTCCTACGGTCACCGCAACGCCCAGGGGATGCACTACGACGCGGAAACCGGCGTCCTCTGGCTGCACGAACACGGGCCGCGCGGCGGCGATGCCCTCAACTACGCCCAGGCCGGCGCCAATTACGGGTGGCCGAGAGCCACCTATGGCGAAGAGTACCGCGGCGGTACCATCGGAACCACCCCGGACCAACTGGATGACGTGGTGAATCCGGTGCTGCACTGGACCCCTTCCATCGCGGCCTCGGGACTGACCCTTTACCGGGGCGACAAGTTCCCCGAATGGGAAGGGAACCTGTTCGCCGGCGCCCTCGCCCAGCAGCACATCCGCAGGGTGGTGCTCGACGGCAAAGAAGTCGTCCATCAGGAGGAACTCATCCGCAATGAATTCGGCCGTATCCGTACCGTGGTGACATGCCCCGACGGTTACCTTTGGTTCGCCACCGACGAACGCAACGGCGGACTCTACCGCATCCAGCCGATTGGCAACGAAGAGTGAGCGGCGCGGGAGCGGCGCTCTGGAAATAGTATTTCGGATTCGATCTACGGGGAAGGAAAAGACGAGCCGCCTCGTTCCCGGAGTTGCAAGCGTTCTCCCTGCGGTTCCCGAACGGGCTCCTCCACGCGGACTCCCGCCATCGCCACCCAGGCAAAGAGAGCGCAAAGGAGGATCAGTCCCAGCAGAGCGGCGATTCCCGATCGTCGCTGCACCGCAGGATCGGCGGCCACCACGGGTTTTTTGCGGCCGAAGCGGGAGCGCAGCAGGATATGGATCCATGACCAGTGCAGCGCGAGGTGGATCAGTAACACCGCAATCAGCGCGAAGCTGATCCAGGTGTGAACCGTTCCCCACTCGTGGCGGCTCAGTCCCCAAAGCATATGGCTGCGCTGAGTGCCAGGCGGCAACGGAAACCGCAGGATAAATCCCGTGGCCAGCATGCCGAGGAAAAGAATCCCTCCGGCCGCATCGACCGCAAAATTCCAATACGCACGTTTCATACCCGAATGCCGTCGTCAGAATAACACGGAGCGACGGGCCGACGCCCGCCAACCCTTGTCGATGCATCGGCATCGTTTGTTCAGAGCTCGGCGGCGCGGGAGCGCCGCCCTCCAGGGAGGAAGCCGTTACGGCCGGCCCCCAGGGATCCTGGCGGCGCCTTCAGCGGGAGTCGACGCCGTCGAGGACTTCCCGCACTGCGGTGAGGACTTCGATCTGGGTGTAGGGCTTCGGGAGAAAACGATTCACGGTGCCGCGGTTTTCGCCGGCGGGAGGATGACCGCTGGTCGCGATGATGCGCACGGAGGGATTCACTTCCCGCATGGATTCGGTCGCGGAAATACCATCCATACGCGGCATGGCCAGATCGATGAGCACCGCGGCAAAGTCATTCGAACGCTGATTGAAGATCGCCAGGGCTTCCACTCCGTTATGCGCCTCGGTCACCCGGTAGCCCGACGACGTCAACAAGCTGCAAAGCGTTGAAAGGACCAGCTCATCGTCGTCGACCACCAATAGCTCTTCGTCCCTGCCGCCGGCCGGCATCATCCGGAACTGCGACTGCGAGCCATTGACCTGGTCTTCCCGATGCCTCGGGAGGTAGACTTCGAACACCGCGCCTTTGCCCGGAGCGCTTTCCACCTGAATAAAGCCCCCGTGCCCCTTGATGATGGAGTGCACGGTCGACAATCCCAGACCCGTGCCCCGGTCCACGTCCTTGGTGGTGTAAAACGGGTCGAATATTCGTTCCTGGACCTCGGCGCTCATGCCAATCCCGGTGTCGGCCACCACCAGCTTCAGGAAATCCCCCTTGTATGCCGGCAAGGGCTCCCCGTTGTCTTCTTCGGTCAACGCGGACTGATTGCACAGCGTGATGGATAAGGAGCCGCCGTCCGGCATGGCGTCACGGGCGTTGAGACAGAGATTGAGAAGCACCTGATGCAGTTGGGTGACATCACCCAGCACCGGCCAGGAGTCCTTGGGCGTATCGATGTTGAGTTTTATGTTCTTGGGAAAGGTGTCGGCAACCAGATTGGAAATATCGCGCACCAGGTGCCTGACATTGAGCACCGCCCGCTCCCCGTCCACCCCCTGGGCAAAATTAAGGACCTGCTTAACCATGCCTGCGCTGCGAGTAGCGGACGTCTCGATGTTGTCGAGGAAACGCTTGTTGTCCGGGTCTTCGATTCCGGCACGCAGGAGGTCCACCGATATCAGGATCGGCGTCAAGGCGTTGTTGAGATCATGGGCGATGCCGCCGGCCAGAGTGCCGATACTTTCCAAACGCTGATTGCGAAACGCCTGTCGCTCCCGGGCCTTCTCTTCGGTAAGATCACGTTTGATGGCCACGAAGTGATGGATCTCTCCGGCTTCGTTTTTGACCGGTGTAATGGTTAGCGCTTCCGGATATAACGAGCCGTCTTTCCTCCGGTTGACCACCTCTCCCGACCACACCCGACCGGCCAGGATAGTGGTCCACATTCTGCGGTAAAAGGCATCATCGTGTACTCCCGATTTCAGGAGTTCACCGGGGGTTCTTCCCAAAGCCTCGTCTAACGTATAACCCGAAACCTCGCAGAAGGCCCGATTGGCCCACTCTATTGTTCCGTCCCCATCGGTAATGACCAACGTGTTGGCCGCCGCGTCCAGAGCGGTCACCAACAATTGCCGGTGCTCCTCCGCCTGTTTGCGGGAGGTAATATCGGTATCGGCGCCCCGAAACCCGACGATTTCGCCCTCGTCGTCAAACATCGACCGGCCCGAACTCATGATCCAAAGCACACGCCCGCCTCGATCCACCACCCGGTTTTCAAAGCCGCTCAACGAGCCGCCTCTAAGAATCGTTTTCAAACCGAAGGCCTTGATGGCCTCCCTTTCTTCGGACGGACACAGATCGTAAAAATACTTCTTCCCCACCAGTTCCTCCGGACGGTAACCCAGCACTGAAAATATCACCGGACTGACAAACGTATACAAGCCCTCGCGATCCACCTCCCAGGCAAAAGTCCGGCTTTGCTCGGCCAATTGATCGTAACGCCGCTGGCTCTCGCGGAGGTCTTCCTCGGCCCGTTTGCGGTCACTGATATCGGCCATGGAGCCAAAAACCGTGATCGGATTGCCTTCACTCGACCAGGAAAGGGCTTTGCCCCGCACTTTAACCCAGAGCCACTGCCCGCCGCTGCGACGCAGGCGCAATTCAGCCTCGATGGACGAAGCCTCGTGCGAAAAATGCGCCCGCAGCGCCCCCTTGGCCACCCCCCGATCGCGGGGATGAATCAACCGCCACCAGGTGCGAACGCCACAATCGGTTATCCGGGAATCCAATCCCGCGATCTCCCACCAGCGATCGTTGAAAACCATCATGCCACCGGGAACATCCCACTCCCAGGTGCCAACATTCATGGCCTCCAAAACGCCGGCCAGGCGACGATACTCCTTGCAGCCGTGACCCCCGTCACCCGGGCCGCAGTCATGATACCTTCCCGGATTTCCCGAAAAACGCTCCCGGCCGTTTCCGGGCGTACGCGATGGAGCCTGTGCTGACTGATTGGAAGACTGATTCGTCATAACTGTACCGACCATGTGGTCGGGATCAGTCTAACTCCGTCATAAAGCACCGTCAAGATTGCCCTGACACCCCCAAACAGGAATGCGTCTTTTGCAAATATTTGACGAATACGAGCCCAAGAGTTGTTTCCGGAGTAGCAGGAACAGCTCGGTTAGGGCTATGAATCGAAGGCGCATAGCTAAATCGCATCGGCCTTTCCCCCTGGAGGGCCATGCTCCCGCATGGTCGGCCGGCTTGGGAGCGGGAGCATCCTGCCCGCACCGGCGGCGCGGGAGCGCCGCCCTCCAGGAAGCAGAGGCGCGATTCCGATTCGGTTTCTCTAACGATGAACCGGCTTAAACGAGTGCCAATCGATCAGGAAGCGGAAACAAAAAAGGCGCGATTCCGCAAGGGAATCGCGCCGTAGTACAAAAGAATCAGGCCTCACTGACCGGGACGCTGGCGACGCTCGCCGCCCTGGCCACGTTCCTGAGCACCGCGCCGCATCTGTTCCCGACGCTCTTCCAAGTGGGCGGCCCACTGTGCCTGCTGTCCTTCGTTGAGGATTTTGGCGAGCCCTTCAGCGATTTCTTCCCGCATCGCCACCATGACCTCACGGCGGGCTTCACGGGTTTCGGCGGCTTCGAGCTTCTCCTGCAAGTCGGCATAGAGTTTCGTCAAGGCCTCCTCCTGGAGCACGGACAGATCGAGAACTTCGGACATCGCTTCGACTTGCTGGCCTCCGCCGAAGCCACCGACGCCGCGCTGTACGCGCTCGCCGCGTTCACCGGGACCGGCTTGCGCCAAAAGGACGGGAGAAACGCCGGCGATTCCAAAGGTAAGGAGCAATACGAGTAATTTTTTCATAGTGATTAATCGATTTTCGTTGGTTGGTTAAAAAAAGGGTAAGCGAAAAGGCTTTCCCCCTACTCAATAAATAAACCCCGGGAAGGAGAAATGGTTGCATTGACCGCCCGCATCTCCTTTCGGCTTGCGATTCCGTTCGGCCGGGAGGATAGAATGGAGTCTCACCCAGGAAAACGATCCTTGTCCCGAACGGAGTCCGTCATGATCGAACCACAAGACACTTCCCTCACCTCCGCGCCCTCTGCCCGTCTCCTGTCCGGGTTGGCGCTTCTAACCGCGGTTTTTGCCGCGTCGCTTTCGGCCCAGCACATCGACATCGTGGTGCACGATCCGTCGATGATCAAGCAGGACGATACCTATTACCTCTTCAACACCGGACGCGGCATCGCCGTGTGGTCGTCGGAGGACCGCGTGAACTGGGAACGGCTGGACTCGGTCTTTTCCGCCCCGCCGGTCTGGACTCACGACGTGGTGCCCGACTTTCGCAACCACATCTGGGCCCCCAGCATCTGGCACCACGACGGCACCTACTACCTTTATTACTCGGTCTCCTCCTTCGGCCGCAACAACTCCGCCATCGGCCTGGCCACCAACCAAACCCTCCACCCCGACGACCCGGAGTTCGAATGGGTGGATCAGGGCATCGTGGTGGAATCGGTGCCGGGGCGCGACATGTGGAACGCCATTGACGCCACCCTGGCCTTCGACGACAACGGCGCGCCCTGGCTCACCTTCGGTTCCCACTGGCTGGGCATCAAACTGGTGCGCCTGGAGGACGACCTGAAAACCATCGCCATGACCCCGGAGGGCAACGAATGGCACACCATCGCCCGGCGCCACCGCTACTGGAAGCTGCACGAACGGGACGCCGGCGATTCCGAGAATCCCGAACTCGACTACGACGAACTTTATCCGACCCAGATTTTCAACATGAACCGGCGGTCCGAAAACAGCGCCATCGAAGCCCCGTTTATTTTCAAGAAAGGCGACTACTATTACCTTTTTGTTTCCTGGGACCGCTGTTGCCGGGGAGAAAACAGCACCTACAAAGTGGTGGTCGGCCGGTCGCCCACCATCACCGGCCCCTACCTGGACCGCACCGACCAGAACCTCAACCACGGCGGCGGCACGCTGGTGGTCAAGGGCAACGAAAACTACGCCGGCATCGGCCACAACTCCGTTTACACCTTTGACGACACCGACTACCTGGTCGCCCACGGCTACGACCTGTCCGACAACGGACGCTCCAAGCTGATTATCGCCGAACTGGAATGGGACCACGACGGCTGGCCGTTTGTGCGTCTGGCCCGAGAAACCGAAGAGTAAACCCACCCTCGAAAATCAGGTTCCATCATGAAAATTCTCCGCCACCTCGCCGCACCCAAACTTTCGTTTCTGGCCGCCGTCTCGATCGGCTTGTTTCTCGCTCCCGACGCCCAATCGCAGCACCTGGAGGTCGGGGTGCACGATCCGGTGATGGCCAAACAGGACGACACCTTCTACCTGTTCGCCACCGGACGCGGCATCTCCGTCTGGTCTTCGTCCGATATGGAAAACTGGGAGCGCCTGGCGCCGGTTTTCTCCGAGGCTCCCGCCTGGACCGACACCGTGGTCCCGGGAGGCCGTTACCACCTCTGGGCGCCGGACATCACCTATCACAACGGGCGATACTTCGTTTACTACTCGGTCTCCCAGTTCGGCCGCAACACCTCGGCTATCGGCGTGGCCTCGAACGCCACCCTTCACCCCGACGATCCGGATTTCGAGTGGGTGGACCACGGCGAAGTGGTCCGCTCGGTGCCGGGCCGTGATCTCTGGAACGCGATCGATCCCAATATCGTGTTCGACGACGAAGGCACTCCCTGGATGACCTTCGGCTCGTTCTGGTTGGGGATGAAACTCGTGCGGCTAAACGACAACATGATCGAAATCGACCGTTCCCCCCAGGAATGGCACACCATCGCCGCGCGTCACCGTTACTGGAAACTCGACGACCGCAGCGCGGGCGATCCGATGAACAGCACCATCGAGGCTCCCTTCATCTTCAAGAAGAACGGTTATTACTACAACTTCGTTTCCTGGGACGTCTGCTGCCGCGGCGAGGACAGCACCTACAAGATTGTGGTGGGACGTTCGAAGGACGTCCGCGGGCCCTATTTCGACAAAGAGGGCCAGCAAATGGTCCACGGCGGGGGCTCTCTGGTGCTGCAGGGTGACGAGCGTTACGCCGGAATCGGGCACAACGCCGCCTACACCTTCGACGGAACCGACTACCTGATCGCCCACGCCTACGACCTCTCCGACGGAGGCCGCTCGAAATTGATTATCCTGGAAATGACCTGGGACGCCGACGGATGGCCGGTCGTTTCGCTGGATTGATCGCGGCTAAACCTTCCGCAGCAACCGGCGGGCGGCATCCAGATAACGCTGCTGGGTACCGCGCACCACGTCGTCGGGAAGCACCGGAGCCGGCGGTTTCTTGTTCCAGGCGCTGCCGCTGAGAAAATCCCGCACATACTGCTTGTCGAAACTCGGTTGCGACCGGCCCGGCGCATACTGATCCGCGGGCCAGTAACGCGAGGAGTCGGGGGTCAGAACCTCGTCGATCAGGAAGATCCGCCCATCCTCGTCCTCGCCAAACTCGAATTTGGTATCCGCAAGGATCATACCGGCCGTCGCCGCAAGTTCGTGGCCGCGCTGGTAAAGCCGCAGGCTGGCGTCCCGAACCGCCCGGAAGCGCTCCGGCCCAAGGATCTCCGCGCACTCCTTTTCCGTGATCGGCAAATCGTGCCCCTGGTGGGCCTTGGTAGTCGGCGTGAAAAGCGGTTCGGCCAACCGGTCCGACTCGCGCAAACCCCCGGGCAACGAATGACCGCAAACCCGGCCGTCCCGGCGGTAGGATTCCCAGCCGCTGCCCGCCAGGTAGCCCCGGACCACACATTCCACCGGCAGCGGACGCAGCTTGCGCACCACCATGGCGCGAAGTTGCCAACCCGGATCGTCGGGGAAGAGTTCCGCAAGACGCGCTTCCTGGTCCGGCAGCAGGTGATGCGGCATCAGGTCCGCCGTTTCCCGGAACCAGAACAGGCTCATCTGCGTCAAGATGGCGCCTTTCCCCGGAATGCCCGGCTCGAGGACCACGTCGAAGGCTGAAATTCGGTCGGTCGCCATCAGCAGCAGCGCCTCCCCCAGGTCGAAGATCTCGCGTACCTTGCCGCGGCCCACCCGGCGAAAGCCGATGTCGTCAAAATGGGTCACCGCCGGCGGCTGCAAGACCGCTTTAAACTTCACGCTATCCGGATTCATGCCCTTCCACCATGACGGCGGGCCGGGCGGTTGGGAACATTTTTTCGGATTAAATTCAAAAAAGACTTGCGGGGGGAAACGAGAACTCTACCGTGGAACTTTCCCGGCCGTGTCCCCTTCGTCTAGCCCGGCCCAGGACACCAGGTTTTCATCCTGGCGACAGGGGTTCGAATCCCCTAGGGGACGCCACAAAAAAGCCAATCCTTCGGGGTTGGCTTTTTTTGCGGTTGTTATAGAAAACCTTCTGTAGCCTGCCACCATGAATAAAGAGACCTCCTCGCAAAGCACTTCCCGGTCGGGTCCCGCGGACCGGGAAACGAACGCCGCCCCGGTGGAAATCGTCGAAAACGGCGCCTGGTGCTGGTACCAGGACGAAAGGGCGATCGTGGACCGGACGAACGGCAACCTCGTGATCGCCTCGACGGCCAACCGTGACGGTCACCGTGGGGCGGAGCGGGACGGCGATATCGACGTCACTTTCTTCCACCCGGAGTCCGGCCGCCGCGAAACCTTCACCGTCCACCGCGGCCTGACCTCCTACGGCGCCGGCGACGACCACAACGTTCCCGCCCTCTGGCAGCGGCCCGACGGCGGGATCGTGGCCATGTACGCCGGCCACAACAACGAACCGGTCAGCCGCTACCGCATCCGGCGCGAGGGACGGTGGGGGCCCGAGCAGGAATTCGACTGGACCGCCATTCCCGGCGGCTGCAACTTCCCGGCGACCTATTCGAACCTCTTTTACCTTTCGGCCGAAGACACCCTGTACAACTTCGCCCGGGTCAACGATCGCAGTCCCAATCTCATGCTTTCGTCCGATCACGGGTCCACCTGGCGCTACGGCGGCCAACTGACCCGTCCGGAAGGAGACGTCGGTTACGTCAACGGGTACTTCATCTACGCCGGCAACGGCGTCGATCGCATCGACTTCATCGCCACGGAACATCACCCGCGGGATTTCAACACCAGCCTGTACCACGGGTTCGTGCGCGGCGGGAAGCGTCACGACGCGCAGGGAACGGTTCTGGGAGGAACCTTGCTCGACCGCGAAACCGCCCCGCATGTGCACGAGTTCACTCCGGTCTTCCGCGCCGGGACCGAAGTCGAAGGCGCGGTCATGACCCGGGCCTGGAACCTGGCGTTTCGCCACTACCCAGACGGACGGCTCGCGCTGCTGTTTCAGACCCGGGCCGACGATTCGGATCAGGATCACCGCTTTTTCCACGCCCTCTTTGAAAACGGCGAATGGACCTGGCAGTACCTGGCCAAAGCGGGCCCCAAAATCATCCCACACGAGGAGGATTACACCGGCGGCGGCGCGCTGCACCCGGAGGATCCCTTCCGCCTCTGCATCTCCACCCCGATCGACCCCCGAGGCGGCGAAGACCTGGGGCGGCACGAACTTTTCAGCGGACGCCGAACCGCCTCCGGCTGGGAGTGGACCCCGGTCACGGCGAACTCGCCCCGCGGAAACTTCCGTCCGATCCTGGTCCCTCGACCCGACCATCCCCCCGCCCTGCTCTGGTGGCGCGGCATCTACCACGCCTCCCAGAATTACGACGCCTCCGTGGTCGGTCTGTTCGAAGGCATCTGACCGCATAAGCACGGAGCTGCAAAAAACGTAGCGCCCTGCTTCAGCGGGCGTTCTTTGCGGCGTGCGGACGGCGGTTCCGGAAAAGGGAACTCCGGCTGAAGCACGGAGCTACAATAAACGTAGCGCCCTGCTTTAGCGGGCGTTCTTTGCGGCGTGCGGACGGCTGGTCCGAAAAAGGGAACTCCGGCTAAAAGCACGGAGCTACAATAAACGTAGCGCCCTGCTTCAGCGGGCGTTTGTGCCGCGTGCGGACGGCGGGCGGAGACCCGGGAGCACCGATCCTCCTTGATGGGGGAACTTCGGAGGGTATAGGCTGACCTACCTTTAAAGAAAACACCTATGGCCAACCTCTCCAAAGCCACCCGATCCCTCATTTTATTATTGCCCTTCCTTGCCGCCGGAAGCCTGTTAACTGACATGAACGGCGACATCCCAGCCGATGCCGACGTGCAATACAACGGCACGGAGCTTTTCGAACGCGGCGCCTGGTGCTGGTTCGCCGATCCCAGGGCCATTCGTCATGTGAACCCGGATACCGGAGCCGATATGACCTGGATCGGCTGCATCGATACCGACGGCACGGTCAAGGCGTTGCAGTACAACGCCGTCACCGGCGAGGAAAAGGAGATCGTGCTCGACACGGACTTCCAGCCCGACGACCACAACAACCCGACTTTCCTGGTGCTGCCGGACAACCGGGTCATGGTTTTCTGGTCCATGCACACCGCCGAGCCGCGCTTTTATTACCGCGTTTCCAAGAATCCGGAAGATCTCACGGAAATGAGCGAACGCCAGGTGATGTCGGTGGAGGGTTTTGGCAATTACACCTACCCGTCGCCGTTCTACCTGGAAGATGCCCCGGATTCCTTCTTCCTGCTCTGGCGCGGGGTTCGATGGCATCCGACCATCGCCCGCTATTCCCTTCCCGACGAAAACGGCGCTATCGAAGAGGAACTCGCACCGACCCAGATCGTTCAATCGACCGCCGCCCGCCCCTACGCCAAGTACGATTCCAACGGAAAAGACAGGATCTATTTCGCCTTTACCACCGGGCATCCCGACAACGAAATGCCCAACTGGCTCTTTTACGCCGAACTGGATGTCAATACGCTCGACCTTTACGACGTGACCGGCGAGCACCTGGGCAACGTGGCGGAATCGCCGTTCGCCTTCAGTCAGGATACCGCGAGCGGCCCGCTGGTGGTGGACAACCCCAGCGATTACAAAAACTGGGGCTGGGATCTCGCCCGCGACGAGCACGATCGTCCGGTAATCGCGCAAGTGCGCATCACCCCGGACGCCCGTTCGCACAACTACTTCCATTCCGCCTGGACCGGTTCGGAGTGGCGCAACACCTTCCTCAGCCACGCCGGCGGCTGGTTCCACCAGCACCCGCGCAACGCCGAGCGCTGTTATTCCGGGGGCCTCGGGCTCGACCACGGCAATCCCGGGACCGTCTATATTTCCATTCCCACCGAAGGGGCTTTCGGCGAAGTTTATGAAATCTGGAAAGCGGAAGTGGATTCCGAAGGAAACGTCGCCCGCACCCAGATCACCTGGAACTCCGAGAAAAACAACGTGCGCCCCTACGTGGTCCAGAACACCAGTCCGGAAAACCGGTACCACCTCACATGGATGCACGGCGACTACTACTACTGGATCGTCAACCAGGACAACCCCCTCGGCTTCCCCACCAGCCTCATGGCCCATGACCCCGAAGCCTGGGAACGAGCGCATCGGCGCCAGTGAGCGAATTCAAATTCTGCGGTTCCTCCCCTGGAGGGCAACGCTCCGCCGTTGCCGCAATCGCCCCGGACGAACGTGGTGACCCGTTCCTTCGCAAGCCCCGCCACCGGGACCACACCCTTGCGGCTGCGCGGGAGCGCCGCCCTCCAGGAAGACGAAGCGCGATCTTGATTTCGAATCGGTTTCTACAACCGTAAGCATTCGGTTTAGCGATGCACAAGGCAACCCGCCGCCAGCCACAATTTGCGCGGGAAGGAAACAAAAACACGCCGGTCGAAGACCCGGTAGTCGGCAGCTTCGATCCGGTCGAGGATGCCGGCGTAGATCCGCGACATCATGCGCGCCGTCGGCCGGGCCGCTCGCTCCAGATAAACAATTCCCGGCTCCGCCCGTCGGTAAGTGTCTCGCGCCCGTTCGATCTGTTCCCGCAAAAAGTTCCGCCAGCGATCGTCAACCTGTCCCCCCTCCAGGAAGCTCCGGTCCAGCCCGTGGGCGGCCAACTCCTCGCGCGGCAGGTAAATCCGGTCGCGGGCCAAATCCTCCCCGACGTCGCGCAGGATATTGGTCAGTTGCATGGCGATCCCCATTTCCACCGCCCGCGGCACGGCTTCCGCCTCTCGCAGCCCGAAGATTCGGCTCATGATCAAGCCTACCACCGAGGCGACGTGATAACAGTACAATTCCAATTGCGGCCAGGTTTCGATTTCCACCTTTTCCCGGTCCAGGCAACAGCCTTCAATCAGGTCCAGGTAGAAGGATCGGTCGATACCGTACTGCCGATTGACCACCGCCAGGGCGGGTGCAAAGGGGCGCGCGCTGTCCCCGGCATCCACCGCCGCCAGCTCTCGGGTCAACGCTTCCCGCAGGGCCGCGCGGTTCAGACTCGGATCCGGGTTTTCGTCGACCAGGTCGTCGACGTACCGGCAAAAGGCGTACACCGCGAAAGCCGCCTGCTTGGAATCGCCGGACAAGGGAAACGACGAGAAATAAAAACTCCGGGCGTGACGCCGGGTCACCTCCCGGCAGTGCCGCAGCGCCTCGGCCAAACCCGGATCCCGGCTCCAGCCCGGCTCCGGCGCCGGAGGGACCCAGACACGCGGGAGCTTGGCCTGGACCTCCGGCGTCATGGCCTCACAACTCGATCACCCCGGTGAAAACCGTCCGGGCGGGACCGGTCATGCGCACGTTGTCGGCCTCACCGTTTCCATCCACCTCGAAATCGACGCTCAAACGGTCTCCCCCGCGCACCTGCACCGTCACCGGCTTCTCCAATCCATGGACCAGGTGGGCGAGAATGGCGGTCGCGGTGACGCCGGTGCCGCAGGCCAGCGTTTCATCCTCCACCCCGCGCTCATAGGTGCGCAGACGAATGACCCCGTCCTCGCCGATGCGGGCGAAATTGGCGTTGGCCCCCCTGGGCGCGAACTCCTGATGAAAGCGCAATTCGGCCCCTTGCGGCCGAATATCCACCGCTTCGATGTCCTCCACGAAACGCACCACGTGCGGCACACCGGTGTCGGTGTGGTGGACGGTGGCCGGACCGCTTTTCAGATCCACCTTCAGGTTGAGGCGGGTGTCGACCGGCCTGGTCATTTGAATGGTGTAACGGTCACCGTCGGACGTGGCGGAAATCACTCCGGCGTCGGTCATGAACCGGACCCGTTCGGGCGTTCCCACACCGTTGGCCAGGGCGAACGCGGTGAAACAGCGGGCGCCGTTGCCGCACATTTCGCCGCGGGAGCCGTCGGAGTTGTAGTACACCATCCGCGCGTCCAATCCGTCGCCGTCCGGCTTTTCCAGCAGCAACAAACCGTCGGCGCCGATGCCGAAATGGCGGTCGCAGAGCCGGGCGACACGGTCCGGGGTGATGTTGTGCCGGCCGTCGCGGTTGTCGATGGTGACGAAGTCGTTGCCGGCTCCGTGCATTTTGGTGAACTCAATGGTCATGGTGTAAATCAGCCTTCGGCTTTTTCCTGATCCTTGCGCGAGCGGATCATCAGGTTCTCGCCTTTGTAATAGGCAATACTGTGCGGGGGAATCGATTCCATCAACCAGACATTGGCCCCGATGATTGAGTCCTGGCCGATGCGGGTGTCCCCGCCGAGAATGGAGGCGCCGGAATAGATGGTCACCCGGTCTTCGATATCCGGATGACGCTTGATGCCCTTCACGATCTTGCCGTCCGGATCGACCTTGAAGGACTTCGCGCCGAGGGTGACGCCCTGGTATAGTTTGACCTGTGATCCGATTGTCGTCGTCTCCCCGATCACCACGCCGGTGCCGTGATCGATGAAAAAATGGGAACCGATGCGGGCGCCCGGATGAATGTCGATACCCGTCTGACGGTGGGCGTATTCGGTCAGCATCCGCGGCAGCAAAGGAATCTTCCGCTCGTAGGCGACGTGGGCGATCCGGTGCAGGGAGATCGCAAAAATGCACGGGTAGGCCAGGATGATTTCATCATAGCTCCGGGCGGCGGGATCGCCGACGTAGGCGGCCTCCACATCGGTTTGCAGAAGACGCCGTATCGCCGGGAAGGCGGCGAGAATGTGCTCGGCCTCCGTCTCGGCCGCCGCCGGCTCCGCCGTCTTTTCCGCAACCAGGCACTTGGCGATTTCCCGGGTCAGGTTGCGGTGCAGCAGCGTCAGACGCTCCTCCAGGAGATCCGCCAGGCGATCGCGGGGAAACTCGTTGTGACGAAAGAACCCCGGAAACATGAGATGCAACATGTCCCGCGCAAGACTGTCGATGGCCTCCTGCGACGGCAAATTGGGACCGTCCAGGTGATTGATCCCGCCGTCGCTGACGTAGGATTCCAAAAGTTGCTGTTTGATTTTTTCGAGTGACATGGATGGCTGTTCCCGCGGAAAGCCGGCGAGGGCGACCGGCGGAAAGCGGCACCATGTCACCGACTTGCGTTCAGGGCAAGGGGACAGTACAAATTGGGGTGCTCAGGAGGGGACTCGAACCCCTACACCTTTCGGCATACGCCCCTCAAGCGTACGTGTCTACCAATTCCACCACCTGAGCGTGCTGAAAAGGTGAATTTAGGTGGACGCTTCACCTCTAGGCAACCCCAAAATCCGTGAGTCCGGCAATCCGTATGATTTCTTCCTTTCCAAGCAGCCTTCAGCACGTACAATGGGGCCTTCTTTTAAAGCACGACCCGTATGGAACCGCCGTTCCAAGGCGAGCGAAGCAGAGGGTTGCCATGGAGAATAACGAAAACAAGCCCCAGGAGCAAGAGAAAGCCGCGTCCGACAAGGTCGATCTGACCGAGTTGCAGGGCTTTAGTTTTGGTCCCGACTGGTCTGACGCTTCCTCGCGCCCCGGCCCAAGCCGAGACGATTACACCCGGGAACGCCGTCCGCGGCGCGACGACCGCGCGGGTTCGCGTCCCGGCCCGCCGCGCAAAGACCGGCGCCGGGGAGCGCCACGGGAGCGCGGCCGGCCGATTCCCCCCGACGCGGCGTTGTTCGAACCCACGGTTTCCGTCCAGTTCCTTCCCGAGGAAAACGGATTTCACGCGGTCTGCCAGGCGATGCGACACTCCTGCCGGACCTACGAACTCTTTGAAATCGCCCGGCTCATCCTGGCCAAACCCGAACGTTACCTGGTTGAAGTGAAGCCCAAACCGGCCGGCGACTCCAAAGAACCGCCCATCCTCTACGTTTCGGTCCCGGATGAGCTTCCCTTCGAACGCGAAGAGGATGCCATCAACCATGTCATGCAGCACCACCTGGGAACCTTTTTCGATATTGAAGAAGTGGAAACGGACGCCCCCAAAGGCAGTTTCCAATACGTGAGTCGCTGCGCCTTTACCGGCACGCTGCTGGCGCCGCCCAACTACCACCGCTACACGCAGATCCTGCAGGAACACCACGCGGCGCACATCCCGGACGTTCCCTTCGACCGCTTCAAAGCCAAGCTGGAAACCCTCCGCGATGAAGAAAGCATCAACGCCTGGCTCGACACCATGAAAAAGGGTGTTCGTTACACCTACAAGGAGCAGGTCGAAGGTGAAATACACCGTTTCGAATCCGCCGGCGGCGCGCGGGCATTCCTGCTGCGCACCTGCCGAAACCGGGTGGTAAACGCCTCCCATTCGGCGCGTTTCCCCGGCTCCCGGGTGAGCGAACTGCCTCCCGGCAATATCCGCCGCTCCATCGAAACGGTCCTGCACAAACAAAACCGGTTCCCTCTCGACACGGCCAACGGCCTGCGCGGACGGCTGCGCCGGCACAAATTCCATATCTACAAGAAGGGCTCGCACGGCGTTTCCTACGTCTGCGCCGTGCGGCGCAATTTTCGCCGTCCGGATCAGGTCTTTGCCGAGTCGGTGGGCAATCTGCTCGCTTTCCTGGAGGAGAACCCGATGATTCCGGCGGCTCAACTGCCGGAGAAATTCCTCGGACTGACGACTCCCGTCGAAGCGGAACCGCGGTCGAAAGACGAGGGCGAAGCGGCCGAGGTCAACGGCGAAAACCAGCCCACGGCCGCGGAAAAAGACCCCGGGGAAAAGAAACTCCTGCTGGATCTTCGCTGGCTGGTGACCGAGGGTTATGTGGCCGAGTATTCCGACGGCAGGCTCTACGTCCACCCGGCGCAGAATCCGGAGAAGGTCAACAAAGTTGAGGAGGGATCCGCCGTCGCCGGCACGGAAACCGTTCCGCCCGCCGAACCACAGAAGGAAACGGAAACGGCTGAAGACAAGGACCTGGAACCGACAGAGGACAAGGTCCCGGCGGAGGAAAATCAACAACCGGACGAAACCGAACCGGCGACCGAGAATTCCTCTCGTGATAACCCCGTCTGACGCGGAGAGCGTGGTAGGGTTTGGAACGGAAGGGCAAGGGAGAGGGAACTGAGATTGGCGCGAATCCGCGCGAATCCTTTTGCAGACAGGAATTTCCGTGTCACTCTCTCAATTGGATGGCGTGCTCGCATTCGCCGACAATGGCGAAAAACAGGTTCAGGCGGGGGGACGGCAGCCAGTCGGCCACCTTTTCCGGCCATTCCACCGCCAGGCAATAAGGAGAGTGCAGGAAATCCTCGATCAGCAGGTCGTCGGCCTGCTCGGAAGTATTCAGCCGGTAGGCATCAAAATGGATGAGCCGGCGGGAGCCCTCGTAGATGGTGTAGAGATTGAAGGTGGGGCTCGTGACCGGCTTGCGAATCCCCCACCCGCGCGCCAACCCGCGCACGAAGGTGGTTTTTCCCGTGCCCAGTTGACCGCTCAAGGCGAGCGTCACATCCGGCGCCAGCTCCCTGGCCAACGCCTCTCCCAAGGCTTCCGTGTCCTCGGCACGCCGGGAAACAAAACCTGCTTTCAGTTCCTTGATTGTATCCATCGTGAATGCCGCGCCGGATTCCGCGCGGACCGTTTCCCATACACCAGGAAAAAGGGTTCTGATGCGAGATAATCCTTAATTCCGGATGGCATCCCGCGCCGCGCCGCGTAAAGTGGGGGGCATGACTGTAACGGAAGCGCTCCAGAAGCGACGGGCCATCAAACACTACGATCCGGACTTTGTCATTCCGACGGCCGACATCAAGGACTTGTTCGCCAAAACCCTTTTGACGCCGTCGTCGTTCAACCTGCAACACTGGCGATTTGCCGCCGTGGTGGATCCCGCGGTTAAGATTCGGCTCTGCCAGGCCGCCTGGGGACAACGGCACATCCGGGAGGCCTCGATGGTGGTGGTGCTCGCCGGCAACCTGGAGGCGCCCGCCGACGCCGCCGATATCTGGGAGCATACGCCGGACCAGGTCCGCGAAAAACTGGTGCCTCAAATTGAGGGTTTCTACAGCGAAAACGCACAGCTCAAACGCGACGAGGCCGTGCGCAGCGTTTCGCTGGCCGCCATGTCACTGATGCTGGCCGCGACTGAGATGGGCTACGCCACCTGCCCCATGATCGGCTTCGACCCAAAAGCTGCGGCCGAGATCGTGCGCATGCCCCAAAACTGGATCCCGGTCATGATGATCACGGTGGGACGAGGCATTCGGGAGCCCCACCCCAAACTGGGTCAGTTGCGGGTGGAGGATGTGGTTTTCTGGAATTTTTTCGACGGCGAGCCGATTCGATAAGACCGCTTCCGGCTTCAGGGGACGCTGAAGCCGCCGTGATTGGCGTTGCGGTAATAGGATTCAATCTCCTCGGGCACGGTGGCCACGTCGTCGACGACCTTGAATAAGTTCAGATCGTCTTTATCGATGGTCCCATCACCGACCAAACGATCACGCATCCAGTCGACCAGCCCGGCCCAGAATTCGGATCCGACCAAATAGACCGGAAACGGTTTGATTTTTTCGGTCTGAATCAGGGTCAGGGATTCAAAAAGCTCGTCAACGGTTCCAAATCCCCCGGGGAACACCACAAAGGCGGTCGAGTATTTCACCAGCATGACCTTGCGCACAAAGAAATAGCGGAAACTGAGGCTGTCGGTCTGGTAGGGATTGGGATTCTGTTCGCGGGGCAAATCGATATTGAGCCCCACGCTCCGACCTTCCGCCTCGTACGCCCCCTTGTTGGCCGCCTGCATGATCCCGGGTCCGCCCCCGGTGAAAACCGCGTAACCGCTCCGCGCCAGTTGGCCGGCCAGTTTCTCCGCCAGCAAGGAGTAGGGGTGATCGGGCGCGAAACGGGCCGAGCCAAAAATCGTCACCGCTCGTCCGATGTCGCTCATCTCCTCGAAACCCTGCACAAACTCTCCCATGATTCGGAAGAGCCGCCAGGATTCTTCCGCCAGGACATCGATCACATACTGTTTTTCGGGTTTTTTCATGGTCGTTTTCGGTGGCTACACCAGGAAGGCCCGCGCGGCAAAGCTTTTCCTGAACAACCCCCCGGCGGCTTGCCCGAAACGAGGGGAATTCGTCGAACGGTAAATCATCCCCTTGATCAATCCGGCAGAGTTGGTATTTACAGAAGGATTCAGGTGGCTTAACCTGACTTGATGGCCGGTTGTGCCCGGATACCGAGCCGACCGGCGTCCGGTGCGCCGGACCAACCTTTTTTTCAACCAACAAGGACCAACAATGACGCAAGCATCATCCGAAGCGACCAAAACAAATCGCCTCGAACAGCTCAAAAAGCTCACCAAAGTCGTCGCCGACACCGGCGATTTCGGCGCCATGAAGCAGTACGAGCCGCTCGACGCCACCACCAATCCCAGCCTCATCCTCAAAGCGGTGCAAAAGCCCGAGTACCAGGCCCTGCTGAAACAAGCCGTCGAGGCCCATCGCGGGACCGGCGAATCGGAGGAACAGAAAGTCGACCGCATCATGGGCGAGCTCCTGGTGCTGTTCGGGTCCGAGATTCTGAAAATAATCCCTGGCCGCGTATCGACGGAAACCGACGCCCGATTCTCTTTCGATACCGACAAGATCGTGGAGGACGGCCGCCGTTTCATCCGGCTCTACAAGGAAAAGGGCATTTCCTCCGACCGAATCCTGATCAAGATCGCCTCGACGTGGGAAGGTATTCGGGCCGCCGAAATCCTGGAGAAGGAAGGCATCCACTGCAACCTGACCCTTCTCTTTTCACTTCCCCAGGCCATCGCCTGCGCGGAAGCCAACGTTCAGTTGATCTCTCCTTTCGTCGGCCGGATTTACGACTGGTACAAAAAGTCGACCGGCAAGGAGTATCAGGGCGCCGAGGATCCCGGCGTGCAGTCGGTGAAAACCATTTACAACTATTACAAAAAGTTCGGTTACGACACCGAGGTGATGGGCGCCAGCTTCCGCAACTCAAGTCAGATCGTGGAACTGGCGGGATGCGACCTGCTCACGATCAGCCCGGAACTCCTGGAGGAACTGAAAAACAGCAACGACCCGGTCGAGCGCAAGCTGGATCCGGCCGCGGCCAGGGAAGCCGACCTGAAAAAGGTCTCCCTGGACGAAGCCACCTTCCGCTACCAGGTGAACGAAGACGCCATGGCCACCGAAAAAACCGCCGAAGGCATCCGCAATTTCGCCGCCGACGCGGCCAAACTGGAAAACCTGATTCGCAAAGAACTCGTCTGAAGCAAAACGCCCGCCGGATTCGATCCGGCGGGCTTCTGTACCCCGCCCCCCCATGCCCCGACACCCCGAACCGACCGAACGGCAGGCCCTGCTGATTCTCAACGCCCTGCCCGAACTGGGACCGGTGACGCTGCGTCGCCTGATGGATGCCTTCGATCACACGGCCGGCAAAATCCTGTCGGCTTCCCCGGCCGCGTTGAAAAAGGTGCGAGGGGTGGGCGCTGCCGTGGCCGGAGCCCTGCGCTCCTGGCCCGACCATGTGGACCTGGCCGCCGAAGAGGCGCGCCTCGCCGACGCCGGGGCGCGCTTTGTCACCGCCCGGGATCCCGGTTACCCCACCCTGCTCAAGGAAATCTACGACCCGCCGATCGGCCTGTACTGGCAGGGGATCGAAAAACTTTCCGAGCCCTGTATCGCCATTGTGGGAACACGCCGGACAACCCTCTACGGTCAAGCCACCGCCCGTAAGTTCGCGGCGGGCCTTGCGCGCCGCGGCTGCTGCGTGGTGAGCGGTCTGGCGCGGGGTATTGACACCGCGGCCCACGAGGGCGCGCTGGAGGCGAACGGCCAGACCGCCGCCGTGCTGGGCTGCGGCCTCGACATCATCTACCCCCCGGAAAACCTCGACCTCTACCGCAGGATCGCGCGGGACGGGGCGGTGTTGACCGAGTTTCGCTTCGGCCGAAGGGCGGACCGGCAGAGTTTCCCCATGCGCAACCGGATCGTCGCCGGTATGTGCGCCGCCCTGATCGTGATCGAATCAGGCGTCAACGGCGGATCGATGATTACCGCCCGTTTCGCCGCCGACCAGGGAAGAACGGTGTGCGCGGTTCCGGGACGCATCGACCAGGTCGCCAGCCGGGGATGTCACCAACTGATCCGCGACGGCGCCGTGCTAGTCCAGGAGGTCGACGACGTGTTGGACGAACTGCAATACCTGCCCGGATTTCGACCCCCCGCGACGGACGACGACCGCGGAAAGACCGACGGCGCCAAGCCTTCGTTCGCCGGCAATCTGAGCCCCGAGGAAGCCGCGGTGATGGCCCTTCTGGCCGACGGCTCCATCCTGCACCCCGACGAGATCGGCTCGGGAGCCGATCTCGCCGGGGGCCGACTCAGCACCGCGCTCACGATGCTGGAGCTCAAGCGCCTGGTGGCCCGGCGGGTGGACGGGAGATTCGAAGCGCGGTGAGCGATCAGGCTTTCGCCGCCTGATATCGACGGGCCACGTCGTCCCAATTGATGACCTCCATGAAGGCATCGACGTAGGCCCCCCGCCGGTTTTGATACCGCAGGTAGTAAGCGTGCTCCCAAACGTCGATCGCCAGCAGCGGGACCACGCCGTGAACGGTGATGTCGTGATGCTTCTCCGCCTGCAACACCACCAGCTTCCCGCTGATGGGCTCATAACCCAGGATCCCCCAGCCGCTGGCTTCCACCGCGCCGGATGCGGCCTTGAAAAGGCGGGCGAAATTCGCGAATCCGCCGAAACTCGCCTCGATCGCCTCGGCCAGTTCCCCGCCGGGCTCACCGCCCCCGTCCGGCTTCATATTGTTCCAGAAAAGCACGTGCAGGGAGTGCCCCGAGCCGTGAAAGGCCAATTCGCGGGTCCAGTGTTTCACCAGGCCCGCATCCCCGTCACCGGCCGCGATGGCATTGAGATTCCGCACCGCGTTGTTGGCGCCGTTCACATAACCCTGGTGATGAATACTGTGGTGCAGTTCCATGGTCCGGGCGTCGATATGGGGCTCCAGGGCGTCATAGGGATAATCAAGGGGCGGCAGCACAAATTCGCCGTCTTTGAAGCCGATCTCACTTTCTTTCGGCTCGTGCTCCCCGCCCTCGTGGTGGGAGGCCGAGGCGGTGGAGGCGATAATCGGAGCCGCGCTCAGAGCGGCGGCGCCGAGACCGAGGGTTTTTAGCATATCACGACGGGCGAGAGGGGCTTCGGATGCAGAACGTGGCAATTCCATAATTCAATCCTTTGGTTCAGGTTTTCGTTTTAGGATGGAACTGCACCGATAACCCCAAACCTCGCCCCGCGCAACCTTTCGGATTGCCCCGCGCGGAAATTGCCGGCTGAATAAACAGTCGACATGTCCTGGAACCGCTTTAAACAACGCTTCTTCCACGATCAGGAATCCGGGGTCTCCCTCGACTACAGCCGCATGGACTATGCCGAGGATTTCCTCGCCGCCATGGAGCCCCGGATACAGAACGCCTTTGAAGCGATGGACCAACTGGAGAAAGGGGCCGTCGCCAATCCGGACGAAAACCGTCAGGTCGGCCACTACTGGCTGCGGGCTCCGGAACGGGCCCCGGACGCGGCCACCCGCGAAAGCATCGAAAAAACCATCGCGGCGGTGGAAGAACTGGCGCGCGAGGTCCACGACGGCAAGGTGACGGGAGAAAGCGGCGCCTTCGCCAATCTGCTGGTGATCGGTATCGGCGGTTCGGCGCTCGGACCGCAGTTTGTGGCCCAAGCTCTGGGAGGGCCGGGGGTGGACCGCATGCGCCTGTTCTTTTTCGACAACACCGACCCGGACGGCATGGACCGCACCCTGGCCACGCTCAAAGGCGAGTTGGGGCGCACCCTCTGCGTGGTGATTTCCAAATCCGGCGGCACTCCGGAAACCCGGAACGGCATGGTGGAAGCGGCTCGCGCCTACGAGGAAGCGGGACTGAGCTTCGCCCGCCACGCGGTGGCCATTACCGGTGAAGGCAGCCGCCTCGACAAGATCGCCTCCAACGATGGTTGGCTCCGCCGATTTCCCATGTGGGACTGGGTGGGAGGCCGCACCAGCGAGCTGGGTCCGGTCGGTCTCTTGCCGGCGGCCCTGCAGGGGATCGATATTCGCGGCCTGCTGACCGGCGCCGCCTACATGGACACCCTGACCCGAACCCGGGAAACCGCCCGCAACCCGGCCGCGCTCCTCGCGCTCATGTGGTACCATGGGGCGGACGGCACGGGGAAAAAGGACATGGTCATTCTTCCCTACAAAGACCGCCTGGAACTGTTTTCCCGCTACCTGCAGCAGTTGGTGATGGAGTCCCTGGGCAAGGAATTCGATCTCGACGGAAAGGTTGTCCATCAGGGCCTCAGCGTCTACGGCAACAAGGGTTCCACCGATCAGCATGCCTACATCCAGCAATTGCGCGAAGGGCCGATCAATTTCTTCGCCACCTTCATCGAAGTCCTCCGCGATCGCGAGGGAGATTCCGTCGAAGTGGAAACGGGCGCCACTTCGGGCGATTTTCTCCAGGGATTTTTCCTCGGAACCCGCCGGGCCCTCTACGAAAAAGGCCGCGAGTCCATCACCGTCACGGTGCCCGCGGTCACGCCGCGCACGGTCGGGATGCTGATCGCGCTGTACGAACGCGCGGTGGGATTCTACGCCTCCCTGGTCAACATCAACGCCTACCACCAGCCCGGGGTGGAAGCCGGGAAACAAGCCGCTTCCACCGTGCTCGACCTAAAAAAGAAGCTCCTGGCCCGGCTGGACGAAGCCTCCGGGCCCCGCACCGCGGAGCAACTCGCCCATGAGCTGGACCAAGAAAAGGATTGCGAAACCGTTTTTAAGCTGCTGGAACATCTTTCCGCCAATCCGGCCCGCCGGGTGATCAAGCGGCTTGGCGGCGATCCGTTTTCCTCGCTTTATTCGCGGGAAAAGTGACCGGTTTTCCATTGAATATACCGCTTGCGGAGATATAGTTTAATTAATCCTCACACGTCACGTATCTGATTCCCATGAATGCACTCTCAATTGTCACCCGCGTAATCGCAATCCTCGGCGCCGCCGCCGCCGTCTATTTTTACTTCGACCTCGGCAACCAGGTGGAGGAAACCGAACAGCGGCTTCAGTCGGAGCAATCGCGCCACACCAGCACCCAAAACCGGCTCGCCACCGCCGAGGCCGAGCGTGAAGAGCTCGCGGAAACCGTCACCGCTATGGAGGCGAGCCTGCAGGAAGCACAGGGGCAGATCGCGCTGGAGCAGGCTCGGGTCGAGGAACTGGAAGGCGACCTCGAGGAAAGCCGGAGCTCCCTGGCCGCGGTGCAGAGCGAGCGCGACGAGTTTCGCGCCGACGCCGCCCGTTACCGCGATATGTACCTCGCTCTCCGCGAGGATACCGAGGGCCTGGTGGGAGGACCGGAAGAAGAGCTTATCCTGAGTCTCCAGCGTGACCTGCGCCGCGTCGAAGGTGAGCTGGAGACCGCCCGGAACCGTTTGCGGGAACTGGAGGGCGAGCCGGAAGCCAACGAGTATGTTTCCCGGACTCTCAACGTCGTGCGCGGCAAGATTTCCGACGCGGACGCCCGTCGCGGATTCGTGATTCTCGACGTCGGTTCCGATCACGATGTTCGTCTGGGCGACGAGTTGATGGTGCACCGCGACGGCGCCTACATCGCCCGGGTACGGGTGTCCCGCAGCGAACCCACGCAGAGTGTCGCCCAGGTGCTCTCCGGTACGGCCGATCTTGACATTCGCCGGGGTGACGATGTCCGTATCACCAAAGTTCAAATCAACTGATGAAGTTCGTCCGAATCATCTCCGCCATTCTGTTGGTGGCCGGGTCTTCAGCGATTTTCACCGGATGCGCCACTCATGACCCGGACGACTCCTCGATCCCCTGGAACCGTCCCGCCCAATGGGAAGACCGCCCGCCGGGCATGGGATTTTAAGGTCTCAATCTTTTAACGGTCAAAAAGCCGATCCGCACGAGGGTCGGCTTTTTTCTTGCCGGTTTCGCCTCTTTTTCAGCGGAGGGCGCCGCGATTGTCAGTGACGGACATAACCGCGTTCCCTTAGTCTTGGCGGAATCTCTTTGTGCTCTTTGTGCTCTTTGTGGTTTAACAAATCCGCAATTCAAAATGACAACCGCACCGATAGATTCGCCCGCCCCCGGACACTCCCCGGCGCGCGGCGCCCTTTACCTCGTGGCCACGCCGATCGGCAACCTTTCGGATTTCAGCCCCCGGGCGCGGGAAACGCTCAGCACCGCCGATGCCATCCTGTGCGAGGACACCCGGACCACCGCCAAGCTGCTCAACCGCTGGGAAATCTCCGGCGTGACCCTCCTCGCCCACCACGAACACAACGAGCGGGCCCAGGCGCCCCGCCTGGCCGACCGAATCGCGGCGGGGGAAACCCTGGCCCTGGTCTCGGACGCCGGCACCCCGGGATTGAGCGATCCCGGCTTCCGCATCGTTCGCGAATGCCGGCGGCGTGGTCTCGAAGTCATACCCATTCCCGGACCCTTTGCCGCCGCCGCGGCGCTTTCCGCCAGCGGCCTCCCCACCGACGCCTTCTTTTTCGCCGGATTCCTGCCCCCGAAAAAAGCCGCGCGCCAAAGGTTCTTTCAGACCCACAGCGAATTCCCCCACACCATCTGCCTCTACGAATCCTCACACCGCATCGAAAAATGCCTTCAGGACATCGTGACCGTTCTCGGCCCCGAGCGTACAATCGCGGTGGCCAAGGAACTGACCAAGCTGCACGAACGTTTCCTTTGCGGGCAGGCCGACGAGGTCGTCAAACAGTTGAACGATATCAGCCGCAAAGGTGAATTTGTGGTCCTAATCGCCCCCCAGGGCTTCGAACTGTAGACGCAGGGAACGTTTCATTTAAGAACTGCGAATCGCATTGAGAATCAGCGCTTCTTCCCACCCTGGCAAGTTTACCTAAAACCACGCCCGGTATTCAAGCATAGCTGAACGGTGAAGGTTGTCACACGGAGCCACGCCCTCGACGGGCTCAGGCCGGTGAGAGCTCACGGAGGTATGTCCGGTACAAATCTCCGTGTCTTTGTGGCTCCGTGTGAGCCCAATTTCCGCTGTATAAAAGGATTCGTTAACACCGTAACAAAGCAGAATTAAGATTGAGAATTAGAGATTTCAATTAGCCCCCATGCATTGGAATGGGACCTCTAATCCAACCAGACAGCCTGGACGGCCGCGGAAAAATCCATCCGAACAGCTTGCGGGCGGGCGGAAAAGGATCATCATTGGCGTTACCATGAAACGTATATTTTCGTTGCTCCTTGCGCCTCTAGCTTTTTTGCTTCCCCCCATGTCAGCCAAAGAGCCTTTGGACATCGGCCAGGACGCGCCGGCCGTTGAAGCCCTCAACCAGGACGGCGAACTCGTCTCCCTGGAAAAACTTTACAAGGAAGGCGACGTCCTCGTTTATTTCTACCCGCGCGCCGACACTCCCGGTTGCACCGCCCAGGCCTGCAGTCTGCGCGACGACTTTGAAGCCCTTACCGAACGCAAGGTCACGGTGGTCGGCGTCAGCACTGACGACGTGGCGGCCCAGAAAGCCTTTCAGGAAAAACACCAGCTTCCCTTCACCCTGCTGGCCGACACCGAAAGACAGGTGGTCGAAGGGTTTGGAGTGCCCACCCGCGGAGCCTTCGCCACCCGGCAGGCATTCCTGATTCGCCAAGGCAAAATCGTCTGGCGCGACCTGGAAGCCTCCACCGCCGAGCAAGCCGCAGATGTTCTAAAGGCTCTGACTGAACTTGACGGATGATTTCACGCCGCGCCAAGCGGGTTACGCTCGGATTGGCGTTTGGTTCTCTGGCGCTGATATTGTTTATCACGCTCCTTAATCGGCACTTCGCCGCCGTTGAGCTCAGACAGCGCCTGGAGGAGGAGCGCGCCGAAATTCGCGAACCCGAGCCCCTGCTGTACACGGTCGCCCGGGACACCGAGAGCAGAATCCGCAGTTTTTCCGCCCACCTGCTCCCCTGGCACGACGCCCGGGTGGCGGCGGAGGTGACCGGACGAGTCGAAGCGATTCCGGTCGAACCGGGCGAAACCGTGGAGCGAGGCGCCGTTCTGGTTCAACTGGACGACACCCAGGCCCGTCTGCGTCTGCGAGCGGCCGAAGCCGCCCTGGAAAGCGCTCACGCCCAATTGCGCGAATTCCAACGCCAGGTCGAGGAACTCACCCGCCTGGTTGAATCGAGAGCCGCCACCGAAAGTCGCCTGCTGGAGACGCGCTCACGGCTGGAAATCCAGGAAAGCGAACTCGCCCGGCTCGAAACGGAAAAGGCCCAGGCCGAGGAAACGCTCCGTCGGCACACCATCACCGCGCCGTTCTCCGGGGTGGCGGGAGATCGTCTGGTCGAAGTCGGCGATGCCGTCAACGCCTTCCAACCCGTCCACCGCCTCGCCGCACTGGATCCCCTGCGGGTGGTTTTCCACGTCGGCGAAAACGAGGCGGCCCTTCTGAGCCCGGGCACCCCGATCGAGCTCCATCTCAATGGTCCGGCCCGGACTCGATCGCTCAGAGTCGAAACCCTCTCGCCGGTCGTCGACTCCAGAACCGGAAGCCTGCGGGCCGAGGCCCGGCTGGCCAACCCGGACCTGGCGTTGCGCGGGGGCATCTCCGCCGTGGTCACCGCCCCCATCGGTCTTTACGAAAACCAGGTTTTCATCCCCGGCACGGCGGTGCGCTTCGAAGGAGCGCGGGCTTTTGTGGACCGGGTCAACAGCGGTATCGACCAGATCGACCCGGTGGAGGTCGAACTCGGACCGGAGATCCGCGGCCGATACCCGGTGCTCTCCGGGCTGGACGCGGGAGACCTGATTCTGGTCAGGTGAAAGGCGCATGAACCCGGCCCGCTGGAGCGTCAACAATCGAGTCGCGGTCAACATCCTGGCCATCGCCCTGCTGGTGACCGGATTCTACCTGGCCGTTTTCGAGCTGCGGCGCGACATATTCCCTGACGTATCCACCAATTTTATACGGATACAAACCCTCGATCTCACCACCTCCGCCCCGGAGGACATCGAACAGTTGATCACCATTCCGATCGAGGAGGAAGTCGCCGGCGCCGAAGGTGTCCTCAATGTGATCTCCTTCTCACAGGACAATATCTCCGACATCTTCCTGGAGATCGATCCGGCCATCACCAACCTCGACCCCGTTCTCAACGACGTTCGCCAGGAGGTCTCCCGGGCCCGCGCCAAACTCCCGCCCTCCGCCGAGGAATCGGTGGTGCGGGAATTCGACATTCCCCTGCCCTTGGTCACCCTGGGCGTAGTGCTGCCTCCGGGATACCGCGTGCAGGATATTCGCACCCAGCTCGACCGCCTTCAGCGCGAACTGCGCCTGGTGCCCGGTGTTTCCGAGGTGTTCGTCGATGGCCTTCGCGATCGCGAGATCTGGGTGGAAACCGATCCGTGGCGCACCCAGGCCTACGGGGTGTCACTGGAGGAGATCTCCGGCGCCCTGGCCAGACGCAACCGCGACTGGGTCGGCGGCCGCCTGGAAACCCTGGGCGGCGAAAGGATTCTCCGCGTCCGCGGCGAAATCGAAGCGGCCGAAGCCCTGGAAACGCTGCCGGTTCGCGCCGACGAAAACGGCGTGCTCCGCTTGCGCGACCTGGGCTGGGTGCGCGACACCATGGAAAAGGAACAGCGGCGCGGACGCATCAACCTGAACCCCGCCGTCAGCTACACCATCATCAAAAAACGCGGCACCGACGCCCTGGTAACCGCGACCGAAGTGCGGCGGGTCTTCCGCGAATCCGCCGCCTACCTCCCGGCGGAACTCGAACTGGTGGTCACCTCCGACGCCACCAAATACATCGACACCCGCATCCAGACCGTGGTGCAGAACGGCATCCAGGCGCTGGTGGTCGTTACCGTGCTCCTGGTGATGTTCCTCAATTGGCGCCTGGCCATCCTCATCGCCATCGGTGTGCCGATTTCCTTCGCCGGATCCTTCATCGTCCTCCACCTCATGGGTGAAACCATGAACCTGCTCTCGCTTTTCGCCCTCATCATGGCCCTGGGTATGATCGTGGACGACGCCCTGGTGATCGCGGAAAACGTTTACCGTCACTACGAACGCGGCGAACGTCCGGTGGATGCCGCCGTTCTCGGGACCGGGGAAGTGATCTGGCCCGTTCTGGGCAGCGTGGCCACCACGGTGGCCGCGTTCCTGCCCCTGATTCTGGGCGAAGGCATCATCGGAAAATTCCTCTTTGTCATCCCGGTGGTGGTCGTATCCGGCCTGGTGTTTTCCCTGGTGCAGGCGTTTGTCATCCTGCCGTCGCACCTCTGCGATTTCGTCCGGCTCCCGCGTCCGGTGCGAGACCTCGAACGGGAACGGACCGAAACCGTGTCACTGACCGGACGGCTTTACCTGAGCGCCGCCATCACCTATGCCGAGGTCCGCGGCGCGGTGGACGCCGGAATCCGGCAGGTGATCGAGATTTATACCTACATCCTGAAAATCTCCCTGCGGTGGCGCTACGCGGTCATCGGCGGGTTCATCGCCCTGCTGGCGGGCAGCGCCGGACTTTTCCTGGCCGGCATCCTGCGTTTCGAACTCTTCAGCGCCGACTACGCCGACCAGATGTTGGTGAAAATGGACTTTCCGGCCAATTATTCCCTCGACCAAACCGAAGCGGTGGTCCGACGCATGGAACGCGATATCTTTCACGCTCTCCCCGCCGGCGACCTTTTCGGCATTTCCACCCAGATCGGCTCGCGTCTGGACGACACCAACCAGTTCGTGCGCACCGGGGCGAACCTGGCCCTGATCACGGTGGACATTGACGAGCGCAATCCCCTCAGCCGGTCGCCCGGCGAAATCCAACGCGATATCCGCTCCGCGGTTGAAGCCTACGCCGAACCCGTGCGGGCCGCGGTGGAATCCCAGGAGGGCGGCCCCCCGGTGGGACGCGCGGTCAACGTGCAGATCATGGGCGACGATTTCGACGCCATGCGGGCCATCGCCCGCGACATCCAAACCCGCCTCGGAGAGATGGAGGGTATCATCAATATCGGTGACGATTTCGCCCCCGGAACCACCGAATACGTGATCGAACTGGACGAGGAAAAAGCGGTCCGCGCCGGCCTCGACACCGAGTCCGTCGGCCGCGCGCTGCAAGGCGCCTACCGGGGCCTGGAAGCGGCCCGCATGCGCTGGGGAAACGACGAGGTGATCCTGCGGGTCAAAATGGCCGAACGCTTCCAGCGCGACACCGAGCAATTGCTGAGCCTGCGCCTGATCAACAACCGGGGTGAGGCCGTTCCCCTGGAAGCGGTGGCCGAGGTTTCCCAACGTCGAGGCATGGCCGCCATCGTTCGCCGCAACCAGATGCGCCTGCTGACCGTGACCGCCGACGTGGACAGCCGGGTGATCACCTCCCGCGAAGCCAATCGGGCCATAGAAAGTTGGATACCCGAACTGTCGGAGGCCCATCCGGGACACCGCTTCAACCTGGCGGGGGAAAACGAGGACACCCAACGCAGCCTGGAAGCGATGCGCCTGGCCGCCATGCTGGCGTTCCTGACCATCTACGTCATCCTCGCGGTGATCTTCAACGCCTTCCTCCAACCGCTCATTGTAATGTCGGTCATTCCCTTCGGCATTATCGGAGTCCTGGGCGGACTGGTATTCATGAACCAGCCGCTGGGCCTGATGGCGATCATGGGGGCCATCGCCCTTTCCGGCATCGTGGTCAACAACTCGGTGGTTTTCGTCCATTTCATCAACACCCGCCGCAACCGCGCCCTGGCGGAAGGCGTGACCGACGTCCACCGGGGCCACACCCGCTGGCATTCCATCATTCACAGCGGCCGGGTGCGATTCCGTCCGATCCTGTTGACCACCGCCACCACCATCGGCGGCCTTTTCGGTCTGGCGTTTCTCACCCGCGGACAGGAGGAATTCCTCGCCCCCATGGCGCAGGCCATTATCTTCGGACTGATCTTCGCCACCATGATCACCATGGTGTTGATCCCCTGCCTCTACGCCGTGATCGACGACCTCCACCGGCCGCGCTCCGCCGATCCTGGAGCGGTCGACCGGGATCGGCCCTAAAACAAATGGCACTCGGCTTAGCGCCTCGTCGTTTCCAAATCGGGATCGGGATCGATCTTCCCATTTCTGGAGGGCGGCGCTCCCGCGCAGCCGGTGTGCGGGCAAGATGCCCGCGCGGCCATGCGGGAGCATGGCCCTCCAGGGGAAAAGCCGATGCGATTCGGTTAAGCCTAATGTGCTTCGATCATCTCCTTAACCGAACGCCATTCGGCCCTAAAACCGGTAATACATCCAGCCGCTGAGTCCGGTGGACGCGCCCAACTGCCCCTCGAAGGCGATACCGGCCCGATTGCCGACATCGAGTTGAATGCCCACCAGACCGCGAAAACCGGCGAAATCCTTCTGCTCGAAGTGATCCTCGCCCTCATAACGCAGCCTGAATTCACGACCTGAATACAAAACACCGATATAGGTGCGGGACCCGGTGATTTCCTCCCCCAGCAAGGGCTGCGCGCCGCCCTCCCGGCCGAGCAGAAAACCGGTCTGCCAATCATTGCGAACCCGCATGTGGATGTCGTCGTCGGCGCGCAGCGACACCTCTTCGTGGACCAGAAACGAACCGACCCACTTCAGGTAGAGACTGGGGTCGGGCAGGAGCAACACCTGCGCGCCTCCCCCGTAGGCGCCTCCGTTCTCAAAACGCGAGCTCTCCAGGCGGTTCTGCACCATGCCGGCATCGGCGTATACCTGCAAGCGTCCGAATAATTGCTGCGATACCCGGGCGGAGGCAACATGTTGCTGGAAACGCAGGACATCGGAATTCGCCCCGCGGAAATCAGTCGAGCGGGTGCCTTCGAAATCCCCCTCCATGTAGGTGTACCCGAACAACACCACCGGACCGATCGCGTCGAACGGGTCGATCAGGCCGGCCTTCTGAGCCGGAAGCGATACCGTCGCCACCGCAAATACCGCGGCCGGAAATAAAACGCATCGGAGGTTTCTGAGGCGGAACATGGATTTCATTCCTCCCACCCTGCACGGGTTGGAGAAATCTAGCAATTTCGTTTTACCGGGGCCCCTTCCCCTCCGGGAACTCACGCAAATGCGGAAGTTAAAAACCTGTAATTCATCGCTTTTGCACAACATATTCTTGATCAGTCGCTTCCCATTCAGGATAAGCGTTGCTCATGCACTCTAAAACGAACACCAATGCCTCCGGCCCGCGCTCCCGGCGTGGGGTATTTCACATCGCGACATCATTTTTCTGCGGCGCCGTCACACTGCTCGCCCTCGCCGGCTGCAACACGCCGACGGCGAATCAGGAACCGGTCCTGGCGCCCTTGATGGAGACCCCGGAACCCCCGTCGACACGCTCGGCCGAACTGACGCTGACTCTCAGTGCCGGCGCTTCCGAAGAGATCTTTTTCGCCCAATCGCAACGCCATACCATCCCCTCCGGAGCCAAGGTGGTCATCAACGTGCCGGAGCGCTATGACGCCTTCCGCTTCGCCGCCTTTCACAATCCGGAGATCGAAGCCGATCATCCCGGTCGCTTTGCCACCCGCGGTTATTTTCACGTCGCGGAACAACACCTCGAGCGTGAACTGATGCGTCACGGATTCCGCGTGCTGTCCCGGGAAAAATTTGAAGCCAAGCTGAGGGAAATCCGCGACAAACGCGCCCTTCGTCCGTTCGAGATGTGGGCCATCCTGGACGACGATTACAATCAAGCCCTCACTAACCTGCGCGATGCCCTGGCGGGCGGTTCCATCGACGAACGCGAGTTCGCCTCCCGGGCTCTCGAATTGCGACGCGAGTTCGGCGTCGACGAGGCCGGCGGCGCCAACCGTGCCGACGGGTCCTATGAGATGTCGGACATGAGCGAATTGATTCGCGCGGCACAGAGCGGATCGGAGGACGAACGCGCCGACTACATCCTCGAGATAGGAGAGTTCATCATCGATCCGTCGGCGCCGCTCCGCACCAACGTCAATCTTCTCGGCCACCCGGACATGCGCGAATTCCGGGACGCGAATCCCTGGGCGAGTGAAACAATCAGCCAAGGGTGGGTGCGCATGCCGTATGAGGAACTGGTGGCCCGGCTGAAGGCCCGACTGGTGGACGTGCGCAGCGGTGAAATCGTCTGGACGGGCAGCGCGGTGATTCCGGAAGGCGAACTCGGCGAAACTCCGGATTCACTTTCGGTTCGTTATCGCGCCCGCGAATCCGTGACCAACCGCGAGGAGATCGAACGTTTTATCAACGAACAGAACACCCGCGAAAACCGCATTCAGCGCGCGCGAAATGGCAACCCGGAAACGCCCTCCTACCAACTCAGGGTGGAGATCGACGGTCCGGATGTCGTGTCCGGCGCCCAGCAGATCAACCAGCGTTCGGCCGACGAAAGAGACCGAATCCAGCGCCGCCTGGCAACCCATGCCGCGGAACGTGTCGTCGGCATGATCGAGACCGCCGGCAACGACTAGTTCTGCTTTGTCACGGTATTAACGAATCCTTTTATACAACGGAAATTGAGCACACACGGAGACACAGAGCAAGACACGGAGAGTTAGCCCGCCTCCGTGAGCTCCGTGGCTCCGTGTGACAACCTTTACCGTTTACCAATGCTTTAATACCGGGCTTGTTTTAGGTAAACCTGCCAAAGTAGGACCAGCGAGGCGAAGCCTCAGACCCGAAGTAGTGCACGCATCTTGCGTGCGGAACGAGAAGTCGGACCCTTTCGGCTCTTAATTCATAATGTGGCACTCATTATTCTCCTCCTCCTCCGTACCCATCGCGCGTCGCGCGCAGGTATTGAAGGCTTTCCGGCAATCCGCCGGGGCGGGCGCGTTTCAGCCACAGGGTTTCGAAGAGGTCGATGATCTCACCCAGGTCGGCGCGCAAGGTATTCGCCCGGCCCGCACCCGACCCGGCATAAAACAACCCGCGCCGCAAGCCATGTTGGGCCAGGCGCAGGTTGGCGGCCAGCTCATCGATCATAAGCTCGCCGTCGGGACACCGGGGGCGGGTCCGTCGCAACCGGTTTGCGAGACCGTCCAGCCGCTCGCCGGTCCGCTCCCACGCCGCCGTATCGGCTTCTTTCGCCAGGGAATCGAGGCGTTCGCGGTCCCCAAAGAGCAGATGATGAAACACCGTGCTCTGGTCGGTGAGGGTGTGGGTCTCACGATAGACACACCCCAGGTCCAGCAACACTTCCCCGAGCCCGGCGTCCGGCAAAAGAAACAGGTGCCTATCCAGCGCCGCCGCCAGATCGAGCCCGCGGTTGCCTTCCAGGTTCCAGGAAAGCGCGGCGCCATAGGCGAGTCCGGGAAGACTGATCGGGAAAAACTGGTGATGCCCGGCGTCGCCCCAATCGGTCACCAGAAACCCCGCCGCCCCGTGCCGCAGGCCGCTGGCCGCCGCCGATTCCAGGTTGGCTCGACAGTTGTCCACCCGCCCGAGCAGGGTCTTCCAGGCTGAGGTGCCGGGAACCACGTAAAACGGGACCCCGGCCGAGGCAAAAGCGCCGCAGTTGGCTTCGAAAGGATGATCCGCCTCGTACCCCCACAGCATGCCGGTCACCGACGGCGGCAGTTCGGTCACGGACTCCGGACGTTTCAAAATGATGTCCCCCCAAAACTGAACCTTTCGCCCGTGCCGGTGCACCAGATTCTGGATACGCAGGAGAAAATCCAAATAAACCCGGGCGGCGCCCTTTTCCTCCACCTGCGAACGGCTCCATCCCTGTCCCAGCTCCCAGGTTTCGTCGCATCCGATGTTGAACCGCGGACTCGAGAAATGCGGTAAAAACTCGCGGTAGAGCCCGTCGAGAAAGACCAGGCTGTCCTCGTTTGGCTTCAGCACACTCCCGTAAGGACGCCGGGTGCCCCAGGGATCGACGAAACCTTCGGGCGATTCCGCCAGATAATGGTATTCCGGGTGACGCAGCCATCGCTCCATGTGCCCGAAGGAATTGAGGTTGGGCACCAGCTCGATGTATCGATCCCGGCAATACGCATCGATCGCTTCGATTTCCTCCCCGGTAAAGGGCGAGGCGTCCTTCCAAACGACCTCATGTCCGGGGAAGGCGAAGGTGTGCTCCATGTAAAGCTGCAGTTGATTGTACTTCAACTCCGCCAGCCGGTCGATGAGGGCATACAGACTGTCCATGCGCGGCACCTTGCACCGGCTGACATCCAGCATGTACCCGCGATTGCGGAAATCCGGATAATCCCGAATCTCCAACTCGGGAAGCGCCGCGCCAGGCTGCCGCAGGATCTGACGCCAGGTCTGCAATCCATAAAAAACCCCCGCTTCGTCCCCGCCCGCCAGTTCCGCCCCGGATCGACCGAGGGTCAAAGTGTAACCCTGTTCCCCGATCTCCTCCGGCGCCAGACGCACCCGCAGGAATCGTTGCGTCTGCGAGCCGGCTCTGGGCTCCGCCTCCCCCGGCCGGGCAAACTCCTCCCGCACCTCGGTCACCCACCGGTCAACCGCCCGCCGCAACCGCTCTCCCGCCCCCGCCGCCAGTTCCACCTCACCCCCCGGATCAACAGAGACAATCGCGTCCCCCAACCGCACCTCACGCGGCACGGGCAAAAAGTTCAGTGAGTCTTCCTTCATCACGCTCAGCCTTAAGCCACCCCCATCGAATCTTCAACCGAAGACTCTCCCCCGCGGAATTCGCTCCGCACCAATACAAACCGCCCGCTGAAGCAGGGCGCTACGTTTCTTCCCGTAGCTCCGTGCTTCAGCCGGAGTCTTCTTCCCCGGTACCACCGTCCGCACACCACACAAACCGCCCGCTGAAGCAGGGCGCTACGTTTCTTCCCGTAGCTCCGTGCTTCAGCCGGAGTCTTCTTCCCCGGT
>JBJHCF010000038.1:0-54026 GCA_050506795.1 Opitutia bacterium
CGGATCCGACAGTTCTTCCTTTGTGTCTTTGTGGCTCCGTGTGAGAAAATGATTTGTTTCGAGTTTTCGTGTGGGATGGGTAGTTTGTAGTTGGGTTCGGACTGAGGTCTGAATGGAATGCAATGGGTCTCACACGGAGCCACAAAGCCACAAAGGGGTTGGGTGGAGAAAGTAAAATCGAGCGACTAGAGATACGGCAAGTGATTTTATAATCCAGTTCGTCCGCGGCCACTCCCGATCCTTCGTCTTCACGCGGATTCCACAGATCTTCCCTTTGTGTCTTCGTGGCTCTGTGTGAGAAAATGATTTGTTTCAAGTTTTCGTGTGGCATGGGTAGTTTGTTGTTGGGTTCAGACTGAAACGTCTGAATCAAAGGCAATGGGTCTCACACGGAGTCACGGAGACACAAAGGGGTTGGGTGGAGAAAGTAAAATCGAGCGACTAGAGATACGGCAAGTGATTTTATAATCCAGTTCGTCCGCGGCCACTCCCGCTCCTTCGTCTTCACGCGGATTCCACAGTTCTTCCCTTTGTGTCTTTGTGGCTTCGTGTGAGAACATTTCCTCTTCGCGTTCTGGCTAGTCCTTTATGCCGGCTGCGATCTCCTGGGATTCTTCGATGATGACGAACTCGCCGGCCATGCCGGCTTCGAGGTGGCCGGGGATGGTGCAGTAGTAGGTGTCGTTGAATTGCGCGACGAAGACAACCCGGGTGACGGCGCCCTTTTCCACAATGATTTCGCTGCGGGCGCGGTGACGACGGAGGGCGACGTCGTGCACCATCCTCTCGCCGTTGATCATTATGATCTCCACCGTTTCTCCGGCGCGAGCGTGCAGAACCGGGTTCTTCTGTCGGTCGATCTCACCCCCCTGGCCGATGTAGCCGGTCATGAAGGCTTCCAGCTGATAGGACCGGTCCACCGGTCCGGCTGCCTGCTCGGTGGCGGCCGAGCCACCGCATCCGCTGAAGAGAATGGTCGCCACCATCGCGATGGCGATCAACGAATGGATTCCAAGTTTCATGGTTCCGGCAGCCTACCCGAGTTACGGAGCCGGAGCCTTGATATAGGTCAAATCAGGTGATCGATCACCAGCGCGGTGAGCACGACTCCGAGATAAACCAGGGAAAAACGGAAGAGTTTTCGGGCGGCGGGGTCGCGGTTGACCGAATCGCCGAATTCCGCGGTGCGCAGCAGGAAGACCAACCCGGCAATCGTAGCCGGTATCCAATAGAGGGGGCCGGCGCCGAGTAAAACGGGTAAGGTAGCGGCGCCCAGGAGCAGGATGGCGTAAACCAGCGAGTGGTTGGCGGCTTTCTGTCCGGTGCGTTCGGTGACTGCGAGCATGCGGAAGCCGCCCTGGCGGTAGTCGTCGCGGTGGCGCCAGGCTATGGGATGGAAGTGCGGCATTTGCCAGAGGAAGACGATGACGAAGAGCACCCATCCGATGGGAGTGATGGATCCGGCCGCGGCGGCCGAACCGATGAGCGCCGGCAGAGCGCCGGCAACCGCGCCGACTTCGGTGCACCAGGGTGTCCGGCGCTTCAGCGGCGTGTAGACCAGCCAGTAGAGGAGGATGGTGATCAAACTCAGCAGGGCCGCCAGCGTGTTAAAGAGGACCAGGAGCAAGCCGACGCCGGAAACGCCGAAAAGGAGGGCGATGGACAGTGCGGCGGTGGGTGAAAGGACCCCTGAGGGAATCGGGCGGTTCCTGGTTCGGCCCATGACGGCGTCGTGGGAGCGCTCTCTCCATTGGTTGAGGGCCGAAGCGCCGAATGCGGAAAAGACGGTGCCGACAAAAAAGAGAACGATTGGTGCGGGCGAAGACTCGGCGCCGCTGAGAATAAATGCGGCGAGCGCGGGAAGGGCCGCCATCAGACTGAGCGGCGCCTTGACCAGTACAGCGAGAGCCCGAAACAGGCGGATCGGCGAGGAAATGGTCGGGCGCTCGGGCGCGATCATCTCCGAGGACATTGACGGCGGCATTATCTGGACGCTCATTTCTTGTGGCTCAGCCTGAAGGAAACCATGGCGTACCAAGTGTATCGGATTCCGTCAAACCCGCTTGCCGTTTCTTGTCCAACCCCGGGCAATTATTGGCCTCCGACCTGGGACCCCGGACATCCGCCCGCACCGGCTGCCCGGGAGCGCCGCCCTCCATGGTGGAGGGCCATGCTCCCGCATGGCCGAAAGCGTTCCGGACGGCAGTAGCGGCCCGTTCCCTTCACGACGGCCGCCACCGATCCCCGCCGTACCTTGCCGACACAGGAGTGCGGCTTCTTACACAATTGCTATTCGGCTTTACGTGGGGGAAAGAGAATAGCCAAAAAAATAGCGTTTTATGTTGACATGAATCTAAAACGCTAAAAACATGGCGTAATGACTCGTTCCCGATCAGCGAACAATGATCAGCACCTCCACCTCACCCGAAGGGAGCGGCAGATCATGGATATTCTTTACGCGCGCCGCGAGGTGACGGTGAACGACCTGCAGGCCGCGCTGCCGGATCCTCCCGCGCACACAGCGGTGCGCACCATGTTGAAAATCCTGGGCGACAAGGGTCTGGTCAAGCGCCGCAAGATCGGGCGCGAGTATTGCTACGAACCGCGGACGGAGCGCACGCGGGAGGGCCGGTCGGCGTTGCGCCGGGTGTTGCAAACTTTTTTTGACGGTTCCCTGGAGAACGCCGTCGGGGCCTACCTGGCCCAGAAGGACGCCGGTGTTTCCGAAGAGGAACTTCAACGGCTTCGACGCATGATCGAAGAGGCCGAGAGAAAGCGGGACTGACGCCCGCTTTATTGTCATAATCTGTCGGATACATTAATTCTGTAAAGCAAGGAATCCCATGGAAATTCCCACCCCGTTCCTGGTCGACGCCTTTATCAAGAGCGCGGCCGTCCTTCTTCTGGCGGCACTGGTTGTCGTTTTCTTGCGACGCGGTTCCGCCGCGGCGCGGCACCTGGTGTGGGCCGGCGCGGTGGCGGGTGTGTTGCTGTTGCCCTTGTTGGTCTGGGTGCTGCCGGCGTGGTCGGTGATTCCGTCGGCGGCGGTGGAAACGCCCGCCGTCAACGATCCGGTGGTCGCGGCATCGGAGCCGGAGCCCTTTCAACGGGAGGACAGGGGTGGCGATTCGGCTGTCACGGCGGCCTGGCGCGGCGCGGCAGCGGCCGATGCTTCGGATCCGACCGAACCGGTGGATTTGCGAGACGTTGCGGATGCGGTTGCGGGGTCGCCCGTTCGATCGTCGGAAGGATGGGCGGAACGGGAAGAATTTTCATTGGCGGTGACCCAGGCGGCGAAGTCTCCGGTTCAGTCCTGGTGGTCGGCGCTGTTGCGCCGGGCTCCGTGGATCTGGCTCGCGGGCGCCGGGTTGGCGTTGCTGCCAATGATTGCAGGTAGAGTTGGTTTGTTCCGTCTGAAGCGGACGGCCCGCCGGGTCACCGATCCGGCGTGGCTGTCGCTTCTGGCGGAACTCAAATCCGACCTGAAAATCAGTCGGCCGGTGGTGTTGCTGGAGAGTCCGGTGTGCACGATGCCCATGACCTGGGGGGCGCTGCCCGGCATAGCGCCAAAGGTTCTCCTGCCGGAGGACGCGCTTCACGAATGGTCGGCCGAACGCCGCCGTGCGGTGTTGTTGCATGAGTTGGCGCATGTGAAACGTCGGGATTGCCTGACCCACTTGCTGAGCCAGTTGGCCTGCGCCCTGTACTGGTGCAATCCGCTGATCTGGGTGGCGTCGCGTCGCATGCTGGTGGAACGCGAGCGGGCTTGTGACGACCTGGCGTTGCGGCAGGCCATGGCGCCCGCGGCGTACGCGAAACACTTGCTGGAGATCGCCACCGCTCCACAGGCAAACACCCTGGCCGCCCATGCGGGAGTCGCTATGGCGCGACCGTCGCAACTCGGCGACCGCCTGGTCGCTGTCCTCGACGAACACCGCAACCGCCAGGCGCTGAGCCGGTTGACGGTGGCGGCGATGATCGCGCTTATTGGCGCGGTGGTGGTGCCGGTGGCCATGTTGCAAGCGACGGGATCTTTGGACCGACCGGATTTGTCCGGAATCGTGACCGACCAATACGGGCAGCCGTTGCGGGACGCGACGGTGTTTATCCATACCGCCGCGCCACGAGAAGGTTTGGGGATTCTTTGCCCGTCCTGTTATGCGGATTGTGCGAAAAGCGCCAACACGGATTCGGTAGGGCGTTTTACCATAGAAAGCCTCGATCCCGAATTGATCTTTCAAATCCTGGTGGTGGCGGAAGGCTATCGGCCGGAGTTCGTTGGGGAGGTCGATCCGTTCAACGAGCCGCTGGAAGTCGCCCTGGATCCGGCTTCGGCGGGCGACACACCGAACCATCGTGTCCGGGGGAGGGTTGTGGACGCCGGAGGGAATCCGGTCCCGGGAGCCGTGGCGTGGCTGTTTGGCGTGACCCAGGAAAACCGCACCTGGTGGGGCCGATACGAAGGGTTTGATCCGGTGGCGGTCGCGGATACGAACGGCGAATTCGTTATTCACAGCGAGGAACCGTTCGAGGAAGCCGGGTTTAAGATAGAGGCCCGAGGGAAGGCAGGCCGGACCTTCGGGCAGGTATCGAGCGGCGATACGGTCCATGAATTTCCGTTGACCGAGGGCGTATCAGTAACTGGCCGTGTGATGAAGGACGGCGAACCGCTGGCGGGCGTGGAGGTCGGCATGACGGGCGCCGATCGTGAGATATCTGCCTTTGTCGGGGATCACTCCATTGCAACGGACGACGACGGATACTTCCTGATCGTCAATCTGCCGGCGGAGACGGAGTACTATTTCTACGGGTCAATGGAAACGCTGGAAAACCGCGAAGTGATTCCATCGCGTCCTGTGCACGTCGGTGAGGACGGGACGACCCTGGAGTTGGGTGATGTGAACGTGGAAACCGGTTTCCACCTGGAGGGACGGATCCGGTTGACGGATGGCGGAACGGTTCCCCCCGGGACGCCTGTACTCCTGAGCCGTGAGCAGGCGTGGGATAGTGTCCGGTCTGAAGCCGATGCGGAAGGGCGTTTCCGTTTCCACGGAATCCCGTCCGAACCGATTACGTTGTCCGCCCGGATTGAGGGCTATCGGCCATCTCTCGCTAACTCCAGTCTTGATGAATTAAATCCCGTCAGACTGATTGGCACGCTCTATTCCGACAAAACGGATTTGGTGTTGGAAGTGGAACCGGGAGTGCGCAGCGGAAGGCTGGACGACTATTTCAGGGATATGAAGCACGAACCGTTGAGCGGGGCAGAGGCTTCTTCCGAGCCCGGGGACATCCGGGTGAACGGGCGCGTTGTGGACGCGGAAACCGGCGATCTGTTGCCCGCGTTCACGGTAACTCCAGGACGGGCGAGCACTTGGCGTTCGGGTGAAATCGAATGGTCTTTCAGAGCGAAAAGCACCCATACGGCGGGCTCATTCTCAGTGTCGTTCCAGGAAACGGAACAGGCGCCTGCCTTGTTGATCGAGGCCGAGGGGTATTTCTCCCATGTGAGCGATACCCTATCCGAGCCGGAGAATGACCTGTTAGTTGAAATGGAAAAAGGCGCCAGCCTTTCCGGCGTCGTATTGCGGCCGGACGGTCAACCGGCTGCTCAAGCTGCCGTTTACCTCGCCGATCCGGCAAGTGGAACGACGGTGAGGGTGTCTGGAAACGACGAGGTGACCGTTGGGAACGAGCCTACACCGGGAGAGTATCGTGCGGTGACGGATGGCTTGGGGCGGTTCTCGTTTTATTCACGCATGGCCCCCGCCTATGTTCTGGTTTTGGATGACGCCGGTTTTGCGGAGGTTCCCGTAGAGGGGGTCACTGAAGGCCTGGAAGTCACCTTACAACCGTGGGCCAGAGTCGAGGGACAACTCAGGATCGGCGCTAATCCGGCCGAGAACGAGACCGTACGGTTGGAGGTGAACCATATACCGTTAACCTATTGGGGTGCGTTGCCACCGCTGTCCTATTCACTAAGAGCGAGGACGGACAGCGATGGGGAATTCGTTTTCGAACAAGTGCCGCCGTTTCCAGTGGAGATTTACTATTACCGGAACCGTTGGCAGGTTCCGCACACGCAGGTTCGGAAATCGCAAACCAAACGAATTGAACCGGCTCCGGGTGAGACCTACCGGCTGACCCTTGGCGGAAGTGGCCGGCCGGTTGTCGGGCGAATGGTGGCCGCGGACTACGACGGAGATGTCGACTGGATGGGGACGAACACTTCACAGTTGTTACTTTTCACCCCGTGGCCGCCGGAACTCCAAAACGAATTCCCTGAATTCATCCGAGAACGCGATGAAGCGTTGCGTGTCGCGGAGTCGGACGAGGAAAAGGAGGCCATTGAGGTGGAATACCTCCGTCGGCGCGATGAGGAGAGAGCGAGGTTGCGCGCGGCTCATAGGTCCGAAGCGGGGCGGGAGCACTTTTTTTCCCGGCGTCAATACCAATTGGAGTTCTCCCCGGACGGCAGTTTCCGGATTGATGATGTGCCGGGAGGTGAATACAGGCTTTCAGTAGTGATAATCGATCAAGATTTGCCCCTGGTCGTCGGGGAGCCGGTCCCGTATATTGTCAATTACAGCGAAACCATCGAAATCCCCGAATCCCCCAACGGCCGAACCGATGAACCGTATGATCTGGGAGTGATCGAAGTCGAGGCGCCTCAATGAATTCTTTCCCGCGGAAGAATGTCGTTTGAGTGAAAGGCAATGGGTCTCACACGGAGCCACAAAGACACAAAGGGGTTGAGTGGAGAAAGCAAAATGGAACGACTCGTGAGACGGCAAGTTTTTAATAATCGATTTCGTCCGCAATCACTCCCGGTCATTCGCCTTAACCCGGTTCCCACGGTTTTGTCCTCCGTGTCTTTGTGGCTCCGTGTGAGAAAAAATATTTGTTTCCAGCTTGTCCGGAAGCACTCCGACTCATGCGCCTTGACCCGGTTTCCATTTTGCCGGGGCCAGGCGCAGCCCGACCTTTTTGGCCAGTTGGCGTTGACGTTCGTCGAAAGACGCGAAGACCTCCAACTCGGTGAGTCGAGCGCAGGCGATCGCGTAAATCAATACCGGTCCCTTTCCTCAGCGATGAGTTCCGCTCCCGAACGCGGTAACGTTCCTTCGGGAAAAATGTCATGCTGGCGGGCTTCGAAGTCGGGAATCCGGCACGAACCCGATCCCGAGGGAGGCACTGGAAGCAGCTTGAGAATTGGCTTGGAGCGTTTCGTCACCACGACCGTTTCGCCTGCTTCCACCCATTTCACTAGCGTGCTGGTTTCATTGCGGAGCTGTCGTAATGTCGCGGTTTTCATAGGTCCACAATAGGTCCACAAAAGTGGATTTGGCAAGGCCGAATGGCATGGTAAGGGTGTAGAGGTAGAGCCGTCCCGGCTCTGTTTCAGCGGTGATTCGGGGCTGCGGACGTCGGATCAAGATAAACCAGTGCGATTACCCGTAGCGCCCCGCCTCAGTGGGCGAATTCCGGTGTTCGAACGGCATTGGGGAATCTGGCAGGAGAGTCTCCGGCTAAAGCACGGAGCTACGGTGGGGAATCGTAGCGCCCTGCTTCAGCGGGCGTTTGTCCGGCGTAAGGATGCCATTGAGGGATCTGGATGGGGAATCTCCTGTCTAAAGCACGGAGCTACGGTGGGGAATCGTAGCTCCCTGCTTCAGCGGGCGAACTGGCAGCTAAAAGCGGTAATTGCGATCCTACCGGCTGAAGCGCGGAGCTACTCAGAGCCAGTTGTGGCGACTATCGATAACCCGCCCTAACCCTTCCAATCCGGCAAACCGGGGTTCTGGGCCTTCACCCGGTTCCTGCAGTTCCTGCCTCCGTGTCTTTGTGGCTCCGTGTGAGAAAATGATTTGTTTCCGGCTTTGCAAAGGGGCGGCTTCACTGAGACGCGTCGATGCGTTGCGGACGGCGGGTGGGGGCGAGGTAGGCATCGTAATAGTTTGTTGGTCGCTCCCACATCCACCAGGTTCCGTCCTGGGCCAGGGCGTAAACACCCCGGAAGCCGGTGGTGACAGAGGCCCAGACAGGGTCTGAGGTGAGGGGTTTGACGGGCCCCAGGATTTCCTGTCGAGCATGTTCATGGCGGGTCACGTTATGGCCCCAGAGGCTGCCATCATTTTTTACAGCGGCGAAGGCGCCATGCCAGGCGGGCGCCGCGAACGCCCAGTCGTTGTCAGAGCCGATCCGGCGCGGTTGTGGCCCTGGACCGTGCGCCGAGATCGGCCAACTCAGAGCCCACAAACTTCCGTCATCCAGGACGGCCAAACGAACGCTGGACCGGCCGGTCAGGTGAACCGGGATTCCGAGGAGCGAAGGGGCGAATCGTACTGGAGGAAAGTGTGCCTCGCGGCCCCATGTCGCGCCCCAGTGCCAGAGGCTGCCATCTTCTTTCGCCGCCAGGGAATAGCCGCCGACGGCGGCTATGTGCCGCCAGTCGTCATCGTCGGCGACGCGAATCGGGGTTTCTATCCTTTCGCGCAGGCGCTCGTCGCTGAGTTGGTATCGGGAGTTGTACCCCCATCCCCAAAGGGAACCGTCTTCTTTTACCGCGAGGAAGTGGTTATCGCCGGCCGCCAGATCCTGCCATCGAGCTTCTTCAGCGAAAGGTTGGATGGTGAACTGTGTGCCGTCGGAATCGGCCGGGGATTTCACGATCTCCCAAAGCGTGCCGTCGGCGCGCAGGCCGAACAGGTTGCGAAAAGTGGCGGCGAACCGCAGCCAATCATCGTGGTCGAGGAACTCGCCGCCGCCGGGAAAAGAAGAAGGATAGGTCCTGTCGCTGTGGAGAGCGGCATCGGGAGAGTGGGCCAACCAAACCCGCCCGTCGGGCAGGTGTACGACCCAGGGCAGCGAAGACCTGCCACCGTGGATCAAGGCTCCGTCGGCCAGGGCCGGATGGGGCGGGCCGATGGCCGGTTCCGGCAGGACCCACTCCCAGGTGCGGTAGTAAATCCAGGGGCTGAGAACCAGGACACCGAGTGCGACCGCGGCGAACCTGACCGCGTCTCTTCGCCACACCCGGGCGTTGGGCAGGTGTTCCCTGGTGTTTTGACCGGACAGGACCAATGCCGTAACGAGGCAGGCGGGAATGGCCATTAACAGAAAAAGGCGGATGCCGTGCCAGTTTTCCATCCCAAGGGCTATGAGATAAAATCCGACCGCCAGAGTGACAATGGTGGAGATCAGGGCGGCGAGAGTGGTGCGGGCCAGTGAGGAAAAATACCAGGCCAGTACACCGGAAATGAGGGAGTAGGTCCCGAACGGTTTTAGAAGGTTCCACCAGCCGTCGTCGCCCGCGATCCGCAGGCCGGTGACGGCGACAACGAGTCCGTGAACGGTAAGTGGGAAAACCAGTGCGAGAAGAATGAGGACCTGGGCGGCGACGGCCAGTTTAATGAGGAATCGCGTTATGGGCGAGACCGGCAGGCATTGAATTGCCTGGTGCACGCCGAGTTTTCGTTCTTCGGCGACGGCCGCCGCGCCGATGAGAATGGGAAGCAAAAGGCAAAGCAACAGGATTAAAGCCTGCACGGCTTCGAAGGCGGGACTATTGTCGTCGCGGATGAATAGGAGAGTGGGCAACAGGATCGCCAGGTACAGGAGGCTGGCGCCCATCAGCGTCAGTTGATGCAGCCGGAATTCTTTGACGACCAGCGCACGGATCGGGTGTCGAGACGCGCCGGGCGGGTTCGGCGCGGAAGTGGTGTTCCGGCGCGTGCCCGGGAGCAGGAGTTCGAGATTGACGTTCCATGAATCCAGATCCTGGGCGCGCTGGAACAACCAGCGGGCGAAGAGGAAAGCGGATACGGCGTAGACGGTCCCGATGGTCACGATAACCGGGAGCCGGGCGGATTCGAAAAGCGGGACGGTCAGTCCGTAAAGCAGAAATGAAAAAAGAATGACGACCAGGAGGGACAGGCAAAAAGCTCCGGCCGCGTGCCGGAAGAGCAGGCTCACCCACAATCCGGTGCTGGCTACCGTGGCCGCCGCCGCCAGCGACAAAAAGCCCATTTGCGGAGAAAAACCGTGAAAGGCGCTCAGCAGAACCCAGAACACGAGCCATACCGAGAAAGAGGCGATGCCGAGCGTTCGGATCTTGTTTTGCCAGAGTTCGGCGCGGGCGACGGGTTGGCTCAAGATCAGTTGAAAGGTTTGCTGCATGAATTCCCGAGCGAAGGAAGAAACGGCCACGAGCACGATGCCCAGCGTCAGGGTCGCGAGCGGCAAACTTGTGAACCAATTCTCCCACTCGTTGAGTTCGACCCTCGGAACAGCCAGTATGGATACGACGACCAGCAGCAGGGCGGCGATCCAGGCGGGGAAGAGCAGGCGAACTTCTTTGGTGAGTAGCGGGTTCATGACACTTTTTCGCCCAGGGCTTGTGACGCGACGAAGAGTTCCTCCATCGACAACACCTCCACCCTCAGGTCTTCAGGATTGCGGGTTTTCAGATCGGCGAGCAAGGCGTCGCTGTTGCCATTGGCGAGGATCTCCAATTCGCGTCCGGTGTTTTTGATGCGCAGGGCTCCGGGAAGGTCGATGGCGCCGACCGGATCGGCGAAGCGGGCGTGAATCTTCTTGAAACGCCGGCGGGCGTCGTCGGCGTCCAATGTCAATTGGTCGGTCCCTTCATCGATAATAGTGAATTCGTCGATCAGCCCCTCGAACTCGGATATCAGGTGAGTGGATACAAAAACGGTGCGGTGCTCGGGGTCGCCGGCCTGGTAGGCGCCGATGACGGTCTCGATGAACTCCCGGCGCACGATGGGATCGAGACCGGACGTCGGCTCGTCGAGAACCAGCAGGTCCGGTTCGGGGCAGACAGCGGCGATGAGCGCGAGCTGGGTTTTTTGTCCCTTGGACAGGGATGTGGCTTTTTGGTCCGGCGGCAGACGGAAGCGCGCCAGCAGGTCGGCCTCGATGTCCCGGTTCCAGTGTTCGCGGAACGAAGCGACGAAATCGAGCACGTCACGGACGCTCATCCAGGGGTAGAAGGACACGGCGTCGGGTACGTAGCACAGGCGTTTCTTGACCGCGACCTCGTCGCGTCGTGGATCCAGGCCAAAGACGCGGATGTTTCCGGAATGGGGGCGCAGCAGATTCAAGAGGCATTTGATGGTGGTCGTTTTGCCGGCGCCGTTGCGACCGAATAGACCGTAGCAGCGCCCGGCCCGAACGGTGAGATTCAGGTTGTGGACCGCTTCCCGTTTCGCGTAGCTACGGGAAAGGTTTTTGATTTCGATTACCGGTTCATTCATGACGTTTTCCTCTTTTTGGATTTGCGGCGTCGTCGGACAAGCGGTCCAGACGCTGATCGAGCAGTTCCCTCAAATCATCGGCGTCCACCTGCAACTGGTGGGCCAGGACCACGGCCCGGTCGATCTCCGCGATCAGGAGATCGCGTTTGGCCTGCTTGCTGTAGGGCGAGTGGTTTTTCTTTAGAAAGCATCCTTTGCCCGGCACGGTTTCGATGACCCCCTGGTTCTCCAATTCCGTGTAAGCCTTGCCGATGGTGTTGCGGTTGACCCGCAACTCCTCAGCCAGCGGACGAATCGAAGGCAGCGGATCGCCGGCTTTCAGTCGGCCGGAAGCGGCGGCGTAGCGAATCTGGTCCACCACCTGCAAGTAAACGGGTTTTTCCGACTTGTAGTTAATCCGTACGAGCATGATCTACTGGCATAGGTCAATAGGACAGTAGGGTCAAGAGAAAATTTTTGTATTCTTTGAAATGGGCCAGGGTTCCGGGGGGGTGTGACCGCTAATCTTGCGGCAATCGCGCAAGATTTTCTGGAGGGCAACGCTCCGCCGTTGCCGATTTGCCGATCGGGCGGCAACGGCGGAGCGTTGCCCTCCACGTAACTGCTGATTGGTGCCGGCTCCATCGCCACGTGGCGTTGGGTGAGGCAAGTGGGATATCCTGAAATGAAAAAAAACCCGCGGCGAACCGCGGGTTTTTTATGTAATGATCGGACGGATACCGTTTAGGCCATGGCCTTGAGTCCGGTGCCCGCTTTGAATTTCACGGTTTTGGAAGCCTTGATCTTGATTGGCTCCTTGGTGCGGGGGTTGATACCCTGACGCGCGGCGCGCTTGGCGACACTGAAGGTGCCGAAGCCGGCGAGTTGAACGGACTTGTCTTTTTTCACGCCTTTTTTGATGCCTTCGAGGACCGCGTCGACGGCCCGCTCGGCGGCGGCTTTGGAGGCATCGGCTCCAAGGGATTTCTGCACTGCTTCAACGAGTTCTGATTTATTCATTTTCTGATGTCGAATATGGGTTCTGGTTGACGCCTTCCGCGTCGTACCGGGTCCTAGAAAAGACGGCTTTTCCGGGTGGCGTCAACCTAAATCCCTTTGGTTAAGCGGATTTCAGTCGATTTTTTCGGGGGCGGTTTGCTCCGCTTTCTGTTGCGCGAGGAGGCAGAGTTCCGCGGCTTTGAAGGTGTGTTCCTGAGTCATGGCGTTTTCGGTGCGGTTGAGGCAGTCGAGAATGAGCTGGCCGAAGTACGGGTAACCCACTTTTCCGGAAAGCTCCATGTGCTGTTCGCCCTCGTGGTTGACCAGGTAGAGTTGGTCGCCCTTGCGGCCGGTGGCGATGTCGATGTATTTGCGCAACTCGATGTATCCGTCGGTTCCGAGCAGGAACATGCGTCCGTCGCCCCAGGTCCCGAGGCCGTCCGGGGTAAACCAGTCGACGCGGAAATAAAACGAGGCGCCGTTGTTTCCGACCAGGGAGGCTTCGCCAAAATCCTCCAGTTCCGGGAACTCGGGGTGGTTGAAGTTGGCGACCCGCGCGGAGGCGATGGTGGCGTCCGAGGCACCGGTGTAATAGAGGAACTGTTCGCACTGGTGGCTGCCGATATCGGTGAGGATGCCGCCGTACTGCGCCTTTTTGTAGAACCAGTCCGGTCGTTTGGCCGGATCACCCAGGCGATGAGGACCGAAGCCGACCACCTGCAGCACGCGGCCGATGGCGCCCTGGTGGACCAGTTCGCCGGCGAAGATGGCGCATTCGACGTGCAGGCGTTCGCTGTAGTAGACGGCGTATTTGCGCCCGGTGTCGACGACGGCCTGGCGAGCCGCATCCAACTGATCGAGTCCGGTGAAGGGTGTCTTGTCGGTAAAATAATCTTTACCGGCCTGCATGACGCGAATGCCGAGGGGACCGCGTTCGCTGGGGATGGCGGCGGCGGCGACCAGTTTGATTTCCGGATCATCCAGGATCGCGTTTTCGCTGTCGACCGGTTTGACCCCGGGAAAGCGTTGGCAGAAGTCCTTCACCTTCTCCGGATCCGGGTCGTACACATACCGAAGGTCGCCGCCGGCTTCCACCAGGCCGTTGCATTGGCCGAAGATGTGGCCATGGTCCAGGCCGATGGCGGCGAAGGGAAATTCGCCCGGTTTGACCACCGGGGCCGGTTTGCCCTTGGGGGCGTAATTCATTCCATCTTTTGCGCTCATAAATTTTAGCTATCGGGTTCTTAAGCGTGCGATTATTTCTCGCAGAGGTGCTCGCGAATGAATTCGAAACTCTTGCGAGCCGAATCGAACGGATCTCCCGGGCAGGTGTCCTGCTCCACGGCGTACCATTGGCATCCGCCTTCGTCGCAGGCGGCGATGATCGGTTTGAAGTCGATATTGCCATGACCGATCTCCGCGAACTCCGGTTTGAGATCGTCGTTCACCCGGTAGTCCTTGAGGTGAAGGATCGGAAGACGGCCGGCCAGCTTGCGGCACCAGTCGAGGGGGCTGGCGCCGCCGTACTGTACCCAGTACGTGTCGACTTCGCCCTGGAGGTAGCGCGGGTCGGTTTTTTCGAAAATACGTTCGAAAACGGTGCGCCCTTCCAGTTTGCGGAATTCGTGATTGTGGTTGTGGTAGGCCAGGGTGAGGCCCGCTTCGTGGAGCACCTTTCCGGCGCGGTTGAGTTTGGCGATCAAGGTGTCGACCGCTTCAACGGAACCGAAGTCGATGCCCTTGGGGAAAGGGTAGGCGGTGATGGTGCAGTTGAGTTTTCGCAGGCGTTCCACCACGCCTTCCGGTTCGTCGAGAATGGTCTCCGCCGGTTCGTGAGTGGCGCATATGGTCAGGCCCTCTCCTTCCGCGATGGCGACCAATTCCTTTTCGTCGATCGGTCCCATGCCACTGACCTGAATAGCGCGGTAGCCGATTTCGCGTGTCTTCTTGAGAGAGGCGGCGATATCGGCGGGCGTTTTCAGCGCGTCGCGAATGGTGTAGGTCTGGAGGGCGACTTGTTCGATTTTCATGGCGGGTGAGGTTCAGGTGTTGAAGCTCTTGGAAAAGTCGCCGGCGGATTCGCGAACCGCTTTTTTCTGAAAAGTGGAGTTCTTGATCCGGTCCTGGAGAGCCGCTTCGTACTCCGCACTGTCCATGGGCAGGTCAATGGTGGCTTCCTTGAACGCTGACAGGAGCATGGCGTTGGCGAGTTCCACCGAGTGAATGCCCTCGATCCCCGGGGCGATGAGTTCGGCGCCGTCGAGAATGGCGGCGACGAAATTGTTCAGGACCTCGTTGTGTTGTCCGCCGTGTCCGCTGATCGGGATGTCGGCCACCCAGTGGGGCGGCCGGGCGAAGGCTTCGTCGGATTGCCGGCTGAACTCGGTCATGGAGACCTCGTTGCGCAGGAAGGTAAGGCGGTCATCTTCCACCACCAGTTTGCCGCGGTCGCCGATCACTTCCAGCCGGTTGGTGCCGGGGGCCTCGCCGGTGTTGGTGATAAAAACCGCGTTCGCGCCGTTCTGGTACTGGAAATAGGCGGTGACGTCGTCCTCCACCTCGATGTCGTGATAGCGGCCGAACCCGCAAAAGGCTCGAACCTTGCTCGGCATGCCGAACATCCATTGGAAGAGATCGAGCTGGTGGGGACACTGGTTCAGCAGCACGCCGCCGCCTTCGCCTTTCCAGGTGGCGCGCCAGCCGCCGGAGGCGTAGTAGGCTTCGGTGCGAAACCAATTGGTGATGATCCAGTTGATGCGGCGAATCGGTCCGAGCTCACCGGTCTGCACCAGTTGGCGGACCTTGCGGTAATGCGGATCGGTCCTTTGGTTGAACATGGCTCCGAAAATCTGGCGATCGTGCTTGCGATGCGCGGCGATCAGACGCTCGCAGTCGGCCTTGTGGACGGAGATCGGTTTTTCGACCAGCACGTGCAGTCCATTCTCCAGTGCTTCGATCCCAAGAGAGGTATGGGAATAGTGAGGTGTGGCGATGAGAACCGCGTCCACCTCGCCTGAACGGATCAGTTCGCTACTGTCGGCGAACCCCTTAAGGTCGGGAAACTGGGCGCGTCGTTTTTCGCTGGCATCGGCGATGGCGGTCAGGTGGCAGCGCGCGATTTTTCCGTCAAGAATTGACCTGGCATGCGCGGCGCCCATGTTGCCGATTCCGATTATGCCGAGGCGTAAGTCTTTGGTTTGGGTCATGATTCGATACAAGCGTTCCGGGCGGGAATGTCTATGGGAAAAGTGTGTCCCTCAATTTGGATCGGGGGAACAATGAGCTGTCCAGTGATCTTTGGGTCGGAATCTTGCCAATTGCGGGGGAGTTCGGCCAGTCTATTCGAGTTGGCATGGAACGAACACTTTATTTGTTGACCGGGTGCACCGCGACGGGAAAAACCGGGTGGGGGTTGCGCTGGGCGGAGCGGTTTGGCGCGGAGATCGTCTCCTGTGACGCCATGCTCTTTTACCGTGGAATGGATATCGGGACCGCCAAACCGACGGCGGAGGAGCGAGCCCGGGTACCGCATCACCTGATCGACGTGGTCCCGGTGGATCAGACGTTTGATGTCGGCCGCTATGCTACTTTGGCGACCCGGGTGGTGGAGGATATCGTGGACCGCGGACGCGTGCCGCTGGTGGTGGGAGGCAGCGGGTTTTACCTCATGAGTTTTCTCCGGCCGGTGATCGATTCCGTTCAGGTCGACCACGAGACCCGGGAGCGGGTCGAGGAACTGATGCAAAATGCTGGCCCGGAAGGCGTTCGTGACGCCTTGCGTCGCTGTAATCCCGGTGGTCTCGGTGATCTGGACACCGCCAATCCGCGCCGACTGACGCGCGCTCTGGAGCGGTGCTGGTCAAGCGGGCTGACCCTGGCGGAGCTCAAGACCATGTTCGAAAGCCAGCCGGAGCCCTTTTCCGGCTACGGCAAACAAATCCTCGTGATCGAGCGGGAGGACGATGAACTGAAGAAGCGGATCGAGGCACGAGCCAAAGCGATGGTGGCGGACGGACTGGTCGAGGAGGTGCGGAGGTTGAAGGAGTTGAATCTGGAAAATAACCCGACCGCCGCGCGGGCTATCGGTTATCGGGAGACGCTCTCCTGGCTGGACACCGGCGAGAGCGGTTCGGTGGCGGAGCTGACCGAGGAAATCGCAGCCAACACCTGGAAACTGGTCAGGAAGCAGAAAACCTGGTTTCGCCACCAGTTTCCGACGGCGCGGCGTTTGTTGTTGCGAAGCGATGACGGCGCTGAGCTCGGTTCCCTGTTCGGTTAGCGATGCCCGATCGCCGATGGGACTGCCCCGGTTTGAGCCTCCGACCGCGGAAGCGGCGCCGACCGGACGAGACGATCGACAATCTTTTCCGAGATTCCTGCTTGCCAGTCACGGACTGAAGGCTTTGTAATGATCGTTTTGCCACTCACTTCATCGGGAGCCGGCCGAAGCGCTGGTGATTCCCCGGACTCACAAGCGGTTGCCGTAGTCCCGGCAATCCGTTCACAAGCGGTTTTGCCGAAAAACCGTGAAAAAAATAAAAAATGACTTGCCCGCTCTTGGGCGGCTCCTCATTTTGGTCTCTTTTCACCGATTAACCGTAATACGATTTTTACATGCCGACGATTAATCAACTCGTACGCAAGGGCCGCAAGGCCGTCAAAACCAAGACCAAATCTCCGGCCCTGGACCGCAATCCGTTCCGCCGCGGTGTTTGTGTTCAGGTAATGACGCGTACGCCTAAAAAGCCGAACTCCGCCATTCGGAAGGTCGCCAAGGTGCGACTGACGAACGGAGTTGAAGTGATTTCATACATTCCGGACGAAGGCCACAACCTGCAGGAGCACAGTATCGTGTTGGTGCGCGGTGGTCGTGTGAAGGACCTTCCCGGGGTCCGCTACCACATCGTCCGCGGCGCCCTGGACACCCAGGGAGTGGAGAAACGTCGCCGCAGCCGTTCGAAATACGGAGTCAAACGTCCCAAGAAATAAACGATCATGTCACGTCGACGCAGAGCCGGTCGCAGAGCGATCAATCCCGATTCCCGTTACAACAGCACGTTGGTGACGCAGCTCATCAACATGATTATGGTGGACGGCAAGAAATCCACCGCGCAAAGCATCGTTTACGGCGCTTTCGAGCGGGTGAGCGAAAAGCTGGCCAAAGGGGATCCGATCGATCTCCTCCTGGGCGCCATGGAGAATATCCGTCCCCGCCTCGAGGTAAAAAGCCGCCGGGTCGGCGGTGCGACCTATCAGGTGCCGGTGGAGGTGCCTTTTGATCGTCAGCAGAGCGTCGCTTTTCGCTGGATAATCGCTTCCGCCCGCGGACGCAAAGGCGTGGCGATGCGTGATGCATTGGCCGACGAAATCGTCGATGCCTACAACAACACCGGCGCCGTGGTGAAGAAACGTGAGGACACCCACCGTATGGCCCAGGCTAACCGTGCGTTTGCGCACCTACGCTGGTAAAGAAAGAGTTATGTCGAGTTCCGTTAAACAGCACCAGATTTCCGCGTCCAACAGCAAAGACCGCAAGTTCCCGATGGAGTTCACCCGCAACATCGGAATTGCGGCGCACATCGATGCCGGGAAAACCACCACAACCGAGCGTATACTCTATTATACCGGAGTGGTTCACAAGATCGGGGAGGTTCACGATGGCAACGCCGTGACCGATTGGATGGAGCAGGAGCGCGAGCGCGGTATCACCATTACCTCCGCCGCCATTTCCTGTACCTGGACCAACGCCACTGGTCCGTATGCCGACATCACACACCAGGTCAATATCATTGACACTCCGGGCCACGTGGACTTCACCGCCGAGGTGGAGCGTTCGCTGCGGGTGCTCGATGGCGCCGTGGCCGTGTTCTGTGCCGTGGCCGGAGTGCAGCCGCAATCCGAGACCGTTTGGCGTCAGGCAGACAAGTACCGCGTTCCCCGCATTGCGTTTGTCAACAAAATGGACCGCACCGGCGCCGATTTCCTGGGAGCGGTCGATGACATGCGCAACAAGCTGGGAGCCAATGCCCATCCGCTTTATCTTCCGATCGGAGCGGAGGAAAACTTTAAAGGCCTGATCGATCTGGTAACGATGAAGGCCTACTACTATGATGAAGAGGATCCGATGGGGGTCAAATATGAGACCCGCGACATTCCGGAGGATCAAATCGACGACGCCCGCCAGTACCGCGAAGCGTTGATCGAAGCGATTTCAGATTACGACGACGTCATTGCCGAGAAATACCTGGAAGGAGCTGAGTTCACTGAAGATGAACTGAAAACCGCCATCCGCAAGGCGACGATCTCACTGGAGTTTGTTGGCGTGGTTCCGGGTTCGGCTTTCAAGAACAAAGGTGTGCAGCGGGTCCTCGACGGGGTAGTCAACTACCTGCCTTCTCCGGTCGATATGCCCCCGGTCAAGGGTGAGGACAGCGAAGGGGCCGAAGTATCGCTCAAACCGGAGGATTCCGGTAAGACCGCGATTCTCGCCTTTAAACTGGCCACCGACCCGTATGTTGGAAAGTTGGTGTTCGTGCGTGTTTACAGCGGGACACTTCGCAAAGGAGACGAAGTGCACAATCCGCGTACCCGCCGCAAGGAGCGGATTAGCCGTCTGATGCTGATGAAGTCCAATGCCCGTGAGGACGTCGATGTCGTTTATGCCGGGGATATTTGTGCCGTGATCGGCCTGAAGGACGTGATCACCGGGGATACCCTGGCTTCTGCCGGGCTCGATATTCGTTTGGAGCCGCCGTCCTTTCCGCAGCCGGTCATTTCCATGTCCATCGAGCCGAAAACCAAGGCCGACCAGGAGAAGATGTCCAACGGACTCCAGCGTTTGGCCGAGGAGGATCCGACGTTTGTGGTCAGCTCCAATGAGGAAACCGGCCAGACCATTATCGCCGGAATGGGGGAACTTCACCTGGAGATTATTCGCGACCGTCTTTTCCGCGAGTTCAAGGTGGAGGCCGACGCCGGCAAACCACAGATCGCATACCGCGAAACGATCACCGGTAAGGCCGAGGCTGAGGGCAAATTCATCCGCCAGTCGGGTGGTCGCGGACAGTACGGCCATTGTGTGATTCGGCTGGAGCCGAACGAATCGGGTAAGGGGCCGGAGATTCTCAACAAGATCGTGGGTGGTGTGATTCCCAAGGAATACATCAAACCGACGATGGAAGGTATCGCCGAGGCGTCGAACAATGGCGTTGTGGCCGGTTATCCCGTGATCGACTACCGGGTCGAGATTTTCGATGGCAGCTTCCACGAAGTCGACTCCTCCGAAATGGCGTTTAAGATGGCCGGTATTTTCGCCTTCCGCGAAGCCATGAAGAAGGCTTCGGCCGTTCTCCTCGAGCCGATTATGAAGGTTGAGGTGACTACCCCCGAAGAGTATCAGGGGGACATCATGGGCGACCTCAATCGCCGCCGCGGCCGAATTCAGGAAATGAGCAGCAAAGGGAATGTCTGCATCATCAGTGCCCAGGTTCCGCTGGAAACCATGTTCGGTTACGCCACCGACGTGCGTTCGTTGAGCAAGGGCCGCGCAAGTTATTCCATGGAACCGTCCCATTTCGAACAGGTGCCCGCGAGCCTACTGGCGAATATCGTGGAAACCTCCTCTCGCGCTCCCGCGAGAACCTAAAGGTGTGTCATGAGCGATCAAAAGATACGTATTAAACTTAGAGGCTACGATTACCGTGTGATCGACCAGTCCGCTTCCGACATCGTCGAAACCGCGAAGCGGTCCGGCGCCCGGGTCTCCGGGCCGGTCCCTTTGCCGATTCGCATCGTGAAATACACCGTTAACCGTTCGCCGCACGTGGACAAGAAGTCGATGGACCAATTCGAAATGCGCACTCACAAACGCCTGATCGATATTTTGGATCCCACGGCACAGACCGTCGACGAACTCAAGAAATTGAACCTGCCGGCCGGCGTTGACATCACCATTAATGTCTGATCGGCGCATCCGGGCGAATCACGTTAACCGAATTTTTCAAAGCTAACCTGCAAAGAGGCCGTCACCGACAACATTAACCGTCTAACGTAGGTCTTCGATGTAAACGGGAGCTGGAAAACTCCCACCTACCGCTTAGCAGTCATGAAATTAGCACTATTGGGTAAGAAATTGGGCATGACCCAGGTATATGACAGTGAGAACCAGCTCGTTCCGGTCACTGTCATTGAAGCCGGTCCATGTCCCGTGGTTCAGGTAAAAAATGCGGATCGCGATGGCTACCATGCCATTCAGATCGGTTTTTCAGCGCAGAAGGAATCGCGACTGACCAAGGGTAAACTCGGCCACCTCAAAAAAGCAGGTGTTTCCCCGGTGGCCCGCCTCAAGGAGATCCGGCTGTCCGAGGCTCCGGAACAAAAGGAAGGTGATGTTCTCGATGTGACCCTCTTCACCGAAGGGGAGATGATCGATGTGGTAGGAACCACCAAGGGAAAAGGCTTTCAGGGCGTCGTGAAGCGGTTCCGCACCAAGGGCGGCCCGGCTTCCCACGGTTCCATGACCCACCGCCGGGTCGGGTCGATCGGACTTTGCCAGACACCGGGACACGTTTTCAAAAATCAGATCATGCCCGGACACATGGGATCGGTCCGGCGGACCGTGCAGAATCTTCGGGTGATCAAGATCGATACCGAGAAGAATCTTCTGTTGATCCGGGGTAATATTCCGGGCGCCAACGGGGACACCGTCCTGGTACGCGCGTCGAAGAAGACACGCAAGAATTCACAGGCCGCCTAAGGGAGTCACAAGAACGATGAAATTGAAAGTTTATACATCGGACGGTTCGTCGAGCCAGGAAAGGGACTTCGACGGTTTCCCCACATTTGAGGGCGACACCGGTTTGCAGGCCGTCAAAGACGTGGTCACCGCCATGCGGGCCAATGCCCGGCAGGGAAACGCCAGCACCAAGACGCGGGGCGAAGTCAGCGGGAGCGGAAAAAAGCCGTGGCGCCAGAAGGGCACCGGTAACGCCCGTGCCGGCAGCCGCCGTTCGCCGATCTGGGTTGGCGGTGGCATCGTTTTCGGGCCCCGACCGCGGGATTACTCGAAGAAGGTCAATCGCAAGGTGAAGAGTCTCGCCCTTCGCCGCGCGCTTTTCGACGTGGTTTCCAGCGGCGGCCTTCAGGTGATCGAGGAATTCAAGGTCAGCCCTGCGAAAACCAAGGTTTTGGCGGCGACCCTGGAGCGGATCTTTCCCGAAGGCAAAGTACTGCTGGTGGACGACACGTTTACGGACGAAACCGTAATGGGCGGTCGCAATATCGCCCGCGTAAGTTTTCAGGAGGCCGAAACGTTGAACACGTACGATCTCTCCCTATTTGAGAAAATCCTAATTTCCGAAAAGGCACTTACTCGCCTGCTGGAGCGGTTGAACGGAGGCAAAGCATCATGAAGTCGCCCGATCAAGTGATTAAATCCCTGAGATTGACCGAGAAGTCGACGCAACTGTCGGCCAATACCGGACAATACACTTTCGAGGTTTTTGACAGCGCCGATAAGATTTCCATCAAGAATGCGGTGGAAAAGGTCTTTAAGGTGACCGTCAGGAAAGTGAACGTAATGCGCACCAAACCGCGCGTGTCGCGGAATATGCGCACGGGCAGAATGGGCCGCAAAAGCGGAATGAAGAAAGCCATCGTGACGTTGCAGGAAGGCGACAAGATCGAAATCGTCTAACCGGGTTCCGAACCCACGAAGCTCACTAATCTCATGCCTCTTAAGAAATTCAGACCACTCACACCGACCCAGCGCTATCTCGTGCTGAGCCAGCAGTCCGACCTGTCGGAGAAACGTCCGGAGAAAAAACTCTCCAAATCGAAGGGTAAGTCCGGTGGACGTAATTGTTATGGACGGGTGACCTCACGTCGGCGCGGCGGCGGTCATAAACGCCTCTATCGCGAAATCGATTTCCGTCGCGAAAAGATTGACATCCCGGCTCGGGTCCAGGCGATCGAATACGATCCCAATCGTTCGGCGAATATTGCACTCCTGGCTTATCGTGACGGTGAAAAGCGCTACATCCTGGCTCCCCGAGGGGTCAGCGAGGGCGACACCCTGATCTCCGCGGAACAGGCGCCTTTTGACGCCGGTAACTGTATGCCTTTGCGGGTTATTCCGCCGGCGACAAAGATCCATGCCATCGAGATGATACCGGGCAAAGGCGCTCAAATGGTGCGTTCGGCCGGTATGGCGGCCCAACTGATTTCCGTGGATGGAGATCGCGCCACCATTAAACTGCCTTCCGGGGAAATCCGGGTCATTCATTCCCGTTGCCGCGCAACTATCGGGGAGGTCGGGAATCACGAGCACGGCAACATTATCGACGGTAAGGCCGGACGCCGCCGCTGGAAGGGACGTCGTCCTCGAGTTCGCGGGGTGGCGATGAATCCGGTGGATCACCCGATGGGTGGCGGTGAGGGACGCACCTCGGGTGGGGGAAATCCGGTTTCGCCCTGGGGTCAATTGGCCAAGGGGTATCCCACGCGCCGCCGTTCCAAGCCTTCCAACGCCTTTATCCTGGTGCGCCGGGACGGAACCAAAGTTAAGAATAAATAACGCTTTATGGCACGTTCGATTAAAAAAGGCTTTTACGTCGATCCGACGCTCCAGGATAAGGTGGAGCAGGCACAGCAGGCGGGCGCCCGCAAGCCGGTTCAGACCTGGTCACGTCGATCCACCATTACTCCGGACTTCGTCGGGGTGACGTTCAACGTTCACAACGGTAAGTCCTTTGTGCCGGTCTACGTGACCGAGAACATGGTTGGACACAAACTCGGTGAATTTGCGCTGACGCGTAATTTCAAGGGTCACGGTTCACACACCAAAAAATAAGCCGGCTACTGGAGACCATTCGATGAAGTCTTTCTTTTCCGTAAACGCAAGTCAGGTACGCATTCTCGCCGCGGCGGGAACGCGCGCCGTTGCGGCCTTGGCCCTGGCTCTCGGGGTAATGGCGACGGGAAACACCCTGCCGGCAGCCGATTTGCCGGTGTACGAACGGCCGGCGTTCGTTCACATCGAGCCCGGCGACATTGCCCCGGCGGAGGTTCGCGAGATTCGCTCCACCGAGGTGACTGACCTCGTCCTGGTGGCCGGCGGCTATCAGCACGGCTACCGGCCCGGTATGGTTTGTCGCGTCATTCGTGACGACGAAAATGTCGCCGAGATTTTGCTGGTGGAGGTTAGGGATCGGGTGTCAGCAGGCATTATTGTGGGTATCCTTTCGGAAAAAATTATTGAGCCGGGCGACGCGGTACGCGTTAAGACCCTGCAACACTGAAACTTAAAGCATCATGGAAATTCAATCGTTAACCAAGTACGCTCGGATGTCGCCCAAGAAGGTGCGGGAGATCACCTTGGAGATACAGGGACGCAACGCGGCCAGCGCGCTGGAGATGTTGTCTTTTATTCCCCGTAAATCCGCCCGTTTGGTGGCCAAGACCCTTAAGTCGGCCGTAGCCAACGCGGAGAACAACAACAACCTGTCTTCCGACGATCTGACCATTAAGACTGCCGTGGTGGAGCAGGGGCCGGTGTTCAAACGATTTCGACCCGGCGCGCGGGGCTCGGCGAAACCCTATCGCAAACGGACCAGTCACATTCGCATCGTCCTGACCGACGAAGTCCCAACCAAATAATCTGTCATGGGCCAAAAAGTAAATCCAATCGGTTTTCGTCTTCCGATCAATCGCAACTGGCAATCCCGTTGGTATGCGGACAAGAAGGAATTCGGTCTGCTCCTGCGGGAAGACAAGTTCATCCGCGACCGCCTGCACGAAAAACTCAAATTCGCCGCCGTTCCCCGGATCCTGATCGAACGGGCCTCCAATCGCGTTCGGGTGAAGATCTTTACCGCCCGTCCCGGCATTGTGATCGGCCGAAAAGGACAGGAACTGGAGAAAATCAAGGAGGATCTCAGCAAGGTCACCGGACGGGATATCCTGCTCGATATCCAAGAGGTGAAGAAACCCGAACTCGACGCCCAACTGGTGGCTGAGAGCGTCGCGCTTCAGCTTGAACGCCGTATTTCCTTCCGGCGGGCGATGAAGAAGGCGGTGCAAATCGCGGTAAGTCTGGGAGCGGAAGGTATTCGTATTCAGGCTTCCGGGCGTCTTGGCGGGGCGGATATCGCTCGCACCGAGTCGCAACGCTATGGCAGCGTGCCGTTGCATACCTTGCGCGAAGACATCGATTACGGTTTCGCCGAAGGCCGGACCATGTACGGGATTATTGGGGTGAAATGCTGGGTTTGCGCACCCTCCACCAACGGCGGTCCCGGCAACTGAAGTTTTTAAAGATTATTAATCCAGCCAACCTGAGTCATGCCACTTATTCCATCCAGAACAAAGTTCCGTAAAGTCCATCGCGGGAGTCGCGCGGGCAACGCTACCCGGGGCAACACCCTCTCTTTCGGTGAGTACGGGATCCAGACGCTGGAGCGCGGTTGGATGACTGCGGCCCAGATCGAGGCCGCCCGTGTCGCCATCACCCGTAACATGAAACGTAAGGGTAAAGTGTGGATCCGTGTGTTTCCCCACAAACCTGTGACCAAGAAGCCGGCTGAAACCCGTATGGGTAAAGGCAAGGGGGGCGTGGAGTTTTGGGTGGCCGTGGTCCGTCCGGGAACCGTCCTCTTCGAAATCTCCGGAGTTTCTCCGACGGTGGCCAAGGAATCGCTCCGCCTGGCCGATACCAAGCTTCCCTTCCGGTGCCGCTTTATCGCCCGCGAGGAGTGATCAGAGCGCAACAGAACGACCAAATCGCCATGAAAGTCCAGGAACTGAAAGAATTGTCCGCCGAAGAAATCGGCAAGAAACTGCGCGACTCCCGTGAGGAACTGCTGGATCTGCGCCTGCGCAAACAGGCGGGCCAGCTCGAAAAAACCCATGAGATTCGTCTTCTGCGCCGGGATATCGCGCGCTGCCAGACCATCCTCGCCGACAAGAAGAAAGCCGCCTCAGCCACTTGAGGCAATAAAGCCCACTTATCAACATGAGCGAACAGACGCGCAACAAGCGTAAATCCTATATCGGAGTTGTCACCAGTAATTCGGGCGACAAGTCCATCAAGGTGACGATCTCCTACAAGATTCCCCACCCGCGTTACCGCAAGACGATCAACCGTAAAACGGTGGTCCACGCGCACGACGAAAAGAACGAAACGAAGACGGGTGACAAGGTTGAAATCATGGAGACACGTCCGTTGAGCAAACTGAAACGTTGGCGTGTCCTTCGCGTGCTTGAAGCGGCGCCGGTGGCAGTGGTTCCGGCTGTCGCCGAGTCCGAAACCGAGGCCTCCTGAACGGAGAAAGGATTCTACCAGCTATGATACAGCTTCTCAGCAGTCTTAACGTCGCCGACAATACCGGCGCAAGAAAGGCGAAAATGATTCGCCGCCTCGGCCAGTTGAAGAAAACGGCGGGCGTGGGTGACATTGTCGTCGTCAACATCAAGGACAGCGCCACCGACGCCAACGTCAAGAAAGGCGATGTGGTCCGGGCGGTTGTGGTGCGCACCAAGGCGCCGATTCGCCGCGCGGATGGCAGCTACCTGCGTTTCGACAGCAATGCCGTGGTGATCCTGGATGGAAACAATAACCCGCGGGGCACCCGTATTTTCGGACCCGTTCCCCGCGAACTGCGCCAGCGGTTCATGAAAATTATCTCATTGGCGCCGGAGGTTCTGTAATGGCTTCAAGACACATTAAAAAAGGTGATCAGGTTCTCGTGATCAGCGGGAGTCACTCGGGCAAACAAGGCAAGGTTTTGCAGGTTCTGCCAAGAAAAGACCGTGCTATTGTCGAGGGCGTCGCCATGATCAAAAAACATCAACGCAAAGACCGGGATAATCCCGAGGGTTCCATCGTCGAACGCGAGGCCTCGATTCACATCTCGAATCTCAAAAAGGTTGCCGCCGAAGAAAGGGCGGAATCCGGTCGGGAGGAATGAATCCCTGGAATTAGCCACTTGCATTACCTGATCCCGAGCGCCAGAATTACTTCTTTTTTTAATTCCCAGTAGCGTTCGTAACCGACCGGGAAGGAAATCCGGTCAAAAGCGAAATACCATGTACGAGCCAATCTTAAAGACTTATTATCGCGATACCATTGTGCCCGCCTTGATCAAGGAGCGGGGCTACAAAAACCGGCACCAGGTGCCGGCAATTGAAAAGGTCGTGATTAACAGCGGAATGAACGCCTCTATCGATAAGGCGGGAATCAACGATACTGTTCAGGATATCACTAATATCGCGGGTCAGCGACCGGTTTTGACCAAGGCCCGCAAAAGCATTTCTAACTTCAAGTTGCGGCAGGGCATGCCGATCGGAACCAAGGTGACTCTGCGGGGGGCGGCAATGTACGATTTCCTGCATCGTCTGATTTCCATCGCGCTACCGGCCATCCGCGATTTCCGCGGCGTATCCAATAAACTTGACGGGAATGGCAATTACACCATCGGGATAGCGGACCACACGATCTTCCCTGAAATTTCGGTGGACAATGTCAAAAGGGTGGTGGGTATGGATATCACGATCGTGACAACGACCAACGACGACGACATCGCCCGTGAACTGCTCAAGCATTTCGGCATGCCTTTCCGCCGCTCCGAATCCGCAGCCTCCGCCGAAGTGGCCAGCGCGTAACCCGTATCTGAACCGAATATTCGACAATGGCTAAGAAGTCTGCAATCCAACGAAATCTGAAACGGCAGCGCCTGGTGGAAAAGTACTCCGCCAAGCGGGCTGAATTGAAGGCCATCCTGGCCAATCCGGAAACCACCGATGAGGCCTTTTTTGACGCCCAGCGCAAGTTGGCCAACATCCCCCGCAACGCCTCGCCGGTTCGCATCAAGAACCGTTGTCTTTCCACGGGTCGTCCCCGTGCCTACATTCGCCGGTTCCGGCTCTCCCGCATCGCGTTTCGCGAGTTGGCCCTCGCCGGAAAGATCCCCGGTGTCACCAAGTCTTCCTGGTGACGCCGAGGTTGGAAGTCCGGATATCATCCAACAGGACATAAATTTATATGACCGATCCGATCAGTGATTTTTTAACCCGCATCCGTAATGCGAGCCGTGCCGGGAAACCCGAGTGCCGGGCGCAGCATTCCAAAATGAAGGAGGCCATTGCCGGCATCCTGAAGGAGGAAGGCTTTGTCCGCGAATTCCGCTCCGAAACCGATGATCGCGGCCACAAGTATATTGTGGTTGATCTGAAGTATGTCGAGGGTGCGGCGGCGATCGCCGGAATTCAGCGCATCAGCAAACCCGGCCGCCGCCTTTATTATAAGTCCGATGAAATTCCTCGCGTCCTGGAAGGTTTGGGGGTGGGAATCCTCACCACCTCTCGCGGACTTATGAAAGATTCGGAAGCGCGCCGGAACCGCCTTGGCGGGGAACTGGTTTGCACGGTCTGGTAAGCAATAGGAACACGTATAATGAGCAGAACAGGCAAATTACCGGTCCCGATTCCCGACAAAGTCAAGGTATCCGTGGATCAAACGACCGTCACGGTCGAGGGTCCCAAGGGCAAATTGAGCAACACCTTTGCGCCTGCGGTCAAAATCACCGTTGGTGACGAGGGCGTGGCGGTTCTGCCGTCCGATACCAGTCGCTTCGCCGGTGCCATGCAGGGCACAACCCGTTCGATCATTTCGAACATGGTGAAAGGGGTTGTGGATGGTTTCAGCAAGGACCTGCAGATCAACGGAGTTGGTTTCCGGGCTTCGGTCAACGGCAACATTCTCGACCTGTCGGTGGGGTACTCTCACCCGATCAGGTACCAAATCCCGGAGGGGATTCTGGTTACGGTGGCCGAGAACACCAAGCTGAAGGTCCAGGGGATCGACAAGCAGAAAGTCGGCGCCGTGGCGGCCGACATCAAGCGTTATTATCCGCCCGAACCCTATAAGGGTAAAGGTATTCATATCGTGGGCGAACACATTGTGCGTAAGGAAGGCAAGACCGTTTCCTGACGCCGGGTCCGAGGAATCCTATGAAGCTTCAAAAGAAAACATTACTGAAACAAAAACGCCGCTGGAGAATCCGGCGGAAGATCCATGGCACCGCGGATCGGCCGCGGTTGGCAGTGCATTTTAGCGGCAAGCATATTTACGCTCAGTGCATCGATGACGAAGTCGGCCGGACACTGGTGTATCTGTCGACTTTGGCCAAGGATTTGCGCGAAGAGAAGATCGGACCAAGTGTTCCCGGCGCGGAACGCATGGGTAGCCTTTTTGGAGAAAAAGCCAAAAGCGCGGGGATTTCGACCGTCGTGTTCGACCGCTCCGGTCGTCCTTATCACGGCCGGGTGAAAGCCTTCGCCGACGCCGCGCGGGAAGCGGGCCTCAATTTCTAAGCAATTATGAGCCAAGCGAAACATTCATTTAGGGGCCCCAGGGAAGACAAAGTCGAATCCGAGTTTGTCGACAAGGTCGTCAACATCAACCGCTGCGCCAAAGTGGTCAAAGGCGGTCGTCGCTTCAGCTTTTCCTCGCTGGTTGTTACCGGCGATGGCAAGGGCCGCGTCGGCGTCGGTTACGGGAAAGCGAACGAAGTGCCGGAGGCGATTCGCAAGGGTACGGAGCGCGCTCACAAAAATTTGATCACTATCAAACTCAAGGGAGACACGATTCCCCACTGGGTGATGGGCGAAGCCGATGGAGGAAAGGTTCTTCTCCGCCCGGCCAGTGAGGGTACCGGCGTTATCGCGGGCGGTGGAGTGCGCGCGGTATTGGAAGCGGTCGGCATCAAAAACGTGCTGTCAAAGTCGCTTGGATCCAACAATCATGTGGCGGTGGTGAATGCCACGTTGAACGGGCTGCGTCAGTTGCGTTCCGCCGACGAAATCCGGATCCTGCGGGAATCGCAGCCGGACTGAGGGGCATAGGAGATATTTTCAATGAGATTACACTCTCTTAAAAACACTGAAGGCGCCGTTCGGCGTCGCAAGCGAGTCGGTTGCGGTGAAGGCTCCGGCCGGGGCAAAACCTCCGGACGCGGGGGCAAAGGGCAAACCGCCCGCTCCGGCGGAAGCATTCGTCCAGGTTTTGAGGGCGGTCAGATGCCGCTCTATCGACGCCTGCCGCAACGCGGATTTAACAACAAGAACTTCCGCACCGAGTACGCGGTGGTGAACCTGAGCACACTGGATCGCCTGGAGGGAGTCGATGCTATCGACCGTGACCTTCTGGTGGAGAAAGGGGTGATCGGCGCCAGCGACGGACGAGTAAAAATTCTGGCCCAGGGAGAAATCTCTCGGGCGGTCAAGGTTACCGCCCACAAGTTCTCAGCCGCCGCCAAACAAAAGATTGAAGCGGCCGGGGGTGAAGCGATCGTGGTAGACGCCGCTTAAGGCGTCCACGGCCCCGTTACCACCTCTTACCGCCGAAGAAATTCAGGCCATGTTGTCCGCCTTTACCAATTGCCTAAAGATTCCCGATCTTCGCCAGAAGATCCTCTTCACGCTCGGCCTCCTGTTTGTGGCCCGGGTCGGTGCCAATATTCCGCTTCCCGGTTTGGATCCGGTACCGCTGCAGGCCTTTTTTGAAGACCAGGCCGGAACCGGGGCGGCGGGGGACCTGTTGGGACTGTATAACATGTTCACCGGCGGAGCCCTCCTGATGGGTGCCGTATGCGCTCTGGGGATTATGCCCTACATCAGTGCGGCGATTATTTTCCAGTTGATGACCGCGGTGGTTCCCACTCTCTCCCGGCTTCAGCGGGAGGGAGATGTCGGAAGGCAGAAGATCACTCAGTATACCCGTTACGCCACGGTTGGTATTTGTCTGGTTCAAGGGGTCCTTTTGATCCTGGCACTGGACAATCCGGGGCGCCTGTTTCCCGGGTATAGTATTGAGGAATACGGACAAATCATTATCACGAGTCGAACGTGGTTCCTTATCACCGGTACCCTGTTCCTGACCGCGGGGACGATTCTCCTGATGTGGCTCGGAGAGCAGATCACCCAGAAAGGAGTCGGCAACGGCATCGGACTGCTGATCACGGTCGGAATTCTGGCGGACCTGCCGGGTGCCGCGGCGCAGACCTATCGTCTGTTCTTCGCTCCGGTCGGTGTGGAACGGCTCGGGGCCGGCCAGGCGATTCTCATGTTCGGTCTCCTGATCGGAGTGATCGCGGCGATTGTGGCGGTGGTTCAGGCCCAACGCAAGGTCCCGGTGCACTACGCGAAGCGGGTGGTGGGCCGCAAGGTCTACGGGGGGCAGAGCTCCTATCTGCCGCTCAAGGTCAACTACTCCGGGGTCATGCCGGTGATTTTCGCCAGCGCCATCCTCATGTTCCCTCAACAGATCCTGTCCCAGCTCGGCGCCGCCCTCGACCTGCGGTTCCTGATCGATGTAGCCGACTATTTGATGCGCGGAACCATGACCTACTACATTGTGATGGCGGCGCTGATCATGGGCTTCAGTTATTTCTGGGTTTCGATCATGTTCAAACCCATCCAGATCGCGGACGATCTGAAAAAGTACGGGGGTTACATCCCCGGGGTTCGTCCCGGTGAACCTACGGCCCGCTACCTCGACTTCATCATGACCCGGCTCACTCTGGCCGGCGGCATCTTCCTCACGATTATTGCCATCATGCCGGACATCGCGTTGTTCACCTACAACGTTCCCGGACGGATTGCCATGTTCTTCGGCGGTACCGGAATGCTGATCGCGGTCGGCGTGGTTCTCCAGTTGATGCAGCAGGTGGAAACTCATCTTCTGCAGCGTCATTACGACGGTTTCCTGCGGAAAGGGCGGATTCGGGCGCGTAGCAATCGTCGCGAACCGACCCGCATGGTGGACACTTCGGAACTGAAGAATGTGGGAATTCTTTGGATCGTTCTGGGGACCCTTCTGATTCTTGGCCTTGCTGCCTGGGCTCTTCAGCAGTTTTAACCTCGTTCCGTCCGGGGCGACCGGCGCCCGCTGGATTGCCCCCGGGCGGAGCCGATTGTCAACTTCTACTTGTCAATTTCGACCAGGACCAAATTCATCCTAATGGGGACGCCCGGTGCGGGGAAGGGGACTCTTGCCTCCGGATTGCGGGCGTTGCGCATTGAACATTTCTCTTCGGGCGAGTTGTTTCGGCAGGAGATCGAACGTCGCACGCCACTGGGCAGGTCGATAGAAGCGTCCATGGAGCGCGGTGAGTTGGTTTCCGACGAGGAGACTCTGCGACTGCTGCGGCAATGGTTTTGGGGCCGTCCAGCCTCCAGCGGGTTTCTCCTGGATGGTTTTCCGCGAACATTGCCACAGGCGGTCGCCTTTGACGAGTGGCTGGATGCCCGGCAGGAATGCCTGACCGGATGCCTGTTGCTTGAATTGCCCGAGGAGGCTACGGTAAAACGACTGACCGGAAGGCGGGTTTGCCCCCGGGATGGACGAGTGTATCACCTGGAAGCCGACCCGCCGGCGCAAGAGGGGATCTGTGATGACTGTGGGACCAAGCTGGTGCGGCGCGAAGACGACGAGGAATCAGTGGTGCGTCACCGTTACGAGCTTTACCGCGAGAGTTCGCAGCCTCTGGTGGAGCACTATCATCACCAGGGGTTGCTTTGGCGGTTTTCCGGCGATGGCAAACCGGAAGAATTGGTTGACCGGGTTTATAATGCCTTCCAGCTGAATCCTATTGAAAAATGATCCCGATCAAGACCGCCGAGGAAGTCGAGCGAATGAAAGCAGCGTGCCGCATTGCGGCCGAAGTGCTTGCCGCTTTGGAGCAGGAGGTGACGGTCGGGGTGAACACCTACGACCTCGATCAATTCGCCCGGCGGGAAATTGAGAAACGCGGGGCAGTCAGCGCCTGCCACAATTACCGGATAGGTTCTCAATGTTTTCCCAGCTACAGTTGCATCTCCGTAAACGAAGAGGTGGTTCACGGAATCGGTTCGCTCAAGAGAGTTATCGGGGAGGGTGACGTGGTGGCACTCGATGTGGTGGTCAGCCACGATGGGTATATTGGCGATAACGCCCGTACCATCCGGGTGGGTCAGGTCAATCCGGATGTGGATCGATTGGTCTCCGTCACGGAGGAGGCGTTGTGGGCGGGAATCGCCGTGGCCCGATCCGGCAATCGGGTGGGTGATATTTCCCACGCCATTCAGAAGTACGTCGAAACACGCCGCCTTTCCATAGTCAGAGAGTTCGTTGGGCACGGGGTGGGGGCTTCCATGCACGAAGAGCCGCAGATCCCAAACTTCGGCCGCCGGGGTACCGGCCCAAAGCTGCGGCCCGGTATGGCCTTGGCGATCGAACCGATGGTGAATCTCGGCCGGCCCGAGGTTAAGGTGCTGAATGACGGGTGGACCGTCGTGACCAGCGACGGATTTCCCTCGGCCCACTTTGAGCACACGGTGCTTGTGACCGAGGATGAACCGGAAATTCTCACTTTATTAAAAAAATAATTGCCAAACGGTTTTCAGCCCCCTAATTTCTTCTGTTTCTACACACTACTACTCTAATCGCAAAGACTTATGCCGCGCCTACTTGGAGTTGACATTCCTAACAATAAAAAGATCGAATACGCACTTCGTTACATTTACGGGATCGGGCCAACGCTCTCCCGCGACATTGTCGCGACTTCTGAAATTGATCCCAATACACGTGCCCAGGATCTCACCGAGGAACAGCTCAATAAGCTGACGGCGTTGATTACTGAACGCAACTATCTGGTAGAGGGTGACTTGCGTCGATCGATCGCAGCGAATCTGAAACGCTTGCAGGCGATCAACTGTTGCCGGGGTATCCGTCACCGTCGGGGGCTCCCGGTTCGCGGCCAACGTACCAGCACCAATGCCCGGACCCGAAAAGGCGCCAGGCGCACGGTTGGGGTGATGAAGAAGAAGTAATAAAAAACCAACTCATTTTCGAGTATTTCTAATAGATTGACTATGGCGACAGAAGAATCAGCCTCTCCCGAAAAAGAGCCGAAGCCGGAAGGCGCGGCGACTCCGTCCGCGGAGGAGACCAAGCCGGTGGCGGAAACCGGCTCCACACCGGAAAACCCGGAGGGCGCCACAAGCGAGGAGGCTCCGAAAAAGGAGGTGACCGCGGCCGACCTTCTGAAGGCGGACATTGGTGCGATCAAGGTTCGCAAGGCCAAGGGAAGTAAAAACATCACTTCCGGCATTGCCCACATTTTGGCGACCTTCAACAACACCAAGGTGGCGATTTCGGACCAGAAAGGTAACATTATTTCCTGGTCCAGCGCGGGTAAAATGAACTTTCGCGGATCGCGGAAATCCACCGCCTACGCCGCCCAAGTGGTGACTCAGGACGCGGCCAAAGCGGCCATGGCCCACGGCTTGAAAGAGGTGGTGGTACACGTCAAGGGCCCTGGCATGGGGCGTGACTCCGCCGTACGGGCCTTACAGGCTGTCGGGCTTGACGTTATTTCCATCGTTGATACCACTCCGGTTCCGCACAACGGCTGCCGTCCGCCCAAGCGTCGCCGCGTATAATCCGCACCTCGCGGCCCATTTTTAAGAAGGATCATCACCACTCATGGCTCGTTATACTGGACCTACCACGCGAATCAGCCGGCGCTTTGGACAGCCCATCATGGGCTCCAACAAGTCGTTCGAGAAGAAGAACTATCCTCCCGGGGTACACGGACCGCGGTTGCGCCGCAAGGTGTCCGAGTATTCCATCGGCTTGAACGAAAAACAGAAGCTGCGCTACGCTTATGGACTGATGGAGAAGCAGTTCCGGCGCCTTTTTGAGCGTGCCAAACGCGAGCGGGGTGTTACCGGTGATCGTTTCCTTCAGCTTCTGGAGACCCGCCTCGACAGCGTCGTTTATCAGCTTGGTTTTGCGCGGAGCCGTCAGGCCGCCCGGCAGTTTGTCAATCATGGACATATTCGGGTCAACGGCCACAAGGTGGATATTCCGAGCTACACGGTGAAAAGCGGAGATGAAATCGAAGTGAAACCGTCGGCGTCCTCAAGGCAGCTCGCCACTCGCAATCTCGAAGAAACCCGAGCCCGCACGGTTCCTTCCTGGCTGACTTTGCAGGAAGATGCCCTCAAGGCTACCGTCACTCGTCTGCCGGAACGCGACGATATCGAACCGCTCGTGAATGAGCAGTTGATCGTTGAGTTTTACAGCCGTTAATTCCGAATTTTCTGCTTTCTCCGCGGTTTAGCCGCGGGAATCAGAGAAAAAATTTATTCCATTGGTATCATGCCACGACGTTTAGGAAAATTCGAATTGCCAAATCGCTTGGTCAAAAGTGAAGAGGGATCCAGCGACACCTACTGTAAGTTTACCGCCGAGCCGTTTGAAACCGGGTACGGACATTCGATCGGCAACTCTTTGCGCCGGGTATTGATGAGCTCGATCGAGGGTGCGGCGATAGCTTGTGTAAAAATCGACGGAGTCAACCACGAATTCCAGAGTATGGATGGAGTGGTGGAGGATGTTTCCGATTTTGTGCTCAACCTTAAAAAGGTGCTGATCGTGGCCGATCAGAAGGAATCGGCCCGGCTGGTGATTGATGTGAATCGGGAAGGGCCGATCACCGCCGGCGACATCGAGGAGGAGTCCGGAATTCGAATTATCAATCCGGATCAGCACCTTTGCACCCTGAGCAAGGAACGACGCTTCTACGCGGAGCTGGATATCCGTGTGGGCCGTGGTTATTGTTCGGGAGACGATAATAAGAAGGAGGATCAGAGCATCGGCGAGATTCCCATCGATTCGCTTTTCAGTCCGGTGAAGCTGGTCAAATACTCGGTTGAAAACACCCGGGTTGGGCAGGTGACGGATTACGACAAGCTTATCCTGGAAATTTGGACTGACGGCCGGGTCACCCCGGAGGACGCCCTCAAACAGTCCGCCGCGATCCTCAAGCATCACCTGACTGTTTTCGATCAGGTCTCCGATGAGGAGGTCGAATTTGAAGACGAAGGTTCCGAAGCCAGCGAGGAACAGAACCGTCTGCGGAAATTGCTCAATATGAGTGTCAACGAAATTGAGCTCTCCGTGCGTGCCGCCAACTGTCTCAACAACGCCAACATCACGACGGTTGGCGAACTGGCGATGAAATCTGAGCAGGAGATGCTCAAATACCGCAACTTTGGCAAGAAGTCGCTCAACGAGATCAAAGACAAACTCGAACAACTCGGATTGTCGCTGGGTATGAAAATCGACGAGCGCCTGCTCGAGCGTAAAAACGACCTTTAAACCACTACACACCTTTCGCTGCCATGCGCCACCTGAAACACAGGAATCAACTCGGGGTAAAGAAGGAACACCGTACCGCCCTGATCGCGAATCTCGCCTCCGCACTCATCAAAGAAGGCCGGATCACCACCACGCTTAAGAAGGCGAAAGCCTTGCGACCCTTTGCCGAAAAGCTGGTCACACTGGCCAAGAACGGGGAGTTGCACCATCGCCGTCTGGCGGTAGCGCGTATCCGCGACCGGGAAGCGGTGAGGATTCTTTTCGATGAAAAAGTGGAGGAATTCCGTTCCCGCAACGGCGGGTACACCCGGATTTACAAGATCGGCACCCGAATCGGCGATGCCGCGGAGATGGCGTTGATCGAATGGGTGGGAGCGGATGACGTCGGCTACCGCTCGACTCGCCGCAAGCCCGGCAAGAAAACGGTTCCCGCACCCGCCCCCGAGACCGAGGAAGCAAAAGCCGCGGGCGAAGCCGAACCAAAAGCCGAAGATTCTGATACCGAGGTGGAGAACGCGGAGACCTCGGAGGAACCTGAGGCCGATTCCGCCGCGCCGGAGGATGAAAAAAAGGAGCAAAAGTAACCTTTTTCAGGCAAAGGTGATTTGCCTCCCGCAAGCGCGTCTTCTTGAACCGGAGGACGCGCTTCGTTTTTACTGCTGGGGCCGATTCGCCACACCCGGGGAGGAGTTGCCGTGTTCAGCGTCGACCTGACTGTGGGAGCCCTCATCTACCTTTTCAGTGCCGTGGGTCTGATTCTGGCACTGTGGTTTTACGCGGATTTTCGCGATAAGAATTTGTACGAAGCGGAACGCAAGAAGGTGATTTTCCATTGTATTAAATGTGATAAGATCTACGCGACCAAGGCGGGTGCGGAAACCTGTCATTGTCCTCGTTGTGGCTTCAACAACGCTCGTCTTAAATTTTGAATACCATGCATCAGACGATTGCCGTCCTTGATTTCGGATCTCAATACACTCAGTTGATCGCCCGGCGAATCCGCGAGTGTCACGTCTATTCGAAGATTTATCATTTTGGAGTCAAAGCGGCTGAACTGAAACGGGACGGAGTTTGCGGGATCGTGCTGTCTGGCGGCCCTTCCAGCGTTTTTGCCCGTCGGGCCCCTTTGCCCGACAAGAAGATTTTCGAACTGGGGGTTCCGGTGCTGGGAATCTGCTACGGCTTACAGTTGATGACCCACTTGCTGGACGGGGTCGTGGAGGAAACCGACCGCCGCGAGTACGGTCACTCGACGTTGGAGATTTCAGACAAGACCCTCTTGCTACAAGGCATCTCGCGCAGTATCCGGGTGTGGAATTCCCACGGGGACCGGGTGATCAAACTGCCGCGCGGCTTCCAGGGAACCGCGCGAACCGGAAACTCGAGTTTTGCCACAATCGAGCACCGCAAGAAGAAGCTCTTCGGTCTTCAGTTTCATCCCGAAGTCTCCCACACCGAGCAGGGGCTGCTCATCATCCAGAACTTTCTGACCAAAATCTGCGGCTGCCGGGGGGATTGGTCCATGGCGGATTTCCTTGAACAGTCCGTTCAGGCGATACGGGAGAAGGTGGGCGATAAAAGGGTGATCCTCGGACTGAGCGGCGGGGTGGACTCTTCGGTGGCCGCGGCGTTGATCCACCGGGCCATTGGCAGTCGCCTGCAGTGCGTTTTTGTCGACAACGGACTTCTGCGATTGCACGAGCGTGATGCCGTCGTGAATCTCTTTAGCCGGAACTTCAAAATGAATCTCAAGGTAGTGCGCGCCAGTTCGCTCTTCCTGGGGAAACTCAAAGGGGTCACCGATCCCGAGCGCAAACGCAAGATCATCGGCAAAACCTTTATCGAGGTTTTCGACGACGTCGTGCGTTCGATCGGCCAGGTCGACTTTCTGGCGCAGGGAACCCTGTACCCGGATGTGATCGAAAGTGTGGCCATCGACGGGAATCCCGCTTCCCTGATCAAAAGTCACCATAACGTCGGTGGGCTTCCCAAGCGGATGAAATTGAAACTCCTGGAACCGCTGCGGGAGCTCTTTAAGGATGAGGTGCGGTTGCTGGGCGAGGAACTCGGTCTCCCGCGAGAGGTGCTGCTGCGGCAACCGTTTCCCGGACCGGGTCTCGGGGTGCGGGTGATCGGAGCCATCACCCCCGGGAATCTCCGGGTGCTGAGGGAAGCCGACGCCATTCTCAATGAGGAAATGACCGCCTCCGGCTACTACTACAAGGTTTGGCAGTCTTTTGCCGTGTTCCTGCCGGTGCGCTCGGTGGGAGTGATGGGTGACAAGCGGACGTACGAGAATGTCATTGTTCTGCGTATCGTGGAAAGCCTGGACGCCATGACGGCGGACTGGGTGCGCCTGCCCTATGAAATTTTGCAGACGGTTTCGACCCGTATCATCAACGAAGTCAAGGGGGTAAATCGGGTTTGTCTCGACATCAGCTCAAAACCGCCTGGAACTATTGAGTGGGAATGAGTACGAACTTTATGGGTAAAAACACCTAAAACCAGAGGTCGACATGATGTTTTCAGTTTCTATTCGTTCTGTTCGCACTAGACTTTTCGTCTTAATTTCTGCCGCGGCGTTGTTTTTGACGAGTCTTGGGCTCCATGCGGAACCGACAACCGAAGAGGTCATCGCCAAAGCGCGCGAGTACCTGGGCGGAGATGAGGCGCTCAATGCGGTTCAGTCGCTGTATTATCGGGGCACCTTTGAAACCGCCGACGGGGTGGAAGGCGAGGTGGAGATCATGTTCAAAAAGCCCCTTTTCCAACGGGTTGAGACCATCCGCGATGATATCACCGAGGTCACGGCTCTCAGTTATTACGACGGCTGGCGCAAGATCACCCAGCGCGATGATGAGGCGAACTGGACCATCGTTTTTCTTGATGCCGGCCAGATTCGCGAACTGCAGGCGAATACCTGGGAGAATCTCAACTTCTTTCAGGGCATCGAACGTCGTCGTGGCAGGATCGTCAACGACGGCCTGGTCGAGGTTGATGGACATACCTGCGTGAGACTGACCTTTGGTCACCCCGGCGGCATCTATTTTGTTCGGTACTTCGATGCGGAAACGGGCCAGTTGCGCCTCACCGAGGCCTCCGGCGGCGGACAGATCCGCGAGGAGGGCATGCAGGAAGTGGCCGGTATACGTTTTCCCGAGACCATCATCATGATGCAGGATGGCGATGAGTTGAATCGTATTCACTTTACGGAAATCGAGGTGAATCGGGAGTTCGATACGGAGCTCTTCGACGTGCCCTCCATGGCGCCCACGGGTGCCGACGGCGGGCTTCCGCGAGTTGAGGACCCCGATGATCCCTTGCTGGACCTGCCGGATCCGATCGAACCATGAAACGACTGAATGCCCGATCCAAGGGGTTCTTTGATTCGCTCGAAAGCGAATTGCGTGATGAGACTACCGGGCGGCGTCTGACTGAGACCGTTGGCCGGATTATCTCCGAGGTGGGATCCCGGGGGGACTCCGCCGTGGTGGAATTCACGGAAACGTTCGATCATGTCCGATTGGCGTCGTCCGATTTTCGGGTGCCGGAGGAAACATTGTCCGGTGCGCTCCGTTCGCTGTCCTCCGGGGACCGCCGCGTAATCAAGGAGGCGATCTCCTGTGTTAAGGACTACAATCGGCGCACCCGTCCGGCGGACTGGAGCGACCGCAATCCCCACGGCGCCGTGGTGGGCGAGAGTCATTATCCCATCCGGAGAGTTGGAGTTTATGTGCCGGGAGGCAGGGCGCCCCTGGTCTCGTCGGCGGTAATGACGGTGACGCTGGCCAGTATCGCCGGCGTTCCTGAGATCGCCGTATTCACACCGCCAGGTCCCGATGGCCGGGTGGCGGCGGGTACCCTGGCGGCGATTAAACTCGCCGGGGCTACCGAGGTCTTCCGTATCGGAGGCGTGCAGGCCATCGCTGCCATGGCCTACGGCACGGAAACGGTTCGGCCGGTCGACAAGATTTTCGGGCCCGGCAATGCCTATGTGGTGGAAGCCAAGCGTCAGGTTTTCGGCCGGGTGGGAGTCGACCTCCTTCCTGGTCCGAGCGAGGTCATGATTATCGCCGACGAAACGGCGCGCCCCGACTGGGTGGCGGCGGACCTTCTGTCCCAGGCGGAGCACGGGCACGGCGGGAAGATCTTTCTGGTGAGTCCGGAAAACGAGCTGATCAAAGCGGTGGAGACCGAACTGCGGCGGCAGACTCCGGGATTGAACCACCGCGAGGTCATCGCAGAAACCCTCGCCGAACACACCTATGCCATCCGGGTGCGCGACCTCGAACAGGCGGCGGAGGTAGCCAATTTTGTCGCTCCCGAGCACCTCGAACTCCATGTTGTTCGTACCTGGCTGCAAAGATACCGGCGTTTGATCACCACCGCCGGAGCGGTGCTCGAAGGTCCCTATACTCCCACGGTGTTGGGTGATTTTACCGCCGGACCGAGTCACGTTTTGCCCACCGGGTTTTCCGGACGTTTTTTCAGCGGGCTGAGAGTGACCGATTTCATGCGCCGTACCAGCCGCCTGCGGTACGACCGGCGCAGCCTGCGGAAGGCGCTTCCCGTGGTAGAGGCCTTCAGCCGCCTGGAGAACCTGGACGCCCATGGCGCTTCGGCGGCGATTCGCCTGGAAAAGTCCGATCAGTCAGTGGCAAGGAACGGTTGAGGTCTCCGGGTTACTTGAAACATCGATCATGCTCCTCCCCAACTCTGTCAATTTTTCGACAAAACACGGGCCAGAGGGATTCTTTGCTTTGTTTCATTGGTCATTTCCTGGATAAAATGGCGCTGGAATGAAACCGACCTCCATCCGTCCGGCCGACCTGGCCCGCCCGCATGTGCCTTTGCTTAAGCCTTATGTTCCCGGCCAGCAGCCGGCGGAACCGGGGTGGATCAAGCTCAATACCAACGAGAATCCGTACCCGGCAAGTCCCCGAGTTGTGGAGGCGATCGGGAGGGAGGCGGCGGCCGACCGACTTCGCCTCTACCCGGATCCCTGCAGCAGCCGCTTGCGGAAGGCACTGGCCGCGCATCACGGTCTGGCGCCGGAGAATGTTTGTGTGGGCAACGGATCGGACGATATTTTAAATCTCCTCTTTCGCGTGTTCTGCGACGGCGAACAGCCGGCCGGTTTCACCGTTCCGAGTTACTCCCTCTACCCGGTTCTGGCGGCGATTCAGGACGGGGACGCGGTGAAGATGGAGTTCGACCGTTCCATGGACCTGCCGATCGATCAGCTCGCCGCCTGCGGCGCCACAATCCTTTTCCTGACGTCCCCCAATGCGCCGACCGGGGTCGGGTTTCCCGCCTCCAAGCTGGCGGAGTTGGCGCAACGCTTTTCCGGTATTCTGGTGTTGGATGAAGCGTACGCCGATTTTGCCGAAGGGAATGCGATCGGCCTGGTACGTGACTATCCCAACGTGTGTGTCACCCGCACCTTTTCCAAAGCCTACTCCCTGGCCGGCCTGCGGGTAGGGTACGCCCTGGCTTCGGAGTCGATCATCTCACTGCTGGATCGGGTGCGTGACAGTTATAACGTCAATCGCCTCTCGCAGGCGGCGGCGCTGGCGGCTTTGGAAGATCAACCGTACTTCGAGGAAACCTTGCGTAAGGTTAAGGACACCCGGGACTGGTTCCAGCGGGCATTGATCGAGCGGGGATGGTACACCTACGACAGTCAGTCCAATTTTCTCTTTACCGAACCGATCGACGAGGACGGCCGGGCGGGACCGGATGTGGCGCTTTCGCTTTTTGAGCACTTGCAGGAGAATCGGGTGCTGGTGCGTTACTTCCCCACACACGCCTTGACCCGGTCGTTTCTGCGTATCAGTGTTGGTCAGGAGTCGGAAATGGCGGCTCTCAACCAACACATCGAAACATGGACGGGAAGCGAGTAGCGACAGTCGAAAGGAAAACCAGGGAGACCGACATCTCCATCAAACTGGAAGTCGACGGAGCCGGGAGAGGTTCCATCGAAACCGGAATTCCTTTTTTCGACCACATGCTCACGTTGTTCGCCCGGCACGGATTGTTTGATCTGGAGGTGCGGGCCAAAGGCGATGTGGAGGTGGATTATCACCACACGGTGGAGGACGTCGGCATCGTCCTGGGTGAGGCTTTCAAGCAGGCTTTGGGAGACAAAAAGGGAATCTGCCGCTACGGTTTTTTTCTTTTGCCCATGGACGAGTGCCTGGCCCGGGTGGCGCTCGACCTGAGCAATCGACCTTATTTGGCTTACCGGGTTCCGGTGGCGCCCGGTTACGTGCGGGATTTCAACGTGGCGCTGGTGCGCGAATTTTTCCAGGCCTTCGCCAACACATTGGGTGCGAATCTGCACGCCTCGCTTGAGTACGGAGACGAGCCGCACCACATCGCCGAAGCTTTGTTCAAAGCCCTGGCCCGGGCGCTGGACGCCGCTTGCCGGCTCGAGCCTCGGACCGCAGGGCAGGTGCCGAGCACTAAAGGTGTTTTGAGCTGAGAGTTGAGGTTCAGCGGCGGAAAACGTGCCAGCGGGGCAGGATTATGAGATTGCCGCCGGCGGACTGGGCGGGTTCAATCGTTTTTCTGCCAGATGCGAACCATTCACCTTAAAACCGATGTCTGAATCCGAAGGGAAACCTTTTTCTCCGATCAAGGTGGCCGTAGTGGATTACGGCATGGGCAACCTGCGGAGCGTATGCAAGGCTCTGGAACACGAAGGCGCCCAGGCTAGAGTTGTCACTGATCCCCAGGCTTTGCAGGCCCACGACGCGGTTGTTTTCCCCGGTCAGGGGGCGCTGGGCGATTGCCTTTCCAGCATGCGTGCGAACGGTATGGATTCGGCCCTGAAGGACTGGATCTCCGCGGACCGACCCTATTTGGGTGTCTGCCTCGGGCTGCAGGCGCTGTTTGAACACTCGGAGGAGGCGAATACCGACGGGCTGGGGATATTTGGCGGCCGGGTGCGGCGTTTTCGTCTGCCACCGGGCTACAAGATTCCTCACATGGGTTGGAATACGGTGCGTTTTCTGCAGCCGGACTGCCCGCTGGTGCGGGGAATGAAACCCGACGGAGAGCGGTTTTATTTCGTGCACAGTTATTATGTCGAGCCCGACGACCGATCCCTGGCGTTGTGCGAGTCGGATTACGGCGGATCGTTTGTCAGCGGCATTGCCCGGGGCCGCTGTTTTGCGGTGCAGTTTCACCCTGAAAAGAGTCAAAGCCGCGGCCTGGCGCTGTATCGGAACTTTGTTGCTGCGGCGTCGGCAAATGTTCGCATTATTGACTGACTTTTCTTTACCATTGGATTGTTTCCCTTCTATCGTTTCACGTTATGGCCAAAGAAGCTCGCATAGTAATTGAAGACAAAGAGTTCACGTACCCGATCTTGACAGGTACCGAAGGCGAGCGGGCAATCGACACCCGCAGCTTGCGGGCGGATAGCGGACTGATCACCTACGACGAAGGTTACGGTAATACCGGGTCTTGTCAGAGTGAGATAACTTTTATTGATGGCGAGAATGGCACTCTCCGCTACCGGGGTTATCCCATTGAGGATCTGGCCGAAAACTCGACGTTTGTGGAAACCGCCTACCTGATCATCTACGGTGAGCTTCCCACCGAGGCGCAGTTTCAGGCGTTTTCCGAGCGCCTCACCGCCCATGCCGCCGTGCCGGTGACCATGGAGCACTTCTTCGAAGGGTATCCCGCGCACTCGCACCCCATGGCCATTCTCTCCGGGTTGATGAACTCCCTTTCCTGCTTTTACCCGGAGTTCGCCTTGAACAATCACAAACAGGATCTGGAGAATTTCGACGATTTGGCGGCGGCGGCCATTTCCAAGGTCCGGACGATCGCGGCGATGAGCTATCGCATGAGTCAGGGCCTGCCGTATGTGTACCCGCGGAAGGATTTCCGGTACACCGAAAACTTCCTGCACATGATGTTCACGGAGCCGTACTCCAAGTACGTGCCGGCGCCGGAAGTGGCCAAAGCGCTGAATCTCATCCTGCTTTTGCATGCCGATCACGAGCAGAACTGCAGCACGTCCACCGTTCGTATGGTCGCCTCCAGCGAGGCCAATTTGTTTGCTTCCGTGGCAGCCGGCATTTGCGCCCTCTGGGGACCGCTCCACGGCGGCGCCAATATGGCGGTCATCCAGATGCTGGAAAGGATTCACGCGGACGGCGACGACGGCAGTCGTTTCATCCAGGAGGCCAAGGACGGCACCAAACGGTTGATGGGCTTCGGGCACCGGGTCTACAAGAATTACGATCCCCGCGCCAAAATTATCGGCAAGGCCTGCGATACGGTGCTGGAGAGCATGGGTATCAAGGATCCGTTGCTCGATATTGCCCGACACCTCGAGAAAGCGGCCCTGGAGGACGACTATTTTGTTTCGCGGAAACTCTACCCCAACGTCGATTTTTACAGCGGCATCATCATGCGGGCCATCGGTATCCCGATGAACATGTTTACCGTGATGTTCGCCATCGGCCGCATGCCCGGCTGGATCGCCAACTGGCGTGAGATCGCCATGAATCCTAATGGTCGTATCTATCGGCCGCGGCAGATCTACACCGGCCCGAATGAGCGCCGGTATGTCCCGCGGGAGCAAAGATAACCGAATCGCGGCCCGGAATCGTTGGACACTGTGGCCTTTCGGCCGGATGTTCTGGCCGCCGGTGAGCAGTCACCTTTAGAAGGGGAGGATGCGATCCACGCGCGCCCTCCGTTATCACGAACACGGTGATCCCGAAAAGGTTCTCGCCCTGGAAGAGATCGAGCTTCCCGAGACGCTTTCCAGCGACGAAGTTCTGCTCCGATGCCTCGCAGCCCCGATAAATCCGGCCGACCTGGGCCAGGTTCGCGGATTGTATGGCAGTCTCAAATCGCTGCCCGCGGTCGGGGGTAACGAGGGTCTGGCTGAGGTGATGGAGGCGGGCCCCAATGCGAGCGGCTTGCGTCCGGGAGATCGGGTCCGGCTACCCGCTTCGACCGGTACCTGGCGGGAGTTCGTTGTGGCCCCGGCCGACGGTCTTTTGCGGGTGCCCGGCGATCTTGCGGTGGAACATGCCGCCATGGCATTTGTGAATCCGCCCACCGCATGGCGGATGTTGCGGGATTTTGTTCGCCTCAAACCCGGGGAATGGGTGGCGCAAAACGCGGCCACCTCCGCCGTAGGCCGTTACGTGATCCAACTGGCGAACCTTTTCGGTTTGAGGACGTTTAATGTCACCCGAGACCGGGCCGGCGCCGAGGCGGTACGCGCGGTGGGTGGCGATGTCGTGGCCGTGGATGGGGAACATCTGCCCGAGGTGCTTGAGCAGACGGCGGGAAAGGTGCGGCCGCGTCTGGCGTTAAACGCGGTGGGTGGCAGGTCCGCCGTCGACCTCATTCGGCTCCTTGCTCCCGGGGGCACCCTGGTGACCTTCGGCGGCATGACCGGTGAGCCGGTGCGGTTTCCTACCCGGAACCTGATTTTCGACGACGTGCGGTTGCGTGGATTTTGGGTGACCCGCTGGCTCCGTGAGGCTCCGTCACGGGAGGTGGATGCAATGTATGACGAACTGTTCGAACTGATTCGTGAGGGCGTTCTGTGTGCCCCGGTGGCCGCGATGTATTCGCTGGATCGCTACAGTGATGCCCTCGTACACGCCGTCAGTCCGGGCAAGGGCGGCAAGATCCTTTTCAGACCTTTCGATTGAATAAATCGGCGTATCACAATTCGAACTGGAAGAAGGGAAATGACGGGTCCGCAGACGCCATTCCCCGCAAACTGTTTCATTTTCGTTTCCGGCATTGCGACCGGCGGGCTTGCCGGTTCTAAAATGATCCTGGCGGAACGTAATCCACTTATGACAGCTATTCCCGAATCCCAAGGTGACTTCACACTTCCCGGCGAGGCCGGCTACGAGGATCTGACGCTTGACCTCGCCCGAAAATGGGGTGCCGATACCATTCGAGACAGCGACGGCAGCCGGATCTCTCCGGAGATCACCCGTTTCGGCTACGACATCTACTCGACCCTCTGCCTGGTTCGTTCCATCAACGAATGGGCGAAAAAAAATCCGACCCGCCTGCAGCAGAACTACCTCATGAGTTTCCCGGTGGTCGCTGAGCGCGCCACCCTTACGATCGATCCGCTGAACCGGTTTTTCCGTGAGCAGTTTGTGCTCAATACCCGGGACGATCCCAAGCGCTGGTGGCAGGTCTTCGATCGCACCACCGGCGAAGAAGTACGGAAAAAGCATTGGTCGTTCGACCCGAAACGCAAAACGGTCACCATCCGCGAGGCCAAACGCCGGCACCGGTACACGGTCAATTTTCTGGTGTTCCGTATCTGGGAGGAAATCTCCATGTACAACCAGATTACCAACGGGTGGGCGGACAAGGAGGAGCACAAGGCGGCCGTCGATCCGATCTATCCGGATACCCGCAAAGCGATTCTCCGGTTTCTCGACGGGTGGCTCGACGAGCATCCCGAAACGACTGTGGTGCGCTTCACTTCCATGTTCTACAACTTCACCTGGTTCTGGGGTGACGATCCCAAGCTGCGTTACCCCTACAACGACTGGGGCGACTACGCCATGACGGTGAGCCCGCGTTCCCTGGGGCTTTTTAAAAAGGAATACGGTTACGCCCTGTGTTCCGAGGATTTTGTCAACGGCGGCCTTTACAACAACACCCACAACGCCCCGTCGCGGCGCTACCGCGACTACATGGATTTTATGCACCGGTTCGTGGTGGACTTTGGGCGGCAGTGCGTCGAACGGGTCCAGCGCGCCGGAAAAAAGGCGTTTGTTTTTTACGACGATCACTGGATCGGAGTGGAGCCCTACAGTGAGCGTTTCGCCGACTTCGGTTTCGACGGATTGATCAAGTGTGTCTTCAACGCCTTCGAAGTGCGCAAGTGCGCCCACGCCGAGGGCGTCAAGACTCACGAATTGCGGCTTCACCCGTACCTGTTCCCCACCGGCCTTAAAGGCGAACCGACCTTTCAGAAAGGCGGCGATCCAACCCTCGACGCCAAGAATTTCTGGATCGACGCCCGGCGCGGTATTCTGCGCGCTCCCATCGACCGGATCGGGCTCGGGGGACGGCTCAGTCTGGTCGAACCGTTCCCGGATTTCTGCGACTACATCAAGAAACTGGCTGATGAGTTTCGCCTGCTGAAATCCTTTCACGCCGGCGACCGACCGTACACCGCGCCGTTCAAAGTGGGGGTGCTGACTTCCTGGGGAAAACTTCGTTCCTGGATCTGTTCCGGGCATTTTGCCCACGGGGTCGAATTGAACGAACTCCTCGAATCCCTGGCCGGAATGCCCGTCGACGTCGAGTTTTTCAGTTTCGACGATCTCCGCAAGAAGGGCGTTCCTCGCGGGGTTAAGGTGATCCTCAACGCCGGGCGCGCCGGCACTGCCTGGAGCGGGGGACCGGAATGGGAGGATCCGGCGGTGGTGGAAATTCTCGGCGACTGGGTCGCGCGGGGCGGAGGTTTTCTGGGAGTGGGGGAACCGTCCGCACTGGAGGGTCGTCCGGGAATGCGGTTTCAGATGGCGCCGGTGCTTGGGCTCGACCGCGAACGGGGCGAACGCTTTGGCCATGCCCGCTACGCCTACCGTGCGGAGAAATCCCACTTTATTACCGGCGACCTTCCAGGCGCGCCCGATTTTGGCCGTCACGTGGACGGGATTTATCTCCTCGACGGAGAAACGCGCGTGCTCGCCGAGCTCACCGGTGAACCCGCGGTGACGGCCCGTGCGGTCAAAAAGGGGCGTTCAGTCTATTTTTCCGGCTTCCGTTTCAACCCGGACAACACCCGGCTCCTGCTGCGCGCCCTTTACTGGGCGGCCGGCCGCGAAGAGGCGTACGCCGCCTGGAGCTCTTCGAACGTCCGTACCGATTGCGCCTGGTTTCCCAAAAAGAGGAAGCTGGTTGTGATCAATAACGACGCCGAGCCCCACCAAACCACCGTTACCCTGGGTGACGGCAAGCGCAGCCGGAAGATAAGTCTCGACGGTCACGGCATCGCCATTCTCGACCTTTAAATTGAACTCGGAAAGGATCGTCCAACACCCATGAGTCAGCAGAAAAAACGTTACGCGATCGTCGGCGCCGGCGGCCGCATCACCATGTTCAGCGATCCCGTCGCCCGGGATTACCGCGACGAAGCCGAACTGGTCGGCCTTTGTGATATCAGCTCCGTGCGGATGAGTTATCACCGGGAACGCCTGAAGAGCGAATACGGTTACCCATTGGTGCCGACGTATCCGGCGGCTGAATTCGACCGGATGGTCGCGGAACAAAAACCCGATGTTGTCGTGGTTTGCTCGGTCGACGCCACCCATCACGAGTACATTGTGCGGGCGCTCGACCTGGGCTGCGACGTGATCACGGAAAAGCCGATGACGATCGACGACGAGAAATGCCGTGCCATTCTCGATGCCGTTGCGCGCACCGGACGCCATGTGCGGGTCACCTTCAACTATCGCTGGGCGCCCGCCGCCACCAAGGTGCGCGAACTGATCGCCAGCGGCGCCATCGGCACCGTGAAACACGTCGATTTGGAGTACATGCTCGATACCTCGCACGGCGCCGACTACTTCCGCCGCTGGCACAGCTACAAGGACCGGTCGGGTGGTTTGCTGGTACACAAGGCCACCCATCACTTCGACCTGGTCAATTGGTGGCTCGATGCCATCCCAAGCGAGGTTTTCGCTTACGGCGGTCTGGTGTTTTACGGGAAAAAGAACGCTCTGGCGCGGGGGGACGAAGCCTACACCCGTTACCCCCGGTACACCGGCACCGACTCCAAGGACGATCCTTTCCGCCTGGCGTTGGATGACGATGGAAGCCTCAAAGCTCTCTACCTCGATGCTGAAGAGGAAACCGGCTATCTTCGTGATGAGAATGTGTTCCGCGACGGAATCGATATCGAGGACACCATGAGCGCCCTGGTGAAGTACCGCGACGGCACCGTCCTCAACTATTCCCTCAACGCCTATTGTCCGGTGGAAGGAATCAAGGTGGTCTTCAACGGAGACCGGGGACGCCTCGAATACACCAAGATGGAGGGGTCGCACATCATCGCCGGCCAGAGCGACACCCAACTCGCCGAGGATCAGGACAAGGGTGACCACGAAGTGAGCATCCGCGTTCGCCCCCATTTCAAACCGGCCTACGATGTGGAAATCCCCTCCGGCAAGGGCGCCCACGGCGGCGCCGACCCGCTGATCCAGGAGCAGATTTTCTCCTCCAGGGCTCCCGAGGAACGCCTCCATCGCAATGCCGGCGCCGAGCAGGGCGCCGCATCGATTCTCATAGGCATCGCCGCCAACAAATCCATCGCCACCGGCCAACCCGTGCGTATCGACGATCTGGTCACATTGAAACCCGAGGCAATCCACTTGAGCGAACTGGTGTAGGTAAAGTGTAGGCCCGGATTTTTGTTACCTTTCCCGAAAGAACGGCGAATGTGAGGGTGACGGCGGTGAAACAAACAAACCCGCCACCATTCCACAATGAAATCAAAACTCACTCTGCTCATCGTTCTTTCTTTCGCCTTGCCGTTGTTGTCGTCTGCGGGAACGGTTCCCGCGCACCAGGTGCCCAGGGATGCGCAATGGTTGATCCACCTCGACGTGGAGGACCTTCGCCAGTCCGAGATCGGGGCTCGTCTCATCAGATTCCTTATCGAAAGTCGCGCGCTGGAGTTTGGGGATGTGATTCCGGTCAACTTCGCCACCGTTATCGACGGACTCGACGGCATCACTCTCTACGGCAGGTCGTTGGAGATGGCGGGTGGTCCGATGGCCGACGGCGTCGCGGTACTGCGGGGCTCGCCGGAACTGATTGCTGTTCTCAGGGGAGTTGTCGCCGCCGCCGAGCTGGAGCAGCCGGATGCCGTGACGGTGGTGGAAGAGTCGCCGCGTCGGGTCCTTCTTTTTCCCGGGCCTGTTCACCTGGTGATCATTTCCGACAGCGTGTTTGCCATCAGTAGAACCCACCAAAGTCTGCAAACGTTCCTGGCCACGCTGGATGGCGATAACCCGAACGCCCAGGGGTCGAACCTCCTCGAACCGCTGGAGAGGGGAAGCCGCGGCTTCTTTTTCGCCGGCGTGGCCGAAGGCATCAATACCATTCAGGGACTGCCTCCCCAGGCGAATGTGCTGAAAATGACAGAGGGCATCGCGTTGAGGGTCGGTGAACGTGATTCGCTGCTGAATCTCGACGTTTCCCTGCGCACCGATTTGGACGAGACCGCCGTCCGGGTGCAACAGGTGCTGCAGGGCATCGTCGCTCTCGCTTCACTCGCGCAATTCGAGCACCCGGAACTGAGCCGCGTATTGAGATCCCTTCGAATCGCTTCGGAAGGCCGAGCGGTTCGGCTCGACCTTTCCTACCCGGTCGATGAGGCGATCAAATTGTTTGAGCTGCTCGCCGGAGATGCTAATTTCAATGTGACGATCGATTTCGACCCTTCCGTTTCCCAATGATCGCGATCCGTTGATCGGGCGGATACAAAGCGGCCACGGAAAGGCGCGTCGATTCATGAAACAGGACGGATCATGGGACAGGGAAATCTCGTATCGATGATGAACCACGCCATCGTTCCCGCGTTGCAGCCCCTGGCGGGTGAAGACTTTGAGCAGTTGGCTCGTCCGTGTTACGATCGCGTCTACCTTTTCGTGGCGAAACAGGTGAACGACCGAACGGAAGCCCAGGATATCACACAAAAGATCTTCATTCGCGCCTACCGGGGGTTCGATCGGTACGACAGCGATCGCCCCTTCGCTCCGTGGCTTTTTCGAATCGCCCGTCGCGCGATCGCCGATCACTTTCGGCGTCGCGCGGCGCCCGACGATACCTTGCCCAACTGCGTGGCCGATCCCGCCCCGGGAACCGTCGAGCGCGTCGAGCAGGCGGAATGCCACGACACGCTTTGGGCGCTCGCTCGTCAACTGAAACCGAAATTGCACCAAGTGCTTTATCTGTACTATTCGGAGTCGTTTTCGCTGCGAGAGGTCGCACAGATCATGGGGGTAACGACTCCCCACGCGAAGGTTCTGCTCTTTCGTGCCCGGCTGGCGCTGAAGAAGGTGCTTGAAACCGCCGAAGGCAAGGAGATTGGACTATGAAGACGAATTTCGCTCGCTTGATCGTCACGTTTTTCGCGGCCATGGGGACACGCTGTCCTCGAAATCTGTTTCCCAGTTCCTGGTCCGGCGCTCTGGATCGGGCGGAAGCGGAGGATCGTAATCTCGAGCGCCGGCTTCGGGCTCCGCAATCGCCGGAGGCGATTCCGGACTCGCTGCATACGGATATCGATCGTGTCCTGCGCCGCGAACCCGATAGCGGTACGGCGGTTGGGTTGAGAATTCCCACTGTCGTCCTCGCTGCGGCGACCGCCGTTCTGCTGGCGCTTGGGGGACTCTGGATTTACCGGTTCCAGGAAACCTCTACGACCCCACACGCCGTTGCGCCCCGTGTTGAACCCGTCGATGAGCCGATTGCCACCGTCGCAATTCCGTCGGACTTAAGGCCGGCGATCGCCTCCATTCCGGTGGATTGGGAACGTTTGTTGCGGGAGGAAAAGGAACGGATCGCCGCGGACGGATTAAACGCCATAAGGTTTGTCGCCGCGAATTTTGTTCCCGAACCCTTTATGGACGAAGTGGACTCCCACCTCGACAGGTGGGAGGCACAGGTGATACCGAATCGCTGAAGGAGCCGTTTCGCATTGGGGTTGCCATAGGCGAATCGGCATTGGACGTAGGAGGAATGCTACGGTTAAGACGGTTCATCGCTTGAGAAACCGAATTGAAATCGGAATCGCGCCTCTGCTTCCTGGAGGGTGGCGCTCCCGCGCCGCCGGTGCGGGCAATATGCCCCCAGGCCCGCGGCCATGGCGGAGCATGGCCCTCCAGCAAATCTTGCGCGATTTGCGCAAGATTTCAGAATTAAGGGACTGAAAGAGATCAACCGGAGACGCGGTAAAGGCCGGCGCCGTGGGAATCGATGTCCGGAGCGAACGCGGTGGTGAATGATCCCAGGTCCTCCCCGGACCAGAGGTTGCGTATGGCGGCCGGGGTTTTCCACCCCTGCGCCGCCAGGTCGAAGGGGATCGCCTGGCGTTTTTCTCCGAGGTTGAAAACCGCCAGGTAGCGGTCGCCCGAATCCGGGGCTTCGGCTCCCCAGACGGCAAAATCTTCGCACCGCATCAACTCACGGCCGTTGATGCTGTGCTGATTGATCTCCAGGACTTCCCGGTTGGTGATCAGGGCGAGGGTGGCTTTGTCCATTTTAGTGAGATCGCCGCCGTACATGAGGGGTGAACTGGCAATGCTCCAGAGGGTCATCAGGGTCACCTGTTCGCTGGGGGTGAACCGGGTGGGGCGGCCGAAATCGACGATGCCCAGGGGCAGCATGTCGGCGTCCGGGTAGTATCCGGATCCCCGGTACGGCGTCCAGTCCCGCAGGCGGTCAAACTGTTTCAAAAGCTCCGGCCACTGGTCCCAGAAATCGTCGCTTATCCGCCACATGTTGGCGTGCGCCGCGGCGTGTTCTCCCGCCGTCAGGGCGGTGGCGCCGGGAGAGAAGCTGAGCACTATGGGGCGACCGGTCTTGTCGATAGCGCGGCGAATCGCCTCGATTTCCTTTTCGTTGTTGTGATAGGGGCGGCTGATGTCGTCGACCTTCACAAAATCGACGCCCCAGGAAGCCAGCAGCGCGAACACCGAATCGTAGTACTCCTGCGCTCCGGGTTTGGTCATGTCGACCCCGTACATGTCGGGGTTCCAGGTGCAGGTGTCGGTGGTGTCGGCGATATCGGCGGCATGGAAGCCGGTTCCGAGGACCGGGCTGTTCCGTTTCACCGCCAGCCGGGGAATGCCGCGCATCAGGTGGATCCCGAACTTGAGCCCCTTGCCGTGGATGTATTCGCCGAGCGGCCGGAAACCGGCGCCGCCGGTAGCGGATGGAAAACGGTTGGGTGCGGGGAGGAGTCTTCCGTAGTCATCAAGGTGCAGGTCGGCTTCCGGCCGATACTCATGACCGCTCGAATCCGGTTCGTACCACTGAATATCGACCACCACGTACTCCCAGCCGTAGGGCAGCAGGTGCTCCGCCATGTAGTCTGCGTGCGCTTTGGTTTGAGCTTCGGTGACGGTGGTCCCGAAACAGTCCCAACTGTTCCACCCCATTGGTGGTGTCGGCGCCCAGCGATGAAAGGGTTTGGCGGGGAGGGGAGAGGTTCGCTTATTTTTGTCGTTCATGGTAGTGCCTGGCGAGGCATAGCCTCAGACCAGGAGTAATGACACCGCAGAGAGGGGAAGGTCGCAGAGAAGGACAAGACATACCGAATGATTTCTCTGCGACCTTCCAACCTCTGCGGTGCCGAAAAACTTGACTCATCTGCAACACCGTTTCGTTTTTCACGCTAGTGTAGCCCGTCAAGCAGTCTGTAACTTATTCAGTTTTGCGCGACCACGCTTTACTTTCTCCAGAATATCCTTGGCGGTTGCTGTCCAGATGAAAGGTTTCGGCGTCTTATTATGTTGGGCGATGTACCGTTCGACGGCTTCGGTTAGGTCAGCAACACTCTTGAAAACTCCACGCCTTATCCGACGCTCGGAAATATCGCGAAACAATCTTTCCACCATATTCAGCCATGAGGCACTGGTCGGGGTGAAGTGACAGTGGAAGCGTTTGTTTCGTTCAAACCATCGTTTTACCTTGCTGTGTTTGTGGGTCGAATAGTTGTCACAAATGATATGGACCTCCTTTCCTGCTGGGACACTGCGCTTGATTTGATTAAGAAACCGGATCCATTCCTGGTGGCGATGCTTGCTCATACATGTCCCAATCACTGAACCATCAAGCACATTGAGCGCAGCGAATAGTGAAGTCGTACCATTGCGTTTATAGTCGTGAGTCATTGTGCCGCAGCGACCTTTCTTTATCGGTAATCCGGGCTGGGTGCGATCCAGCGCTTGCATCTGGCTTTTCTCATCACAGGAGAAGACCAAGGCATGTTCGGGGGGATTGAGATAAAGACCAATTACATCCTCCAGCTTCTCAACAAACTGCTTATCGTTGGAAAGCTTAAAGGTTTTGCTCAGATGCGGTTTTAGGCCATGCTCGCGCCAAATACGGCCGATGGTGGACTCGCTTATACCCGTCGCTTCAGCCATCAGTTTGCGACTCCAATGAGTGGCGTTTTCAGGCGTCTCCTCAAGAGTCTTCTTTATGATATTGGCCTTCTTGCGATTCGAAATGCTTGGAAAGCGACCAGGCCGCGGGGCATCTTTCTCAATTCCCTCCATCCCAAACTCAGCGAATCGTTCCCTCCAGCGACTTGCTTTTTGACGACTTATCCCTAAAACCCTGCCAATCTCAATGTTCTCCCGTCCTTGATCCGACAACAGAACAATCTTCGCACGCTCTGCAAGTCGTACAGAAGCACTTCGACTCCGGCTAATGGCATCAAGCTTCCGGCGGGTCTCTTCGTCCAATTTAATTTCGGTTGCACGTCTCATAGGGAATATGAAACCAGAACGGCCTATATGTTCCATTATTTATGGCGG
>JBJHCF010000039.1:0-52890 GCA_050506795.1 Opitutia bacterium
AAGGCTTATTTGGCGGGGCGAGTACAGAGTGGTGAGGCCAGGGCGAATGCTGAGTTGCAAAAGGAACTGGTTGAACTGCGGTGGCGCCAGTCATTGGAAGTGGGGATGGACGTCCTGGAAAAGAAGCCTCAAGATTGTATGAGTGAACCGAAGAACGCCGAATGGAAAGTGGCGCTTGGGGCGTGGATGAAATTCCGCGCTTCGGTAACGAACAGATGGTTGGCGGAGAATCTGCACATGGGTCACCCGCAAAATGTCAGCAAGAATATTCGTGCCTATGAAAAAGACAGGACAAGGCAAGCCAGTTCCCATGCCCGACGACTTTCATCCATACGGACTTAGGTGCTTAAGCCTGACCCCTTCCTGCCTTCATCCATACGGACTTAGGTGCTTAAGCCTGACCCCTTCCTGCCTCTTTACGAAAATCCGCCATCAAGGGAATGGGCACCAACTCGTTTCTGTCACCGGTCGGTTCGGAATTAGAGATGTGAGGTTGAATTCCCGGAAGAGATCGCTCAGGGTGGATGGAAACCAACCTGGAATGACGAAAGAATGCGACTCGAATGAAGATTAAGGAGAGGATAGAAAAGGCTCAACGACCAGATCGAGCTGGAACCGACTTCCGCTTACACGTCCTTGGTGCTCACCACGTCTTCTTTTAAACTTTGAACCTCTGACTTACAAAATGTCCGACCCGAGATACCAGAAACTGGCGGCGATACTGACCGGCTTTTCCACCGACCTGAAAAAGGGCGAGCACGTCCTGATTGACGCCTTCGATGTTCCGGACGCCATCGTCGTGGCGCTGGTCCGCGCCGCGCGAGAGCGTAGCGCGATTCCGTATGTGCAGATCAATCGGGCCCGAATCACCCGTGAGTTGATGCGCGAGGCCGCGGAGGAGGGGTATGACTTTCTGTCCAGGATCGAACTGGCCCGAATGAAGGGCATGCAGGCTTACATCGCGTTGCGCGGGTCGGAGAATATTTTCGAGACCTCGGATGTGCCGGCGGACCGGTTGAAAACCGTCATGCGTAAAATGAAGCCGGTGCAGGACTGGCGGGTAAAAAAAACCAAGTGGGTGGTGTTGCGCTGGCCAACGCCGGCGATGGCGCAGCAGGCCATGAGCAGCACCGAGGCGTTCGAGGATTTCTATTTCCGCGTCTGCACCCTGGATTACGCCCGCATGGAGCCGGGCATGGCGGCCCTGCGCAAGCTGATGCAGTCCACCGATCGAGTTGAGATCCGCGGGCCGGAGACCGATCTTCGTTTTTCAATCAAGGGAATCGGTGTGGTCGCTTGCGGGGGACGTCACAACATCCCGGATGGCGAGGTTTTCACCGCTCCGGTTCGCAACAGCGTCGAAGGCGAGATCACATTTAACGCTCCCACCGTTTATCAAGGGGTGTCCTTTGACCGCATTCGCCTCGTCTTCCGTAAAGGCAAGGTGGTCGAGGCCTCCGGCGCCAACAGCGAACGGCTGAACGAGATCCTCGACTCCGACGCGGGCGCCCGTTACATCGGCGAATTCGCCATCGGCTTTAATCCGCACATCCTGCACCCCATGCGCGATATCTTGTTCGATGAGAAGATCGCCGGCTCGTTCCATTTCACGCCCGGCCAGGCTTATGAAGAAGCCGATAACGGCAACCGCTCCCAGGTCCACTGGGATATGGTGCAAATCCAGCGTCCCGATTACGGGGGCGGCACCATTGCCTTTGACGGCAAAGTGATTCGGCGCGATGGCTTGTTCCTGCCCGCCGCCTTAAAAAAACTGAATCCGGAACATTTGCTGAAGAATACCGCCGGTTGAGATTTGGGCGGCGCAGGTCGCGCTTCCAGAATACCCGGTCGAACTCTGAACGGCCGCGGGGTCAATCGTTCGCTCGACCGAGCGTTTTCGAACTCAAAAACCGGCCGCCTGCTTAAAGAATTCGCGTGCCTTTTCGGCCGATTCAGTCTGCCGGGAGATTTCCGACGCAAGCCTCTGGTAATCCGACTTGATCGCATCGACCTCCCGGTCCTTGACTCCAAGCGCCGGTACCGGCAAGCCCACCACCACCGCCCGTTCAATCGCCCGGGTGCGGTGGATTTGAGTCTGCAAAACCTTGGCGTTGGGGGCCGCCAGCTTCCAGTTCCGAAACTGGTTCAGGCGAACCTGCATCCTCGCTTCCGCGATGGCCACGTCGGTTCCCGGATCAACAGCGTTGAAGATGACCCCTTTGATTTCCGCGGGCCTGTTCCTCGTTCCGCGCTTGAGATACGCTGACGAAACCCGCCGGAACTTGCGGAGTTTCTCTCCGAGAAGCGTGAATCCGATAAGGCTCAGGCTGTCGACATTGGCTGGAACGTAGATATCGTCGCTGCAAAAGATCGCGCATTGGGCGGCCTTCAGGGTATGCGGGGGGCAATCGAAAATGATGTAGTCATAATCGTCCTCCAGGCTTTCCAGTTGCTCCTGGAAGATCACACAAGCGGGGATCACCGGATTGCCGCTTTCCAAATCGCTGTCGAGGTCCACCAGATCAAACCCCGTCGGCACCAGGTCAAGTCCGGGTAACAGGCTTTTCCCATTTCGGTTCCTGACCACATCGCCTTTGACGCAGTCGGCAAGCACGGTTTCTCCAGGATTGAAGATCGAGTAGAGGGTGGTGGCGGCGCCGGTTCTTGAATTGAGCTGGTTCCATCGATCCAGGCCCAGTAGCCAAATGCTGGCGTTCGCCTGGGTGTCCAGATCGATCAGTAGGACCCGCTTCCCCTGCTGGGCGAGGGTGGCTCCCACGTTGACCGCCAGCGATGTTTTTCCCACTCCACCTTTATAGCTTAAGAAGCTGATTTTCCGTGACATGATTTACCTCTGTTTAAGTACAATTTTCCGTGAAAAATATTGGTCCTGTGTGCTGTTGCGTGATCCACTTATGAACCTCCTCCTAGAATACACGGTCAAAACGCTCGAACCATCAGGGCGCCACTGAACAACCGGTAGGTCAAACGTAGTAATGCGCATAAGGTAAACCCCTATAATAACGGTTGCCTTTTGTTCAGGCCGGAAAACCGGGAAGCGACCCGCCGCTTTCCGGTTTGCGAGCTCCCCTCGCGACCTGGATTCGAATCGAACTGATTAGCGGCGCAACCCTTGATTAAGTGAAATTCTGAATATGCAATAGGGGATTCCTTCGGAAGTTTGAGGTGTTTTAGCCTACGCCTCGTTCAAGGTATGCCGGATTGTTGACAATTTCGTGGTGCTTTAAGGTACAGCCTGATCGCAGGCGAACGACAGATCGCCCCGACCGGAAGGTTTCCGGACAAGGGGCTCGTCCGTTAACCAATTAACAAAAAGAAAGAACCATGAATACACCGGTTGCCAGACACGTAACCCATGCCTCCGGGGAGAAAGGTGTCGACCGACTGAGATCCCGAAGCGGATTCAGTCTGACGGAGATCATGATGAGTATGCTGGTGCTGGGAATGGTCATTGCTTCCACGATCGCGGCCCTCCGTACCGGATTTACCATGATACAGCTGGCGCGAGACAACACCATGGCCGCCCAGATTCTTCAGAGCGAAATGGAGAACCTGCGAATGATGAGTTGGGCGGAACTGAACGCCTTGCAGGAAGAGGAGGAAATGGAAATCGGTTTGGACTTCGATTCCCGTATCGCCGAGCGATACCAAACGACGCGACGCATCTTCAACGATAACGGTCGCTCCGGGATTAAGGAAGTCGAACTCGAAATCCGCTGGGTCACCACCGGGGGAGCAGAGCAACAAAGAGTCTTCCGGACATTGTTTTCGCGGGAAGGCCTGAACGACTATTATTATGTTACATCCAGATAAAATGGCCCTGCGCTCCCGGCAGGGGTTTACCCTGACCGAGATTCTGATCGTAATGACCATTTCCGTTTTCCTGAGCGGAGTGATCTTTTCGGCGTTCGGTTTTGTGACCCGAAGCAGCTTCGCGATTGCGAATTACGCTGACATGACTTCGGAGGGCCGGCGAGGCCTGGAGATTTTTGCTCGTGACGTGCGATCCGCCCGCGATGTGATCGATTTCTCGGAATCATCGCTAACTCTGGTGCTGGCCGAGCCCGGCGGTGTCTTGAGCGAAGTGGTCTACCGCTACGATCCGGTCTCCGCCACCTTCCGCCGCGAGGCAAATGGCGATAGCCAGGTGCTTATGACTGCCGTTCAGGATGATTTCCGTTTTTCCCGGTTCAATCTGCTCCGGGAGGAAGCGAGCAACAACGCCGAAACCAAACAGATTCACCTTCAGCTCTCAATGGCCAGGCGGGTAATTGCCCGTGAAACGACCGAAAAGGTTATCTCCGCCCGTTACATCATGCGGAATAAAACCGTCGCCCAATGACAACTCCACCATTATCACGAACCCGATCGTCGGATCGGAATTTGCAGGAGAAACGAGGGTCGGTGCTGATCGTCACCGTGATCTTCGCAACCATCGCCGCCCTGGGGATCGGCAGCTATATTCGACTGGCCGGCACGGAAATGCGTCTGGCTCACGCGCAGCTTTACTCCAATGCGAGTCTCAATCTGGCCGAAGCCGGCATCGAGGAGGCGCTATACGCGATCAACCTCAGTTCCCCGGCGGATGAGGGATGGGGCGGCAACGGGGAACCCGGCGTGCTCGTCAAAGCGGTCGATGGCATCGAACTGGGGCACGGAGGACGGGGGGCGTTTCGGGTCCGGGTGAGCGGACTCAATTCCCAGTCTCCGGTTATTGTATCGGAGGGTGAAGTGTTTTCCGGGGGAGAGCGACGCAGTCTGCGTCAGATTGAAATTGTTCTGAGCAGCCGGTCGCTTTTCGCCAACGGCATTATGGCCGATCGGATCATGATGAGGGGAGGGAATATTGAGATTAACAGCATCAACTCGGAGACCGGCGAAATTCTGGGCAATGCAAAGGTGGCGAGCACCTCCCTCGAAGAGAGTTCCATGGATCTGGGCAATGCAAAAATCTATGGGAGCGTCGCTACCCGGGGATGGGATCCCGCCATGCGTCCAAACTCGATCGTTACCGGAGAGATCACCGACGACTTCAATTCGGATCTTCCCAACGTCATATTGCCGGAAAGCGACCTGCCGTACCATTACTATGACGGCGGCCCGGGGTCATTGGGCGATTCTGATGTGGGGACCCTGCATTTCTGGACCTCGAATTTGACTCTTTCCGGAAGCGACGAACTGCGGGTTCAAGGCGATGTGTTGCTGCGGGTGGACAACGACATCGATATCACCGGCGAGGCGCGTATCACCATCGAAAGCGGCGCCTCCCTGACAATATATGTCGACGGCGACGTTTTCATCGGAGGCACGGGACTGGTGAATCAATCCGGCATTCCCGCCAATCTTCAGATGTACGGCACGAACCCGGAGTCACAATCGTTTACTCTGGCCGGCACGGCGGCTTGGCACGGGGCCTTGTACGCTCCGACCGCGGACGTCGAAATGCGTGGCGGGGGAGGGTCCGGCGTCTTTTACGGAGCCGTCGTGGGAAAAGAAGTCACCATGCGCGGCGGCACGACTTTTTATTATGATGAAAAGCTGGCCGAACTGACCGGGGGCAACACGTTTGCCATGTCAAACTGGCGGGAATTGTTCGGCGCGGATCGGTATTCTTCCTTGTAGCGCAGGCGTGCGTTCGTTAACACTCGCCAGGCTGTCCGCGTGACCGTTCCCGCCGGCGGGTTGTTTCCCGAAAACGTCGGCTCTGAGCGAACGCCGTTAGGATCAAACCGCAACGGTGGTGCATTCAGTAAAATGTCCCGTATTTCGGCATGCTTTGCTGTAACCCGCGCCAGCGTGCTTGCGAATACCCGTTTAGATCTGACGGTTCTTCATCATGAATCGATTTTTCATCATCAGCTTTGTTTCCATAACCCTTTTAGGTGCTTCGCTGCTGTGGGCCGCTGAGGCCGAGGGACCGCCGCTGGAATCGGTCGAACGCCTGGAGAGAATCGAATGGCGATCAGTGGTGACTCTGCAGGGGGACCGCTTGTTCGGCCTGCACGACCGTGAGAGCCGACAGACTTTTTGGCTGCAGCAGGGGCAGAGAACCGCCGGATTCGAAGTTCTGGCCCACGATGCGGAAAGGAATCTCTTGACTTTGGGGTTCGGTGGGGCGGAGAGGGAAATCGAATTGAGCCGCGCACCAATCCGGCAGGCCGCGGAAGCGGCGGTTCTGACCGCCGCCGAGCGACGCGAACGCTGGCGGGCATTGCAGGCGGACCTGCTGGCCCTGCGAGGAAGGTGGGAAGCGGCGGCGGGACAGTCACCGGAGCTTCGCGAGATCGAGGACCATTTTCGTGAATTGGGGGAGGAGTTGCGTGATGTCATGATGGGGTTGGCTGTGGCGGAAGAGCAATCGGACGACTATCGGCGGTTAAGCGAACAGCGGCGTGAACTGGCCGATGAATTTCGATTGCTCTTCCGTCATTCCCAAAACGTGGTGGAGCGGCATCCCGGGTTTGCTCCGGGCGACGCCGAATCCCTCCGCCGCCTGCAGCGCCTTTTCCCGGAGGAATTGCGTTGAGCTTGCGTTTCGGACTGATTTCAGGGTAGGGCACACCTTGAATTCGACGCGTTATTGATGGCATGAAAAACAAGCTCTTGCTCCTGTTATTCGTTTTGTTCTTGGCCGGGGGCGGTTTTCTCGCCTTGCAGAAGGTGCGGGAGCAGAGTGCCGGCGAGGAAGAAGCCTGGCAGACAACAGCGACTTCCGAGGTACGAACCATTGAGGAAGTGATTGAAGCCAATGGATTCGTCCATCCGCGTTTTTCCACCGATGTCCGGTCCGAAGTGAGCGGACGTATCGAGCGTATCCTGGTTGAGCCTGGGGAGGTGGTGACGAGGGGGCAGATTCTGATCGAGCTGGACCGGGCGGCGCTGGAACAGGAATTCATTGAAGCCCAGCGCACCTACCAGGCGGAACAACTCCGTCGGGAGCGTGCTCAACGGGAGTTCGAACGGCTCGAACGCCTGAGTAACCGCGGGATTATAGAGGCCCAGGAGTTTCAGAACGCTGAGATCGACCTTCGCCTGAGTCAGATTCAACTGGAGGTGCAGGAAGCCCGTCTGGAACGGGTGCGCGAAGACCTCAACCGGACCACCATTCGCTCACCTCAGGGTGGAATCGTGGCCGACCTCGATGTCAACGAAGGCCAGGTGATCGTAGGTGCGGGAGCGGTAAACGAAGGCACCCGGCTCATGACCGTGCATGACCTGTCGGAGCTCTACGTCCGCCTGCAGGTCAACGAGTTGGACATCGGGAAGGTCGACGTGGACAGCCCGACCGCGGTTTCTTTCGACGCCCTGGGCGGGCATTCGATCACGGGCCGGGTAAGCCGGATTCATCCGTTTGCCTTCAATCAGGACAACATACGGGTTTTCCGGGTGGACGTGACCTTCGAGCCGGAAGGCCGCGTCATTCGTCCCGGCATCAGTGCCAACGTTCGCATTGTTGCCGAGCGGGCCGACGACGTGGTCGCGGTCAATTTGTCGGCAGTGTTCGCGGATCAGCAGGACCGTTTCGTTTACTTGGTGCGGGATAACGGCGCGATGGAGAAGCGGGAGGTTACCGTGGGCATCAACGACACCCGGTGGGTGGAAATCGTATCGGGTCTGGAAGCGGGAGAAACCGTCAGCCTGGTGCGTCCGCGCTCGGGCGGGGCCTGAATTGGGAAAGGAATGCGGGGTGTCGCTGGTTGCATTTGATAATCTGAGCAAAATTTACCAAATGGGTGACGAAACCGTGCGTGCCCTGGACGAAGTGCAGCTGCGCATCGACAAGGGCGAATTCGTCGCCATTCTGGGTCCGTCGGGTTCGGGCAAATCCACCTTGATGCACATTCTGGGCTTCATGGACAGCCCGACCTCCGGGAAACTTCATTTCGAAGGCAAGGAAGTCGCCGGAATCGGCCGCACCACACGTTCCTGGTATCGGGCCAACCGCATTGGATTCGTTTTTCAGGCCTTCAATCTGTTGCCCCGTTTATCGGTCACCGACAACGTCGTACTGCCACTGGTGTACAGTCGATCCGGCATCGGTGATCGGAAGGGGAAAGCGCTGGCCGCGCTGGAAAAAGTGGGAATGAGTCACCGCGCCCGGCATCTGCCGAGCCAGCTTTCCGGGGGAGAACGCCAGCGTGCCGCGATCGCCCGGGCGCTTGTCAATCACCCGTCGCTCATTCTGGCCGACGAACCCACCGGGAATCTAGACAGCCAGAACGTGGGCCGAATCATGGAGCTGTTTCGCCGGCTCTCCGACGAAGGCCAGACCCTTGTGGTGGTCACCCACGACGAGCAGGTCGCCACCTACGCCCGGCGAATCATTCGTATGCTGGACGGCAGGATCGTGGAAGACAGTCCCAACGCGTCATGATCAACGCCATCATCACATTCTATTCGGGAATGATCAACGGGCTGACCGAGGTGTGGGCGCACAAGTTCCGGTCTCTGCTTTCCATGATGGGGATCATTCTCGGGGTGGCGGCGCTGGTCGCCATGGTGGGGGTGGTCAGGGGAATGATCGGCGAGGTGCGGGACTACTTCGAGCGCACCGGAGGAATCACCCGATTGCAGGTCGAAACCCGGCAGCCGCCCGACGAGCAGAGCCACATCGCTCATCTTTCGCCGGGAATGACTTTTCGTGACGTTGACGCGGTGCGCCTTGGCAGCCCCCTGGTGACCTTGGTCGATCCCGAGGTCTCACTCAACTGGCGGCGTTTCACGCACGCCGGCGTCAGTGACAACGCTCCCCTGCGCGGCGTTTTGCCCGACCGGCGGGAAATACAGCGGCTGGATTTGCGCGAGGGACGTTTTATCGGGGACCTCGATGTGATCGATGCCTCGCCGGTCGTGGTGCTGGGAGGCTGGCTGGGGGACCGTTTTTTTCCCGATGGCGAAGCGGTCGGACGCCGGATCAACATCCATGGGCAAACCTTTCGCATAATCGGGGTGGTGGAAAATTTGGGAGGCCCGCAGGGCGGGGGTTGGTTTTGGATGCAGAACCGGACGGCGTACATTCCAATCACCACCGCGATGAAACGTTTCAGTGGCAACGATCGTCTCAACAGTCTTAATGTCCAGGTGGCGAATGTGTCGTTCCTTGAGGACGCGATCGGGCAGGTCGAGAACATCCTGCTCCAAACCCACAGGGGAATCGAGGATTTCGCGGTGACCACCATGGAAGAACAGCTGGCCGAGTTTCGCCGCATTGAGGGAACCTTTACCCTCACCCTCGGTGGCGTTGCGGGCATATCCCTGCTGGTGGGCGGCATCGGAATAATGAACGTCATGTTGGCGGTGATTAACGAGCGCATACGCGAGATCGGCGTTCGAAAGGCGGTTGGAGCCCGGGGCAGCGATATCTTCATTCAATTCCTGGCGGAAGCAGTGGTGATCAGCGTGGTGGGGGGCGTGATCGGGGTGATGGTCAGTGTCGGACTGGTGGGGATGATGCAGGCCCTTATTGAGGTGGATCAGTTTCGTATCGCGCTGTCACCGCCGGCTATGTTGGCAGGCTTCCTCTTTTCGGTCACCATCGGAATCGCCTCGGGAATCTATCCCGCTCTGCGGGCCGCCCGCATGAACGTGATTGACGCTTTGCGCTACGAGTGAGCGGAGCCATCTGTAACCCCGCCCGTGCGGCGGACGAATAACCGTTATCCGAATGAAATTGATCGCGACAGCTCAGGCCGGCCTCACTGCCGCGCTTTTCGCCATGACCGGCGCAACGCTCTCGGCCGGCGAGGCTTGGCGTTACATACCCGAAGACGCGCGCTGGGTGGTGGTTGTCCGGATGCAGGAGTACCTGGAATCGGATTTTGGAAAGAGAATGACCGAACGGTTTCACGACGAAAAGGCCGATCGGTGGAATGCCGGCGTGCAACGGCTTTTCGGTATAGATCCAATGAAGGATGTCGACACAGTGATTCTCTCCGGTCGGGATGCTGAGAGGTTCAGTGGGGTCACTGTTTTTCTCGGCAATTTCTCTCCGGAGGAATCCCTCGATTTTCTCTCCGGAATGCCCGGATACCGTCGACTCATTCACCGGACACATACCATCCATGTGTGGCAAACCGGAGCCGTGGCCTACCCCAGGTCCGGGGTGGCGGTGGTCGGGTGGGGCGCCGAATCGGTGGAGGGTTTGCTGGATATTTTGGACGGCGAGCGTTCGCACCTGCCGGCCGAAACATTCGGGAGTCTGGCGGTGGAGGGATGGTTCATGCGTGCCTTTGCCGAGGACGTTGCCGCGATGCGCGGGATGCCTCCGCAAGCGGCGGTACTGCAGTACACTTCGCGTCTCGATCTGGTCCTGGGCGAAGCCGGCGAAGCGTTTGCCGGAAAAGCGCGATTGATTCCGGCTGAGGGAGGGTCCGCGGCGAACCTTGCGAACCGCTTGAGATCTTTGCTGGCTTACGCGCCCCTGATCGGTGAACCTGACAATCCGTTTGTGGTTCTGGCCGGACACACTTCGGTGGCCCTGAGTAAGGACGGCGCCTCGGCAGAGATTTCCCTCAGCGTTCCGGTGTCTCGACTGCCCTTTTAAGTCATGCCGGATGAAGAACATGAAGAGCCGGAGGAAGTGGATGAAAAGGAACTGATCGCCGCCGCCCGAGGTGGAGATCAACGGGCCTTCGGTTCCCTGGTCGAACGCTACCAGAATCGACTCTTCCGGTTTATCCTGGAACGGATCGGCAATCGCGAGGATGCGGAAGATGTTTTGCAGATTACGTTCGTCACCGCTTACCGCAATCTCGCCGCCTACCGCGACAAGTACCGGTTTTCCACCTGGCTCTACACTTTGGCCTACCGGAGGACCGTCGATCGCATGCGTCAACGGCGAAATATTCCGGCCGAGGCGACGACCGACCGGCTGGTCGACGCCCATCCGGCGGCGTCAATGGAAGCGGAGGAAGTGCATGACCGGCTCTGGGGACTCGCCCGCCGGGTTCTCAGCGACCGGCAGCACACTCTGCTCTGGCTGCGCTACGGCGAAGACCTCGACCTGGGGGAAATCGCCTCGGTCACCGGGCTTTCCCGCACCCACATCAAAGTGCTTCTTTACCGGGCCCGCCAGATTCTTGCCCGGCATCTGGCCACGCTGAAAGATGAACAATTGATGCCGCACCGGAATTCCTCCGCACAACGGACGGAACAAGCCTGGTCGCGGCATCCAATGATGGAGAAATCATGAAACACTTCCCGTTTTCAATCATCCGCTGCCTTCTGGTCCGCTTCCGCAACGAAAGGTTGCTGGATGAGGGTCCGGAGATCCCGGCTTCAACCCAGGCCCACCTTTCGCAGTGCGATCGGTGCCGGGAGTGGTTCAGGTTGGAAGGTCGCCTGGTGCAAAACCTCCGACGAGAAGCGCGCGCCGTCCGGGCCGCCCCGTCCGAGTCCGCGCGCAGACGCATCATGGACGCCATCGCAGCCTCATACGAACCTCCGTCGGTGGTGCGCAGCAGTTGGCGGTGGGCAAGCGTGGCCGGCGCCGCCGTGCTGGCGCTCGGATTAACGGTTTGGTGGATGGGGGAAACCACCGCTGACTCCGGCGATGTTTTATCGCAGACTCCCGAAATCCCGGTGGCGCTTTACCCGGTCCAGCCGGTGGAGAAGCCGGAAATCGAATACGTCCGCGAGTTGGAACGCCTGATCGCCGACGGCCGGGCCGGCGCCCGATTTGTAATGTCGTCCTTTCCACTCCACGACGACTATTGAGCCCTGGCTTGCCTTGGGTCGGGAGGATTGACCACCCAAATCCGGGCGAAAACGTGAGTTTCACATCCGCCCTGGGGCCGAGAATCCCTGAGCTTTAATGGATTAGGGAGTCTCCGCCAATCGGCAGCCGAAGGATTTTCTCACAAATGGCATTGACTTGGCGGAAATCCGGACGATCTCTTTACGTGGCGTCCCTTCGGCTTGTGCCCGGGGGGACGAACTTGTTTTATGAACGCCGAACACATTCGCAACATCGCCATTATCGCCCACGTCGACCACGGTAAGACGACGCTGGTGGATCAACTCCTGGGTCAAAGCGGCACTTTTCGAGCCAACCAGGAGGTCGCCGAACGGGTCATGGACAACATGGACCTGGAACGGGAGAAGGGGATCACCATCCGGGCCAAAAACACCGCCATCCACTGGAAGGATCACCTGATCAACATCGTGGACACCCCCGGTCACGCCGATTTCGGGGCCGAAGTGGAGCGTGTCATGAAAATGGTGGACGGCGTGCTGCTGGTCGTCGATGCCTACGAAGGTCCCCGAGCTCAGACCCGGTTCGTATTGCGCAAGGCATTGCAGGAGGGGTTGAAGCCCGTGGTGGTGATCAATAAGATCGACCGGGAAAACAGTAATCCGGTCAAAGTACACGACCAGGTCCTGGAGCTCTTTCTGGAGTTGGAGGCGACCGAGGAACAGTTCAACGCCGCCTTTGTTTACGGCAGCGCCAAAGAAGGGTTTATGTTGCGTTCCCTCGAAGACGCCCGCGACGGAATGACCCCGCTTTTTGAAACCATCATCGAACGAGTGCCGCCCCCGGCGGTCGAGCCGGAGGGGGAGTTTCGCATGCTGGTCAGCAATATCGACTGGAGCGATTACGTCGGCCGAATCGCGGTCGGTAAAATCGCATCCGGATCGATACGCTCCGGAGATTCAATATTTGTAGTGCATCGGGACGGCCGACGCGAACGTCGCCGTATCACCAAGGTCTTTGAGTACAGCGGTATACGCACCCAGGACACCGCTGCCGGCATCGCCGGCAACATTGTTGGTCTGGCCGGATTCGAGGAAGTTGATATCGGCACCACTCTTTGCGCTTCGGAGACTGCCGAAGCCATCGAATTCGTGGCCATCGATCCTCCGACCGTCAAAATGCTTTTTATGGTCAACGACGGTCCTATGGCCGGACAGGAAGGCAAATACGTCACCACTCGGCAGATCCGCGATCGGCTCTTCAAAGAAGTTAAGACCAATATTTCCATCCAGGTCGAGGAAAGCGATAACGCCGGCAGCTTCGAAGTCAGCGCCCGCGGCGCCATGCAAATCGCGGTGCTCGTCGAACAGATGCGCCGCGAAGGTTTCGAACTCCTGGTCTCACGCCCCATGGTCATTACCCGCAACGAAGGAGGAAAGACGTTGGAGCCGTACGAAACCTTCTGGCTGGAGACTCCGGAAGAGACCTTGGGCGGGGTGATGAAATCCCTGGCCACCCGCCGCGGGAAAATCGACCGCATGGATAACCATGCCTCCGGGGTCACTCTCGAAGGGGTGATTCCGACTCGCGGTTTGATCGGATTCGAGACCGAACTGATCAACCTCACCAGCGGCCGTGGCGTCATGTCTCATCTGTTCCGGGAGTACGCCCCTCACTGCGGCGATATCGCGGGCCGGTCCACCGGAACGCTGGTCTCCATGGAAAAGGGGGAAACGCGAGCCTATGCCCTAAGCGCATTGGAGGACCGCGGCCGCCTCTTCGTCGAAGCCGGGGAAGAAGTCTATCCCGGAATGATTGTCGGCGAGAGCCCGCGTCAGGAAGACCTGCCGGTCAATCCCACCAAGGGAAAACAGCTCACCAACTTCCGCTCGCAGGGGGAAGGGAAGGGCATCCAGCTATCCCCCAAGGTTTTCTTTAGCCTGGAGCGTGCCATCGAATATATCGCTCCGGACGAATTGGTCGAGGTCACGCCGGCGAGCATCCGTTTCCGCAAACGGATTCTCAACGCCGACGAACGTCGCAAACACGAAAAGCGACTGAAGAGCCTGGCCGCCGTCTAGGGAGCCCGGGCCCCGGAGCGGGGCCCGATTCCGGGAGGACGCGGCGAGTGGCTCAGCGGTTCCCCTGGCGCAGGCGGTCGAAGGCCTCCTGGCTGATCTCAAATCCCTCGGCTTCGGGGCCGACCCGGATTATTTCGACCCGCTCCATCACATCGCCCTGGCGAACCGCGTCGACCACGTTCTGACCTTCGACCACCCGGCCGAAAACCGTGTGGCCTCCGTTCAAGTGGGGAGTGGCCACATGGGTGATGAAGAACTGGCTTCCGTTGGTGCCCGGCCCGGCGTTGGCCATCGAGAGCACCCCGGGACCGTCGTGCCGCAGGGAATTGTCGAATTCATCCGGAAAACGGTATCCCGGGCCTCCGGTGCCGCGTCCATCAGGACAGCCTCCCTGGATCATGAAGTTGGCGATCACCCGGTGGAACGTCAGGCCGTCGTAGAACGGCTCGCCTGCCGGCCGGTTCGATGACAGTTTGCCTTCGGCCAGGCCGGCGAAGTTCATGACCGTCATGGGTGTTTTGTCGTAGTGCAGCCGCAGCAGAATCTCGCCGCGGTTGGTGGTGATCTTGGCGTAGAGGCCGTCTTCCATAGTCGCTTCCGTTTCAGGTTGTTCCTCCGCTTCCTCGCGCTCGGTTTCGGCGCACGCGCTCAGAGCGGATACCAGTAAACAGAGAACTCCAGTGGCGATTAAACGATAGGTTGTCATTTGGTTGATTGTTTTTGCGAAAGTATCGTCCACACCTTTGGCCGGCCCGGCGGTTGGGGTCAAAGCATTTTCTCGCCCTTCCGACTGGAAAATTACCGAAATATAATCTTTCTTGTTTCGATTCTGCTTTGTCTGGGTTATATCTTTCGAATCTGTTTTCACAACGGGCCACGGCCAGTACGGCTCTCCCTAATTCCGCTAACCAAAAATCGACCTCCTTATGATTGGATCCATCTCGTCCCTCTCCACAGCCTGTGCCAAAGCGGCTGCTGTTTCGGGCCTTTGTTTCGCCCTTCTCTTTTCTGGTTGCTCCGATCAACCCTCCGCGCACTCTGATGAGTCTCATGGGGCGGCCGGACACGAGCACGCCCACATGCATGAAAGCATGGCGCCGGCTCAGGTCGAAGCCAGGGTTGAGCCGACTCCATTGGAGCGGCCCACGCACCGTCCGGTCGAACTGAGTCATGAACCGGGCTCTCGCATCGACGTGCTTTTCCTTGGCGACCGAGCCGGCCATCAACCTGCGGAACGGGCCAAGCAGCTGATTCCGATGATGCTGGACCGGAATATTCACATGACCTACACCGAGGACGTGGAGCGAGCTCTTACCCGCGAGACGCTGGATCGCTACCACGTGCTTTTCGTTTATGCCAACATCGATACCATCACCGATTCCCAGGCGGAAGCGTTGTTGGGCTACGTGGCGGATGGCGGGGGTTTCGTTCCGGTACATTCGGCTTCCTACTGTTTCCGCAACAATGACGATGTGGTCGCCCTGATTGGGGGCCAGTTCCGGTATCACGGGCCGATTCGCACCTTCAGCACCCGTATCGTGGAGCCGGATCATCCGATCATGCAGGGATTGGATCCCATCGAAAGCGCGGACGAACCCTACGAACACACCCTGCATAACGAGGAAAACCGGACCGTCCTGTCGTACCGTGACGATGAACCTTACACCTGGATCCGGACGCACGGTGAAGGGCGGGTCTTTTACACCGCCTGGGGTCACGATCAACGCACCTGGAGCCATCCGGGTTTCCACGACCTGATTGAACGCGGGATCCGGTGGAGTGCGGGTCGCGACGTACAGGCGGAACTGGAGATCCGCGAGATTCGTCGTCCGTTCGAATATATCGAGCAGGAAGTCGCTTATTACCCGCCTCCCAACGCGACCGAACGGGAGTGGAACCGGGTGCAGAAAACCCTGACCCCGGAGGAATCGATGGAGCGTGTCATTCTTCCCGGCGGATTTGAACTCCAGCTTTTCGCCTCCGAACCCGATATCCGCAAACCGATCACGATGGCCTGGGATGAGCGCGGCCGCCTCTGGGTCGCCGAAACCATCGACTATCCGAACGAATTGCGCCCGGCCGGCGAGGGACGGGACCGTCTGACCATTCTGGAGGATACCACCGGCGATGGCCGAGCGGACAAGTTCACGGTGTTCGCGGAGAATCTCAGTATTCCCACCGGCATCGCGTTCGCCAATGGCGGCGTGCTCATTTACCATGCCCCCGACACGATTTTCCTCAAGGATACCACCGGCGACGACCGGGCCGACCACAAGGAGGTGATCTTCACCGGATGGGGAACGGGCGACACCCACGCGCAAGCCAGCAATCTTCGGTACGGATTCGACAACTGGTTCTGGGGCGTTCAGGGCTACAGTGGTTTCAACGGTGAAGTTGGAGATCAGCGTTTACGTTTCGGCAGTGGATTCCACCGGTTCACTCCGGACGGTTCCACCCTGGAGTTCATGCGGACCACCAACAACAACACCTGGGGCCTTGGATTCGGCGAGGACGGAATCGTTTTTGGCTCGACCGCCAATAACAACCCCAGCGTCCTGATGCCGTTCCCCAATCGTTACTTCGAGGATGTTTGGGATTTGCGTCCCAACACTTCGACGCGTTTGGCCGGCACCTCACGCTTCCTTTTTATCCGCGACCGGATCCGGCAGGTCGACGTTCACGGTGGTTACACCGCCGCCGCGGGTCACGCGCTTTACACCGCCCGTACCTGGCCCCAGGAATACTGGAATCGGATCGCCTTCGTGACCGACGCCACCGGGCACATGGTGGGAGAATTTGTGTTGGAACCGAATGGGGCCGCGTTCCAGGCCGTCAATGACACCAATCTGCTGGTGAGTGACGATGAATGGTTCGCTCCCATCATGGCCGAAGTCGGCCCCGATGGTCACGTCTGGGTAATTGACTGGTACAACTACATCATTCAGCACAATCCCACGCCGCGCGGTTACCAGACGGGCCGGGGCAACGCCTATATCACCGACCTTCGCGACCAACGGCACGGCCGCATATACCGCGTGGTGTATACCGGCGCGGAACCTTACGAGCCGATTTCCCTGCATGACGCGGCGCCGGAAAAACTTCTGGAATCGCTGGCCCACCACAATCTCCTGTGGCGCAAACACGCGCAGCGCCTCCTGGTCGAGCGCGGCGAAACCGATGTGGTGCCGGATCTGATCGATCTGGTGCGCAACGAGTGGGTGGACGAAATCGGCCTTAACGTCGGCGCGGTGCACGCTTTGTGGACTTTGCACGGGCTGGGGGCCATGAATGGCGGATCCCCGGAGGCTCTCGCCGCCGCGGCGAATGCACTGAACCATCCGTCCGCCGCCGTTCGTCGCAACGCGGCCGCCGTGCTTCCCCCCACCGCCCAGACCGGCCGGGCGATTCTGGCGGCCAATATACTCGAAGACGAAAACGCGCAGGTCCGGCTTGCCGCGCTGTTGGCTTTGTCCGAGGTGCCTTCATCTCGATTGATCGGTCAGGCGATTTACCGGATGCATGACCGTGAGGACAACCGCGGGGATCGTATCCTGGAGGACGCATTGATCATCGCTATACATACCCATCAGGATGGGTTTATCGCCTCTGCTTCCGCCGATGGTCGTTTTGATCCTGACCAGGAAGAGGAGGAAGAAACGGATGCGGTGAACCTGATTCCCAATCCGTCCCTTGCGCAGGTGGAAAACGGTCAGGCCGTCGGTTGGACTCCTCGGAATTACGGCGGCTCCGCGCAGCACAGCGTGGTTCCCGAGGGCCGCAACGGCGGATATGCGCTCAGAATCGACTCCGAGTCGGGAGCCGACACGAGCTTCTACACCGACGTTCAAGTCAATCCCAACACGGTCTATGAGCTCAGCGCCTGGATCAAAACGGAGAACGTCAGGCGAGCCGCCGGTGGGTTGCTCAATATTCACGGCTGGTCGCGAGAACAGGGTGGCACCAACGCAGTCAATGGCACCCGCGACTGGGAACGGGTTCATTTGCGTTTTAATAGTGGCAGTTATAACCAGATCTCGATCAACGCGCTTTTCGGCGGGTGGGGCCAATCCATCGGTACGGTTTGGTACGACGATTTCGAACTCATTGAAATCGGACCCGCCGGGGTCGAGAATAGGGTCCTTGCCTTCCTGGTAGAGCAATTCGGCGACGGAATTGAAGCCGCGTCCATCCCCGCCGGATACGAAGACGCTTTGGAGATCCGGGTGGGAGTTGTTCCCGATGTTCTGCTCTTCGACATTGAAGAGTTTTCCGTTCCCGCCGGCACTCCAATCCGGCTCGTGTTTGAGAACCCGGATCACATGCCGCACAACTTCCTGATCATCAATCCGGGAACCCTTAACCAGATCGGCGAGTTGGCCGATGCCATGATCATGGATCCGCGGGCAGAGGAAAAACACTATGTTCCGGACTCTCCGGACGTCCTGGCGTGGACTCCAATCCTCGATCCGGATGAAACCTTCGAGCTGTTTTTCACCGCACCGGAAGAGCCGGGAGAATATCCGTTTGTTTGCACCTTCCCGGGGCACTGGCGGATTATGAACGGCGTTATGACGGTGGAGTAGGCCTCTTTCGTGACCCATTCTTGAATGGGATGTGACTCGGATACTGTTCCTGACGAATCGCGATTGTTTTCGGGATTCGTCGGGAACCTTTTCGGGTATCCGCCCTTCGGAAGCCTGGTTCCGCACTACTGCGGCTTGGATTCGGTTGTCAGCACTCCGTCTTCCAACCAGCGGTAGCGGTCCCGCAGGACGGCCTGCGCCAGCCGGTAGCGTTCCCGTGAAAGACGGCGGTCGCGTCCACGCAACGCCTGCCGGATCCTTTTGCGGGCGCCGTCGCAGAACGTGTCGACCAGAGCCAGGATTTCCTGCCGCCGCTCGCGAGAAGGCGCCTCGGCAAGGTCGTCCCGGGCTCGCAGACAAGCCGCGGTGATGGCGAAAATCTCCGTGCCTGCGTCCACGATATTGCCGAGCAGCAATTGTTCGCGTTCCAGCTTGGGGCCGTGCCACAACATGGCGTGAAAGAGTTTCCGCGACAGTTTTCGCGCCGCCCGGGCGGCGTAACGCAGATGTGGTTTAAGCGGCGCCGGAAAACGGGAAAGCCCGGACGCCGGACGCGGCAGCCAGCGCGCCGGGTACCACCAAAGATAAAATCCGCCCGCCCGCAACAGGGCGCCGACCCGGGATCCGAAGGAAAGGCGCGTGTCGAATATCGCTCCCGCGGTTTGAAGGTGCGGATCCAGGGCTTCCCGGGCCAGGAAGAGGCGCATGATTTCGCTCGAGCCTTCGAATATGGTGTTGATCCGGCTGTCCCTGAAATAGCGCTCCACCGGAATCGCTTCCTCTCCGCGGGCCCGCAGGGAGTCAGACGTTTCGTAGCCGCGTCCGCCTCGGATCTGAAGGGTGTCGTCGACGATTCTCCAGGCCGTTTCGGTGCCCCACATCTTGCACATGGCCGCTTCGAATCGAATGTCCGATCCGTGGACCGTGTCGATGAGACGGGCGGTCAACAGATTCATGGCTTCCAGCGCGAAAACATCGCCTGCCAGGCGGCCGATCTTTTCGGCGATCGCGGCATGCTTTCCCACCGGAGCGCCCCATTGCTCCCGCTCAAAGGCCCACTTGCGGTTGATCGCCAGACAGCGCTTGGCCAGACCGGAACAGGCCGCCGGCAGGGTCAACCGGCCGGTGTTCAGGGTGGTCAGGGCCACCTTCAATCCTTTGCCTTCCCCGAGGAGGATGTTCTCCCGGGGCACGTGGACGTTTTGAAAGCGAATGACGCCGTTGTAAAGCGCCCGCAACCCCATGAAGTGGCAGCGCCGGACGACTTCGACTCCGGGGGTGTCCATTTCCACGATGAACGCGGTGATCCCACCCCGGGACTTGCCATCGTTCTCCTTCGCCGGTGTGCGCGCCATGGCGATGATGACCGAAGCGCGGGTGCCGTTGGTGCACCAGAGTTTTTCTCCGTTGAGGATGAAGCCGTCGCCGGTTTCGTTCGGCACGGCTGTCGCTTCCATGCGCGAAGGGTCCGATCCTGCCTTTATTTCGGTGAGCGCGAACGCCGAAATCTCCCCCTTGGCGAATCGCGGAAGGTATTTCGCTTTTTGCGCTTCCGTTCCGAAGAGCAGCAGCGGCTGAGGTACCCCGATCGACTGGTGTGCGGACAGGAGCGCCGTCAGATTGCCGCACCAACTTCCGAGCAGCGTCGCCGCGCGAATGTAGGCGGTCTGTGAAAGTCCGAGTCCTCCGTATTCCCGGGGAATTTTGATGCCAAACGCGCCGATTCCGGCCAGTGCCTCGATTATTTCATCCGGAATTTCTCCCTCGGCATCGATTTGATCGGGATCCGCCCGGCGCAATACTCCGGCCAACCGCTCAAGAAACCCCTCCGTGCGGGCTTCTTCCTCCGGGGCCGAATCCGGAAGCCGGAGCCGGTCGAGACGAAAATCTCCCTGGAAGATTCCGGCGGCAAAACCTTCTCCGCCGGGCAAACTGTCCCGTGCGGATTCGGTTGCTTCTATAGCGGCGCGCTGTCCGGCCGACATGCGCGATGTATCCACATGACTGCGACCTTCTTCCGGCGGCTCCTGGATCCGGCGGTTCATGACGAATAAATCCGCTCCTTTCGTCGTGCTTTCTCCAGCAGCAATGCGCAGGGATGAAAGCGTTTACCTGTGCTTTCTTCAAGCACCCGCAACCGTTCCACAACTTTCTCCAATCCCACCGCATCCGCGTGCCGCAGGGGACCTCCGCGAAATGGCGCGAACCCGGCGCCCAGGACCATGGCCAGATCTATATCGTCGGCGCCGGCGGCTATCCCTTCCTCCAGGCAGAGAGCGGCTTCGTTGATGAGCGCCAATATCGGACGTTCCGCCAGCTTCTCACCCGAAGGCGCGTCCTCCGCTGTTCCCGGCCGGGAACGTTCGAGTTTGCTGCTGGGCTCCGACCGGCGGCCGCCGTGGTCGTAGAACCCGCCGCCGCTTTTCCTTCCCAAACGTTTGTCCTCAATCAGTGTACTCAATACCTTCGGTACTTTCATTCGCTCCGGGTAGGCCTCCGCCAATGTGCGGGCCACGTGCCCGGCGACATCGATGCCGACTTCGTCGAGCAGGCGGAGGGGGCCCATGGGCATACCGAATTCAGTCATGGCGGTATCGATTTTCTCAACGGAGAATCCCTCCTCCCACAGCACGGCGGCCTCGACGAGGTAAGGCATGAGGATACGGTTGACCAGGAAACCGGGCCGGTCCGCGACCGCCACCGGAACCTTGCCCGCGGCGCGCGCCAGATCCAGAGCGGCCGCCTTGACCTCCGGCTCCGTTTTTTCTCCGGGAACGATTTCCACCAGCGGCATGCGGTGGACGGGATTGAAAAAATGCATGCCGACCACCCGTTCCGGCTTTCGGCAGGCGGAGGCGATTTCCGTGACCGAGAGCGCCGAAGTGTTGGTGGCCAGAATGGTGTCTTCGGCGGTGCGGGCTTCCAGGTGTTTGAAGATCTCCTGCTTCACCGCCAACTCCTCGGCGGCCGCTTCGATGACCAGGCTGGTGCGAGTTAATGGGACGTCTCCCACCGCCGGGGAGATTCGATCCCGTCCCCGCCCCGCCTCGTGCCGGGTCAGCGCGTGTTTCTTCACGCCCTGATCGTACAGGCGTTCTATGGACCGCATCCCGCGGTCGAGCGGTTCGGGAGCAATATCGTTGACAATCACCCGCGCGCCGCGGGCGGAGAACCATTGCGCCAGCCCCGCTCCCATCACCCCGGCGCCGATCACCGCCATGCGTTCCGGGAGTGTCGCCTTTCCGCTTTTCTTCGAGGCCTTTTCCCGGAGGAAGAAAAGGCGTATAAGGTTTTTGCACACGTCGGTCGACGCCGCTTGAACGATCTCTTCCTTTTCCAGCAGCAGGCTTTGCCGGGTCGGTCGGAGCGCACCCTCCGTGATTACTTTCAGCGCCAGCCCCGGGGCAGGGTAGTGGGCGGCGGTGGACTTGAGTTTGCGTTCCGCCAAATACCTGACCACCGGCGCCTGCAAACGCCGCAAGGTGGCGACAACGGTGCGGACGGGTCGCTTTTTGCCGGAGAGGGCGTTGCGTGTGGCCAGGTCAGAGAGGTGTTCCCGGGCGCACACCGCATCCACCAGGCCGCGCTTTTTCGCCTGCATGGCGGGCAGAAGTTTGCCCTTGAGAATGAGGTCGGCGGCGGCGGCCGGTCCCAGCAGGCGGGTTAAACGGGTGCAGCCGCCCCAGGCCGGGATGAGCCCGAGTTGTGTCTCGGGCAGGCCGATGCGAGTGGAACGGTGGTCGGAGGCGACGCGCCAGTCGCAAGCCAAAGCCAGTTCGCACCCGCCGCCGGCGCAGGCTCCGTGTACCGCCGCCACTGTGGGCGCCGGAAAGTCCGCGATCCGTTGAAAGGTTTTCTGCCCGAGTTCAACAAGGGCTTCGATATCTCCGACGGAAGCATTCCCGGAAAGGGCGTTCAGGTCCGCTCCGGCGATGAAGATCGACGGTTTGGCTGAGGCGAAAATCAGTCCCTGTATCCCGGAGGAGGCGTAGAGGGAATCGAGCAGTCGTCCAAGTTCTTCGAATACGGCTCCGTCCAACAGATTCGCTGAGGAGCCCGGTCGGTCGAAGGTGATCACGGCCACACCGTCGTTCCGCCGATCAAGCCTGACGCCGGAAGACGAAACGGTCTGCTCCTTCTCGCCGGGAGCCTTTATGGCGTTGTTGTCTTTTTTATCCTCCATATCTGTCCGCAGTCCGATGAGATTCGCATTCTTTAATCATTCACGTTCGAACCAGAGCGCGGCTCCCTGACCTCCGCCGACGCAGAGCGTGACCAAAGCTTTTTTCCCGTTTCGGCGGCGTAATTCCCGCAGGGCGGTCAAAACGAGCCGGGCGCCCGATGCGCCAACCGGATGTCCCAGGGCGATGGCGCCGCCGTTGACGTTGAGAATCTTCCGGTCCGGCGACCCCAGGCAGCGATCCCGTCCCAGGGCGTCGCGCGCGAAATCCGATGACTCCATGGCCCGCAGCACGGCCAGCACCTGGCCGGCAAAGGCTTCGTTGATTTCGACCAGGTCGGCGTCCGCCGGGAAAAATTTGCCGGGATAGGCCGACTGCAGCCGGGCTATGGCGTGCATCGGTCCCAGCCCCATGCGTTTGGGGTCGCAACCGGCGTAAGCGGAGGCCGTGAGGTAACCCAAAGGTTCCAGCCCCAGCTTGCGGGTGCGGGTCTCCGTAGCCACCAGAAGGGCCACTGCGCCGTCGGTGATCTGAGACGCGTTGCCGGGTGTGATTGTGCCGCACTGCCGATCGAAAGCGGGTTTCAGTTTAGCCAGGGCCTCGAACGATTGCTCCGGTCGCGGGCCGTTGTCGTCCAGGATCGGTCCGGAATATCGATCCGATGCCGCATACACCGGGCAGATTTCCTCCCTAAGCTTTTCCCGGGCGGCAACCGCGCGCCGGTGCGACTCCAGAGCGAACGCGTCCTGCTCCTCGCGCGGAACTTTCCATTCGCGCACCAGGACTTCGGCCGTCTCACCCATGTTCAGGCCGCACACCGGATCGGTCAGACCCAAAGCCAACCCCACGCGGGGTCGGAAATCTGAGGGGCGAAAACCCGCCGCCGCCTTCGCTTTACACAAGAAGGATTTCGCGCGGGCGAGCCGGGCGAAACGGTCGGCCGCGCATTCCGAAAAGAAGAGAGGTATCCGGCTCATGCTTTCGGTTCCGCCGACAACAAACACTTCCCCGCGGCCGGCGACCATCTTTTCCTCGGCCTGGGTAATCGTTTCCAGCCCGGACGCGCAGTTGCGATGCACCGTCACGGCGGGCGTCCGCTCCGGCAGACCGGCGCGCAGAGCGATGACGCGCGCCAGGTTGGCGGCTTCAGCCGGTTGGGCGACGCAGCCAAAGATCACTTCATCGACCACCGCCGGATCGATCCCGGTGCGCGTCAACAGGGCGTCGACTGCGATCCGTCCCAGGTCGTCGGCGCTCAGACCGGCGAGCTCCGTCCCCATCCGGCAAAACGGGGTTCGCAATCCGGCGACCACTGCCAGGCGGTCCGGCATCAGGTCTCGGCCTCCTCAGCCAGGTTGGCGGTGTTACGTGCTTCCTCGGCCCGCAGTCGCCGGTCGACCACTTTTTCCTCCTTAAGGGCCGTGCCGACTCCGTGCAGTTCGCGCATCTCGCTCAAGCTGTGAAAATCGACCCCGTTCGGTCTGAGTTCAAACCGTTCCTCGAACACCCGGCCGATGCGTTTCCTGATTTTGTCATGATCGCGGCTGCCGGTGCCGATATGAATGATGATCTCATCGAGGTCCATGGGATCGTCGTTGGCTTTGCGCAACTCAATCTGCCAGGAACCAACGCCCTCGACTTCCTCCAGCACGTTTTCCAGTTCGTTGAAATCGATCAGCGTGCCCTTGAGCTTATCGAAGTTCATTTCCCGCACCTCGGACTTGCGCGAGATCCGTCCAACCAGCCGCGGCGCGGACCTGCCGCAGCAGGGGCACGTTTCGTAGCGGAGTCCGCCGTCGATCAGGTCCCCGGTGCGGTAACGCACCACCACCGAGCCCCTCGCGTCGAGCGGGGTGAAGACGATTTCACCGGGATGCCCCGGCGGAAGAACGCGGCCGGTTTCGGGATCGATCACTTCGATCAGGGCGAGGTCGGGATAAAGGTGATACCCAGACGGTTCGGATTCGCGGGGGAAGGGGCACTCGCCAAAAGCCATCTTCGCTTCGGTGAACCCGTAGGTCGCCAGAACATGGATGTCGCCGGACCCCAACTCTTCGGCCATGGAGCGAAGTTTGCGACGCATTCCGGCCGGTGCTTTTTCACCGCCCAGGATCAGGCGTTTCAGGGAGTCGCAGCGCCGCTTCTCCTCCAGCATTTGTTGCAGGACGTGATAAAGGAAGGTGGGCATGCCGATCAAAGCCTGCGGGGTGACCTTGGCAATCAACTGGATGTTCTTATCCGTTCCCATCACCTTCCCTCCGCCGGTGCTCAAAGTGAACAGCCTGGACTCCACGCTGCCATAGTGCACCTGCCAGAACGCGAGGTGCGGGGCGAAAGGGAAAAGGTTCATCACCCGGTACTCGGGTTCGGTGTCGAATACCTGCACCAAACGTTGGCCCGCCAGCGTCAGGTTGTCGAGGTCGTGCGCGCTATAAAGAAACGTGACCGGATCCGAAGACCGTCCGGTGGTGGCGGTGAGAAAGACCGGACGATATTCGCGTTCGAGAGCCGCCCTGGCCGAGGCCTTTCCGCGAGTCAGCGCGCGGAAAACGGTTCCCGGGCGCCGGGCGAGTGCTTTCCGGTCGGGGATCAGAACGAATTCGCGCGTCCGTTCCGGATGCTCTTCGGTGGGCAACAGGTCTTTTTTGGAGGTGAAAGGGAGTTTTTCGAACTGGTCGAAATCACGCAGTTGCCCGGGGGAAATGCCCGCCTGATGAAACTGTTCCGCGTAGTAGGCGGAGAACGGCGCGACCTGTTTCTCAAGGAAGCGACGCAGTTTCCGGAGTTGGAGTTCGCGGATTTCGCTTTCCTCAAGTTGATCCCAGTGTTTCGTCAGCCGGCGGGCCGTCATCGCAGATCCACCTCCTTTCCGCTTAGAGACCGGACAAGCCGGCCCTGAAGCCGCGGCTAACGTACGCCGAAAGCAAGGTGTTGTCAAACAACAGCTCCGCCATACCGGGTCAACGAGATAATCAACCGGTTCGTCTTGTCGACCTGCCTGCGATCCCGTATTTTACCACCGGATCCAACCGGCTCAACGGGAACACCCTCATGACGCGCATTGAAGGCAATTCAGAAAAAAACGTGGCCCTGGTGCTCAGCGGGGGCGGGGCGCGCAACGCCTACCACGCCGGGTTCCTGGCGGAACTGGCGCCTTGGTTCCCGGACCTGTCCATCGACATCCTGACCGGCGCATCCGCCGGGGCCATCAATCTGGCGCACCTCGCGGCGAGCGAGAAACCGCTTCCCGAAGCGCTGGAGGACCTGGTCGGGATCTGGTCGCGAATCGAAGTCAGCGACGTCTTTAACATTTCAACGAGATCATTGGCCGGTCACGTGGGCAGTTGGGCGCTGAGTCTCCTTTCGGGGAAGGCGGGTAAATTCTCCGCTATGCGGGGAATGGTGGATACCGCGCCATTGCGCCGCCTGCTTCAGCGGGAACTGCAAACCGACGGCGGTCCGGTGAAAGGAATTCGCGAAAATATCGAGCGCGGTCGGCTCCGGGCCATCGCCGTGACGGCGACCAACTACACCACCGGCCGCACGGTCACCTTTGTCCAAGGGCAGAACATCGAAAACTGGGAGCGGGCCAACCGGGTCAGCATGGAAGTGGAAATCGGCGTCGATCATATCATGGCCTCCACTTCGCTGCCGTTTTTCTTTCCCGCGGTCAAGGTGGGCGACGCGTGGTACGGCGATGGTGGAATCCGCATGAACGCGCCCCTGGCCCCTGCCGTGCACCTCGGCGCCAACCGGATTCTCGCTATCTCCACCCGGTTTCCGCGCTCGGCCGAGCAGGCTGAACGCGACCGTTCGCCCGGGTACCCGCCCCCTGCTCAGATTCTCAGCACACTCTTCGATGCCATCTTCCTGGACATGTTCGATTACGACGCGCATCAATTGGAGCGTTACAATCGGCTTCTCTATGACCTGCCGCAACCCCTGCGCGGATCGCTGCGGCCCGTCAAACTGCTGCTGATACGCCCTTCGCAGGATCTCGGCCGGCTCGCCAATGAATTCGAAGCCAAACTTCCCCGGACTTTTCGTTATCTCACCCGCGGTTTGGGCACCAAGGAAACCGGCCACAACGATGCGCTCAGTATTATCTCCTTCCAGCACGAATATCTCGCGCGGGTTATGGAAATCGGTCGTGCCGACGCCCACGCGAACCGCGAAGCGTTCGCGTCTTTTCTGGAAGGCGACGATTTCCCTTGAGCGGGATTAAGTGCTGAATGGTGGTAATGAAAATTCTGATTCAAACCGAAGCCAGAACCCGACAGTAATGCCATCGGGCTATAATTCCTTCGGGATGGGAGCAGGCGGTTTCGCAGGAGCGAAGGAGGGCGCGCATTTCGGGGGCGCTCAGACGCGGCCCGCGAGTGGCTCCCACTCCGTGCAAACTGCGAAAGAGGTCCAATGCGGCAGGGTAGGTGCGGGATGCTACCCGGGTTTCGCAGGCGTCGACAGCAAACCCGCTTTGCCTGAATAGTCGCTGCCAATCGTCGGCTTCGCGATAACGGATGGGGGCGTGCGGTCCGAGGAGACGGTGCAGTTTCGGGATGGCGCCGTTGACAAAAAAACCCGCCAGGATCCGTCCGCCGGGCGTCAGGTTCCGGCGCCAGATCTGCAGCAGCTTTTCCGGGTCGTCGCACCATTGCAGGAAACTGCACGAAAAGATCCGGTCGAACCTCGCACCGTCCGCCGCGGCAGCCTCCCGCACCAGCCAATCGATCTCCGGCAGACGTCGGCGTCCGGCGGCCACCATTTGCGGTGAAAGGTCGGTGGCGATCAGGTTTCCCCGCCAGGGTAACAGGTGCCTGGTGAAAAGGCCGGTCCCGGCCGCAATCTCCAGTGCGGCGCCGTGGCGATCGTCCGGAATCCATTCCGCCAGCCAGGCCGCCATCTCCGCCTGGATATCGGCAAAGGCATCGTAGCGGCCGGCGGCGCGATCGAAGCGGGGGAGGTGAGTCATGAGGACGGTTCCTCCGTCGGATCGTCGTTGCCTTCACTCCAAACGCCGGCCAGCGCACTGATCAGGGGAATGGGATGGTGTCCCGCGCCGGGAATACCTCGCGTTTGCCGGCAGAGCTCACGCAGCCGCGGGGTGTCCAGAAGTGGGTCGTTCTCGCCGGCCAGCACCACGGACCCGTTGGGTACCCTTGGTTCCACTCGTCCTTCCCGCAACGCGGTCAATCCGGCGGCCAGAATATCCCGGGGATAGGGAACCGGGCCACCGTCTCCCAGTTCGGTCAGGCCGGCGCGTCGGTAAAAGTCGATCAGGGCTTCTTCCGGGTCACGGCGGAACCACCGTTCGAGGAAACGCAAACGGGTAAGCGGCACCCGTCCTCCCAGTCCCGCTTCCGCGGCAAAGGCGAAGAAGGGCGCGAGAAGTGCCAGCGGGCGGCCGGACGGCGATTCTTGTTCCGCCTGTAGCAGGAGGAAAGCGCCCAGCGAATACCCGATGAGCCGGTCGAAGGAATCCCGCTGTCCGCGCCAATCGCCCTCCGGATCCGGCGGCACAACCTGATGCGCGGTCCCGGGAAAGGCGGTTGTCGCCTGCCTTTCCAACCACTCCGGAGGCACCCCCCATCCGCCAATCCAAAGCCAGGTCATATCGTGATTCCAGTGTTCTTTGAAGTTTTTCAATCCCGTACCTCAGGATTCCATTTGAGAGGCCGTGGTAATCAATTCCCGGATACGCCGGTAATCCTCGTCGCTCAGAGTCCGATTCAACGAGAATCGCAGACGACTCGATCCCTCGGGGACAGTAGGCGGACGGACGGCGCCAACCCGAAGACCCTGCGCGGAAAGGCGGGCGGCCAGGGCCATGGTTTCGTCGGCGCCGCCGACCGCGAGCGGCACGATCGGTGAGTCGCCCGCGGGCACCTGCCAGCCGTCGGCTTTGAGAGATTGACGAAAAGCCGACGAAGCCGCATGCCAGCGAGGCTGCTCTACCGCCAACTCCCGGCAGCGTTCAATCGCGGCGACGGCCGCCGCCGCGCAGGCCGGAGCCAGGTAGGTGGAGTAGATGAATTCACCGGCGGTATTGATCAGGTATTCGCGCAGGCATGGATCGCGAAACAAGGTGTAGGCGCCCTGCGATCCAAGGGCTTTCCCCAGGGTTCCCACGATCACATCGGCGGCTTCGTCCGCCCCGGAATGACTCAGGAGACCGGCGCCATTGGGACCGTACCAACCGGTGGCGTGGGCTTCGTCCACGATCCAGAAAAAGCCGTGCCTCGCTTTCAGATCGGCCATGGCGCTCAGATCGGGATAATCTCCGTCCATGCTGAACACAGACTCCGTCACCACAAAAACTGTGCGATCCGATGGAATGGCTTTTTCCAGAAGGGATTCCAGGTGATTGAGGTCCAGGTGACGGTACCGCTGCAGTCGGGCGCCGCTTTGCAGAATGCCGGAGATCATGCTGTGATGTACCAGCCGGTCGGCCAACACCAGATCGCCCTTTTGCGGCAGGTATCGCAGAACGGCCTGGTTGGCAGTGAAGCCGCTGGTCCAAATGAGTGCGGCGGGAACCCGGTGCCGGGAGCAAAGAATTTCCTCCAGTTCCCGGTGGGGTTGAGTGTACCCGGTGATAAGCGGGGAGGCCGACGAAGACGCTCCATAACGGCGGGTGGCCGCGCAGGCGGCGTCGATGACCGCCGGATCCCTTGCGAGAGCAAGGTAGTCGTTACCCGCCAGGTTCAGGGTGGCTTCCGCCGTATCGTAAACACTGATACGACGGAGCAAACCGGATTCCCGGCGAGCCGCCAACGCGGCGGCGATCCGTTGATAGGGCTCCGGGTTCAATGCGTTTTCAAGCCATTCCGCCGGGAAGCGACGGAAACCGCGGTTGACGAGATAAGCGTCCGGTACCAGGCGATCACGCGATCGCCTTCTTCCGGCGCCTCGGCCTCAAACCCCAGATGAAACACCGGGTTTGTTTCGTCGCCCGCGACTCCATCCCGGTTGGCCTCGCGGACCGCGCGGTCGACCGGGATATTTTCATTGAGCCAAAGCGAATACCCGAGCCTTTTTCCTTCGGCGTAGAACGCAGTCAAACGTGCCTGGTTAATGGCGCCGAGTCGATCCGGAACAACCAGGATAACGTGCGCGCCCGGCAGCGCCGCGGCGAAGTCTGACCAGTCACTGCCGTCACGGCCCAGGGGCACCGCCAGGCCCCCGGCGCCTTCGATCAGACGCCAATCAGAGGCCGGCAATCGGTCGATTTCGGCCAGCAACGTATCCGCTTCCAGGGCAGCTCCGGCCCGTTGCGCCGCGGCCAGGGGAGCGAGCGGTTCGGGAAACCGACGAAGGGTATGGGTTTCGACCCGAATACCGTCGGATCGCGCCGAACGGGCGTAGGCCGCGGCGCGGTCGGCATCGCCGTCATCGCCCGCCGTCACACCGGTTTCCACCGGTTTGACAATCTGCACGGATTCGCCGGAAAGCGGCAACAGGGCCGCCAGGAGACCGGTCACCCGGGTTTTCCCGATGCCGGTGTCGCTGCCGGCAATGAATAACGTGCGCATCGCTAATCGACGGAAATCGGGGGAAACCTAATCAGGTGGCCAGCGAGGCCTCGGCGGTTTTTTCTTCCGCCTGGCGATGAAACTCCCGCGCCTTTTCCGGATCCAGGGGATGAAGTCCCAACTGGTTGAGCAGTCGAAAATCGTCCGACTTTTCCGGGTTGGGCGTGGTAAGCAGTTTCTCGCCAAGGAAAATACTGTTGGCGCCGGCGAGGAAACAGAGCGCCTGGGTCTCCGCGCTCATGTCCGTCCGGCCGGCGGACAGGCGCACGATGCTGCGGGGCATGAGAATGCGCGCGGTGGCAACGATCCTCACGAATTCAAACGAGGAGACCGGGTCGACCTTTTCCAGCGGGGTGCCAGGCACCGGCACCAGGGCGTTGATGGGAACCGAATCCGGGTGTGGGTCGAGGTCCGCCAGTTCCTTGAGGAGCTTGAGCCGATCCTCGGTGCTTTCGCCCATGCCGAGGATTCCGCCGGCGCAGACTTCCAGGCCCGCCTTGCGCACGTTCTGGAGAGTGGCCAGGCGTTCGTCGTAGGTGCGGGTGGTGATGATTTCCGGGTAAAACTCGCGGGACGTATCCAGATTGTGGTTATAAACCGCGCACCCGGCGTCTTTTAGCCGCACGGCCTGATCCTCGCGCAGCATACCCATAGTGCAGCACACTTCCAGACCGAGGTCGGACACCTCGCGCACGGTCTTGAGCACCGAATCGAATTGCGGGCCGTCGCGAACGTCGCGCCAGGCGGCGCCCATGCAAAACCGTGACGCGCCTCCGGCCTTGGCTTCGACGGCCTTGCCCACGACGTCCTCCACGTCCATCAGCGGTTCCACTTCTACCTCGGTTTCGTAATGGGCAGACTGCGGACAGTAACTGCAATTCTCCGGGCATTTGCCGGTCTTGATCGACTGCAAGGTGCAGAGCTGGACGCCAGCCGGATCCTGGTGCCGCTGGTGCTCCTGCTGGGCCCTGAAAATGAGCGTGGTAAAGGGGAGATCGTAAATCTCCCGGATTTCTTCGAGGCTGTATTTTTTATGCATGTTGGCAGATGGGTGAAGGTTGTCGGTGATGGGTTCTTTGTTCTAAGTTCCTGGTTGCTGATCGCTTGTAGCGCCCTGCTTCAGCGGGCGAACCGTCGTGCTAAACGGAAGGCAGGACGGAGATTCCTGGTTGTTAGTTCTAGAAGGCGATGGTTATGGAAACGAATTACTCGGGAGAAACTCCGGATGTGTTTTTTCGGGTGTGAAGGGCGTCTTCAAGGGCGGCGGCGGTGCGGTCGATCATCTGGTGAATTTCCTCTTCAGTGATGGAGAGTGGGGGAACGAGCAGAAGAGTGTCGTGTATCGGGCGCAGAAGAAGACCGTGATCGCGGGCGCGCAGCGCCACCTGGATGCCGAAGCGTTCCGGGAGGGGGAAGGGAGTTCCGGATGCCGGATCCAGTGCCAGGTCGATGGCGGCGCAGAGACCCCGCTGGCGAATGGCGGCCACTCGGGGATGGCCCTCAAAACGTTGCGCAACGGCCCGGCCGAAAGCCGCGGATTTGCGGGCGAGATCGCCCGAGGCGATCATGGGTTCGAGTTTTTCGATGCTTGCCAGCGAAACGGCGGCGGCGAGGGGATTTCCGGTAAAGGTGTGACCGTGAAAAAAGGCGCGGAAACTCTCGAAGGGCCCAAGGAAGGTTTGGTAGATCGGCTCGCGCACCACGGTGGCGGCGAGCGGCAGGTAACCGCCGCTCAATCCCTTGGCCAGGCAAAGAAAATCCGGTGTGACCCCCTCCTCGGCGCAAACCAGCATCGGCCCGGTGCGTCCAAAGGCCACAAACACCTCGTCGAGGATCAGGTGCACGGAAAACTCGTGACATAGGGCGGCGACCTCCTTGAGAAACCCCGGAGGGTGCAGGCGCATGCCCGCGGCGCCCATGACCGACGGTTCCATAATCAGGGCGGTGACCTTCTCCGCCTGCTTTTGCAGGAGTTTGCGGAGCAGATGCAGGCTCCAGCGGGCGTTGGCGTGACGCACCTCGCCGGCACATTCCTCGCATTCCGGACGCGGGAGTTTGATGGTGTTGAAGAACCAGGGACGAAACCGCCGGTGAAAGGTCCGCGAATCGCCAACCGCCATGGTAGCGACGGTGTCGCCGTGGTAAGCGTCGCGCAGACCGATCACGCGGTCCTTTCCCCGGTGTCCACGGAGCTGCCAGAACTGCAGGGACATTTTCAATGCGATCTCCACGGCGTTGGCGCCGGTGTCGCTGTAGAAAACGCGGTTGAGGTCCCCCGGGGAGATTTCAGCAAGTTTTCGGGTGAGGCGGGCGCCGACCGGGTGACTCAGCCCCAACATGGTGGAATGGGCCACTTTGCCGAGTTGGGAAGTAATGGCGGCATTGAGGTCGGGGTCGTTGTGCCCGTGAATATTTGTCCAGATCGAAGCGGTGGCGTCGAGATAATGCCGGCCTTGAGTGTCGGTCAACCAGCACCCCTGTCCCGACTCGACATGAATCGGCGGAAACCGCAGGTACTCCTCCATCTGCGAGAAGGGATGCCAGCTGTGTTCCCGGTCCCAACGAGTGAGATCGGCGTCCGAAATCGGAACGGCTGCGGTTTCCGTAACCATGGTCGGAAAGGGTTTTACGGAGCCGCGACGGATATGTTAAGCAGAAAGTGTAATTTGGTTAACAATTGGCGCCGGCTTCACAGCTCCAGGCTCTCGCCGGGAGCCAAAATGGCGGCTTCGGCGCCGGCGCGGGAGGCGCCTTGTGCGAAAACTTTGGTGTCGGCAGCGATCAGCGGCCAGGTGTCGTAGTGCATGGGAACGACCTGTTTGGGACCGAGGAAATTGATCGCTTCGACGGCGTCATCCACACCCATAGTGAAATTATCGCCGATTGGAAGCAGGGCCAGATCGATATAGTGCTGTTCCCCAATAAGTTTCATGTCCAGGAAAAGGCCGGTGTCGCCCGCGTTATAGAGGGTTTTTTCTTCCGCCATGATAAGCAATCCGACGGGATTGCCCATGGCTATTCTCCCTTCGGGAGTCGCCAGGCTGGAACCGTGATGCGCGATGGTGAATTTCACCTTTCCGAAGGGGAAAGCATGCTGGCCGCCGATGTACATGGGGTGCGTTTTGAGGCCCTTGCCCTCGAAGTAGTCTGCGATTTCGGCATTGGCGATGATGGTGGCGTCGTTGGCCCGGGCGATCGCCTCGGTGTCGCCCACGTGGTCGTTATGGCCGTGGGTGAGCAGGATGAAATCACAGGTCACGTCCTCTGGTTTGACCGCGGCCTTTTCGTTGCCGGAAAGAAACGGGTCCATCAGGAGTCGGTGGCCGCCGGTCTCGAGGAGAAAGGCGGAATGTCCGTAGTAGGTGAGTTTCATCAGATATCCTCGTTTGGGGCCGCAGGCGGCCAATTCCTCATAATTTGACTAAGAAACACGCTATTGTTCAAGCCGGCCGAAAGCAATCCTTCCCGAAAAGCAATTTTCTTGTGAGAATCGTTCCCGGGAGCGTCGGATTCTGGAAACGCCAGCGCGTCAGTTGGATTATCCGCTATATTAAAAAGTTGAAGATAAATGACTTGTAGAATTTATCTTGAATTACTGAAAATAGTGGTTTTACGGTAACATGATGCCGGTTGTTTTCGGTCAACAAAAGGTTCGTCCAGTATCGACCACGATTTCTTCCGCCTTTGCTGGAATAGATTTGGTTATGGTGTCTCTTATTTTACGGAACTCGGAACATTTAGTGATAGATATAAGTCCATAACCCAAAAATCGGATTTCTTATGACAACCAAAGCGGATGAAGTAGCGGCGGACAAACTTCTGGTGGAGCGCTTTAAGAGTGGCGATCAGTCGGCATTCGACGAAATGGTCCTGCGCTACTGGGATAGAATTTTTGTGATGGTGAAGCAGCTTCTGGGCAACTCGGAGGATGCCGAGGAAGTGACCCAGGACGCCTTCGTCCGTGCCCACCGGGGATTGGAGAATTTCCGTGGGGATTCAGCGTTTTCCACCTGGCTTTACCAGATCGCGACCAATCTGGCGCGGAACAAGTACTGGTACTGGTGGCGTCGGAAAAGGGATAAGAGCATCTCCTTTGATCAGCCGCTTTCCGAACAGGGAGATATCACACTCGCCGACGTTTTCCCGGCTGAGGTGCAGACGCCAAAAGAAGAGACGATTACCAGGGAATTTGTTGACCGTATCGGAGAATGCATGCAAATGTTGAACACCAAGCATCGTGAAGTGCTGGTGTTGCGTAACGTGCAGAATCTTTCCTACGAGGAGATCGCGGCGATTCTGAACATCAGTGTGGGTACCGTTAAGAGCCGTATTGCCCGGGCTCGAAACGGATTAAGGGAAAAAATGGGCAGAGAGTTTCTATGATGAGCAATAAAGAGTTTCTCGAACTACTCAACCTCTACATAGATCAGGAAATTTCTCCGGAAGATCGCGAAATTCTGGAGAGGGAGATCGGGTCAAACGAAAGTCGCTTGGCCATGTTCAACGAGTATGTCCGCCTGCAGCAGGCGACCGAAAAGCTCTTCAATCATTTTCGCGACAATCTGACCGAAACGGTCGATTTAAAAAAATACCAGATTCTTTCCCGCGATTCCCAGCAGCGCCTCGTTCTGGGCTCTCTCTACAGTGCTGCCGCCGTCCTGGTGGCCTGCATGAGCATTTTTGCCGCCACCCGGATCCTCTCCGACCCGATGGGCGCTTCCCAGGCTCAGGCGATCGATCCCGAGGCGACGATGGATCGAATTGACGTCGAAGTGATCGCCGAAGGCGGGCTGCAGCGCGGCGCTCGCGGTTTTCTCCCGGGCACCGGGCCCGGAAGTATTCTTCCCGCATCCATGGGTTGGGTTTTTGCGGATTTCCCCGAATTCCCGGAATCCTTTGGTACGGGAGTCGAAAGGGAGATGTTTAGCCGCAACGGAAATCGGGTATTCCAGAGCACCAGTCCGTTTGAGTCGCCTTCACCGGATCACGTGTCCTTCCAGTTTCAACGCTGAGTTGCCCCGCTGGCCCTGAGAGGATCGACCGTTGCTTCCCGGGACGGGGTTCTACCGCCCTGCAGGTTGAACGCAACGGACTATCAGTTTAGCGCGCGCCGGATCAGATCTTCCGTGGCCGCGTCGGCGCCCAGTTTTTCCCGGGCCTTCCGCAGCGCCTTATCGGCTTCAGTCGGTTTATAGCCCAACGAGACCAATGCCAGGAGCGCATCCTGATAGGCGGAATGCACCTCGGATCCGGTGGCGGCGGAAATGGCCGGACCGCCCGGCGCGGAATGAGGGGTCAGGACCCCCACCTTGTCTTTCAGCTCCACCACCAACCGTTCGGCGGTTTTTTTACCAATCCCCGGACAACGGGCGAGCAGGGCGACATCACCGGAGGCGATGGCCGCGCGCAGGGAATGGAGGGAAAGCTTGCTCATGAGCGACAGCGCCACTCGTGGACCGACGCCGGAGACCTTTTCCACCAGCAACTGAAAAAAATCGCGCTCCTCGGCGGCGGAAAACCCGTAAAGCGTCTGGGAATCCTCGCGGTAGACGACGTATGTGTGCAGGTGGACGGTCTGCCCGAATTGAGGGAGCTTCTCCGCGGTTGTTACCGGGATATGCACCTCGTACCCCAGACCGCCGCATTCGATCACCGCCTTCAGGGGCGTGGAGGCGGCCAGAATTCCTTTGAGACTGACGATCATGTCGGTTTCCCGATTTCCAGCACATCACGCATGTCGTAAATGCCCGGGGACCGATCCATTACCCACTCCGCGGCTCGAATCGCGCCATTGGCGAAAACCGACCGGTCGCTGGCGCGGTGGGTCAATTCCAGGCGTTCGCCTTCGCCGGCAAAATACACCGTGTGATCTCCGACCACATCGCCTCCTCGGAGGGCGTGCACGCCGATTTCCCGTTGCGGACGTTCACCGGTCAGACCCTGTCGCCCGTGACGAATTGCCTCTCCGGTCAACCCGTTCGCTTCCTTGAGCACCTCGATCAATCCTTCGGCGGTGCCGCTGGGAGCGTCCTTCTTATGCCGGTGATGCATTTCCACGACCTCGGCGTTGTAATCCAGACCGAGTATGCGGGCCGCGGTCGCCGTCAGGTGGTAAAGAAGGTTCACGCCGATGGAGAAATTCCCGGCCCAAACGACTGGAATGGGAGCAACCGCTCGCTGGATGGCGGCCCTTTCCTCGGCGGTATGACCGGTGGTGCCGATAACCAGAGGTCTTCCGGCGACGGCCAGGGCTTCAGCCAGGGGAAGGGTGGCGTTGTGAAAACTGAAATCGATGGCCACATCGCATCCCTTCGCGGCTGGTTCGGGAGCGTCCCCAAGATCGAGCGCCGCCGTGATTTCATGACCCGAAGCGATTGCCGAGCGTTGAATTGCCTGGCCCATGCGACCCTGGGCGCCGTTCAAAAGAATTCTAAGTGCCATGGCGGGTCAACGTGTCGCGGAGGCGTGTTCGAGGTTCTCAAGAGTGCGCCAGAGTTTTTCGCGACCCTCGTCACTCAAGGGAGCCAAAGGCAGACGCACTTCCTCCGACTGGATCAGGCCGGCGCGTTTCATGGCGGCCTTGATTGGCACCGGGTTGCTTTCGATGAAAATATCCTGGAATAGGGCGGTGAGCCTCCGGTGCATGGGCAATGCGGCGACAAAGTCGTTGCGCAAGGCCGCGCCGACCATCTCGGCCAGTTCCGAAGTGACCAGGTTTGAAGCCACGCTGATAACGCCTTTGGCACCGAGAGACATAAAGGGCAGGGTGAGGCCGTCGTCGCCGCAAAGCACGGTCACCGAATCACCCAGCTCCGAAACCAATTGGTCGACCCGGGCGCAGGAGCCTCCGGCCTCTTTGATGTGGTTTACATGCGGGTAACGGGACCGCAGTCGCGCGACCGTGTCGACGCCGATTTCAATTCCGCAACGGGAAGGTATCGAGTAAAGCACGATCGGTTTTTCCGTGGCCTCGGCGATGGCGGAAAAATGGCGAAAGAGGCCCTCCTGGGTCGGTTTGTTATAGTAGGGCGCCACGTGCAGAAAGCCGTCCACCCCGGTTTCCTCCGCCAGGCGGGTAAGGTGGAGCGCTTCCGCGGTTGAATTCGATCCCGCGCCGGCGATCACCGGAACCCGGCCCGCCGCCGTTTCCACCACGCACCGGATCGCGTGGATTTGTTCCTCGAAATTCAGGGTGGAAGCCTCTCCGGTGGTGCCGACCACGGCCAAACCGTTGACTCCGTCCGCGATCTGCCGCTCGGCAATGGCAGCCATGTCTTCGGGAGAAAAGGCTCCGTTGTTAAAAGGAGTGATCATGGCGGTCATCACCCCGGTGAATTGTACTGCGCTCATAAATTCGACTTTTCCTGTAAATACCTACCAGTTGAGAATTGCCATTTGCCCGGAACCCGGGCTTATTGGCCTTTTTGCAAACTTCAACCGTTTAGAGCATTAACAGATGGGCATGGGCAATCAAATCTTTAACGAACTGCTGGGTCTCGCCGCCGAGAACGGCGCCAGCGACGTTCACGTAAAAGCGGGAAAACGCGCTATCTTCCGGATCGAAGGCCGCTTGGAGGAAGTGGAGATGGAGCCGATCAGCGAAGACACCGCTTTGGACTTCCTGGATGCGGTGCTTCCTGATACCTTCAAAGCGCATTGGGAGGAGGAAGGGCAGGTCGATTTCGGACACAGCATCACCGGCGTCGGGCGTTTTCGGGTTGCCGCGTTTCGGCAGCGCGGAACGGTCACGATCGTTTTCCGGTACGTCAAAAGCGAGATTCCGACCTTTGACACCCTGAACCTCGAAGCGCCCGTACTCACAAAGATCTGTAAGTCCCGGGATGGCATTATCATTGTGAGCGGCGCCACCGGTTCGGGAAAAAGCTCCACGCTGGCCGCGATGCTCAATTGGATGAACGGCCACGTGCAGCGTCATGTGATCACGCTGGAGGATCCGATGGAGTACAATTTCTCCGACGACCACTGCATGTTCAACCAGCGGGAAATCGGCATCGACGCGGTGTCCTACTCACTCGGACTGAAGTCCGCTCTGCGCCAGGACCCGGATGTGATTCTCATTGGGGAAATGCGGGATAAGAACACCTTTGAAACCGCCCTGGCGGCCGCGGAAACGGGACACGTCGTCATGACCACTCTGCATTCGATCAATGTGCAACAGGCGGTGATTCGTTTGTTTGAATTCTTCCCGCCGGACCAACAGGAGCAGATGCGGCGTCAGGTGGCCTCGTCCATCCGGGCCATCATCTGCCAGCGTCTCGTACCGGCCATGGAAGGCGGCGGACGAGTACCGGCGGTGGAAATCCTGGTGGGAGACTCGGTTTCCCGCAACGTCATCCAGGAGGGACAGTTCAACAAACTGAATTCCATCATGGACGGCGGCGGTGAGTCCGGTTCACGTTCCTTCAATAAAGACCTCTTTCGTCTTATCAAAGCGGGCAAGATCAGCAAGGCCGACGGACTGGCGCACTCACCGAACCCAAAAGCGTTGGAAATGAACCTGAAGGGGATTTTCCAGAGCGAGGGAGGCATCATCGGGTGAAGCTCGGCAATATTAGAAATTTCTGTATTATTGCCCACGTCGACCATGGAAAGACCACGCTTTCCGACCGATTGCTGGAGCAAACCCGCACGGTCGATCGGCGCCTGATGAAAGATCAGCTCCTGGATTCCATGGACTTGGAAAGAGAGCGGGGAATCACCATCAAAAGCCATCCGGTATCGATGCTTTACCGGGCCCAAAACGGTGAAGAGTATCGTTTCAACCTGATCGACACGCCCGGTCATGTGGATTTTTCCTATGAAGTTTCGCGTAGTCTCGCTGCTTGTGAAGGAGCCCTTCTCCTGATCGACGCCGCGCAGGGAATTGAGGCGCAGACGGTGGCCAACGCCCACTTGGCTTTCTCCCAGGGATTGACGGTGATTCCGGTGATCAACAAGATCGACCTGCCCAGCGCCGATCTCGACCTTGTTACCCGCCAACTGGAAGACATTCTCGCGGTTCCGTCGGAAGAGGCGATTCTGGCCAGCGGGAAAACCGGAGTCGGGGTCGAAGAAATCCTGGAGGCGGTGGTCAACCATATCCCGGCGCCTCGCTGGGCCGATTATCCCAAAACCCGAGCCCTGATTTTCGACAGCGTCTACGACACTTACCAGGGCGTGATCTGTTACGTTCGGGTTTTTTCCGGAACGCTCAAAGCCGGTACGTCGATGTTGCTCATGAGCGACGATATCCGGGTGGAGGTCAAGGAGGTCGGTATCTTTTCCCCGGAAAGGGTCCGGGCTAAGGAAATCCACGCCGGCAACGTCGGCTACATCGTCACCAACATCAAATCGGTGGCCGACATCAAACTGGGCGACACCTTGACCGAGGCCGCCCAGCCGGCGACCGAGATGCTGCCCGGCTATAAAGAAGTACGCCCGATGGTTTTCAGCGGGATTTATCCGTTGGACAGCGGCGACTATGAAAAGCTCAAAGCGAGCCTGGGCCGGCTGCGGCTCAATGATGCCGCTTTGGTGTACCAGTCGGAGAACTCTCTGGCCCTGGGGTTTGGCTTCCGTTGCGGTTTCCTCGGTCTGCTGCACATGGAAATCATTCAGGAACGCGTGCGACGGGAGTACGGTGTTGATATTATCCTGACTTATCCCAGCGTGGTTTATAAGGTGGTGACCCAGGATGGAAATGTTCGCGAAATCGACAACCCGGTAAACCTGCCTGATCCTTCCTTTATCGAGGAAGTCCGGGAGCCCACCATTCGCGCCACAGTGCTGACGCCGACGGATTCGGTTGGCGATGTGCTGGCACTGGTGATGGAAAAACGGGGTATTTGCGAAAAGACCGAAACACTCGACAATAGCCGTCTGATGCTGACCTGCGTCCTGCCGCTGAACGAGATCCTGGTCGATTTTTATGACCGCCTGAAAAGCGTCACCCACGGTTACGGGTCGATGGACTACGAGATGGCCGATTACAGGGCGGATGATTTGATCCGTCTGGACATCCTGGTCAACGGTGATCCGGTCGATGCGTTTTCCAGTATCGTGCATCGTTCCAAGGCCGAAACCAAGGGGAGGGACCTTTGCTCGAAACTCGCCGAGATCATCCCTCCGCAGATGTTCAAAATTCCCATCCAGGCCGCAATCGGGGGGCATGTTATTGCCCGGGAAACCGTGCGGGCACTGCGCAAGGACGTTACCGCCAAGTGCTACGGAGGCGATATCACACGTAAACGCAAGCTGCTGGAAAAGCAGAAAGAGGGCAAAAAGCGGATGAAACAGGTCGGCAGTGTCTCCATTCCCCAGGACGCGTTTATCAAGGTGCTGAAAAACAAATAAGCCCGTAATTTCGAAAACAGGTTTCGAGGTGTTCTCCATTTTTAGATCGAACCAGAATAAAAAACTGCGGAATGATGCCGACAATTGGCTCCGCCTGGCCGATAAAGTGTATCATTACCGACGTGACCTGCTGTCCGAACGCGAGTTGCAGGGGCTGGTGCAGACCGCGACCGAACTCCGCGAAACCCTGAAGAAAAAGGATGCCGAGAGCGGCAAAATCAAGCTCGCCGTGGACCGCCTGGAGGAAGTGATCCGGAGAGTCGGGGGCAGTTATTATCCCAAATCGGCTCTGGCGGAAAACGTCGAGGTGTTTCTTATCGCCGCTATCCTCGCCATTGGTATTCGCACCTATTTTATCCAGCCGTTCAAAATTCCGACCAATTCCATGATGCCGACGTATTACGGAATGACGGCCGATGTGTTCGCCGACCCGACAGAGGAGCCGGGTGTATTGCGCTCGGGATTACGCACCGTTTTTTTCGGCGCTCGCAGCATAAAGATCGATGCCGAAGCGGGAGGTGTGGCGGAACTGGCGTTCGATGTCGATTCGACCGGACGGGTTTTGGGCTTCGCTCACCGGGAAGTCCGTGACCGTACCTGGCTGGTTTTTCCCACCGTCAAAAAGGAGTATCTTATCCGAGTGGACGGTCGTCCGCACTCATTTCGCGTGCCGGTCGATTTTCAGGTGGAATCGATTCTGCACCAGATCTTTTATCCGGGCTATGAGAGCCTGGGGCAGGCGGTAAACGACATGCGTCAGCGCGGCCGGTACAGTCAGGGATCGAATAACCGGGTTTATTTGGAAACCGAGGTGGACGTCGATCCCGGCGACCGGTTGCTGGCCTTTGACATTCTCACCGGAGACCAGCTGTTCGTGGACCGGATGAGTTACCATTTCAAACGTCCCAGTATCGGCGAAAGCTTTGTTTTTCGCACCGGGGATATTCCTGCGCTCGGCGGTCGGGACGGCACCGATTCCTATTACATCAAAAGGTTGGTTGGCCAGGGCGGCGATCGTTTGGAGATCCGCGAACCGTACCTTTACCGAAACGGTGAGCCGATCGACTCGCGGTCCATTTTTGAAGAGATCCACCAAGGTGATGGCAAGTACAACGGTTACATGGCCCTGGGCTTGCTCGAAACGGGGTCCACGGTGGAGGTGCCGGAAAACATGTATTTCGCTTTGGGCGACAACTCCGGCAACAGCCTCGACAGTCGCAATTTCGGGTTTGTCCCGGAACACGCGGTGGTCGGACGTCCGGTGATGATCTATTATCCGTTCACATCCCGTTGGGGCCGCGCCCGCTGAGCGATGATTACCGACTTTCGCACAATATATATTATGTCTAATATAGGCAAGCGGCCTGATTCGACCCGAAAACAGCCATGAGCACGCCTTTTTACAATTGGCTCCGCGACCGTTCCGCCGGGGTCCTTCTCCACCCGACCTCTCTCCCCGGCGATTTTGCAATCGGCAGTTTCAGTAAGGAAGCCTACCGGTTCGTCGATTTTCTTTCGGAGACCAGTATGAGTTATTGGCAGGTCTGCCCCCTGGGACCGACCGGTTACGGTGATTCCCCCTACCAGTGCTTTTCCTCCTTTGCCGGCAATCCCTACCTGATCGATCCTCTGGATTTATGCGAGCGCGGGTTGTTGCAGGCCGACTCCCTCGGCCCCCTCCTGTTTCTGGATTCCGAGCAGGTCGATTACGGTGGGCTTTACGAAGTGAAATGGCCCCTCCTGTTTCAGGCCTGCCAGGGGTTTCGGCGTTTGCCCAAGAATAAGCGTCCCTACGGTGATTTTGAAGATTTTCAAAATGAGAACTCCCACTGGCTGGAGGCCTACGCCTATTTTCACGCCCTGAAGCAGTTTCACGACGGCGCGCCCTGGTATCAATGGCCCGAGAATGAAAGATCCTTTGAGCGGGCCCGCAAGTCGGTTAAGGATCCGGAGGTGCTGGAACGCGTCCAGGACCACCGCATCCTCCAATACCTTTTCGACGGTCAGTGGCAGCGTCTGAAGCATTACGCCGCCCGCCACGGTGTCCGAATCATCGGCGATGTGCCCATTTACGCGGCGGCCGACAGTGCCGACGTTTGGAGCCGGCCGGAGATTTTCCAGGTCGATGTCGAATCGGGCCGACTGCTCGAAGTCGCCGGCGTTCCGCCCGATTATTTTTCGGAGACCGGTCAACTTTGGGGCAATCCGCTGTACAACTGGAAAGCGCTAAAAGCCTCCGGCTACCAGTGGTGGCTCGAACGTATCGGACGAAACCTTGAGCTTTACGACGTCGTGCGAATCGACCACTTTCGGGGTTTTCACGACTACTGGTCGATCCCAAGCGATGCTCCCGACGCCCGCGGCGGCCGGTGGCTGAAAGGTCCCGACCTGGCTTTTTTCAAAGCCGTAAAGTCAGCCTACCCCAAGGCCCGGCTGATTGCCGAAGACCTGGGCGACCTGTCGGACGGCGTTTTCAAACTTCGTGACGCCGTAGGGTTGCCTGGAATGGCCATTCTGCAATTCGCGTTCGGCGGCGGCTCGGACAATCTGTATTTGCCACACAATCACACGCGGAATTCGGTGGTGTATCCTGGAACTCATGACAACGATACCTCGCGGGGCTGGTATGAGGGGCTCGATCGGAAAACCGGTGATCACGTCCGGCGTTATTACCGCATCAGTGGCGAGGAAATCGCCTGGGACCTGCTGCGATCGGCCTATCGGAGCCCCGCCCGGCTGGCGATCGTTCCCCTGCAAGACCTTCTCAATCTGGGAAGCGACGCCCGCATGAACCTCCCGGGCACAGCGGAAGGCAATTGGCGGTGGCGCTGCGGTCACAGCGACATCGATCGACTGCAGGAACGCAGCGGTGCCTACCTGGCCGAACTGGCCGAATTGTACGGCCGCAGCTGACGCGTTCAGTTGCGTTGCTCAAGGAAACGTTTCACCAGCGGGATGATTTCCTCGTGGGAGTCCTCCATGACATAGTGACCGGCCTTGGCGAAACGGTGCACCTCTGCGCCGGGAAAGCGTTGGCGCCACTCTTCCAGGAACTCATCGTTGAAGCAAAAGTCCTGGCCCCCCCAGCAAATCAGCATGGGCGTGTCTTTGAAAACATGAAGGCCCTCCCCGATCTCTTTGATCAGCGGATAAGTCGGATGGCTGGGATTCATGGGGATGTCCTGCACAAAACGCAAAACCGCCACCCGGTTTTGCCAGCTGTTATAGGGACGAAGGTAACCCTGAACCGTATTCGGGGTCATTCGTGCCGGTTCCACCACCGCCATGTGGATGGCGGCGCGGGCGAACAGGTTCAATCCGCGGACTGCCAACGGACCGACGATCGGCAACCGGCAAACATTGATTCGCAGCGGAATGTGTTTGGACGGAAACGCCGCCGTGTTCAGGACCACCAATTTCTTGATTCGGTCACGGTGACGTTCCGCCATACCCATCCCGATGGCTCCTCCCCAGTCGTGACACACGAGCGTGATGTTCCGTAGGTCCAGTTCCTCCACCAGACGCTCCAGGTTTTCAATGTGCCGGTCCAGGCGGTATCGGTAATCCTGTGGTTTGTCGGACAAGCCACACCCGATGTGATCTGGAGCCACGCATCGGTGCGTACGGCGCAGGGCCAGAATCAGACGACGGAAATAGAAAGACCAGGTCGGGTTGCCGTGCACCATCAGGACGGGGTCGCCGCCCTCCCCTTCGTCCACGTAATTCATCGCCGCGCCCCCGGCGACCTTCAGACGATGTCCGTCGAAAGGATACAGCGTCCGCCAATAACCCCAGGAAAAGGGATCCTCGGTTTCCTCGTCCGTCGTGTTTGATGGGTCTTTCTGCATTTTACGATTGGCCCCTTTACTGATCATTTCCCCCGTCCCATTCCATGGCCAGCATCAGCGAGGTGATCCCGCTGCCGATGCCGAGCAACGCGATGCGGTCTCCCGGGTTCACCGCTCCTTCCTCAACCGCCCGCGCCAGTGAAATTGGCAGGGACACCGAGCCGATATTGCCCAGCGTTGCGAAGGTGGAAAAATCCTTCTCCAGCGGGAGATTCAAGGCTTCATAGAGTTTCCGACGGTGAGCCGCGCCCACCTGATGACAGATGATACGGTCCGGTGTGCTTTCATCCCACCCGGTTTCTTCTTTGAAAGCCTGCCAGGTTTCGCGGGCCAGAGCCACCCCGGCCAGCAAGAGCGCCTCGCTTTCCGTGCGCATGTCCAACCCGTCGCTCCCGGGCGCCGTATCGCCTTCACACAGACGGTTCTGCCGGGTGTCCGTGCCCGCGGCGCCCGCCAGGAGACGGGGACGGTCCGGGGCCAGGGATCGATGGGACACCACCGCGGCCACCGCGCCGCAGCCGATCGTCAAGTTGGCAAAGTAAGGTTTGATCCCGTTGCGGGTGAGCTCGGGGTCGAGCAAGCGTTGGATCGTGTTCTCCAGCAACGGGCGTCCGTTTTCACCCGCGACCACCAGGGCGTGACGGATCTGCCCCGCGTCGATCAGCCCGGCCGCCAGGACCAGGGCGTTAAGAAATCCGAGGCAGGCGTTGGAGACATCGAAAAACTGGGTACGCGGCGGCAGACCCAGCTCTCCGTGCACGTAGGCCGCCGTCGCCGGCTCCAACCGGTCCCGCGACACCGCGGCATGGATTACCAGGTCGATTTCCTCGCGCGGGACCTTCGTGCGGGCCAGGACCTTTTTCCCGGCCCGGGCACTGGCTGCCGAGGCGGGCGTCGCCGGTTCCCAAACCCGCCGCTCGCGAATCCCGGTCATCAACTCCAGCCGCCCCGCCGGCAAACGGAGCCGATCATAGGTCGACTTCAAGCGCTCCTCGATTTCCGCCGAGCTCCACCGCTCCTCCGGGAGGGCGTAATCCAGGCTCTCCAATACTGCGTTTCTAAACTTCATTGACGGTTCCAATCCGGCCCCGGCCCCAGCCGGACCTCAAGTTGAAACCGTCGAATCTAGCTACCCGAACCTCCCGGGGCAATCCCTTTGACTCCAATGATTCCAGACGGGTTCATCCTGATGTTGTTGGCGTTAGGCTTTAGTCCCGTGGCGCCAGGCTCACCCCGGCATTCAGCATCCGGCCCCAGTCAAGCTTTGATGATTTTTCAGTTCCCCTGATTTTTTTTTTGCCAAGGGATGGATGCGGTCAATAGAGTCTCCTCTTTTGTAGGGCGACTCTTTCGCTTTTTTGTTCTTTGCGGTATCAGCACTGGTCGGCCGGATCCACACCGGGCGCCGTTGAATTCAAGTGTAAAACGAAACCAGTGTTATTATCTTTTTTATTGATTCACAACATCTTGGGTTGGTAGCTCAATGGTAGAGCAGTTGCCTTTTAAGCAATTGGTTCCGGGTTCGAGTCCCGGCCAACCCACCTCCCCCCTATTTTCCGAACAGGCCCCGCACCACCTTGATCGAGCGGTAGACCACCAGCAGACGAATCATGTAGGCCACCAGTCCGGCGGGGCCAAACAGCCAACTGAGAATTAGTTCGAACGGCACGGTGATGCGCCGGCGCACCGCGTGCTGATATATCGCCATACCCAGGAAGAGGTCCACGGTCATATAATGAGCCCAGATCACGAGAAAAACGATCGGGTGATCCATAAACCGTCGTAAGGCCCTGACTTCCAGGCCCGCCAACGGAGGAATCCCGGTCACCGTGATCAGGAGATACACCAGGTAGAGGTAAAACAGACCGAGAAGCGCGGGAACAAAAAAGGGATGACAAATCCACCGAATCCATTTGTTATAAGGGAAAAGGATCATGAGTATCCAGAACGGCGCCACCATTCCGTTGATCAGCCAGAACGCCTGATTCAACTGCTGACTGCCAAAGAGCTCAATGACCCAGACCGGCATGTTTTTTGGTGAGAAATTGATGTTTGATTGCGAATAGGAAGGGCACAAGGGGTTAAATACACAGCAGTTCCGTATTGAAAACGAAAAAGCATCCGAGATGAAACCCGACGAACCGAAAAAAACCGGACAGATTCCCGGGACGGCCGTGGAAAAAACGCCCTGGCCAATGTCGCGGGTGCTTTTGGCCATCGTTGCCTTCGTCATATTCTATACGCTGGTTATGATCTACTTCCGCAAGGAGACCGACATGTTCTATCCCTACGAGGAGGCGCAGGCGGAGGTTCTTGGAATCCTGCTGCGCTCCGAGGGATGGGAACCACTCCCGGAAGCCTATATTATTTCCGAGTTTCGGGTATCGGACGAAGAACTTGGCCTTCGCGACCAGGAGATCTCGACTTTCGACAAGGAAGAAACCATCGGCATGGAGATCGGCGAACACTCGACCACGCCCCTCTCTCTTGCGGCTGTGAGGGCGCCTGATTCCCTCGCACCGGGCGCGCCCTACCAGGCGGAAATCCTTTGGGAGGAGAAAGAGGATGGAGCCTACCCGCAAGGCCTCAATTTTTATACTCGTAACCACGAAATCATCATTTTTCCGCCTCATGGACGAATTCGCGCGGTGGAAAACGCGGTTCCGGCGACTCGGTTTATTATCCCGCCGGAAAATCTTGAACCCGGAGAATACCGCATCTTCCTCTATACGGAAGATGGCCTCCGGGGATGGCGAACCACGGTGGAGGAATAAATTTCCATGAGCGACATTTCTGCCGACGCCGTCGTCAACCCGACCGGGTTGCGCGGCATTCTGAAATATATTCCGCTTTTCCAGGACCAGGTTTTTGTTATCGCGGTCGACGGGCGGATTGTAGCCGACGACAATTTCGGCAACCTGCTGCTCGACATCGCCGTGTTGCGGAGTCTGTCCATCAAGGTGGTTCTGGTGCACGGAATTGGATATCAGTTGTCGGAACTCTCGATCGAGCGTGGGGTTCCTATCAGTGATCGTCACGGTCTTGGCACCACCAATGAGGCGACCCTGAATCTGTCGGTGGAGGCTTCAAACCGGACGGCCCACGACATCATGGGCAACCTGGCCCGGCTCAATCTCAAAGCTTCCATGGTGAACGCGGTGCGCGCCACTCCGGTCGGAATCGTCAAGGGACAGGACCACCTGTTCAGCGGTAAAGTCGAACGAATCGATTCCAGCCTGATCCATCACCTGATCGCGGGCAAAGTGATCCCGCTGGTTTCTCCCATCGGGTTTGACCGCGACGGTCACTCGCACCGTCTCAACTCCGATCACCTGGCCACCGAATTGGCGATCACGCTAAAGGCGGCCAAGCTCATCTTCCTCTCTCCCCTACCCGGTCTTTCCATCGAGGAGACCCTGCACCGGCAGATCGCAATGGAGGACCTCAGGGAAATCGTGGAACACGGTCCGGAGAGAATCGAGGAGAACACCCGGAGCAAAGCCATCCACGCAATCAAGGCGATCGAATCGGGCACCCCGCGGGTACACATCCTTAACGGCCAGTTGCCGGAGGGCCTCTTGCAGGAGATCTTCTCAAACGAGGGAGTGGGAACCTTGATTTACGGCAACGACTACCAGCAGGTGCGACGGGCGACCAGTCTGGATGTACGCGCCATTCACAACCTCACCCGCAACGCGGTCAAAAGGGAGGAACTTGTGCACCGCAGCCTGCAGAGTATCGAAGCCAACATTGATGATTTTTTCGTTTTCGAAGTCGACGAAAACCCGGTCGCCTGTGCCGCCCTGACGGAACATCCGGAAGAAGGCTGGGCCGAGCTGGCCTCGCTCTACGTAATGCCTTTCTACCAACACACCGGCATCGGAAAACGGATGGTGGAGTTTGCCTGTCGGGAAGCCAAACGAAAAGGCATCCCCCGCATTATCGCGCTTTCCACCCAGAGCTACCGGTTTTTCACCTCCGTCTGCGGCTTCCGCGAAGGAGATCGCGAAACATTGCACCCGTCGCGTCGCGAAAGCTACGACACCGCCAAACGCAACTCCAAGGTCCTCTACCGGGATCTTTAGTCAATCCCCTCGGGGCGGGACAAGGTCGATGGCGCCCTTCCAGTCACCACAGGCGTGACGCTCCTCCAGGCGTTCCAGCGCCGCCTGCAATGCCGCGCGCAGGGTACTGTTGTCCGACGCCGTCGAGCCGGGCAGTATGGGTCCCACCTCCAAAAAGGCTTCCGGCCGGGGAAAACGACCCTGTACGATCCGGATTCCCACCGGTACCGCCCCGCCCCCGCCCGCCAGCCTGGCCAACGCCGAAACTCCGTCCCTGAACTCGGGAAACGGCTCGTAAGGCGAACACAGTCGGCCTTGCGGAAAAAGGATCAGCGTCCGTCGCGTAACCGGCTCCCGCAAAAGACGCGCCGCATGCAACAACGAGGCCGACCGCCCCGCACCCGAATCCAGGTCGACCCCGAATACTCCCGCCTTGCGGAAAAACCAGTAACGCCGGAGATTCTTTTCCTCCATCATCAAGCGGTAGTTCTGCCGAAATTTCAGCGTCAGGGGCAGCAATAAAAAGCCGTCCCACCAGGACTCGTGGTTCGCGTAAAGGATCAGCGGATACGTTTCCTCCCGGTCCAACACCTCCGTTTCGCCGCACAACCGCACCGATTGAAACCGTCGACGCAACAGTCCCGTCACGTACCGGTTGAAGACCCGCTGCAGAATCGGAGAACGCTCGGCCTTGAGCATGTCTCCATTATTTCCCGCATGCTTGTGGACGGCAATCCGTATTTACCGCGAATATCTTCGTGACGATTGCCGCAAAACCGATTCCAGCCAAATCGATATCGTGATTGTTCCATTCCGACGTTTCCGCGGCGGGAAATAACGCATAAATTGGCTTGAGCCGGAAATGACAGGGTAGGAAAACAGGTTATGGCCGAAAACAATCGAAACCCGCTGGTCGGGATCGTCATGGGCAGCCAGTCGGACTGGTCCACCCTGGAGCATGCCGCCGGGACCCTGGAATCACTGGGAATTCCCCACGAGTGTCGGATCGTCAGCGCCCACCGCACCCCGCAGCGCATGTTCGACTATGCGCGGGAAGCGAAGGGGCGCGGTTTGAGGGCCATCATCGCGGGCGCGGGCGGCGCCGCGCATCTCCCGGGAATGCTGGCGGCCCTCACCGAACTTCCGGTCCTGGGAGTGCCGGTGCAGTCGAAAAGCCTGCAAGGACTCGACTCCCTACTCTCCATTGTGCAGATGCCGGCCGGCGTCCCCGTCGCCACCTTCGCCATCGGCAAGGCCGGCGCGATCAACGCCGCACTCTTCGCCGCCGCTCAGATCGCGACCACCGACCCGGCAACCGCGGAACGCCTGGAGCGATTCCGTAAGGAACAGACCACGAACGTGGCCGAAACCCCGCAATCATGATCCCGCCCGGAAGCAATATCGGCGTCATGGGCGGCGGTCAACTGGGACGCATGTTCGCCCTGGCCGCCCGTCGAATGGGCTACCGACCGCATGTCTTCGATCCCTCTCCCGGCGGGCCGGCGGGACAGGTGGCGGAATCCGAGATCAACGCCGCGTTCACCGACGAAGCCGCCCTGGAGCGATTCGCCCGGGGAGTGGAAGCGGTGACCTTCGAATTCGAAAATATCCCCGCGCCCTCCCTGGAAGCCCTGGCCCGGGTGCGGCCGGTCCATCCATCGCCGGAAGTGCTGCTGATTTGTCAAAACCGGGAAAGGGAAAAAAACTTCCTCTCCCGCAAGGGGTATCCCCTGGCTCCGTTCGCTGTGGTCGATTCCGCCGAAAGCCTGCGCGCCGGCCTCGCCGAAACCGGTGTCCCCGCGGTGCTCAAAACCGCCTCCTTCGGCTACGACGGCAAGGGACAGCTCAAGATTGGGGACGCCTCCCCTTCCCCCGAGGATCTCTGGAAATCTTTCGACGCCCCGCGCGCGGTCCTGGAAAAATGGATACCTCACGAATGCGAATTGTCCGTCATCTGCGGCGGAGCTCCGGAAACCGGGTACGCCTGTTTCCCGGCGGCGGAAAACGTGCATACCCGTCACATCCTGGATTATTCCATCGTCCCGGCCCGGATCGATCCGAAGATCCTAAACGAAGCGGAATCCATCGCGCTGGCACTGGCCGCCGATTTCAAGCTTCGCGGCCTGTTGGCGGTCGAGTTCTTCCTGCCCCCGGACGGCAGGCTGCTGGTCAACGAGCTGGCGCCCCGTCCTCACAACTCGGGGCACTACACCTTTGACGCCTGCGTCACCAACCAGTTCGAGCAACAGGTTCGAGCGCTTTGCGGACTGCCCCTGGGATCTCCCCGGCTCCTGACGCCGGTGGTGATGGTCAACCTGCTCGGCGATCTTTGGAACGACTTCGCTCCGGACTGGAGCCCGATTCTGAACGAGCCCGGCGCCAAACTCCACCTCTACGGAAAAGCCGAAGCCCGTCCCGGCCGCAAAATGGGCCACTTCTGCGTCCTCGACCCCTCCCCCGAAGAAGCCCTGCAGAAAGCCCTCGCGATTCGAGAAAAACTCGGGATCGGTTAGCTGATCATCTCCACTCTGGCAGGTTTAGCTGATACCGCGCCCGGTTTTAGACCATTGCTGAAATCTAAAACGCGTAATCGCCGATGTTGTCTCGAGTAAAGATCAGCGGAGGCCCGGCGATGGTGGTGGCGTTGCCCCGGAGTTCGAACTCCCCGAATTCCTCGGTGAAAAAGACCGCGCCTTCAGAAGCCTCCAGCTCACCCAGGGCCATGGCCACGGCCTTGTAACCAGAAACATAACCCACCCGGTACGGGCTCCAGAGCGCGAACGCCTCCACGGTGCCGTTTTGAACATAACGGCGCATCTGACTCGGCAATCCGAGGCCCGTAACCTGTACCTGCGGCGCACGACCGGCGTTTTCCACCGCGCGGGCCGCGGCATCTAGGCCGACGGTGGTGGGGGCGATAATCCCGCGGAGGTCGGGAAAGCGCGTCAACAGACCTTCCGCCTCGCGCAAACTTTTTTCCGGCTCGTCGTCACCATATACGATCGTCACCAACTCCATGTCGGCGTACTTCGGATCCTCCAGCGCCCGGCGCATCCCCTGGATCCAGTAGTTCTGATCCGGCGCGTCGGTGGTAGCACTGAGAATGGCGAAGCGGCCCTCATAGTCGATGAGTGACCCCAAAAGTTCAATCTGACTTTCCCCGGTAAGATCAAAATCCATCGGCAACACGGCGCCGTCACGATAGGCTTCGCTGCCAGTGATGTCGGAGTTCACCGAAAGCACCAACGCTCCCCGGTCCCGCGCCTGCTGAAACTGGCGATTGAGGGCATCGGTACTGTTCGGGGTGATGGTGATCACATGAACGCCGCGCTGCAGTTGTTCCCGGATGTAGGGAATCTGCGACGTCGCATCGGGAGTGGCCGGAGCCGTGGTGGTGAATTCGAAACCCAACTCCCGGGCCGACTGTTCGAAGCCGGCATGAATGGCTTCAAAGTAGGGATTACCGACATTTTTGGCGATGTAGACGATACGCACGTCCTCGGCCGACTCCGGCCGCTCGATCTGTCCCATCTCGCCGCAACCGGCGAAAAAGAAAACCGCTCCCGCGGCAAGAAATGCAAAGAGGTTTTGTTTCATCATTGGTTGTTGAGTCTGGCGCTATCCCCGATTCGACACGGTATTCATCGTTACCGGCACCCTAAAATCCACCCCCGCGACCTGGCAACAAAAAGAACCGAGACCCCTCCGATATTCACTTGCCCCAGACCCCCAAACCACCCTACTGTTTATCCTTTCGGAATTACAAAATTTCCACGGAGAGGTGGCAGAGTGGCCGATCGCGGCGGTCTTGAAAACCGCTGACCCGCAAGGGTCCGGGGGTTCGAATCCCTCCCTCTCCGCCTCCATTCTAAGCCGTTTCCCGCTCAACCATGCGGGGTTCCGGTCGGCAAGCGGTCCCTGGAATGAAAATGCGAATATGTCGCGTTATGCCACGAAATGCCCCGAATAGGCTTCAAAAAGTGTTCCGAAAGTGTTCCAGCGTGTTCCAGGGTGTTCCGGGGTTCGGTGAATTCCGGTCGCGATCGGCCGGCGGTTTCTCGAACCATCGCCGGGAATCCGTCACGAACCGTCACGGCCTCGCCAGCGTTCGCAGGATTGCCCCAGGATTGGCGATTCCCCCCGGGTGCGATACCCAACACCCCCTTGCCCCGGAAACCGCATTTTCCGCTTGCGCCGCATCCGGCCCCGGGGTCAACCTCCATCGGTTACCTCAAAGGGTGGGTCGTTTAGGGGTAGGCGGCCCGCCCATCCTTTTTACCGGGTATCCGGCCCGCTTCACCGTCTCCCGAGAAACCCCGTGCTTTTCGGCCAGGGTGTCGGCGGTCCTCAAGTTGGGCTCATTTTGAGCCCCACTTCGCGGCTTGCCTTTTCCTCCGTCGTGTTCCCCCTTCTTCGCCCTATTGTAAATCCGGCCAAGGATAAGGCGGAAGTTTCACCCCGTGCGCGCGTGCGAGTTGCTACTACTCCGGCAACGCGACGTCACCACGGCAGAAGCATTCCCACAGCTCCAGGGT
>JBJHCF010000040.1:0-52531 GCA_050506795.1 Opitutia bacterium
CCGGCCACCACCCGGGTCATGCAGTGGTACACCCCGCTCACCTCCCCCAAAACCTTCAGTCGCCTCCGATTCAATCTCATGCCCCATACCCAATCCCACCAAACCAAATCCGTCAATCTTTATTTTGCCTGGCAAATTATCTAGAACGCCAGCGACTTTTCTTGGTTTCTGGTGATACATCGGAAAGGAGTATCCTTCCCATGCCAATCTTCAGATCGACTTTTTCTCTTCTCCGCCGCATCGATGTCCTTCTGATGATCAGCTTAATCCTGATTCCCGCCGCGGGCCTGGGGCAAACTGGAGAACCACTATTTTCCAATGTCACGGTTCACGATCCATCCGTGGTGCGGGTGGACGGCACCTATTACATCTTCGGATCCCACCTGGCGGTGGCGCGCAGCGATAACCTGATGCAGTGGACCCAGATTTCCACCAACCCCAACAATAGTCCGCTTTTCAACAACCCCTGGGAGGAGCTTTCCAGCGCCGTCGAATGGACCTCCACCAGCACTGACAACGCCGCATTCTGGGCGCCCGACGTCATCCAACTCGGAGACGGCCGTTTTTATTTCTATTACTGCACCGGAATCCTGAGCGGCCCGCGCGGTGCACTCGGTCTGGCGGTGGCTGATCATATTGAAGGACCTTATCAGAATGTAGGGGTGATGCTGCGGTCGTCCGCCTCCGGTTTCAACGCCAACATCCATCCCAACTCTGTCGACCCCCACACCTTTTTCGATCATCAGGGACGGCTGTGGATGGTTTACGGCTCCTACTCAGGAGGAATCTTCATTTTGCGGATGGATCCGACCAATGGCCAGATTCTCACCGGACGGGGAGCACCCGACCAGGGCTGGGGCACCCGCCTTACCGGCGGTTACCACCCGCGCATCGAAGCCCCCTACATACTCTACAGTCCCGACACCGGATTCTACTACCTCTTCCTCTCGTTCGGCGGCCTCGGCGCCGACGGAGGGTATCAGATGCGCGTCGCCCGGTCGGAGAATCCGCACGGACCTTATTTCGACTCCGAGGGCAACAATATGGTTAACGCCGCCGGTACCCCCGGCACCCTCTTCGACGACGACGCAATCGCGCCATACGGCGTTAAGTTGATGGGAAATTTCCGTTTCCTTCAGACTTCGGGCGAATCATCGACCTCTACCACAGGGTACGTTTCGCCCGGTCATAACTCGGCCTTCCACGACAAAGAAACCGGCAAATATTATCTCATCTTTCACACCCGCTTCGTAGGCACCGGCAACCAGCATCGGGTACGGGTACACCAAATGTACATGAATGAGGACGGCTGGCCGGTGGTGGCGCCTCACCGTTACGCCGGAGAATTCCTCGACACTTTTTCCGCGGACGATGTGGCCGGCACCTATAAGATCATCAACCACGGCAAAGACATAACAACCCAGGTCAAGGAATCCATCCCCTTACTGCTGGCTCCCGATTTCACCATTCGCGAGCCGGCCGACGGACGTCTTCCTCCCTCACGGGGAACCTGGGAAGTGTCCGGGCGGCACTTCCTCACGCTCATTCTCGACGACGTCGCATATCAGGGCGTGGTCAGCACGCAGTGGGACAACGACAACCGGGTCTGGATTCGCGCCTTCAGCGCGCTTTCCGAGGAAGGTGTCGCGCTGTGGGGCAGCCGGGTTTCCTATGAAAACGATCCTCCGCTCCCACAGCTGGCGTTCTGGCGTTTGCGTCATTTCGGCCAGTCCCGGGCCACCGGAATCGCAGCGGACGATTACGATGCCAATCGCAGCGGCCTTCCCAATCTGGTCGAATACGCCCTGGGGCGGAATCCACTGGCCCTCAATCCGGAGGCACCGGTAAGCCATTCACTGGATAATCCGGAAAGCCGGCTCACCATCAGTTTTCACCGGATCGCGGATCCCCACCTCACCTACAAGGTGGAAGCGACCTCCACACTCACCGGAACCTGGGAGCCTATCTGGCACTCAACCGGCGCCGACAATAACGAGGGACCCGTCACGGTCCAGGACACGGAGCCGGCATCCGCCAACCAAACCCGTTTCCTGCGCCTCACGGTCAGCCGGTAAACAGCCGACCACACAGGTTAGGTTCCGGGTGCACACCCGTTGCCACTTTGATTGTGTGTGATTCTTATGCCCTGCGCCGCAGCACCCAAATCTCCAACAGCGCCCAATCCTCTCCCGGATAGTTCTCCTGTTCCAAGGGGGACAGCCTCCGGTGCCGAGATGCCGTACTGCCAACAAAATCCAATTTCTCCAAAAGTAAGCGTTTGGTGGCGTCCGCCTTTTCCAGTGCAAACGGATTGAGGAAATTGACCAGCAGGTAGCCCGGGCGCGATGGACCGGCAAACCGGTCAATCAAGCCTTCGATAGCGGGCAGATCCAGGTAAACCAGCGATGCCGTAGAAATCACCACATCTGCTTCCTCCATGGCTCGCTCGGCCGCCTCCCGCGCATCCTGCGAGGGCGCGTTCAGGTCGGCCTCGATCACCCGGTCGAAAATTCCGGCCTCTTTGCCGAAGGCCAGGGCAGGGCCGGAGATGTCGACGCCGGTGACTTCGGCCGGTAAACGGCGCGGCTTAAGCGGGGCACGGCAGGAGTCGACATCTTCCCAGTTGGTGCGTATTTCATCCACGGTCATCCCGTTGACGAGGGCCAAGGTGGTGTTGCCGAAGCAACAACACAGGTCGACAATCTTCAAGGTCTCGCCGGCGGCAACACGCTCTTTGCACCAAGGGCGAATCAGGCGGTCGAAGGTGGCGCGATTAAAGTCGTCGGAGACATAGTCCAGGGCATCGATGATCCGTTCCTTAAAAGCCACCGGATTCGGCTCGATATAGATATCATCAAAATGCTGCTTCTTTTCGTCGGTCTTAACGCCGGTTTCGCCGGGTTTACGGGTCGGTTCACTCATCCCCCAAGGCCACCGCGCCCGGCGCGGAAGGTCAAGGGAACTTTCGAGGAGGGGTTAATGGTTAGTGGTTGGTGAGGGCGAATGGCGTTCGGCTGAGGGGCTTATCGTTAGAAGATCCAATCGGGATCGAATGCCCTGATGAGGATTGGGTTAACGAAACCTCGATTCCGATCCCGATAGCGATAGCGATCCCGAATGGAAACCTGAACCGAGTGCCATTCTGATCAGACCCTTGTTTCTCTCATTCGCTCTCGATTTCCTTGAACAGCGCGAAGACGAGCACGCGGGCCGCCCAGACCACCGCCGCGGCGATCCAGAAAGCCACGGACACCCAGATAAATGTCAGGTAGTGCGCGGGCCAGGTGTCGGCCGCCAGGCGCATGGCGACAGCGGTCAGGGTCAGCACCAGGACCGTCCCGGCCCACGGAAGGGTGGTACGGAATCGGTCGATCTCGCCCCCATGTCCGTACAACACCCGGGTGGCCACAAGGAAAGTCAACATCCCAAACCCAGCCATGAAAGTGATGTGCAGGCCGGGCAGTCTCCAGGACCCCGCCGCCGGGAAAACCAAGAGCCCGATCACCAGCCCCGCCAAACCGACCCGCACGGCGAGAGGGTACCACCCGCCGGCTTCGTTCTTTCGCCAGAACGGAACCGTCAGAAAAAGGAAAAGCACCACCGCCGCCGCCCGGAGCCAGGCGCCGGCCTGGGCATGCAGCCAGGTTTCGACCCAGAATCCGGCAAAAATCACCAGTCCGGCCAAAAATGCCAGGAACGCCCGGCGACGCCATTCCGGAGTGGGAGCGGGATTTCCGGGGAAGGTCACCTTCATGGGGGCATAACCCAGCAGCCGGGGAAAAAGGAAGGTGCCGATGCCGAGCATGGGACAAAGGAGAAACCCCTGGTACAGCAAATCGGCGCCCAGCCGCCCCCATGTGCCCTCCAAACCCAAAACCGGCATTCCCAGCAACAACAGCAGACCGGCAAACAAGTGGACGAACCCCCACAAAACCAACACGAATGCCGGAGGCGGCAAATCCTGACGCCGCGGGAAACGCCGAGCCAGGGCCAGCACAAACCCGGCAAAGAGCGCCAGGAAAAAGGCGTCACCCGCCGTCACCCAGAGACCGGCATAGGCCAGCACCCCCGCCACCCACAGCAGCGCAAAGCCCCACAATTCCAGGCGACTGAAAGGCGCCACTTCGAGCATACGCGGCAGGGCCGTTCCCAGGAACCCGACCACAAAAGCGCCGATGAATCCCAGAATCATCAGGCGCGCGTGGGCCGCACCCGGATAAAACGGATACACGTCCGCGAAATACAACGGCCACATGGCTACCGCGAACACCCCCGCCAGCCAACCGAGCGGAAAAAACAACCTGAACGGTTCCCCCTGAAAATCCGAAACCTTGATCCACTCTCGTTCCATGCCCCTATCCTACTGAAATTGCTCCGGGAACGCATTGACCCGGATCAAAAAAAAGCCTCTCCCGCCAAGGGAAAGGCTTTTTGTTCGGAGCGGGCGAAGAGATTCGAACTCTCGACATCTACCTTGGCAAGGTAGTGCTCTACCAACTGAGCTACGCCCGCACGTGGAAAACGGTAATTTCCGGAATGGCGGACGCTCTGTCAACACGATTCCCGCATGAATTTTCAGGTTTCCTCCCGGCTTTTGAGGAGGCGGGCCCGGCGGTGTTTCTGGGTGAACTGCAGGAAGATGACCGTGCCCACGCCTTCCTGGCTTTCGATGCCGACCTGGCCCCCGTGGTCTCGCATGATCCGCTGGACGATCATCATCCCGAGACCGTGCCCCTTCTTCTTGGACGTGTAATAGGGTTCAAAGACCTTGGAAAGGTTGTCGCGACTGATGCCCGCACCGGTGTCCGCAATCTGAATAAAAACGGAGGTGTCGTCGCTGGAAGCCCGCACCCGGAGGCGTCCGCCGGACTCCATGGCATCCATGGCGTTGCGGAAAATGTTAAAAAACACCTGTTTAAGCTGATTCCGATCGCCCAGAATGACCGGAAGGTCGCGGTTGAGCTCGACATCGACCTGAATGCCCCGATCGGAAAGCTCGCTGGCCTGGGTGCGCAGAACCTCCTCGATCAGATCGAGAAGGCGGACATCCTGGAAATCGGGCGGGCTGGGACGAATGGCCTTGAGAAAGTGGCTGATGATACCGTCGAGCCGCGCCACCTCCCCGGAACAGATATCGACTGATTCCCGGATCTTTTCGGCGGCGGGCGAGTGATCCAGCTTTTTCAGCTTTCTCTGGATCAATTGCAGATGAATGTTGATGGTGTTGAGCGGGTTGCCCAATTCGTGAGCCACCCCGCCAGCCAGCAGCAGGAGGGAGGAGATCTTCTCGTTCTCGATCATTTCCTCGGTGGACGATTTCTCGGCGGTGATATCGTGCAGGATCACGGCGAAATGACCCGTTTCCTGTTCGTCCAGCTCATCGTGTTCGGGCGATTCCTCGCGGAAAGGCACGATGTAGAGACGGAGGTAGCGCGTTTCCGGATAACTGATCTCGATCTCCCGAAGGAGCAACGGCAACCGCGGTCGCAAGGCGTCGAGATTGGTTTCCAGGCTCATGGCCAGGTCCGGCACCAGTTTCCAAAGGGTAATTTTTCCGATTTCATGATCCTTGAGCCCGATAAGGCGGGTGGAGGCCTCGTTGGCGTACTCGATAACGCCGTGCCGGTCGATCACCAAAATCCCTTCGCGGACCGTGTTAAATACCGCCTCAAGCAGGTTTCTCTCCCGGGCGAGGCGCTGCACGAGATTCGTCAGATTAACCGAATCCAGGTTCTCCAACCTGCCCAGGACCCGATCCAGTGAACTCATTTTTTTGGCAACCATACCCTCCCTTGTATTTCGGTTCGGCGAAGGCGGAATTCCGTCGAATCGAAATTCCGCTCTTCCAACCTTTCGCAAAATCCTCTCTTATGAAAACATGAAAATCACAGCCGTCACTCCCCTGGTGCTGGGCACAGCCTGGCGGGACCTCCTTTTCGTCAAGGTCGAAACCGATGAAGGCATCACCGGTTTCGGGGAAGTGCGACCCGTCAACAAAACCGATGCCGTCATCGCCTACCTGCGCGAAGCGGCGCCGCGCTACGCCCTCGGTCGGGACCCATTCGACACCGAGCGACTGGTCTACGAAATGATGACGGGGGACTTCGGCCGTCCGGGTGAAGTCGCCATGTCCTCTCTCGCCTGCCTCGAGATTGCCTGTTGGGACATCAAGGGAAAAGCTCTGAATCAGCCGGTGTACCGCCTTCTGGGCGGCGCGGTCCGTGACCGAATCAAACTTTACGCCAACGGCTGGTACCGTACGGAACGCACTCCGGAAGCCTTCGCCGAGGCGGCCCGGGCCGCAGTGGCCAAAGGGTACCGCGCCTTGAAGTTCGACCCATTCGGCGATTCGTTCTACGAGTTCACCGGGGAGGAAAAAAGGATTTCGATAGCCCTGGTCGCCGCCGTGCGGGAAGCCGTGGGGACCGACGTGGACCTGCTCATCGAGATGCACGGACGCTTCACCGTGGCCGGCGCGGTGGAGATGGCGCGGGAACTCGCCCCGTTCAAACCCGGGTGGTTCGAGGAACCGGTCCCCCCGGAAAACCTGAAAGCCCTAAAAAAGTTCATGGATGCCGTGGCCCCGCTGGGTATCCCGGTAGCCACCGGGGAACGCATCCACACCCCCTGCGACACCCGCGAATTGTTCGAACTGCAGGCCTGCGACATCCTGCAAACGGACATCACCCACTTCGGCGGATTGGCGAACACCAAAAAAATCGCGGCCCAGGCGGAGTACCACTACATGCGGATGGCTCCGCACAATGTCGGCGGCCCCGTATCGACCGCCGCCGCGCTTCATTTGGCCGCCTGTACCCCGAACGTAATGATCCAGGAAAATTTCAACGACTTCGACGAGAGCTACGTCATGGAGGCGGCGCCTGGGGTTCCGGAGATCGAATTCGACGGCTGCGTGTCCCTGCCTTCGGGACCGGGGCTCGGGGTCACGGTCGACGAGTCCGTTATCGCGGCTCATCCCTCCGACCTCAATCACTTCAGCCTCTACACCAAGGACTGGCAGAAGCGCGTCAGCGTCGCGCGCAAACACTGACTCGGCGACCGGGTCCGATCCGGGGGTCACCTGTCGGGCCCGAATCCTCTTCCGAAACAATACGCGGGAAAGCGCAGCACGTTCTCCAGGGGACCACGCTGAAACCTCCGGCGCCAGACAACGGCAAACAACATCGCTCCGAGGGTGAAGAGTCCGACGGTGATAAACGCCGATTCCACAGTGTTCGATTTCACTCCCGGCGCAGCGTCGAGCAGCAACAAATGACTCACGTACGCGGTCAATGCCAGCTGGCCCATGGCCGCGAGCGGCCAAAGAAGGCGCCCCAGTAGATCAGTAAGGCTCAGACAGACCGCCAGCAAGGCCGTCGCGGTGGCCGTGCCTCCGATCAACCAAACACACATCTGACTGTGGGGGGTGGCGTCCGCCAACGCCCACCAACCCGTATCCGGAGACAGGATACCAAGAACCAAAGCGAGAACAGCGACAATCGCTCCCCCCAGGAACAAACCAATCCGCGTTCCGCCCGCATTCAGCGCCCGCCGTCCCAACCACATACCAAAAAGGAACGGCGCCATCCAAACCATGGCCGGATAGGAGCCGGTAAAGAGCAGTTCGCGTAAAATCAACGCGGGGGGGTCGGTCAAGGTCACCGGATCGTACCGCACCACCCATTCCGGCCTGGCCCGCTCGATCAGGTGGTACGCGGCGGGTCCCGCCAGGCTCAGGGCGCCCGCAAGCGCGAGCAGGATTCGGCCGGGAAGAAAGGTCGCCGGCGCCGCCAACACAAAGAACATGGCGTAGTAATGCAGGATCACCAACGGACCGATATCCAACATTTGCAAGCCCAGTCCAAGCGGCAGGAGCACCGCGACGCGACCAACGAGCAGCGGCCAGGCCCGCCGCCATTTGGTCTGCCCGTACTGTCCGGCCATGAGCGTCATACCGACTCCGGCCAGGACCACAAAAAGCAAAGAGGCCCGCCCATGGGAAAGGCCATACACCCACTCCCGCCAATTCTCTGCCACGAGGTTATAGGGACCAAAATGCACCATGACCATGCCCACGATCGCCAGCGCCCGAGCCGTATCCAGTCCTACGATACGCCTTTCGGCGCCGTCAGGGAGGTGGGATATCGGTTCGGAAACCATTTGGTTAATTCTCCGCGCCGGAATATTTAAAGGCAAGGCGATCCGCCAAACGGCCGGAGAAGCGATCAAATCCAACAACAAACGCGATCGCAACACCGAAGAAAGGGCGCTCAGAGGCCCCGGGGAAAGACGCGATCGGATAAAAGCAAATCACACTCCTATTCCATGGAGAGCGAATTCCCGCTCCCCGCGCCGAGATTCCGCAGGAGGAGGACGCTCGCTTTCCCCTCCAAAAGCTGTTGGTAACGAGGCATCTCTTCCTCGGGAATCGCCATGGGCACCTCGGCGGCTCCGAGAAGGAGGTCCGTATTCCCATCCCCGGTGGCGTCGGCGGCCACCACGCGCATCCAGCGGTTCCAATAACGGTCGTCGATACCGGCCCGCTCGATGGTTCCGTCCTCCTGCTGGAGCAGCATGAGAAAGGTGAGAGGGACCTCGTCGCGCCAATCGGGATAGAATGAAGTCACCGCCAAATCAACTTTGCCGTTGCCGGTGAAATCTCCCGCCGCCAGATCCATGGCGCCGGGAAACGGCTCGAAGTGGATCTCCTCGAACTGCAAATCACCCTGGTTGATGAGAATGCGGATGCCGTGATCATGTTTGATCGGACGTCCGCGCATTTCCAGGTTGTTGCCGGCCAACTCGACAATGTCGGGCTTACCGTTGCCGTTCCAGTCGACGATCATGCAGCGGTTATACCCCCAGCCTACCGGACGTTCGACCAGAACCTCCCGCTTGAACTGACGGTTCCCCTGATTCATAAAAGCCAAAATGCGCGGCCTTTGGTTGGCCACGGAAATGACCACGTCCAGCAACCCATTGCCGTTGAGATCGACAACCTCTCCCCAGGTCGCTCCCGGTTCGGTGAACAGCACCTGTTCCTCGAATTCCCAGTCCGGAGCACCCCACCAAATCCCAACGCGGCCCTCGGGATAATCGCCGAATCCGCAGACAAACAGGTCGGGATGTCCGTCGCCGTCAATATCGCGTGTCCGGTGCGAAACGATGCGGTGGTGGCGCTCCACCAGAATACGCCGCGTCGCCCGGCCCAGGTGAAATTCCACCACCTGCCCCTGCCTCACATCCTGCCCCAGATTTCCCATCAGAGCGATGCGATGGGCATCACCGACCATTTCGAGCTCCACCGGCTCGGTATGCACCGGCACCGATATCGGAGCCTCGCCGCGCCGCAGGATCTGCAACCCGGGTGGCTGCGACGATCCGATGAAGATAATCTGCTCTTCGGGATCGACCCCCACCATGCTGATCACCGGCGGCAGGTGATGAAATTCCACCGGCTCGAACAGCGTTGATACCGGCGGGATTTCAAGCCGCGCGGGTGCCTCATATTGCCGGGCGGATTCCACTAGATAATAGTTCCGAATGGCGTCAAAATCCCGGTAGGGAATCAGCGGCACCGAGGGCATTCCATCCTGCCCCACCAAAGCCGGGTGAATCGGCACCTCCGGCGCGTGCCCCAGGAAGGTGCCCATCCAAGAGATAAGGTAGCGCCACTCCTCGGGCGGGAGATAGGAAGGAGACGGAATGGTGTGGCAGATCCCGCAAGCGGTGGCCAACAACATTTCCATTTCCGCGCTCCCGGCCAGCGGAAGCGGCTGCTGTTCGGGTTGGGGCGAACAGCCGAAAAAAACCAGACCGGAAAAAGCAAGACTCCGGGATAAAAGCGAAACGCGCATCGATTCAGGAATCATCTCAATCCAACCGGGAGCGACGGAAAAACAGCGGTGGAGAAAACACCCTTTTCTTCTAGGAAACGGCCTTGAAGCTGTCAAGGAAAGCGTGAATTCAAAAGAGCCGGTGATCCCGCGGCACGCGCTAAATAAAAAGGCCTCAAAGTCTCTCGCCGCGGAGGCGTTTTGTTTTGTCTTACCCGATCCGCTCCGCCATTTTTAAATTTCCTCAGAAAACATCTCCCAACGCTCATTAGTCGATGAGCCTTCCACATGATGCAACCTCGAAGCAATCGAACCTCACTGTTTCTCCTTCCCTGTCTGACGTTTTTCCTTTTCGCCGCAACTCTCCGGTGCGAAGTTGTCATCAACGAATTCGTCGCCTCGAACGGCTCGGTATCGATGGATGAGGACGGAGACTTCGAGGATTGGATCGAGCTTTACAACACGGGCCCGGAACCGGTGAACCTCGAAGGGTGGGGTCTGTCCGACGACCCGGACACCCCCTTCAAATGGACTTTTCCGTCGAGGACGATCGGTCCTGGCGAGTATCTGCTGGTTTGGGCCTCGGGAAAGGACCGACGTCCGGGTGCGGAGGATGGTGAGCTAGAAAGCGATTTCAGCGATCCGGCTTCGGTTGAGGGACTGACGGGATGGTTCAGCGCCGACGCGTTAAGCGATCTTGCCGACGGTGATCCCGTCGAGGTTTGGCACGACATGAGCGGACTGGGCAACGACGCCATTCAGACCGCCGCGAACGCCCGTCCAATCTTCGAGAACAACGTTATCAGTGGACACCCGGCCCTCCGCTTCAACGGCATCAACCAGCAGTTCTCGCTTCCCCACCAGCAGTTTGCGGAAATGGATGATTTCGAAAACTTCACCCTGTTCGCCGTAGTGCGCTGGAACGGTGGAACCACTTCCGGCATTTTCGGCACCGGCCCGTCGAATACCAACTCCGGAAACCTTCACCTGGAGGTGACTTCGGCCGGGGGAACGCTCCGCCTGCGGGTCGGGGCGATGAACTCCATATCCGCGGGCAACGTTCTGGAGGAAGGCGCCTGGGCACTGGTGGGCGCCTCCCAATCCGCCGGAGACGAACCGGTAGCGCGCGTTTACCGCAACGGCGAGATCGTAGGGAGCCGCAACGAGGATCCGGGAACGGTGAGCACTTCGGGCTTCGGCGGCATCTTCCTGGGCAATTCGCACGACTCTCCCAGGAATTTCGACGGGCACATCGCCGAATTCATCCTCTACAATCATTCCCTTTCCACGGACCAGCGCCGTGAAGTCGAGCGGTATCTCGCGGATAAATACACCCTTCCCTTCGGAGGACCGGCCGGCCCCCGGCTCCACGCCAATTTCCGAATCAGCGCCGCCGGTGAACCGTTGTCGCTCACCCGTCCCGACGGCTCCACCGCCGACGCAGTGGATCCGGTGATGGTTCCGCGCGATACCTCCTACGGCCGCTTCCCCGACGGAACCGGCGACTGGTTCCATTTCCTCGAGCCGACTCCGTCTTTCAGTAACACCACCCAGACCTACTCCGCCCCGCTTTCTCCCCCGGAATTTTCACACGCACGGGGATTCTACGAAACCCCTTTTGAGCTGACCCTGTCCCACGACAACCCCGAAGCCGAAATCCGTTTCAGCACCGATGGGAGTCCTCCCTCGGAATCGGCGGGCGCGCTGTACCAAGGTCCTATTTCCATTGCCGGGAACACGGTGGTGCGGGCCGTCGCTTACCAGGACGGCGCCCTCCCGGCCCATCACGTCATGACCCACAGTTACCTCTTTCTGGAGGACGTGATCGCGCAACCCGACGACCCGGAAGCCCTTGATTTCCCGTCCCAATGGGGTTCCTGGAGTCTCGTCCACTACGGGATGAGCCCCGATGTCACCCAGCATTCGGCCTACGCTCCGCGGATGGTGGAAGCCCTGACCAGCATTCCCAGCGTGTCGCTGGTGATCGACATGGACGACATGTTCGATCCCGACACCGGACTTTATCCCAACCGCACGCGCAAGGGCCAGCAATGGGAACGACCAGTCTCCATGGAACTGATACATCCTGGCGGAGAGCCGGGCCTCCAGATAAACGCGGGATTGCGATCACAGGGCGGGGCCAGCCGACAAATCAACAACACTCCCAAGGCGTCACTTCGTGTCCTCTTCAAGAGTGAGTACGAGGCCAGGCGACTCGAGCATCCCTTTTTTCTGAGCAGCGGTTCGGACATGGCAGATTTCAACACCATCACCTTCCGCGCCGAGTACAACAACGAGTGGTTGCATTGGGCCAGCGATCAACGTCTCCGCGGTCTGTACATGCGGGACAGATTCATACGCGATTCGCAGATTGCGGTGAGCGGCAGCGGTTCCCACAGCAAGCACGTTCATCTTTATATCAACGGCGTGTATTGGGGTCTTTACAACCCTTCCGAACGAATCGACGCGGCCTTTGGGTCCACCTACTTCGGAGGGGAACGCGAGGACTGGGACGCTTATACGCATAACGGCGTGCGGGACGGAAACCGGGAAGCCTGGGATGCCATGGTCGCCCTTACCAACGCCGGACTGTCCTCGCTCGAAAACTACGAGGCGATCCGGGAATACCTCGATGTGCCGCACTACATCGATTACATGATTGTAAACATGTGGGCGGGAATGGACGATTGGCCTCACAACAACTGGAACGCCATTCGACGACGCGAACCGGGAGCCGGGTGGATGTTTTTCTGTTGGGATTCCGAGCGGTCAATGGAGGGCCTGCACAATAATCGGGTAAACGTAAGCGCCGACGCCGCCAGGTTCTATGCGGAACTGCGCAATAACGCTGAGTTTCGCCTGCTGTTCGCCGACCATGTCCACCGGCATCTGTTCAATGACGGCGCCCTCACCCCCGAAAAAACGATCAACCGGTTCATTGAAACCGCCGCTATCGTCGAGGCGGCCGTCATCGCCGAGTCGGCCCGCTGGGGAAGTTATCGTCGCGACAAGGACTGTCGCGGCGCGCCCTGTGTCCTTTACACCCACACCAATCACTGGATGCCGGAGTTCGACCGCATCGTGAACACCTATCTCCCGCAACGGACCGGAATTGTGGTTAATCAATTCCGTAATGCCGGCTTGTATCCCAATACCGACGCCCCCGTTTTCTCTCCGCGGGGAGGCGTTACACCGGGAACCAGCGAGGTTTCGATTACTTCCTCCAGCGGCACAATTTATTACACGATCGACGGAGGCGACCCGCGTAGCTACGGAACGGGAGCGGTTTCCTCGAGCGCGTTCCCTTACACCGGACCCATTGCCATTAGCGGCGACACCGTCATCAGGGCGCGGGTGCTCGATAACGGCGAGTGGAGCGCTCTCGACGAGGCCCACTTCGTGACCACCCGTACCGATCCCCACCCCGTTATCCAAGGATCGTTCGAGTTCAATGAGTGGAGCCGGGAAGCCCCCGCCGGGACGTTTCCGCCGCACATGCTCTTCGAGCAAGTCCAGGAGTCCGATCCGGGACTTCGGGTTGAGATGGACGGCCTGTGGCAACTGCCTTACAACCTCGAAAGCCGCAGCCGGGTCAACGGTCTCGGGGAACATGGAGTCTCCTTCATCAACACCGCCAACACCCAGGACCACGAGGAAGCCGGTTACCTGGGCTCAGCGGTCCTCGCCCTCGACACTCGAAGGGCGGAAAACATCCGGGTCCAATGGACTGCCGGCACGGTAACACCAAACGACCGGACCTACGCCTTGCGCCTGCAATACCGCGTCGGCCCAACCGGATCCTTCTTCGACGTGCCCGGACCGGACGGAGAGCCTCTTGATTATTTGCGCAACGAAACGCCGGGACACAGTGAGCTGTTTGGTCCGGTGGCGCTTCCCGTCGATGCCGAGAGGGAACCCTATGTTGAACTGCGCTGGAAATACTACCACGTCCTGGGCGACTCCGGCCCGCGGGCCGAACTGCGCCTGGACAATATTCGGGTGGCCGCGGGCGATCCCGGCGAAGTGACCGCCCTGGCCTTCGAGACGCAACCTCCGAGTACCGGCCAAAGCGTCCTTGAACTGCCGCCGATTCGGGTACGGGCGACCACAACGGACGGATTTGCCGACCCGCATTTCGACGGCGAGGTCGCCCTCAGCCTGTCACCCGACACTACCGGCGTGTTGACCGGAACCACCACCGTCCCGGCGGTCGACGGCGTCGCCACTTTCGAAGGTCTTGCCGTCGATGGCGCGGGGGTCTTCAGGCTGGAAGCCGAAGCCGGAAACCTGGAACCCGCGACCAGCGACGCCTTCCGGGTCATCCGTCTCACCGGGCCGGTCATGCCTCGTTTTATCCAGGGGGAGCAGGACGCAAGCGCCGACAACAACAATCGGGTGCCATTCGCATTCCGCCTTTCCCTGGAAGGTCTGCGCCCGGATTCCGTCTACCGCTACGGCAACCGGATTATCACCGGCGACGACCCGCCCCAGCAGAATGGCGCGGGGAACGCGATTCTCGTGACCGGCCGGGATGTCGACTGGATCCGCAATACCGATTCGCCGAGGTTCCGGTTCGAAGACTTCGGAAGCCGTCATTACCGGTTCACCACCGATTCCGAGGGCGCGTACTCCGGGTGGTTCGTCACCGAACCCAGCGGAAACCCGCGCTTCACCCCAGGGAACGATGTGCTGGTTCGCCTGCTTTTGAATGATGGCGAAGATGGAGAGGAGTATCACCACTTCCTCACGGCCAAGGAGACGGTGCGGGTAATCGCCTTCGGTACCGGCCCCGAAGATGCGACCGGTGTGGCCGGAGAAAGCCTTTCCGGGGCGAAGCGGTTTGTGGTGCTCTATGACAATGTCGCGGGCGAAGGGAGGCCGCTCGCGGCGACCATGGTTGAGGTCACCGGAGCCGAGGTCGACGACCGGTACGCTCCCTTTTACCATGAAATTGTGTCTCAAACCCCCAACCGGTGGGGAACGCTGATTCCCAACGACCTCGCCACCGGCGTTCGCCGGATCGAGGAGCGCTCCCTTGAGGACGGAAGCCTGGTCGCCGTCGGCACGTTCGCGGACGGAATCGCCGCGACAATCAGCCCAAACAGCGGAATTCAACCCGTCTTCCTGAACGAACGTGCGGAGGAAACCTATCATTTGTGGTTGGAACGGGTGTTTCCGGATCACAACGACCGAGATAATCCCACCGTGTCCGGTCCACAGGCCGACCCCTGGGGAGACGGCATCACCAACCTGGTTCGTTATGCGCTCGACATCACTCCCGGCGAGTCCCCGGCACAGTCGATGCCAAAGATGGAAATCCTCGGCGACCGGCTCTCACTGCTGTTTCACCGCTCCCCGGCAAAAACCGACATCGCCTATATTGTCGAAGCTTCCACCGACCTGATTGACTGGAGCGAAGTCCTTTACGACTCGACGACTGACCAGCATGCAAACACCGACGGAGCAATGATGCGCGTGCTCGATTCCGCCCTCACCTCTGCATCCGGTCCCCGCTTCCTCCGCCTCCGTATCGTGGGTCAAATGTGAATCCGAAACCGCCTGCCGGAGACAACAAGGTCAGCCCGTGCCTTCCCCGGTAAACTCCAATGCCTCTTTTTCCCGTTCGAGCAACTCCTCGATCACGGCGTCGCCGTCCTCGATAGTGCGGACCAGGGGATCGGTCATCATGGCCCGGCGCAGAAGGTTCCGATCATTACGCACAATCGCTTCCACCGTGAGTTCGTGAACATCGAGGATACCCATTTGCAGGCCGCGAAGTCCCAGGGGGAAATCATTCACTTTGCGCGGGCGGGGACCGTGCTCGAGGTCGACGTCGCAGAGCAACTCGAGGAAGGCGTCGTCGGGCAGATTGCCGACCGCGCCCCGGTTGGGCACATTGAGATAAAACGGTTCGCCGGACCGGGTCCACATGGCGCGAATGATGTCGGTGGCGTGATCGGAGACCGTCTTCTCGTGAAACGTCTCGATCGGTTTGCTCCCCTCCCCGTAGGCGGAAATCTCCTCCCAGGCCTGCTCGGTTTGAGCGACGCGCTCGTCGGCATCGAATACGGTCAGCGGGGCGAACCGCCTCGGGGCCAGGCTCGCGCCCTGCCAATAAGGAAGGTATTCCTTGGTGTGAGCGACGCAGGCCGGGCAGGCGCCGAAAGTATCCCACAACTCCAGGCTGTAGGTGTTGTTGAAGCGGCTCTTGGCGTAACCTTCATCCTGCTCCTGATCCGCCAACGTTTTCATCGCCTTCCGGATCTCCGGGCTCAGGTCGCGACCGCGGAAACTGGCTTCCAGCACCCAGGTGAAGTGATTGACCCCGGCAATCTCCAAATGGAAATCCTTTTCCTCTTCCTTCGCCAGTCCGGCCATCTCACGGTAATGGCTTTTCACGTAGGGCATGTGCAGGCTGTCGCACAGCGCGAAACTCTTGACCCGGGTATGCCGCATCAAAGCGATGCCGTTGACCGTGGAGGGATTGATGTAGTTGATCACCCACGCCTGCGGGCAAAGCTCCTCCACCAGCCTGGCGGTACGCAGGATCTCAGGCAACTCCCGCATGGCGCGGAAAATGCCGCCGGGCCCGATCGTATCCCCCGAACACATACGAATCCCGAATTTGGCGGACACCTCACAATCGATTTTGCGGTAGTGGGCATTGCGGTTGGAAAAACTCAGGACCACGAAGTCGGCGTTCGGCAGGGCCTCGCGCACTTCGGTGGTCCCCTCGATTCGCAGGGAGACTTCCGCCGATTCGACCGCGCGCCGAGCGAGAGCCAACAGTTTCTCGAGACGACGAGCGTCGGTTTCCACCAGCGAGAGCGTGCCTTCGGTCAGACCATCCAGGTGGATCATCCCCCAGATCGCCTTGCGACCGAAAAAAAAGCTTCCCGCCCCCACCACCACAACTTTGGGTTTGGCCATCGTAACCCTCTCCTACCGCAAAAAAAGGACCTACGAAAGCAAAAGATTTCCCGGCTTGACAGCGTGAACGTAAGTCCATATCCATTTATTCACCATGAACTCCCTAACTCTTCGTCAGCAGGAAATCCTTGGATTCATCCGAGTTTTCGCCCGTGACCAGGGCTACTGGCCCAGTATCCGCGAGATTCAAAAACACTTCGGGTTCAAAAGCACCAACGCGGTGGCCGGCCACCTTCTGGCCCTGGAACGCAAGGGCGCCCTGGCAAGAGTTCCCGGGCAGGCGCGCGCCTACCGTATCACCGGCGACACTGGAGAAACTGGCGGCAAAACCCTTGCCGATGAAATCGATGTGGTGGAAATTCCGGTTTACGGCAATATCGCGGCTGGATTCCCGGAAGGAGTGGAGTCCGGCAACGCCATCGCCCGTCTGCAAATCGACGTGGAGACCGCCGGCATTGCAAGGGGCGGCAAGAGTTTCGCCCTGCGCGTACGCGGCGAGAGCATGATCGACGCCGGGATTTTTGACGGTGACACCGTGATCCTGGAAGTACGCACCCCGCGCAACGGCGACATTGTGGCCGCGCTGATCGATGGCGAAACCACCCTCAAGCGCTACCTCCAACCGCAAGGTCAACCTCCGTATCTCAAAGCGGAAAACCGGACCTTTCCCTCCATTTATCCGGTGAATGAACTTCTGGTTCAAGGGGTTGCCACCTCCGTGGTCCGCCGCCTTTAAAAGCACTCAATAAACCTGTTGACACCGGTCTGAAAAAGACGGAAAAAAACATTTTCCTGCGGTGGTTGTAGCTCAGTTGGTTAGAGCATCGGTTTGTGGTACCGAGGGTCGCCGGTTCGAATCCGGTCAGCCACCCCACATTTCCCATCGTCCGATCCCCGGCCGCGATGGTTTTTCGTATTAAAAGCTTGCGCTCACGGGGCGCAGATCTTTTGTTCTTCCATTTAACGTTTTACACCGTCCATATTGAAGCCATGGCCAAGATTTGTCAGATTACCGGAAAGCGCCCGACCCGCGGCAGCATTATTCACCGCAAGGGACAGAGCAAAAAGAGCGGGGGCATCGGGACCCACGTCACTAAAATCACCAAGCGGACTTTTCGTCCCAACCTTCAGCGGGTGCGTGTCCGCCTGCCCAACGGCCAGGTGAAGCGTATGCTGGTTGCGGTCAAGGCAATCAAAGCCGGCAAAGTCGTCAAAGCCTGAATCCAGGGCGGAGAACGACGGTCTCCGGCAAAAATTTTTGACCCGGGGCGACCTTTGTTGCTCCGGGTTTTTTGCGTTTATTGGCCGAGGAACCGCCGCAACAGCGCATCGACCTCATCCCGCCCTTCCAGGCGCAGGTACCAGATCATCAGTCCGTAGAGTCCTATGGCGGCGGGGATCACCACCAGGATCCCGGAAAACGCGGCCCAGCGCCCGTCGGGGAACACTGCTTCCAATCCACGCATGGCCAAAAACACCCCAAGACTCATGACCGCGGTGGCGATGGCAATCTTACCCAGATCCCGGGCCTGATGACGGAGTGCGGTACCGCTCAACCGGCGATTGAGACGTACCTGGAGCAATCGGCTTTGCACCACGACGGAACCAAGGTTGGCCAGAGCCAGACCGACAATTCCCAGGAACTGCATCAGGGTAAGACTAAGGATCAGGTTGAGCAAAAACCCAATGCCGGCGATTCTCACCGGTGTCACCATATCCTTGAGGGCGTAGAACCCTCGGGTCTGGTGGGCGGCCAACGAGTAGAATGGCAAACTGAGGGCAAAAACGGTCAGTACCGGCAAAGTCTCCCGGGTATCGGCCGCGCCAAACGCCCCCCATTGAAACAGGCTGATGAGAATCGGTTCGCGCATCAGGATAATACCGGCGGTGGCCGGCAATGTGATGGCGAGAATCAGGCAGACGCCTTTCTGATAACCGACCGCGAAGCCCTCGAAATCCTTTCGGGCCGCGTGCCCCGCGATCAACGGAAACACCACCGTGGTCACGGCGATGGTGAATATGCCGAGCGGAAGTTCCATCAACCGACTGGCGAGATAAAGGATCGCCACCGCGGATTCATCGAGGGAAAAGGCCAGGAACCGGGACACCACCACATTGATCTGAAAAATGGCCGCTCCCGCGAGGCCGGGCAGCATGAGTCCGGAAATCTCCCGCACACCCGGAGTCACGCGAGCATCGAGACGGGGACGCCATCCTTCGCGCCGCAGAGCCCAAACCGGCACCGCCACCTGGATGACGCCGCCGGCCAGGATCCCAAAGCAGAGGAACCCCATTTTCCCCTCCGGCGTTCCGGCCAGCCACCCGCCCAGTACTCCCAGCGACAGGAGCACACTTAGATTCAGCCACACCGCGGACAGCGCAGGAACGGCGAAACGCTGAAGCACGTTCAACGCCGCCGCCAGCATGGCCGCCAGACAAACAAAAAACAGGTAGGGAAACAGGATGCGTCCCAGATCAGCCCCCAGGTACCAGCGCTCATCCAGACCCGGGATCCAGTGAATGGCGGAAAAAAGGAGCAGCGCCACCAACACCAACGCCGTCAGGACCACCAGCAACCAGGTCATCACCTGATTCAAAAGGACAAAGATCCCCGGCCGCTGGTTGCGCTCCATTTCCTCACTCAGGGTAGGCACCAGGGCCGCCGTCAAGGCGCCCTCTCCCAACAGCCGCCGGAAAAGGTTGGGCAGGGTAAACGCGAAGATAAAGGCGGAATTCAGGGCCGAAGTACCAAAAACGGCGAAGGTGAGAATGTCGCGCGCCAGACCAAGCACTCGCGAAATCACGGTGGAGGCGGACACGATCCCTATGCGTTGAAACAGACCTGACATTGTAAAAAAAGAACCCCGGCGCGAATTCAAACCGGCATCCCGGAGACGCCGGGAGTCTGGATTTATGCCGGTCCCAATTCATTAAACAAACCTTTCTTGAGGATTGCGGTTAAATCCTTCCGGGGATAATAATGCCGCCCATTGAAAACCGGTCCAACCCACAAAACAAGCAACCGATGTCACTGATTGAACGACTTTCCGCCAAACTTCAGCGTCACCCAAAGCGTGTCGTTTTTGCCGAAGGAGCCGATCCGCGCATACTCCAAGCCGCGCGCCAGTTCACCACCCGCAAGATGGGAGTGCCTATCCTGCTGGGAGACCGGGCAACGATCAAGGAGAATGCAGCACGCCTGGATATCAACCTGGAGGGCATGCGCATTATCGAACCGGAGAACAGCGATGATTTCGAAGACTTCGTGATGCGCCTGGAGACCTTCCGTCGCTACAAGGGGCTCAAAGCGGTCGAAACCCGCGAAGCGGTCAAAGACCCCAGCACCTATTCCACCCTCATGCTGGCCACCAACCGGGTGGACGCCCTGATATCCGGAGCGACCGTAGCCGCGTCAAGTGCCCTGCGACCGCTTTTCCGAATCATTCCACGCCATACCGGGGTAAAAACGGCGTCCTCGCTGCTGATTCTCGAACAGGAAAACAAGAGCCTGGGATTCGATGGAGTACTCTTCCTGGCCGACTGCGGCGTTATCCCGGATCCCGACGCGGAGCAGTTGAGCGATATCGCCATCACCACCGCCAAGATCGCCCATCACCTGACCAACACCCTGCCGCGAGTGGCCATGCTGAGTTATTCCAGCAAGAGCGTTAACACCCACCACACGGCAATTGTCAAAATGCGCGCCGCCACCGAACTCGCACGGCAGAAGGCCAAATCAGCCGGGATACCGATGGAAATCGACGGGGAGTTGCAGGTGGACGCGGCCCTCGATCCCACCACCGCCTTGACCAAGGGGATCGAAGGTCCGGTCGCCGGACGGGCCAACGTTCTGATTTTCCCGGATTTGAACAGTGCGAATATCGCCTCTAAACTGCTGCAAATCGTGGGACACAGCAATCTTTACGGACAGGTCATCACCGGTCTGAGCAAGCCCGCCGCCGAGATCAGCCGAGGCTCCAGCGCCCACAATGTGTTCGGCGCCGCCGCCATCGTCGGCTGCCAGGCGATCGACCACCGGCTGCTTTATGGAGAAGAAGGTTGATGAGCGATAAATCGCCGCCGGAGACTATGCCACCGGAGACGATGCCGCCGGAGGCCTCGGATTGCCTTTTGGTAAAACCGGTCAATCGGGAGACAAAACGCATCTTCGTGGCCGGAACGCGCCAGAACGAGGGGAAAACCACCACCTGCCTCGGGCTTTTCTCGGCTCTGCAGAAGCGCTTCTCACGGGTAGGCTTCATCAAACCGATTGGACAGCGCTTCATCGAGGTGGAAGGTCACCGGGTGGACGAGGACTCCTTCCTCCTCGACACCGTCTACCACGTGCGGGTGCCGATCGACTCCATGAGCCCGATCGCCATCGACACCTCATTCACCCGGCGTTACCTGGAATCTCCGGAAACGCTTCGCCCCGGTCTGGTCGACAAAATCTGCCGAGCCTTTGACCGCGTTTCCTGGGAAAAGGACATCACCATCATCGAAGGCAGCGGACATGCCGGAGTCGGGTCGGTTTTCGACCTTTCCAACGCCGCCGTCGCCCGGCTCCTGGGGGCCAAGGCAATTATCGTTTCCCGCGGCGGGATCGGCAACCCGGTCGATGAAATCGCCATGAACAAGGCGCTCTTCGACCAGGAGGGGGTGGAAGTGGTGGGCGCAATCCTCAACAAGGTCAATGCCGACAAGATCGAAACCGTCAGGGAATACGCGGGGCTTGGACTTCGCCGTCTGGGAATCCCGCTGCTCGGGGTTTTGCCCATCCAAAAGACCCTATCGGCTCCGAACATGTCCCAGGTGGCGGAAGAAATCGACGGGCGCTGGTTGAACGGCAAAAGCCACGGCGCCGGGGAACGGATCTACCGTTTCATCATCGCCACCATGTCGGCCAAAAGCATGTTCGACTACCTCAGTCCCGGGACGATTCTCATCACGGCGGGCGACCGGGACGATATTCTTCTCGCCGCCATCGCCCAGGCCGCCATTTCCGGGAACAAGGTTCTCTCCGGAATCATTCTCCCACGCGATGTGATGCCCCATGACCGGATCATGGAACTTCTGGTGCAAACGAACATACCCGTCGTGGTCGCCACGGAGGGCAGTTACGTCATAGCCTCAAAAATTACCGGCATGACCATTAAAACGCAACCCCAGGACCATGACAAGATCCCCGTCATTGAAGCACTGATACGGGAAAATGTGGACATCGATCGTTTGGTCGCGAGCCTGGCCTGAACCGATTGCCGTTCGAATCGCCCGGGCCAAATCGAACGGCGATCGTTACCGGTTCAACGTTTCCTCCAACTGATCCAGCGCCGCCTCGGTTTCCGCGAAAAGGCGTTGCGCCTGGCGATAATCCTGTCGAAACAAGTCCACCGCCTCGCGGAATACAGCTTCGTTATCCTCGCTCAAGGCTACCATCGCCTGACCCAGGGAGAGCACCGCGTTGAAATGGTACGGATGAATGGTCCGCACCTCCAGATTGATTCTTTGGATCCGATACGCCAGTTCCTCGCGCAACAACGGCTCCCGGCGGTGTTCCCAAAGTTCGTCGATCGGCAGACGAACTTCATCTCCCTCCCGTTGAAACGAGAACGAATAAAACGAACGCAAAACCTGTTGGGAATCGCGAAAATGGCTCTGAGTCAGCGCCCTTCGCTGCAGGCGATCCAACGCACCGACCCGCCACCAAAGATCCATCTGTTCGTCTCCGGAAATCACCGGGCCGAAAGTCGCCATCAGGGCCGATCTCGGTTCCTGGCCCCGCAACAAACGGATAACGAAATTGTGGGTGCGATCGGATCCCCTTCCCTGATGCTCCAGGTGACGCAAAAACCAATAGGCATTGTCGGCGAACCGTCGGTCGAAATCCTCATCCTCTTCGGCCAACAGCAAGGCATCCAACGAGATTGGTCCCTGCTCCCTCAGCATGCGGGCCATGGAATCGACATACGACGGATTCCCGGCGGCCTGTATCGATCGCTGTAACGCCGCTTCCAACCAGACCGGAACCGACATTTCCTCATTGGCCACGCCGTGCCAAACCGCCACTCGCAGTAACAATGCTCGAGCCAGAGCCCGCTGCAAATCCTCCAGTTCGGTCTCCGCATCCCAGCGCACAACCAAACTCACGCCCCCGGACAGTTCAATCTGAGTCCGAAAGGGTTCCGGCCAGCGGTACAAATGCCCCGGTCGCAACTCAACGCGAATGCGGCTGGCGGGTGAGCCCGCCGGAAGCCGCAGCCACTGACGGGTGCTTTCGACCAACCTATGAGAACTCCGGCTGGCGAACTCGGCGCTTACCAGATCGTACGCAACTACTTCAAAATGGGGAGTGCGCAGGGTCGACAATATTACCGCCCCCTGCCCCGATTCCGCCGCCGTCAGCAACGGAACTATTAAGAGCAGACCAGTCCAGCGAAAAACACACCCCATTAAGGAAGTTCAACAATCAAACGGTCACCCTGGACTTCGGCCCGGGTCATTCGTGACCATGACTCGGACAATTCCTCGGGAGTTTCGATCGCCGAAAACACCCGTTCGACCAGGAGTTTAATCAATCCATCGTGCGGGACGCGAAATCCACCCAGCGCCAGACTCTCGGGGGCAAAAACATGCCGTCCATCACGCTGAACCAGGTTGCCCCGAGTCTGCGCCAGGTATTCTCCGCCAAACCCGAAAATACTCACCTCCAAGCTGGACGCGATGTGCAGACGGTCATCCTCAACCCTAAAATTGATACTGCGCGGAATGATCGCGACCATACCCTCGGAATCCATGTCTTCCAGGTCCGGGAACGCGATCGCCGCCCACTGATTCAATTCCTCCTCGACCAATTCGATGCTGCCGGACACTCCCGTCTCAAAGGCCGTCACCTTCGGCCGCCAGTCGAAATCCAAGGCGCTTCCCGTGCGCCCCTCCACAAAATAGACGGTCCTGCGGTCCTGCTGTGCTTCAGGCGGAAGTTCATCAACCTCCTCCACCGGCTGGGCGATCAGGTAAACCGCCGCCAGCAGCAATCCCAGTATGACGCTCAGGAATGCGCCAATGATGACCTCATAAGGTTTCGGCCCCTTGGGCTCTTCTTTTTTTCTTGCGGACGCCATACGATTTCCAATCAGTCTTTGGCCGCTCCGGTTCCGGCGACCTTTTTGTTTTCGGAAGACGTTCCGGACGCCTTACCCGATGCTGAATCACTGCCCGAGGAGGAAGATCCGGCACTCTTTTCACCGCCTCCGGCGGGCGCCTTGCGGTAGTCCGTCTGGTAAAATCCGGAACCTTTGAAAATAATCCCCGCGCCTTGCCCAATCATCCGGCGAAGGCCTTGCTCCTCACAGGAAGGACAATCCACCAAAGGATCCGCCTTGATCGATTGAAAGGTTTCAAAGCGATGCCCGCAAGCCTGACAAGCGTATTCGTAAGTTGGCATAGTGTGTCGATTACAGAAATGAATAGGGCCCAACCTGTCCCGGCCGCCCTCCGGTTTCCAACTGATGGAACTTTGAAAAGTAAAAATTAAATACCGGAATTGCGCCAACAAAAAACGCGAACGGCAGTACCGGCGCCCCGGCCAGCAGGAAGCCCAGAAAAGCGAAGGTTGGCACCGCAAATTCTCTCGCTTCCACTTGCAGCATTTCCAAAAGCCGTTTGATTTCAAGCGCGTCGGCAACCCTGGCGTGGGTTTGAAAGCGGTACAGAGCGGCGGCGGTCAGGGGCGCGGCGGCCACCACGGCGGGAATCATGGGAACATAGGAAAGCGGACCAAAGAGATTGACGAACGGCAAGCGGCTTAAAAGGTAGGTTGCCAAGAGGGGAACTCCGGCAAACGCGAGAATTATGAGAAAGAAAATCAGTCCATCCATGAAAAGACGATGCCAGTCGTTCCAGTCCGGCAACGTCAATGGCAGACCCTGTCGCGTCTCATCCAACAGGCGATAAAGATAACCCAGAGCGAAAAAATTGACCACCGGCACCGCCATCAGAACCCCGCCCAGCAGGCATTTCCAGCCCCAATCCGATTGAGAAGTCAGCCTGCGCCAGCCATTTTCGAAACTCAACATAAGTGAAATATTCAAGTCACAGTAGCGATTCGACGACGGACCTCAAAACAAAACTTCAGGACTACAAGGCGCGCTTTGAAACCGCCATGGACGCCCTGCTGCCCCCGGATTCCACCCGGCCCGCCCGTCTCCATCAGGCGATGCGGTACAGCATGGAATCGGGCGGCAAACGGCTGCGGCCCGCCCTGCTGCTCGCGGCGGCGGAACTGGTTCCGGGAAAGGCCGATCCGCTTCCCGCCGCGACCGCGGTCGAATGTATTCATACCTATTCCCTTATCCATGACGACCTTCCCTGCATGGACGACGGCGATCTGCGCCGGGGTAAACCCTCCTGCCACAAACAATTCGACGAAGCCACGGCCGTCCTGGCAGGGGACGCCCTGAACACTTATGCCTTCCTCCTGTTGGCCCGGCACTATGGAACGGAACCCGCGCTGGCCGCCGAACTGATTGAGGATCTAGCCTTTGCGGCCGGCAGCGAGCGGTTGATCGGGGGGCAAACCGAAGACATTGAGGCCGAGCTTTTGGGGGACGCTGATCCGGAAAAAGTCGATTACATTCATCGAAACAAGACTGCCGCCCTGATGGCGGCCAGCCTGACCATGGGTGGACGCCTCTCGGCGGCCGGACGGGAGCAAATCGAACGCCTGGGCCGCATCGGAATGCACCTCGGCATCGCCTTCCAAATCGTCGACGATATCCTGGATGTCATTGGAGACACCGGCACCCTCGGTAAAACCACCGGATCCGACCAGGCGGCGGACAAGGCCACCTATGTCAGCCAGCACGGCCTGGATCGCTCACGGGAGGAAGCCCAACACCACACCGGGAGCGCCATCGAGGAATGCCGCTCCCTGGAAGGCGACCCGACCTTCCTGATCGAACTCATCCGCTCGATGGAACACCGGATCCAATAGGTCAACGATTTACCGGCCAGTAGGGAGAAGCGAAAAACAACCCCTCCTATTTCGACGCTTTCTCCGCCGCTTTGACCAGATCCCCGAACGAACGCCCCTCCAACGCGGCGCCCCCGATCAAACCGCCGTCAATATTCGGCTTTGCCAGCAGATCGTCCGCATTGGACGGCTTCATGGAACCGCCGTAAACGATCCTGAGGCGTTCGGAAACCGCGCTGTCAAAACGTTTACCCAACCAGGTGCGAATGAAGGCGTGCACTTCTTCGGCCTGTTCCGGAGACGCGGTTTTACCCGTACCAATCGCCCAAACCGGCTCGTAGGCGATCACCACCCGCTCGACATCCTCCGCGGAAACATCGGCCAAGCCTCCATTCAACTGGGTTTCGATGACGTCAAAGGTCTTTTCGGCCTCTCGTTCCTCCAGGGTCTCACCCACGCAGAGGATGGGCCGCAGCCGGTTCTCCAAAGCGGACTTGACCTTGGCGTTCACAAAATCGTCGGTTTCCCCGAAGAGGGTCCGGCGTTCGCTGTGCCCGAGGATCACATAATCCACATAAAGGTGCCGCAACATCTCCGGTGAAATCTCGCCGGTGAAAGCGCCATTGCTCTCAGGATACATGTTCTGCGCACCGACCTTGATAGTGGAATCCTCCAGCACCCGCACCACCGCCTGCAAGGAGGTGAACGGGGGACAAACCACCGTGTCGACATCGTACCGCTGTCCGACCGACCGGGCCAGTTCTTTGGCCAACGTGACGGATTCCGCCACGTTCTTGTTCATTTTCCAATTCCCTGCAATTAGGTACTTCCGCGTTGAACTCATAATTCTCTCCAGATTTATTTGGTGTCGAGCGCCGCCACACCCGGCAGCGTCTTGCCTTCCAGGTACTCAAGGCTGGCGCCTCCCCCGGTGCTGATAAAACTCACTTTTTCCGAAACCCCGCTCTTGCGCACCGCCTTGACGGAATCACCGCCACCAATGATGGAAACGCAGTTGGCGTTTCCGGCAACCGCCTCGGCAATGGCAAAACTGCCCTTGCTGCAGGCTTCAATTTCAAAAATCCCCATCGGACCATTCCACAGGACCGTTTTCGCGCCGGCAATTTCACGGTTAAAACGGGCGATGGTTTTCGGTCCGATATCCACCCCTTCCCATCCGTCGGGGATGTCCTCCCCTTCGCCGGTAAAACGACTTTGTCCGATTGTTCGGGCATCGAAATCCACCGAATCGACAATCATATTGTCCACCGGCAGCATAAAAGTCACCCCGCGCTCCTCCGCCTTTTTCAACGCGGCGCGAGCCACATCGACCCGATCGGGTTCGGAAAGGCTGTCCCCCACCTTGCCTCCCTGGGCAAGCTTGAAGGTGTAGGCCATCGCCCCCCCAATCAGAATGGTGTCCGCCTTCTCCAAAAGCGCGTCAATGACCTTGATCTTGTCGCTGACCTTGGCACCGCCAAGAATCACCACAAAAGGCCTATCCGGTTTTTCGGTGTGATCGCCGAGGAATTTCAGTTCCTTTTCCATCAGGAAACCGGCCACGCAGGCATCCACGAATTGCGTGACCCCGGCGGTGGACGCATGCGCCCGATGGGCGGTGCCGAAAGCATCATTGACGTAGACCTCGGCCAGCCGGGCCAATGCCCGGGCCATTTCCTCGCCGTTCTTCTCCTCGGCCTCGTAAAAGCGCAGGTTCTCCAGGAGCACGACGTTGCCGTCCTTCATCTGTTTTACCGCATCCTCCACCTCGTCGCCGACACAGTCCTCAAGAAATAGAACCGGCTGACCCAATTTATCCGCAAGGTCGGAAGCGACCGGCCGCAAACTGTATTTGGGGTCGCGCTTGCCCTTTGGACGGCCCAGGTGGCTCATCAGAATGACCCGGGCCCCTTTGTCCAGCAAGTGCTTGATCGTGGGGAGAGCGCCGGCGATACGGCTGTCATCCGACACTTTGCCGTCTTCCAACGGAACGTTAAAATCCACCCGCACCAGTACCCGTTTACTGGATACATCAACATCCTTGACCGTTTTTACCGCGGACATGGGCTTTCCCTTTCAGATAGAAACAATTAGATCAGGTTAATAAACCCGGCGCGCCGTTACATTCATTATGTTGAACGGCGCGCCGAGAAGGTCGAAACGCGCCTTACAGGAAGCTGGAAACCTTGCGAATGACGTCGATGCAGCGGCAACTGTACCCCCACTCGTTGTCATACCAGCTCACCAGCTTAAAGAATCGGTTATTCAATCCAATCCCGGAACCGGCGTCGAAGATCGAAGAGGCCTCGCAGTGAATGAAATCCGAGGAAACCACTTCGTCTTCCGTGTATTCCAGAATCCCCTTCAAGGGGCCGTTGGCGGCTTCCTTCATCTTTTCGCAAATCTCTTTGTAGGAAGTCTCCTTAACCGTGCGGACGGTAAGGTCCACCACGGAAACCGTGGGTGTGGGAACGCGGAAGGCCATTCCGGTCAGTTTACCCTGAACCTCGGGCAGCACCAACCCGACCGCTTTGGCGGCTCCAGTGGTGGACGGAATGATGTTGATGGCCGCGGAGCGCCCCCCCTTCATGTCCTTGGGAGACGGGCCATCCACCGTTTTCTGGGTGGCGGTGTACGAGTGCACCGTGGTCATAAGCCCCTCTTCGATGCCGAAATTGTCGAGCACCACCTTGGTAATCGGCGCCAGACAGTTCGTCGTGCAGGAGGCGTTTGAAATAACGTGATCGTCCGCCGTGATCGTGTCGTCGTTGACTCCAACCACGACCGTCTTCACATCGCCCTTGCCGGGAGCGGAGATGATCACCTTCTTCGCTCCGGCCTCGATATGCCCCCTGGCCTTCACGTCCTGGACGAACAAGCCGGTCGATTCGACGACGATATCCACCCCAAATTCCTTCCAGGGAAGCTGGGCCGGTTCGGCGCGATGGGACAGACACTTGATTTTGTGTCCGTTGACGACCAGAACGTCGTCGCCTTCGGTCGTGATGGTACCGTTGAAGCGCCCCTGGATGGAGTCGTATTTCAACAGGTAGGCAAGGTTAACCGCGGGAACGAGGTCGTTGATCGCGACCACGTCGATTTCCTTGCCCAGGAGTCCCCGGTCGACCAGCGACCGGAAAACCAGACGGCCGATTCGCCCGAATCCGTTGATTGCTAATTTTACTGCCATAGTTCTATTCCCTTTTCTTATTCACTCTAGGTGTGGTGGCGTGCATTGAGCCTCCCTGTGTGGCTGCCTTCAGGACTGTCCGACATATGGAAGACTCCAGCCGCATCTCAACACAAGGGAGCGCCCCGGGGTTTGGCAAGAAAGAATAAAATTTCTCCGGAAAAACCTCCCGGATAAGGCCCGCAAAATCCCTTTACTTCCCGACTCGCACCCGGTTACTCTGGAGATCGCTATGACGGAACGCTCTTCCCGATCCCAAAAACCAAAAGCCGAACCCAAAAACGCTTCACGCAAAGCCGTCAAAACGACGAGCGAAAAAGCTCCTCGCGAGGAATCGAAGAAAAAGCAACCGGCGCCGGGGCGGGCGCCGCGTTCCACTCCGGAAAAAGCCCGGACCCGACCGGGCGGACTGGCCCCCGAGATCCTCGACGAACTCGAGCAGGCGGCGGAAGCGGGTTACAACCAGGAGGAAATCGCACGCAAAAGGGAATCGACTCCGGTTCCGGCCCTGCCGGAAACCTATCCGGACGCTTCCAGAGCATTCCTCCATCCGGGCATCCCCAATCTGTTCACTGTCATGATCACGCCCGAACTGGCGCCGGTGGCGAAGATCGGCGGATTGGCGGACGTGGTTTTCGGGCTCACCCGTGAGTTGGAGATTCGCGGCAACGCGGTGGAGATCATTCTTCCCAAATACGACTGCCTCCGTTGGGACCACATTCGCGATTTCCAACCCGTCTTCGGTGATCTCTGGGTTCCGTGGTATGACGGCGCCGTGCACTGCACGGTTTATTTCGGTTTTGTGCACGACCGGAAATGCTTCTTTATCGAGCCGCATTCAGAGGACCGCTTTTTCGATCGGGACAAGGTTTATGGAGATCCCGACGACATCATGAGGTTCGCCTTTTTCTCGCGGGCCGCCATGGAGTTCCTCTTCCGGTCGGGAAAACACCCGGACATCATTCACTGCCACGATTGGCAAACCGCCCTGGCGCCGGTTTTCCTCTACGAGATCTATCAGCATCTCGGGATGTCGCATCCACGCGTCTGTTACACCATCCATAATTTCAAACACCAGGGGCTTTGCGGCGCCGGCCTATTGCGGGCGACCGGCCTGCACCGCCCGGAATACTTTTTCGACCAAACCCGCCTCGGCTGGAACGGCCCCGACTGTCTCAATTTGATGAAGGGCGGCATCGTCTACAGCAATTTCATCACCACCGTCTCACCCACCTACGCGGGGGAGGCGAAGGACGGCGGCAATGCCTTCGGTCTCGAACCGGTACTGCACACCCACCAGGTCAAATACGGCGGGGTGCTCAATGGCATCGATTGCGAGGTCTGGAATCCGGCGGCCGACCCCTACCTCCCCGCCCGCTACGACGCGACCAATCTGGAAGGCAAGTACATCAACAAACGCGCCCTGCGCGAAAGGATGCTCCTGGCCGACAACGAACGGCCCATCGTGGCCTACGTGGGGCGACTGGATTCGCAAAAAGGCCTGGATCTGGTCCGCCACGCCATCTTTTACTGCGTGAATCACGGAGCGCAGTTCGTCCTGCTGGGCAGCGCCCCGGAAGAATCGGTCAACGATCACTTCCGGCGCATCAAGGGGGAAATCAACGAAAATCCCGATTCCCACCTCGAGATTGGGTTTCAGGAGGAACTCTCCCACCTCATCTACGCCGGGGCCGACATGATCATCGTCCCCAGCCGATTCGAACCGTGCGGCCTCACCCAGCTCATCGGCATGCGCTACGGCACCATTCCCATCGTCCGCTCGGTCGGGGGTCTGGCCGATACCGTTTTCGACAAAGACTATTCCGACAAACCGCTCTCCCAACGAAACGGCTACGTCTTTCACCACGACGATCACCTGGGCCTGGAGTCGGCCCTGGCCCGCGCGATCGCGTGTTACTACACGTACCCCGAGCATTTCCGGCACCTCATAGTCAACGCGATGCACTCCGATTACTCCTGGAACGTACCCGGCCAGCATTATCTCAACATCTATGACCATATCCGGACCAAATAAATCCTGGATCGAATTTCCTTCATCCCTTCCCACGGATAGGGACCGGCTTCCCTGCCCGCCATGGCATCGTTCCCCGGCACCCGGAACCGTGTCCCGCTCGGAGCCTTCCTGATGTCGGCGCCGCATCACCCGGATCGAACCGCGCACCCGTTGCCTCGGCTTACCGAGGTCGAGTCCGCTCCTGTGAATCCGCCCGGTTCCTACCTGCGGATCCTTCCCATGGACCCGCACCGGCTTTTCGTGTATTGGAAACTTTCGGACAGTTTCACCCGGGAGGCTCACCTCACGGTGGGCCGTCCGGCTGTTCCCGACCGCCTCCTGCTCAGGATTTTCCAGTTGGACGGACTTAACTCGGGGCTTTCACGCGCCCGGATCACGGAAACCGTTCCCATAAACCGAAACCGTCGTGAGACCCGTGTCCACCTCTCCCATCCGGGAGGTTATGTGGTGGCGACCCTCGGACTCCAGGACCGCCAGGGTCGATTTTATCCATTGGTGCGGTCCGCCCGCGCCGCCCTGCCGGAAGCACCCGCATCCCCGGAAAGCCCCACTCCCAGACGCATCGACGAAACCGCCGTCCTCCAGCGCGCCTCCCTGACCGGTCTGCCGCCCGAACTCCTCCGGCTGCCGGGAGATGGCCACGCCATTCGGAATAACCAGCTTCACCCTGAACCTCACGCCGCAGTGATCCCACAAACCCCGATGCTGGACGAAAGGAATGTGGTTGAAAGCGCCTTGAATCCCAGGACACCCCGACCAGGTCTCGAATTGGAGACCGACTCACCTCAAACCGAGCGCGGGCGACCCGCGTTTGCCACCGTCACGGCGCCCTCATCCCATAGTCTGGCGGCGGGCTCCGCTTATGAAGGTGGCGCCCCCCTGGCCCTGCACGCCGTGCTGGTGGCCGAAGCGTTTCCCGTTAGGGGCGAACGCCTGACCGTCGCGGGCATCGAAGGGAAACCCGACCGGAACGGCCGCTGCCGCTGGACTCTGCCCTGCGAAGATTTCAACGCGGCCTGGAACCTCTTAAAGAAGCCCGCAGCACCCGCAAACGGCGTCGCGCTCGGCTCTGAACCCCGCTTCATTCTTGAACTCGAGGGGATTGTCCGGGACAAAACCTACCTGGCCAGATTGCCGCGAGGTCTGGAGGTGGACGCGGCCAACCGATTCCGCGCCGCCCGCCACCTGCCAAGCGATCACGCCCTCGTTCCCGCATGGTCCCTCCGGCGCAAGACTTCCTCCGCCGCCTAGGATGGGATCTGCGACGAAAAACTTAGAACCGCCGACCCGCGCCTGAGCCAAGCGAGCGCACGGTTTCGATGAAAGCACCCTGTTCGAAGTCTCCCTCCGCCCGGCCAGACTCGGACCGGTTGCTCGTCCTCTTGCTGCACGCCCACCTGCCGGATTGCCGTCGGCCCGATCTGTCCCGCAGCCTGGAGGAAACCTGGTTCTTTCAGGCCCTGGGTGAAAGTTACCTTCCGCTGATCCGCGTACTGGACCGGCTCCGCGACGACGGAATTCCGGTACGCCTTACCTTGAGTCTGTCCCCCACCCTCCTGGATCAGCTCCGCGACCCCGGCCTGGCGCAGCGTTGGCAGGTCTGGCTGTCCGACTCCCGAAAGATCGCACTCCATGACGCCGAATCCGCCCCGGCTTCCCTGCGGCCCATTGCCGCATGGCATGCCGCGGCGCTTTCCGAAATCGACCGCTTTCGGGAGGAACGCTGCCTGGGAGATCCACTGGCCGCGCTGCTGGAACACGCCCATCAAGGCCGAATCGAACTCGCCACCACCTGCGCCACCCACGCCTTTCTCCCCGCCCACCAGGGCGGCTCTGGCGTCGCGGAGACCCAGATTCGCACCGGACTGGCCTCGTTCCGGCGACACACCGAACGATGTCCCGAATTTTTCTGGCTGCCGGAATGCGGTTATTATCCCGGACTGGAGGAAATCCTCGCCAGGGCCGGCATCCGCGGGTTCGGCCTGGAAAGTCACGGCATCACTCAAGCCAGCCCGGCGCCGGCCGCCGGCACCCGCGTCCCCGTTCGCTGTCCCAACGGCGTGATGGCGTTCGGACGCGACACCGAGGCTTCGCGGCTGGTCTGGAGCGCGGAACACGGTTATCCCGGCCATCCCGACTACCGCGAGTTCCACCGCGACCGTATCCACGGGTTGCCCCGGGAAGCTCTCCGCACCCTGATCGGCACGGCGGACCCCCGACTCCCCTCCGGCTTAAAATACTGGCGAATCACCGGCCCGACCGATCAAAAGGACCTGTATAATCCGGCAACCGCCGAGACCCGTGCTCACCAGCATGCGGCTGACTTCGTGGAAAAACTCTTTCCGGAAGACACCAACCGCAGCGGTGCCCCCTCCACGCCGGAAATTTGTTTCCTCCCGTTCGACGCCGAACTTTTCGGACACTGGTGGTTCGAAGGACCCGTCTGGCTGGAAAGCCTGTTCCGCCGCCTGGCGGAAAATTCTCAAATCTCACCGGTCACCGCCAGCCAGGCGATCCGGCACTGTTCCGCGGCCCCCTCCGGCCTCCCCGCCCCTTCCAGTTGGGGCGCCGGCGGCGACTACTCCCACTGGATCAATCGGGAAACGGACTGGCTGTACCCACAACTCCACGACGCCGAATTACGTTTTCGCGATTTGCTGAACCGCTTCAACACGGAAGCCGCCAGCCATCACTCCGGCGCCCCAAAGACGACAAAAAACCCGTCCCCGGATGGCCTCCGCCAAAGGGCACTGCTCCAGGCCGGGCGTACGCTGCTCCTCCTGCAGGCTTCCGACTGGCCCTTTATGATCACTTCCGGAACGGTGCCGGACCTGGCCACCGCCCATCTGCAGTCCCTTTTCTCACGTCTCGAACGCCTCTGCGACGATCTGGAAAAGAGCACCCTTTCCCCCGATTTCGTCGGTGCCTGCGAACGTGCCGACGCCTCCCCGGCCGCCCTTACGCTCGACTGCTTCAAAAACCATCTCTAAACGCTCCGCACCCAACATCCGAAACCAACACAATTAACGGTTGAAACACTTGTTTTTCGCCATATGGGAAAGTTAATCAGAATGTCCAAACGCCCTTACCCGAAAACAAATCCCTTCTCCCTTGCCGGGGATTGGACGCTTGAATTGGATCCCTCCGATGAGGGGGTATCCAACCAATGGTTTCAGCGTAGCCTTGCCCACCGCGTATCACTGCCCGGCTCATTGGCCGCGCAAGGCATCGGGGAAGAAGTCACACCGAAGACCAGGTGGACCGGCACCATTTTCGACCGCTCGTACTTCGAATCCGAAAAATACGCCCGGTACCGTCAGCCGGGAAATATCAAGGTGCCGTTCTGGCTTCAACCGGACAAATACTATGTCGGACCGGCGTGGTATCAGCGCGAAATCGACATTCCGGAATCCTGGTCCGGAAAACGCGTTGTGCTATTCCTTGAACGGCCGCATTGGCAGACCCGCGTCTGGATCGATGAACGTGAGGTCGGGTCCGGGGAAAGTTTGTCAACTCCCCATGAATTCTCCGTCGACGGCCCCCTTTCCCCGGGCAGGCACCGGATCACGATTCGGGTGGACAACCGGGTGCACATCGACGTCGGAGAAAACGCGCACAGCGTCACCGACCATACCCAGGGCAACTGGAACGGCATCGCCGGACGAATCGAGTTGCGAGCCACGGGCCGGTGTTGGATCGAGGAATTGGACATCGACCCGCAGGTCGCATCACGGTCGATTAAGGTGCGCGGAAAGCTTGCCGGAAACACGCCTCCAGAAGAGAGCAAAGTCACCCTGCAAGTAAAAAGCCGAGATGATGCCACGATACTGACGAGCCTCAATACAGAGATCAACTGGACGAGCGGCGGGGGTGTTTTCTCAACGCAGCTGAACCTCGGAGCGAGCGTCCGGCTCTGGGACGAATTCGACCCCGTGCTTTATGAGCTGACCGCGACTGTTGCCGGAGAAGCCAAAAGCACTCTTTTTGGCCTGCGTGAATTTACCACCGACGGAACTCAATTCAGCATAAACGGCAATAAGGTCTTTCTGCGCGGCACACTCGATTGTTGCATCTTCCCGCACACCGGGCACCCGCCGATGGACGTGGATTCGTGGCGCGCAATCTTGGGGAAAATCCGGGAATACGGTCTCAATCATGTTCGCTTCCATTCATGGTGCCCGCCCGAAGCGGCCTTTATCGCCGGAGATGAATTGGGCCTCTACTTCCAGGTGGAATGCGCCGTCTGGCCGAACGCAACCGCCGTGCTCGGGTCCGACTCGCCAGGCGGAATCGGGGATGGACGCGAAATCGACCGCTGGGCGATCTCCGAAGGCGAGCGGATACTGCGAACCTACGGCAACCACCCGTGTTTTGTGCTCATGGCTTGTGGCAACGAACCCGGGGGAGCCCGCCACAAGGAATATCTCAGCGCCTGGGTGAAGCATTTTCGTCAACTCGACGGGCGTCGTCTTTACACCGGAACCGCAGGCTGGCCGGAACTGCCGGAGAACCAGTTTCACGTCATCCCCGATCCCCGCATCCACCAATGGGGCGACGGCCTGGCCTGCCGGATCAACGGCCAACCTCCGGCGACCACCCACGATTACCGCGAAGTCATTTTCAGTCGCGACGTTCCGGTCGTCAGCCATGAGATCGGTCAATGGTGCGCGTATCCACCGTTAGGAGACAGCGGAAAATACCGGGGGGTTCTCAAAGCGCGAAGTTATGAAATCTTCGCCGAAGACCTGGCGGCACATCACATGGCCGATCAGGCGGATGACTTCCTCCACGCATCCGGCAAGCTGCAAGCAATTTGTTACAAAGAAGAGATCGAATCCGCTTTGCGCACACCCGGAATGGCCGGATTTCAACTGCTGGGGCTGCAGGATTTTCCCGGACAAGGAACGGCGCCGGTCGGATTCCTCGACGCCTTCTGGGAGGAAAAAGGCTACCTTTCCGCCGCTGAAATGCGGCGTTTCTGTGGTCCGACCGTGCCGCTGGCGCGATTACGGAAGCGGGTCTTCACCACCGACGAAGCGCTGCACGCCGATATCGAGGCGGCGCACTTTGGCGCGTCCCCGCTTAAGGACGCCGTCACCTCCTGGGAACTCGCGTGCGACCGCGACCCGGTGGTGCATCGTGGCGAGTTTTCACCCACCAACATTCCCCTCGGGAACGGCCATCATCTCGGGCGGATCTCCGTCGATCTGCAGGGCATCGCCGCTCCCGCGCGCTATAAATTGACCGTTCGCATTACCGCCCCTGGAACCTCCTGCGAGAACGATTGGGACCTCTGGCTATATCCCTCTCAGATTGATGTCACAGTTTCAAAGGAGCTTTCCGTTGTTCGTTCCGCGCCCGATGCATTGGCTTTGCTGGAAAAGGGCCGGACCGTTTTGCTCATACCAGGTGCAAGGCAGCTCCGAAATGATATCGCTCTCGGATTTTCACCAATCTTCTGGAACACCGCGTGCACGCAGGGCCAGCCGCCGCATACGCTCGGAATTCTTTGCGATCCGACCCATCCTTTATTCGCACACTTCCCGACCGATTCCCACAGTAACTGGCAATGGTGGTACCTCATCACCCACGCCGCAGCCGTAAACCTGGATGAATTGCCCTCCGGATTCCGCCCTCTTGTGCAGGTGGTGGACGACTGGTTCAACAATCGCAGGCTGGGCCTGATCCTCGAGGCGCGGGTCGGAGCGGGAAAGCTCATCGCATGCAGTATCGATATTTTGGATAACAAGGAAAACAATCCCGTCGCACGCCAGCTTCTGCACAGTCTGGCCACCTATGCAACCAGCCCCTCCTTCCAACCCGCCGATCGGCTTTCCGATCTGGATGTCAAAGCCCTGTTCGAGACTGAACTCTGAATTGGAGATTTGAGCGGAAGTTTTTTTCCGGTTCGTCTATCTTCGGTGAACGAAGCGGGTGGAATTATTATTGCGCGAGCCCTAAGGTCCCCTTTCGCCGCCGTCCCCGGGCTCAACGCCCCGGAAATTCGAGAGCAGAACAAGTCCTCGCACTTCGAACCCGAGCGCTTCCAGCCATCTCGCGGATCGGTGGTTGGAATTCCGGAAGAGGTGATACGTTCCCTCGTACCGCACGAACTCCAGACCGTTCCAGGCGTGGTGCCTGTCGGCCTCCATGTTCATCTGCCACGTGGCTTCAAGTAATTCTCGCAGTTCGTGGACGTATTCCTTTTCCGCGAAAAAAAGGACCGAACGCCGGCCGCCCACCGCGAGCCGGAAGGCGTCCTCGTCATCAAAACGCGGGAGACGCTGACGAGCAAGGGTCGGCTGCCCGAAGCCGCTCAGAGCGCGAAGACTCGATACCGGACCGGTCTTTCTAAGGGCATAAAAGTTCCACTCGCCAAACCCGTATTCGACCATCTGGAGTTCATCCATGGGCAACGCCAAGCGGGTGTGACGGCCATAATCCGTGAGAATGACCGGCGCCGGATCCCTTACCGCCGCCGGAGGAATCACCCGCCAGGCGCAACCTGAGAGAAGAAATGAAACAATAAGCAGAGGGAGCCACCCACTGATCAGCCCCGAAGTCCCGAACAGTTTTCTCGATCTCATTTTTCACGATATCCCAGGAGTTGGTCGAATGTGGCGTGGATATTTCCGGAGTCGTTCTGTCAGGGGATGTTTTTCTTCTCGACCGTCCAGCCTTCCATCTGTGCCAGGCCGCCAGGGTCGCCGACAAACATTTTCGCAGCCTCATTGTCACCCTTCAACTGCCACTGAAACCATGCCGTGGCGACAATGGCGTATTCACCCCCGTGCGGTTCGCCATAGGTACCGCCATGCCCGACATCCAGATTCGCCGCGAAAACCGGGACATGGTTGATCCGGCGAACGTCATCCATTCCATTGTTGTAAGCGATGTCGCTTTCGCCTCCCAGGATGTAGATCACAGGCGTGTGGAGTTTATCCAGATGGTCCTTGGTCAGCCCCGGCATCCCGCTCCTGCCGCTGCCCGGGCTGCTTAGAATTCCGCTGTTGCAGACCATTACAGTGGTTACGCGCGGATCCGTCGCAACCTCCAGCGCCTGCAAGCCGCCGCACGACATCCCGCTCACCGCGATACTATTCGTGTCGAGTTTTCCATAATACGGGCTGGTCGGGTCGCTGTTGCGGGCGATCGCCCAGTCGATCGCGTCGATCAAAGCGCTCGATCGTGTCGGACCGCCTTCGGCTCCCCGCTGGCCTGGAGCCGGCATGGGACCGATCGCGATAACGAGGAACCCGTGTGACGCCACTTCGGACAGGAAATTGACATGCTCCCACGGCGAATTGGCGCACGCACCGTTACCCCAGGCAATAATTGGCAGCTTTGCATTGCGGCCAAACACGCTGAGATCTTGCGGACGAAAGATAGTGTGGGTCGGAATGGAACCGTCCGAAGCCATGATCGCCTTGTGGTTTCCAGTCCCGCCGTCCTCCACGATCCTGCTCTCCGTTTCAGTCGAGACCGCTGCGCCGGGCACAATCGGGTGCATGGCAAAATTCTGTTCGTCGAAGTACTTCAGGCGGTGGGGAATAGTTTCCTCGATGGTGTTCGCCAGGGAGTCCGGAATCCGGTCGCGGCGGTAACGAAGCGCAAAATGCAACAGGTAACTCTCGGCGATATCCTCGCGGAACGGATGGCTGCGCGCGTAGGTCGAGATGAACCTTCCGTCGGCCTCCTGGGCGGCGAGCCATCCCTCGCTGCGGGCGTGGGTCCGGTCGAGCGAGGTGTGAGCGGCCTCGTGAATCAACGTTTCCTCCAGGATACCGCTCGCGATGTAGCGGTCCCCCTGGCCGGTGTGAATGAGCACATTATTACCGCCTCCGCCAAAGGGCCGTACCCCCTGGTGGATGGTTATGGTCCGCACGTCCCGGCGGAGCTCGGTCGGGATACGGCCCAGGGCAGTCGCGTACTTTTCCGCCACGGCGAAGGCCGTTTCGACGTCGCCGAATTCGGGATTAACCTGGACCTCGGATCTCAGCCCGTCGTCAAAGCGCGCGTCGAACAAAAAAGCCTCAACCTCCACCCGTCCGTTGACCCGCCGGTCGAACATTCTCCGCATGCCCTGGCCGGCGGGCTCGATACTCTCCAGCGCGGTTGGGTCGGTTTCCACAATGATATTGGGAACGACAAAGATCGTTCCGGAAAATGGCGGCGTGGTCTGTTCGGTTTCACCCCAAACCATCCCCGTTCCAATCCCCATGCCCAGTAACCCAACAAGCAGTAAACGTTTCATGATCAATCCTGACACCAGGTTCCGACTGTTAATGATAATGGAGAAGACCCGGCCGCAACCTGTGTCGCACCTCGGGAAAAGTCAACCTGTTCCCTAGCAGCCTGTCTGCCTTAGGCTACCACCTGAGGCAGACAGGCTGCTAATAGAGGAAATATCATGACAAGAGAGTGGAATAAAAGTAAAGAAAACCCATGAAAGCGCATACAAAGGCCCCTTTAGGCTCAAATCTCGTTCGTTTTTCTTCTATTTTTTTTGCTTTTTCTTCAAAATCCCCCCCGCATTTTGTCATGATAATTCCTCATTTAGGAGTCTGTTGGCGAAGCCCGACAGACTCCTAGCAGGCAACGATGTCCACGGTCTCCTGGCAATTCCCCTACCCTTCCCGGCGCATGCCCGTGGCGGCGCGGAACGTGGTGGCGACCTCCCAACCTCTGGCCACCCAGGCGGGAATCGCCGCCATGCGGCGAGGCGGCAATGCGATCGACGCGGCCCTCGCCGCCGCCATTACCCTGACCGTGGTCGAGCCGACCGGCAACGGAATCGGCGGCGACGCCTTCGCGCTGCTTTGGGACGGTTCCAAACTGCACGGTTACAACGGATCGGGACGAGCGCCGGCAGCATTGTCGACGGACCGCTTCAGGGGAAGGGACGCGTTGCCGGCCACCGGTTGGGACTCAGTGACCGTTCCCGGGGCGGTCGACACGTGGGCGCGGCTGTCCGAGCGTTTCGGCCGGTTGCCCTTCGCCGAGCTTTTCTCCGACGCGATCGCGTATGCAAGGGACGGGTACGCCGTCTCCCCGATTACCGCCCAGGCCTGGGTCGCGGCGGAAAAACGATTCGGGGCCTTTCCCGAATTCGCCGCCACTTTTCTTCCCGGAGGCCACGCTCCCGGCCCGGGGGAATGGTTCTCCTGTCCGGCGCAGGCGCGCACGCTGGAGGAGATCAGGGAAACGGGGGGTGAATCCTTTTACCGCGGTTCTCTCGCCGCCAGGATCGTCCGGGACTCAAAGGACTCCGGCGGGCTTCTGTCCGAGGACGACCTCGCCGCCCATCGGGGTGAATGGGTCGATCCGCTCGGCGTGGAATTCTGCGGGCACACCCTGCATGAACTCCCGCCCAACGGACAGGGACTCGCCGCGCTGATCGCGCTCGGGATCCTTCGTCACCGGCGGATCGAAAGCTACCCGCCCGATTCCCCTGATGCCGTCCACCTCCAGGTCGAGGCCATTCGGATCGCCCTGGCCGAGGTGGCGGCCCACCTCGGCGATCCGGCCTTTATGGCGGAAACGCCGGAGCGCTTTCTCGAGGAAGCGTTCCTTGCCGGGCACGCGGCCGAGATCGACATGCAACGCGCCGCGACGCCCCGTTCGAAGATTCCGCGCGACGGCGGCACGGTTTGTCTGGCCACGGCCGATGAGGAAGGGCGAATGGTCTCCTTCATCCAATCGAATTTTCACGGATTCGGTTCGGGTATCGTTATCCCGGATACCGGAATCAGCATGCAGAACCGGGGGTGCGGCTTCTCACTCGAACCGGGCCACGCCAACGAGGCCGCCGGAGGCAAACGGCCGTTCCACACCATCATTCCCGGATTTGTCACCGATGGCAATCGTCCGGTGCTCGCTTTCGGAGTAATGGGAGGGCACCTGCAGGCGCAGGGACACGTTCAGATGATGGTCCGCGTTTTCGGCTGGGGACAAAACCCGCAGGCCGCGATCGACGCCCCCCGATTCTTTCTCCGCGAAGACTCGAGCCTCGCCCTGGAAGCGGGCATTCCTCCGGAGGTGGCCGATGAACTCAGCCGACGCGGACACCGGGTCACCCATCCCGCCCCGGAGGGCCTTTTTGGGGGCGCCCAACTGGTTCATCGTCTTTCCCGCGGCCACCTCGCCGCCTCCGACCCACGCAAAGACGGGCACTCCGCCGGGTACTGAGGAGAACGCACTCGTCACGATTTTGAATGATCTCAATATCCATAACCGCCATGAAACCTCGGCCCAGAAGAGGTCGGGCTGAAAGCACGGACCTACGCAGTGACACAAATGTGACGCCGTGCTCATGCCGGTGCATGGCACCTATATCAAACAGCGAGGCACCTGAAATTTCGTGTTCGCATTTTTAAATTTGATGGTAAAGATATCTCCTCACTCACCAACCGCCCGAAACCCCGGGCCAACGGGAAACCAGCTATGAAAATCGGCTTCAATGTTCTCTACTGGACCACGTTTCTCTCGGAGGATCAATTCGGATACCTCGACCAAGTGAAGGAGATTGGATACGACGGCGTCGAGCTCCCGGTGTTCAGCGGCACGATCGAACAATACGCGACCATCGGCAAAGCATTAAAAAACGCGGGACTGGCCGCGACCGCGGTCACCGTAATTCCCGATCAGGCTCACAGTCCCATCAGTGAGAATCCCGAAGATCGGAAGCGGGCTTTTGACTATTTCCAATGGGCCATCGACTGCAGCCAGGCGGCGGGCGCCGAGGCATTGATTGGTCCGTTTTATCAACCACTAGGCCAGTTCACCGGCGAACCTCCCACCGGCGATGAACGTAAACGCGCGGCCGAGGTCCATCGGGAAGCGGCGGAGTATGCGGGCACCGCCCGCGTTGCTCTGGCGGTCGAGCCATTGAACCGCTTCGAATGTTATTTCCTCAACACGCTCGATCAGGCCGCCGAATACGTGGCGCAGGTGGGTCACCCGAACTTTCACACCATGTTCGATACCTTTCACGCCAACATGGAGGAAAAAGATCCGGTCCAGGCCCTGCGTCGCAACCTCGGCTTCGTTCACCACGTTCATATTTCGGAGAATGACCGGGGAGCGCCCGGCTCCGGCCATGTGCCCTGGGACGGTGTCTTCGACACGCTCGTCAATGGCGGCTACGACTACTGGTTGACCATCGAGGCTTTCAGCCGCGCCCTGCCCGACCTGGCGGCGGTCGCACGGGTGTGGCGGGAGTTCGATCCTCCGGAATCCGTCTATGAGGGCGGCTACCGGTTTATCCGTGACAAACTCGCCGCCCGGCGCTGACGGCATCGAGTCCCCACCGATTCGAACCAACCTTTATGACGACAATCCAAGACACTCCCATCCTGAGCCGGAACATCAAAGAAGCGGCGGAGGCCGCGCTGGAAGCGACCGGCGGTCTGCTGCGTCTCGCTCCGGCCTGGGTTCCCCGCTCCTTCCTCATGCCGGGCAAACGCCTCAAGCTTCACCCGGACGACCTTTACGCCTACGGCCTCAACCGCGGCGGAATCGACGAACGCTGGTTTGCCTCCACCACCGAAGCCGCCAACGAAGGCCGCGTGCCCGATGAGGGGTTGAGTTATGTCGTGCATAAAAAGCATCGCTTTCTGTTGCGCGATGTCGTCAGCGAACTGGGAGGCTCCATCATCGGCGAAGGTATCTGGGAAAAGTACGGCAAGTGGCCCGTGTATTCAAAGTTCTTCGACAACATGGGGCCGATTCCGCATCACATGCACCAAAACGCGCAACAGGCCGCGCTGGTCGGTCAGGAAGGCAAACCGGAGTCCTATTATTTTCCGCCCCAGCACAACAACGTCGGCAACAACTTCCCCTACACCTTCATGGGATTGAATCCCGGCGTCACCAAAGCACAGGTCCGGAAATGCCTGGAGGATTGGAACCGGGGCGACAACGGAATCCTCGATCTCTCCCAGGCCTACCGCCTAAAGGCGGGCAGCGGCTGGCTGATTCCCCCGTGCGTGCTGCACGCGCCCGGTTCGCTCTGCACCTACGAGCCGCAATGGGGAAGCGACGTCTTCGGCATGTACCAGTCCCTCGTCGAGGGACGGGAGGTTCCCTGGTCGCTCCTGGTAAAGGACATGCCGAAGGAGAAGCATCAGGATCTGGATTTTATCGTGGACCAACTCGATTGGGACCGGAACGTGGACCCGCAGTTCAAAAAGAACCACTACTTGGAGCCCATTATCGACACCCGGGACGATGCCCACGTCGACCGGTGGATCGTCTATGGACGAATCGACGGCGTCCAGTACTTTTCAGCCAAAGAGCTCACCGTCTTTCCCAAAGGCAAAGTTACGATCAAGGACCCCGGCGCCAGCGGGGTGATCGTGGTTCAGGGGGAAGGCAAACTCAACGAGATGCGGCTCACCTGTCCGAAGCTGATCCGATTCCACGAGTTGACCGAGGATGAGGTTTTTATCACCGAACCCGCCGCCAAAGCCGGTCTGACTTTTGAAAACACCTCCGCCACCGAACCCCTGGTCCTGTTGCGCTACTTCGGACCCGAAGTTCATCCCGACGCTCCGGAGGTAGGCGATTATTTGAAACAGAACACTAACACCAACGCTAACTGAATACCAACATGAGTCACTCCCTTCCCAAACTGCACAACGCCGCCTGGCCGGGCTTGGTAGGCAAGGAACCGGGCAGCGAAAACCCGCCCATCGAATTGGACACCATGCTCGATTACACCGCGCAAGCGGAGGTCGGGGGGCGGAAATTCGATGGCATCGACCTCTTTCTTTCCGACCCGCACATCTCCATCGATGCCTCCGAGGACGAACTCAAAGGGCTGGCCGAGAAACTCCGGGCCCGAAATCTGGTCGCCGGTTCGCTGGTGGCCCCGGTTTGGCCTTTCGTCGGCGGAGGCGCCGCCAACGATGAGGGCGAAGGACGCACGAAATTCCTGGAACAGATTCGCAAGGCCTGCCGGATCGCGCGCCACCTGGAGGACCTGGGAGTGCGCCCCTACGGAGTAATTCGCATCGATTCCGCGGTCGACACCGCCACCTGGTCGAACGATCCCGAAGGCAACCAAACCCGGATCGCGGAAACCTTCCGCCTGGCCGCCGACATCGCCCGGGACCACGGTCAACGCCTGGCGGCCGAAGGTGAAATCTGCTGGGGCGGAATGCACAGCTGGAAACGGATGGTGCAGCTCCTGGAATTGACCGATCGCCCCGACACGGTCGGCTTCCAGGCGGACATGGCCCACACCCTTCTTTACGTCATGGGCTTCAACGCGCCGGAAGACGCCATCCTCGACGACGATCACGATTGGAATGACAAAGACCGTCTCGACGAGGCCCTGAAAAAACTTACCGCGGCCCTGCGTCCCTGGACGATCGACTTCCATGTGGCGCAGAACGACGGCACCGTCTTCGGATCGGGCGCCCACGATAAAACCGGACGCCACTGCCTGCCGAACGATCCCAACGGCAAACTGGATATCGCGCGTCATGCCGGATTCTGGCTGCGCGACGACAACGGCGCCCCCACCCGCCAGGTGCAACACATCTGCTGGGACGGCTGTATGTTTCCAAACTCCGTGATGGCCAAACCGGAGACCTGGAACGACATCCTGGCCGCCATGATCTCCGTCCGCGACGCCCACGGGTGGGACGCCTGAGCCACAATTCAACCTACTTCCCTATCCGACTATGAGCGAAAAAAAACCATTGAACATCGGGATGATCGGCTACGGCTTCATGGGCCGCGCCCACTCCAACGCCTACGCCAAAGTAAGCCATTTTTTCCACGACCTCGAATACCGGCCCGTACTCAAAGCTGTCTGCGCCCGCAACCGGGAGAAGGCTCAAGAGTTCGCGGACGTCTGGGGTTATGAATCGGTCGAAACCGACTGGAAAAAGCTGATTGCCCGTGACGACATCGACGCCATCGACATCTGCACTCCCAACAACGTTCACCGGGAAATCGCCGTCGCCGCCGCCGAGGCCGGCAAGATGATTCTCTGCGAAAAGCCGCTGGCCATGAACAGTGAGGAAGGCGAGGAGATGGTCCGGGCCGTTGAAAAAGCCGGCGTCGCCAACATGGTCTGGTACAATTACCGTCGCGTTCCCGCGGTCACCCTGGCCAAACAGCTCATCGAAGAAGGACGGCTGGGGAAAATCTTCCATTTCCGCACGGTGTTCCTTCAGGACTACACCATCGCCGATGACGTGCCCCAGGGCGGAGCCGGACTCTGGCGCCTCGACGCCAATGTCGCCGGCAGCGGCGTCACGGGCGATTTGCTGGCGCACAACATCGACACCGCCATGTGGCTGAACGGGCACCTGCAAAAGGTCAGCGCCATGACCGAGACCTTCGTCAAAGAGCGGGTCCACGTCGAAAGCGGCAAGAAGGAACCGGTGGGAATCGACGATGCCGCCGCCTTCATCGCCCGATTCTCCAACGGCTCGCTGGCCACCTTCGAGGCCACCCGCTACGCCCGCGGCCACAAGGCGTTGTACACCTTTGAGATCAACGGAGAAAAGGCCTCCATTCAATGGGACCTGCACGACCTGCATCGACTCAGCTATTTCGATCACCGCGACGAGTCGCGCGTGCGCGGCTGGCGCTCGATCCATGTGACCGACGGAGACCATCCCTACATGGGCCACTGGTGGGTGCCCGGACTTCAGATCGGATACGAGCACACCTTCGTCCACCAGGTTGCTGATTTCCTCGCCGGCCTCGGCAAAGGCGAAGCCGTCGCACCCACCTTCGCCGACGCCCTCAAGACCCAGCGGGTCTGCGACGCCGTGCTCAAGAGCGCTCAAAGCGGCCAGTGGCTGGATACCGGTCTGTAACGACTCATTGAATACAAGGCCGGTTCACCGGTCTTGATCGCAAGGGTGTTTCGCCTCGACGGGAAACTCAGCCTCCCGGACAACTTTCCCCTTGTGACGCCATGCAAAAAGCTCTAACAAAATAAAGTTTCAGCTCAAGCGGCAGTAGCTCAACCGGACAGAGCAGCGGTTTTCTAAACCGCTGGTTGGGGGTTCAAGTCCCTCCTGCCGCGCCATTCTCGCCCCGATAATCAACCTTTTTAATGGTGTGCAATCATTCCCGCACATCCTGGCCCTTCAGGTTGGTTGGGTTTACCGCTGTGTTCTCTTAACGTTGTGACTAATATCCCGGAACCTCTTTGCCGGATCACACCGGTGATCAGGCGACATGGGGAATTAGCGACAGGGACCGGTGGATACCTCGACATCTTTGTCAACGCAAAGGCATGACAGTGATAGATATAAGAGAGAACATCCAGAGAAGTTTCTTGCTGATTGTAAATGGAGATGTCGAAAAAATACACATAAATGTCGTAAAGAGACAAGTAACACATTCCTGCATATGGTATCCTACACAGATACAACCTAGCAGAAAGCTTCGAGCGCCTGTGTGAAACCGGCGCTAAAAGAATAACCCAAGTCAAGAACCAAAATCAGCGATACAGGCTACAGGATCATCATCGACGATTTCGGCATCGCTTGAGGTTCTTTGAAGAAAAACAGATTTTAATCTGAAAACGATCAAGGCCGGGAAATACCTGATAGATCCCAACTGCTTCGCTCCCTTACAACAGTACCTGAAGGCTCAATAAAACCATGACTCCCAAGAAAAAATTCAGCTCTGCCTTCACCCTGATCGAACTCCTGACCGTGATCGCCATTATCGGCATTCTGGCCGCTATTTTGGTGCCCACGGTGGCGATGGTACGCGAGTCGGCCCGAAAGGCGCACTGCGTAAGTAACCTCCGCCAGATCGGAGTGGCTTCTCTGCTGTACGCCAGCCAACATAACGACCGGCTGCCAGACCTCCGCCGCGGTGGCGCCTGGGCCTGGGACGTCCGCACTGCAGTACTGACGGATCTCATGGAAGTCGCCGGAGGCGAGAGAGATATGTTCTACTGCCTATCAGGATCCGAAGAATACATATCACTCCATTGGAACTTCGAAGTGCCAACCGTCACCCCGATCGGTTATGTCCTGCTGTTCGAAGGGAACGTCGCCGTGAACCCCGAGTACACAAACAGAATGATCGGAGATCCCCCGCCACGGCGCGCCGGAGGACGGGGCGGCGCCGAGGGAGGTCTTATCTATATCACGGAGAGCCAAAGAGAGCTGGCAGTTGATACCACCCTTTCCTTCGACGGACAAAATTTCCATAACGTCCCCTGCTCGTTGCCGAGCAACTGTCGGGCAAATCACCTAAAGGGAACTCTCCCCGCGGGAGGCAACATCGTGTTCCTGGACGGACACGTAGAGTGGCGTCCCTTTGAGCAAATGAGAGCCGGGCGCACCAGCGGAGGACCATCATTCTATTGGTAGCCATTCACCTCGGCACGACCCTGGTTGTTAATCAATCTATTACTTTAAGTTTGCCAACTGTATAACTCCGTCGAACTTCTCATCGTGAGCAACAAATGGAAATCCAAAACCTGTTACCTCGCCAATAAAAGGTCTTATTTTGCTCTCAGGCCCTCCCGCTGTGGCGTAAAAATACAAAAAAATGTCGCAAAGAGACAATCTATGAATTAAACAATTTGTTATATTGTCAAAGTACCGTAATGCGACGCTCCGTTTTCCGCTTACTGGTCACAACTTAAGTCAATCATTACCAAGCACGAAGGTCGGGAATTCGTCACTGCCAACAACCGAAGAATTAAATACACGCTACGAGACCCAATCTTGATTCTCGTTATGTTGGAATCCACCTTTTTGATCTCTCCATCATAGACTCTGATTGTCTTACACGCTTTGCATTAGCCTTTTCATTCACTCTCTCCCAACAGTAAAGAAATCACTTGTTGCCACCAACAACAAGGGCGTCAAACCGCGTCAGGTTTGTGCGTCGACCCACATCAAAGGAATAAATAAACCATGAATTCGAAAAACGTTTCAGTTTTACCGTGTAGGTGTTCCTGCCTGCTCACGGCTTTTCTTGTATTAGCCTTCGCCCTGAGTTCCGCCACCGCCGTTTTCGCACAGCCCAATTGGGGAGTCACATCCCAGACCGCACCCGAAGGCGGCAATTGGACGAACCCGGACATCTGGGTCAAAAGCGAACAAGGTGAAGAACGGTTTCCCGAGGACACCTATCCTGGTGAGATCAGTGAAGGGACGCAGGAGGAACCCTTCTGGCTCGAGATTAGACAGGGGATTGATGCGGGTCCGGTCATCGTTGACCAGGAAATCGAATTCAGGGGTCGGTTGGATGCACCGGAAGGCGGTACTTCCTTTCCGAACATGGCTAGTTCCTCCCACTTGCTGATCACGGAAACCGGAAAACTGACCCTGCACTTTGTGGGGGACACGTATCGCTTCGGTTTGGGAGGAGGACTCTTTTCCCTGCTCGAAATCGACGGTGGCTCATTGGTCGGCCCTACCGGGATCACGTGGATCGGCTCATGGAGCGGCAGCGCCGAGGTCAACATCACAAACGGGGGCCTTATCGATGCGAATTGGGCCCAGGTCGGCATTTTCAGCGGTGTGAGCACGGTGAACATTTACGACGGCACTTTCGCGACCAATCGACTCACGACCGGCACCAATGCTGGTATCGCTACCTTCAACGTGTTTGAGGGCGAGATGCACGTGCGCGGACCGATCAATGACGAGCCCGCCACTTTCACGTTGGCCGGGCCCTCCAGAATCCATTTGGTAGACGGTATCTTGCGTGCCGCGGTCGCCTCGTTGGGCGGCGACGGATTGAGCAGTACCAATATCGCAAACTGGATCGCATCCGGAAACATCACGGGCGAATACAGTACCGTTGAGCGGGACATGCCTTACACCGGGTGGAACGGAATCTTCCGCTGGAATGACTCCGGCGACGAAATCGTGGTCTGGACCATTGGCGAGCCCGGGTCACTCCAGGGCCCTTCCAATCGTTTCGTCCCCGAGGGGGAATCGGTTGAATTCTCCGCGTCTATCACCCTTCCGGCCGGCAGCGGAGAGGTCAGCTTTCAGTGGCAACAGGACGGGGTCGACATCCCCGGCGCGACCGACACCACCCTGGTTCTCAGCAATGTAACCGGCGATGACTCGGGCGTTTACAGCCTGGTGATCACCGAGGATTCACCCGAAGTCGGCGTCAGCACCGCCAGCGTTTCCGCGGTTCTGCGTGTCGTCGACAGCGACAGCCCTGTTCTCCTCAACGTGGACATAGGCGGTGGCGGCGGGGCCCTCATGTCGGGCAATGCGATGCTTCGTCTCGACGGTATCGTTGATTTCATCTACGAAGGCGACCAGCCCGGCAACCAAATGGGCATTGGAGAAGGCGATGCAATCTGGAACGGCCGTGCACCCGCCGTCGGAACCACGACCTATAGCAACTTCGTGGACACAACGGGGGTTCCGCTGGGCGGACTGACCTTCCGTGTATCCAATGCCGCCGGAGGAGGAGACGCACCCGATGGCGGCGGTATCGACGAGCCGATCACCGACTTCTCCGGGCCCTTGCTGCGCGACTTTGTTTACACCACCGGCAGCGACGAGTTGACCTTGAGACTCGGCGGACTGCAGGCGTTCGCCGGACGCGAATTCACCCTGGTGGTTTATGCGCTGGGACCGCAAAGCACCTTCGACACAGATCAGACGCGGGACGATATCGCAACGGTGCGCCTGTCCAGCGCGAACAACTTCTTCAATTTCGATCCGGTGGTTACAGACACCGCCGGCGAAGGTCGCGATCTGCGCTGGAATGAGAGGGCTTTCGCCGCATTCCAGGGCCGGGTATCCGCCAACGGCACCATAATCTGGACCGTCGGACCGGTTGCCGGAACACCGGGATGGAACGCCTTGAACGGCTTCCAGATCCTCATCACCAATGACGGCGAACCTCTGGACACAACTCCGTTGGACGAGTGGCGTCTGGCCAACTTCGGCACTCAGGACAACACCGGCATCACAGGAGACAACGGCGATTTCGATGGCGATGGAATCAAGAACCTCATCGAATACGCCATCGGGGCCGACCCGACGGTTCCCGGCGACGCGGCGTCACGCCTCGAAACCCGTCTCACTGCACTGGATCTCATCGATGCTTTCGAGGATGACTTCAGCTCCCAGCGTAATTTCATCACCCAGGGAACCGACGGTACCGGATGGGATCGTATCACCGGGGTCCAAGCCGGCACCGGGGCGAGAATCGAATCCCAGGGCGACCGCCTGCTTATGACCTCAACCACCACCTTCGGTGACGTGAGCCCGCTGACGATTGCACGCAGCGTGCCCAGTGGGGTAAACCTGCAGGCGACAGCACAACTGCTGGATGTTCCCTCCACTTCCGATGACTTCTTCGAGCGGCCCTTCGTCGGCTTTGTCGCACCGCAACTCTATATCGGACGTTCGGACGATCCCAACGGAGTCTCGCACTATGTATCGGCGCATTTCTTCGATGCCTTCGGTTTCGGCAACGGAATGCAGGTGGTAAATAACTACGTCCGGACGCACGATGGTTCGTTTACACCTCCTCCCGGCTACCCGTGGATGAGGATTGAATTCATGGCCGACACCGGCCAGGTCATCGCCTACCGGAGCGCGGACGGTGAAGAATGGGAGCAATACGCTACCCAGACCCTTCCCGCCCTCACCGACGGTGATGCCGAGTTGGAAATCGGCCTGATTCACGTCACGTGGTCGGATGCAAGCCCTGAAGTGACCTTTGTCGAATGGGGTCATTTTGAGATCAGGGATCTCCTGGACGACGGGTCGGGAGAGGCTGAAGTCCTCACGATGGAGTTCGATTACATCGGCGATCCTTCGCTCACCTACACGATTGAAGCAACGGGTAATCTCAACGAAGGATGGGACCCGCTTCAGGTCTTCGGTCCGTTTCTGGAACCGGGTCGGGTAATCTTCATGGACAGCACTCCGATCGGCGCGGATCCGCTTCGTTTCATCCGTTTGAACGTACGGGCCGAGTAGAGACGCCGACTAAATCGGTTAGCTGAACCAGCCGAATAAATCACAACCAAAAAAAAAAGCCGATCCGAGCCCGGATCGGCTTTTTTGTTTGGTACGTCCTCTATAGCCTGGGAGCATTCCCATCCCTATCACACCCTATCATTATAAAGGATTTAGCAATCTTCCACCGTTGATTCTATATACAGACACATGCGGGAGCCAACGGTTACCTATGTCGAAAAAGTACACATAAATGTCGTAAATAGACAAGTAACGCATTCCGGCAGTCTGGTATTATGAACGTTTATTGGAAGACTCCAGAAACGCCAGGTGACGCTTCAATCCCATAAACCTTTAATATTCAGCTAACCATTGATTTTCGAAGGATCTGCTTTATAATAAATTCAGATCGGTACCATTCTCCCAAAACAAGGTATTCCACCGAAGCCTTCAACTTCAACCATCATTAAACAGCCACAAGGCAATCTGCCTTAACCCATTATGAAGACATCATCCAAGGGATTTACCCTAATAGAGCTACTAACCGTGATTGCGATTATTGGCATTTTGGCGGCAATTCTGGTCCCGGTGGTGACGCAGGTGCGTGAAAGCGCCCGCCGTTCACTCTGTACCAGCAATCTTCGCCAGATTGGCCTGTCCGCCCATTTGTATGCCGCCGAAAACGACAATCGCCTGCCCCGAATGACCGCGGGGAACTGGCCGTGGGACGTGCAGTACCGTGTAATGAACGACCTGATCGTGGTTGGCGGGGGTGAGCGCGATATGTTTTATTGCCCCTCCTCTCCTCCGGAAATGAAAACCGAGGGCTGGGATTTCGCCATTAACCCACAACTGCAGACCGGTTACCGTTTCATCTCCTACGTGCTCCTGTTCGACGGCACCCCGGGTCTCGACCCACAATACCATAACCGTCGCCTTGGTGAACCGCCCCCACAGCGCGCCGGCGGACGCGGAGGAGCCCAGGGAGCCGTGACCTATCTTTCCGAAACCCAACGCGAACTGGCGGTTGATGCGGTCCTTGGCACTCAGGGGAACAACTTCTCGGTTACCGGAGGCGCTCCCACTCCCCACCGGCCCAACCACATGGACGGGAACTATCCGGCAGGGGGCAATATCGTATTCCTCGATGCCCACGTCGAATGGCGCCCGTTCAGCGAAATGGTGAATCGCCAATCTGCACCTCCGTTCTGGTGGTAAACTAAATCCGCCTCCGAGTTATTCCACTCGCAATTGGTTTGATTAAAAACGATCCCCTCCCGCACGGGAGGGGATCGTTTTGCTTTATCCAACTCGCCTTCTTCCTTCCCAACCTTGTTCCCCCACAGTTGGACAGCCCCGTTCTAAAGTGTTGCCTCCAGGCGAGGGAGCCAAGCCCAAGTAGCTCCGTGCTTGAGCCGGAGACTCCTTTACGGGAACCGCGGTAATCACGCCACACAGACGCCCGCTGAAGCAGGGCGCTACGGTTCCGCACTTCCCCCGTAGCTCCGTGCTTTAGCCGGAGCCCCCTTTACGGGAACCGCGGTAATCACGCCACACAGACGCCCGCTGAAGCAGGGCGCTACGGTTCCGGACTTCCCCCGTAGCTCCGTGCTTTAGCCGGAGCCCCCTTTACGG
>JBJHCF010000041.1:0-50145 GCA_050506795.1 Opitutia bacterium
CACCCGGGTCATGCAGTGGTACACCCCGCTCACCTCCCCCAAAACCTTCAGTCGCCTCCGATTCAATCTCATGCCAACACCCAATCCCACCAAACCGAAGCCGTCAACCTATATTTTGCCTGGCAAAATTTTTTGTGAAGGCGACGCCATTGACGGCGCGCGGGGAAATGGTTTGGCTGGCGGCTTCACGTGAAAGACTTTTATCCGTACTTTAAGTATTTAAAACCGGTGGCCTGGACTTTTCTCCTGGCACTAATCTGCGGCCTGATTTTCGGGGTTTCCAGCGGTTTCGGAATCCCGTTTATCACCAAACAGGTATTTCCGCGCATCTTTCCTCAGGAAAGCGACGCAGGACTCGAATCCGGGGCGATGGAGGATCCATCTCTCCTCTTATTAGCCGCCGCCGCCGCATTTATTCCTCTGGCCTTTGCGGTTCGAGGCCTTTCAGGTTTCCTCAACACCTACTTGATCAACGTCTGCGGAATCCGGGTCCTGGAAGACATTCGCGCCGATATTTTCGCCAAGTACCAAGCGCTGCCCCTCGGATTTTTCCACAAGCAATCCAGCGGGGATCTGGTGTCACGCTGCCTGGCCGACACCAACGCGGTACAACATACCTTAACCACGGTGGCCAACGACCTGGTCAAACAGCCACTGACTTTGCTCGGTGCGGTGGGCTTCCTTGCCTATGCTTCGATACAAGACAAGCAGGTGTTTTTTCTCCTCGTTTGCATGGGGGTGGTACCACTCTGTATCGTGCCGATTCAAATCTTCGGCAAAAAGATGCTCCGACGCTCCCGCCAGACCCAGAAACAGCTCGGAAGCATGACCGGGTTCGTGAGCGAGAACCTCCGATCCGCCCGGGAGATTCGCGCCTTTAATCTGGAAGAGAGCCAAAAGACATACTTCAGCAAGCAGATCAGAAAACTCCTGGTTTTCCAGTTGAAGGTGGTCAAATACAAGAAAGGTCTGCCTCCCGTGGTGGAGGTTATCGCTTCGTTCGGTCTGGCCTTCGCATTTCTGTATGCCTACAACGCCGGTCTGGCTTTTGAGACATTCCTTCCCCTCTTTATCGCCCTCTACATGAGCTACGATCCGATCAAGAAATTGGGAATGATGCAGAACCAACTGCAAAAAGGGCGTGGCGCTCTGGATCGCCTTGACGAAATCATGCGCGAGCCGGTCACCATCCGAGATCCGGAACAACCTCATCCGATCGGCCGCCTGGCGGGCGATATCGTCTTCGATCGGGTTTCCTTTGCCTACGATGAACAAGGGGCCGTTCTCAGGGAAATCAGTACCCGCCTTCAATCCAGCAAAGTCTACGCCCTGGTCGGCCCCAGCGGGGCCGGCAAGAGCACGTTCGCCAACATTATCCCCCGGTTCTTCGATCCCACCGAAGGCTCAGTCCGCATCGACGGTGTCGATATCCGGCAAATGCGGTTGCGCGATCTACGCAATAATATCGCACTGGTATCCCAAGAGCCCGTGCTTTTCGACGACACCATCTTCAATAATATTTTGCTGGGCCGACCGGACGCAACGCGCGACGAGGTCATTGAAGCAGCGGAAAGCGCCTACGCACGCGAATTCGTCGAGGCGTTCGATCAGGGTTTCGAAACTCCGGTTCACGAAAGCGGCACCCGGTTATCAGGAGGCCAGAGACAGAGGATAGCGCTGGCCCGGGCGTTTCTCAAGGACGCCCCCATCCTGATTCTGGACGAAGCCACCTCGGCTTTGGACTCCGAAAGTGAAGAAAAGATCAAGGACGCCCTCCGCAGACTGATTCGCGGACGTACCGTCCTTATGATCGCGCACCGCTTCAGCACTCTCAGCCTGGTGGATACCATCCTCTTTTTCGAATTAGGTCGGATCACTGCCGAAGGTTCCCATGAGGATCTTTACGAGAATTGCCCGGCCTACCGAAACCTCTACGAAAGACAAAACGTCTAGGCGATGAAGGAATAATCCGATTCCGCCTCACCCTCTCGAACACGAATCGCACCATGTCACGCCTGAAAGAATTCATCCGCCGCACCACCGCGACCCTCCGCTCTCTGCCGGATTACCTGATCTTGGGGACACAGAAAGGCGGCACCACCTCGGTTTACGAGTACCTGAATCGTCACCCGCAAATTGTTCCCAATCAGAAACGGGAAGTCCACTTCTTCGACCTCGCCTGGCAGAAGGACCTGCAGGAATATCGACGATATTTCCCACTCCGCCGCCAGATGCGGATTCGGGCCGAAACCCTGGGGAAACCGGCACTGACCGGTGAATCGAGCCCTTATTACCTCTTCCACCCCCATTGTCCGCGGCGAATATACGACACATTGCCGGAGGCGAAATTGATCGTTGTTTTGCGCGATCCGGTGGACCGAGCGTATTCGCATTTCACCCACAATCGACGTAAAGGCCGCGAACGCCGTTCGTTCGCCGAAGCGGTGCGCGAGGAGATGGAAACCCTTCCCGCCGAAATCCAGCGGATAAAGGAAAGCCCGGATACGTCAAGCGACCTGCACCGCCAGTTTTCCTACGTGCACCGCGGATTCTACTCGGAACAGGTACGGCGATACCTCGACCTCTTTCCCCGCGAAGCCCTACACGCCGTGCGCAGCGAAGACCTGTTCCGAAAACCCCGGGAAACTATGGACGCGGTCTGCGCATTTCTCGGTATCGAACCCATGCCCGAGACCATTGAATTCACCGCGTACAACCGGCAGGCCTATGCGGAAGAGGCCGAACCCGAAACCCGCGCCTACCTGCGGGAACTCTACGCCCCGCACAACAAGGACCTGGAACAACTCCTCCAACGCCCTTTCAACTGGCAATGATACTCAGCCACAAGAATCGATTCATCTTCCTCCACTGTCCCAAGGTCGCCGGAAGCGCCATCACCGCCTACCTGTCTCGATTCTTGGGGCCGAACGACATTCGTATCGGCTCCACCCGCGAATCCCGAGCCCACGGCGGCCAATTGAATCGACGATTCTATCTTGATTTGCTCAATCGACGCTCGCTCGCTTTTATTGCGAAAGAACTGCTGCGCCATCCGAAGAAGCTACCGATCTTCATCAACGAGGCGCACAAATTGGCCTACGCCAGTCACTTCCCCCACAGCCCGGCCCACGCCACCGCGCGGGAGGTGCGCGACTTCGACCCGGACGCCTGGGGCAGCTATTTTAAATTCTGTTTTGTGAGAAACCCCTACGAACGGCTCGTTTCCTACTACATTTGGCGGGTCACATCCAGGGGGATAGACAACGTGACCTACATCGATTTCCTCAAGCGAATCGAAGCCGGGAACTTCTCCGATGACATCGTAAACCGCGAATACGACGCCTGGAGCATCTACACCATTTCCGACGAGGTATGCGTTGATTTCGTCGGACGATACGAAAACTTCCTAGACGATTTCAAGGCGGTCTGCCAACGTGTCAACCTTCCCTTCGATGGCAGCCTTCCCACCGCCAAACGCCGCCATAAAGCCTACGACTATCGCGATTGGTATGGCGAGGAGGAAAAGCGGCTTGTGGGGCGCTTGTTTCAGAAAGAAATCGAATATTTCAAATATCGCTTCTAAAGCCGCACCTATTCCAAGTGGTAAACAATTTTCGGCCCGAAACGTTCACCGAAGGGCATTGCCAAATCAGGGAGTTTTTTATTACCGACCAAACCGTAATTCTCGCCTACTGCGCGACCTTCCTGAAACCGGAGATGCATCATGTCTACCGTCAAGCCACCGGTGTGCGGCAGTTCGCCACCCATGTCGTAGCCCGGCGCCGAAAGAGTTCCGAAGCGTTTCCATTTCAACCCGTCACCCTCCTCCGTAAATCAAAAATTCGCTTCTTCCGGAAGTTCTGGCACGAAACACTGTTCCGACACCCTGCCGCCCTCTCCAAGTTTGAGGCCAAACAGCTTCTTTCCTTACGGAGGACGATCGGAGCCAAGTTGGTGCACGTTTACTTCGGCACCGAAGCCCTCAAGGCTCTCCCTTACCTGACTCGCGAAACCTGCGCCAAGATCGTCTCCTTCCACGGAGCCGACCTTTCTCCTACCGTAACCGATCCGAAATTCTCCACTCTTATCGATTCAGTGGACCTCGTTCTCTGTCGCAGCCGTTCTCTGGCCGAGGACCTGTTAGAGGGCGGTTGTCCGCATGAAAAAATCCACCTCAATCCGACAGGCATACCGACACCTGACGTCCAACCCAGAAGCTTGCCTCCAGGTTGTGGAACGACGATTCCCCTGGAACTGCTGCAAGCCTCAAGATTGATCGAAAAGAAGGGTCTCGACTTATCGATCGAGGCTTTGGCGAAGCTCAGACACTCCGGCATAAACGTCCGTTTGACTTTGGCAGGCGATGGACCTTTGCGAGAGTCCCTGACAAAACTGGCGCGAAGTCTTGGAGTTGCAGACGCCGTCGTCTTCCCCGGATTCCTCCAAGCCGAGGACCTTGAAATCCACTATCGAAGTTGCCACCTGTTTCTTCATCCCAGCCGCACCACCGACACCGGCGACAGGGAGGGGATTCCGAATTCGATGCTGGAAGCCATGTCGTACGGCCTGCCGCCTATCACCACTCGACATGGTGGTATACCCGAAGCGGTCGATCACGAAGTGGAAGGCATTCTCCTGGACAACGAACGCCCTGAAACGATCGCTGCCACCATCGAGCGAATCGTGTCGCATCCAGATCAATATGACGCAATGTCCCGTGCCAGCCAAACTCGGATTGCCGCATCATTTTCCACACGGAAATCGATCGACAAATTGGAATCCGCTTACCGGGAGGCCATGAAGAGAGCGTCTCAACGCCGAGGGAGCGAAGCGATTTAAGAAACAACGGAAGTCAGGGGTCAATAGCACCCCGCAACAGACGCGCAGTTCCCACCCTGGAGACTGGATAGGAATACGTGCGCAATTCGGAGCGCAGCAGCGCGCTCGCTCCCACCCATTGGAAAACCGTCAATCGATCAAGGAATTTTTGGTCCAAACGGAGTTCGTTGCCGGTAGTTTTTGCCATGTGGTTCCCTGCGATATGATGATTACCACGATTCCATAGCTTCAACTGATCCGGCTCAAAGCCGAGACCGGCTTTTTCCATAAATGACGCGAGCGTGGTTTCAGGATTCAGCACCAAGTCCTCATAACGTATACATTGATACTGGCTTGCGGTTAGACCCGCATCGAAAAGCATATCCTTTTCCTTGAAATTGCGCTTACGCCAGCGGGACAAGTAGCCCCAGTAGGACCGCCCTTTGCGCAAGTTACTGCAGGCCACGGCACGAGGATCACGCACCAGGTGGAGCACTATGGGGTAAAAACGCCCGGAATTCAGGTACGCGATCAGGCGACGCTTGCTTTTCGAACTGTCGCAAAAGAAATCCTTACCCGACACATCCAAAACAGCCTTGATAAAATCACCATTCGCCCGGTCAAAGACGGCCCGATTTTCATCATTCAAGTCTGGAAACGGTCCGGTGGTTTCCAACCCGAGCCGCCTGTGAACCGATCGCCAGTAATCGCATTCGGTCACCGATTTTCCACAATTGCACGGCCGCCCCGACTCAATCGAACGTCCGTAGGCCTTCATCTCGCCGACACACTCCACCCGGGAATGCGCGCCCAGCAAAAGACTCGTCAGAGTACTGCCGGTGTGCCCGCTGCCAAAAACATAAATGACTTTGATCTTCTCCATGACAACCTCTTCACGCTCGACGAATACTAAATGCTCCGTAACCGGTAATCGTCGATCACCCCTTGGATCTCGCGTCGGTAAAATGCCTCCGTAAAATGCCGCAGGCCGGAGAGTTTAGCCAAACCAGAGCGCCAGCGCTTTGCGTCCGCCTTCCGCCGAAACTTTTGCAGGTCCTCAATCAGACGCAGCAAGATAAAAACCCCCATCAACGTCGACTCCACCTCTCCCCCGGCTTCCCGATATCCATCCAGAAACGCTCCTTCGTAGGAAGCGATTCTTTTACGCCTGCCCGGCCCCGGCCACCCGCTGGCGATCTTGCGCAATTCCACCACAAAACGCGCCAAATCCCGCAGAAGAATTTCTTCTTCAAGCCTGCCAGGGTCGAGGAACCAGACCCGTCGATCAGGGCGAGATACCATGACATCGGTCAAACTGAAACCAGACATGACCAACCCCGCCGGCAGGTTGCGATCGCCAAGAAACCCGGCGATCCTGGAGTTCCAACTTCGGAGGCCGCCATCTCTGGCCGAAACATGACCGATTCCCGGCACTCGGTAAGCCTGCGGTGTTGCCCGATTTCGTTCATGCAAAAAATGAAACGCGGAACCAACGCGTTGAAGCACCTCGCCATTAAAACGAATTGCTCCCTCGCTAGTGCGCGGCAGTGAACCGGTGTAGAAATCCTCGCCTTGAATCCGTTTTATGACCACTCCGGGCAGATTTTCGATAAATGCCACCGGCTCGACAAAATCAACCGGACAATCCCCGTCTGCAAACTGGTTGAACAAAACGTTGAGCGATTCCCATTCGATCCGCGCCTTGGATTGGTATTTTTCTTTCGGCTGAATCTCGCGGATATCGCGCACCCGCATTCGGGACTTTTTGGGCAGCTTTAGGACAAATTCACCGCGCTGACATTTAAAAAAATAGATCAGGGAGAGCTTCCGGTACTGAAACCCCACAATGTCAGGTTTGTCCGCAAGATCGAGTGCCGATTGGAGGTGTGCCTGTATGATATCGAAATTCATCTACTCACGCCGGTCGACAGAATCCCGGTTTATTAACCTCGCAAGGCATACACCTCAATTGAGAGGTTGGTTACCCCGAGATCCCGGTAAAGTCCGGTCAAACAACGGCTTCTTCAGGGTTACCCTATTCCAATTCACGGTAAAGGCGAAAATCGGTGCAAACAGCCCCGACCCCATGACCGACCATTGGACGAACCGCGGTTTCGAATTGACGTTTCACTTGCATATTCACAGCTTCACCAGTCGGGCGCCCACGGCCAATCAGGACCATTTCCACCGGAAAGCCTACGGGCACCACCACTCTTTTCCCGCCATATGAATTTTCGACTCAATCTGACCAGACTCCTCCTCGTACCCGTGGCTGTGCTCATCCTGGTGTCGCATCATATCTATCGGGAAGATTCATTGTGGGACAACCTACTCAGCGCCATGGGGGTCTTCCTTTTGGTCGTCGCCGCCGGGGGACGTATCTGGGCCAGCACCTACCTCGCGGGCAACAAGAAGAAACGCCTGATCGTCGAGGGACCCTATTCAATCGTTCGCAATCCCCTTTATCTCTTCAGTTTAATTGGATTTGCCGGCGCTGGACTGGCGTTCGAATCACTCACTCTCGCGCTCCTCTTCTGCCTGATCTTCGCCGTGACGCACACCCCGGCCATGGCGAAGGAGGAACGCGCATTGAGTAAGTTATTCCCCGGAGAGTACAAACGCTATCGCCAGGAAGTGCCCTCGTTTATTCCCAAATTTCGACGAGTCCGCACCTCCGAAACCATCTCGGTAAATATGGCCCCGTTTGCCACCGCATTGCGTGACTGCATGGCCATACCATTGATTCTAATCGTGGCCATCTTCCTGGAATGGGCCAAAATAAACGGTTTCTTGCCGGTCCTGATACATATCTTTTGAGTGGATCAACGCCACGTGGCCGGGAGTCGACGATCGACTCACCGTTTCCCGATCGCATTTCCTTCAACCTCTTGGCTGACTCGTCGTTTTCCCGCATAGCAATGACTGACAAGGACATGACGGAACCGGAAACCCGGCGCCCCCCCTCACCTCGGCTCTTGCAGATGATGCTCTCCAAGAGTCCCGGCGGGGGCGACCGGTTCTTCGAAAAACTGAGCGGCGCCTTTGCCGGGGCCGGGGTGCCGCAACTCCTGGTGATCGAACCAAACCCGGAACGGGAGAAGCTTCTCTCCACCTACCCCGGTGCTCGCGTGGAAACGCTGCGCTTCGGCGGACTGCGCGAACTGCCGGCCCGTGTCCGCCTTCGCCGATTGATCCGTGAGTTCCGTCCGGAGGTGGCGCTTTCGTGGATGAGCCGGGCGTCCCGCCGCATGCCGCCGGGCCCGTTTGTGAAAGTCGCCCGGCTGGGCGACTACTACCCGTTAAAACACTACCGTAGGTGCGATCAACTGATAGCGAACACGCCGGACATCCTCGATTATATGCGGCGCGAAGGATGGCCGGAAGATCGGTGCCGGTTAATCGGCAACTTTTGCGACGCCCCGAACTTCGCGTCCCGCAACACGGTACGTCAAGAGGTTCGCCGGGAAACCGGCGTGCCCGCGGACGCCACCGTCCTCCTGGCCCTGGGCCGCCTGCACCCCAAAAAAGCGCATGACGTCCTGTTCCGCGCCATGGTCTCCGTCCCGGGAACCTATCTACTGCTGGCCGGGGAGGGACCGATCCGCGGGGAACTGGACAACCTGGCGGCCGACCTCGGATTGAACGACCGCATACGCTTTCTCGGCTGGCGGCGCGATGCGGAAAGACTCTTTGCCGCGGCCGATATCTGCGTGATGCCTTCCCGTTTCGAACCGCTTGGAAACGTGATCCTGGAAGCCTGGGCCAACCGCACCCCGGTGATCGCCGCGCGCGCCACCGGGCCTGAATGGCTGGTGGAGGATAACAAATCCGGTCTGCTCTTTCCGATCGACAACGCGGAGGCTCTCGCCTCCGCCCTGCAACGCCTCATAGGTGACCCGGCTTTGGCTGAAGCCCTGGTTGGCAACGGATGGCAACGGTTCCAGCAAGACTTCTCACAGGGTGCGGTGGTGGACCGGTATCTGCATTTCTTCCAGGAGGCGCGATGAGATCCCCGCGACACTGGCTGAAAAAAATCTACGGCGAATGGCGGATCGAATCACGTCGCCGGGAGCTGGAACAGGAGATGACCGAAGCCCTCGAAAAACCCATTCGCCTGACCCTTTTCGGCGATGGCGGCAACGACTCGATTTACCTCGCTTCGAGCGGAAGCGACAGGTTGGCGGTCGTCCGCCTGTACAACCCCTTCAAAAAGAATTTCCTGCAGCGAAAACCGAAACGCCGGAAACCGGCCGGCGGCGGCGATCCCCTGAAGGCCGTCAACCGGGAATGGGAGGCCTATCAGGCCCTGGCCGAGTCCGGGGTCACCCCGCGTCCGCTGTGGCGGACGCACGACGCCACAGCGGTATCCCACATCCCAGGCGTTCGACTCAACCGCTTCCTCAGCAACCATTCCGCAGGGGACTGGGAAACCCCGGTCGTCGACACCTTCAAAGCCCTGGCGCGGATACACGAACTGGGTCGGGCTCACCACGACGCCAAGGTGTCCAACGGTCTTATCGACCTGGATACCGGGAAGATTTTCCTGATCGACCTCGATCGTCTGACCCACAAAACCACCTCACTGGAGACCCGTCAGGCCGCCGATTATCTCAAGCTTCTGGCCAGTTTCCTCCAGATCGCCCCACCGGAACTGCGGGAAAACGGTTCGTTCTGGCGACGTGCGATGGCACCATTGGTGACGCCGGAAATGCGAAAAATCGATGTGCGCCCCCTGTTGACCGACCCCACGGTTCGGCACCTGGCCCGCAATAAGAAAGTGCGGCACAGTCTGGAAGACTTGTTCTGGGGTATTAGCTACGATCATTAAAGTATTCTGCGGAACGAAGCGGCGTTGCCACCGCATGGTTGCCCGATTCGGTTTGGCTCACGCGAAGACCCTGAGAGCGTGAGATTCATTAGCCCCTCGGCCACCGACCGATTGACGACCTCAACGGGCGACCCTTCCCGGCCGGCCGCATTCTTCGAGGGAAAGCGGATACCCGAATACTTCGAAATCCTTGCGGTAAAGCGCAAGCACCCGCCTCTCAAGATCGTCCACATAATAAGACCTCACCTTCTCCAGCGCGCCCTGGCGATTGTGTTCCCGGTCCTGAGTTCCCGACCAGGAGCCCGGACCGAAAAGAGTATTAACGACCGCGGACAAACCCTCATTCAACGTTTCGACGTACCCCACCCGGGCGAGGGCGTCGACAGGAACGGGAATGAGGGAAGCCTGCGGAATCCAATGGACATTGCCATACAATCCACCTCTCTCCAGAAAAGACACGAAATCGGAGAAAGAGCAGTCGCGAACCTGCCTTTTCCCAATCCGTTCGGCCACCCACTGAAAGCGGTCGTTTTGCATTTTATCAAGAAAGGCCGACAAGAGCCGCGTGAACGGATTGCGGACAAACGTGAAGCAGAAACGGCGACCAACAAAACCGCGTACCGACAAGCATGGAACGTCACTCAATCGACGAAAACCATCTTTGGCGGCACCGCCGGTCGAATCCGCCTCATCCAGCGTGAGATCGGGGTCATACCAGGACAAAGTACGGACTACGGTCGAATTGGCGCATTTAGGAATTCGAAAATAGCAGTAGCGACCGGAAGGCGGGACCGCGCCACGCAGGTCAATCCAATCCAATGGTACGCGAGGATCCCGATTTCGAAGCACAGGGTGAAAGCGCTTCAACCGTTTTCGCGCCGAATTTCTGAATCGTTTAGCCAACGACGTCATTTCTTGTGATTGAAATCATGCGAAGCCCATTCCGCCAGCGAAATGTTGCGCTTGAGGCGACGGCATTCAGAATCCGACCTATATTCATGGCATCCGCTCACAAACCTGTTGTCATCTCTTACTGTCACACCTTTCTCAATCCGGAGATGCTGCATGTCTACCGGCAGATCAACGGGATTCGGGGATTCGAGAACTGGGTCGTGACCCGCAAACGGGTCTGTCTCGATCGCTTTCCCTATGATCGGGTTTCCGTCCTGCGCCCGCCGCCCCTGCGGTTCCTTCGGCGATTCTTTTATCAGCAGGTACAAAAGGAGTCCCGCGTCCCGCTCTCGGGCTATGAGAGCCGCCAACTCGACCATTTCCTGGCGGAGAAAAGCGCCGGCCTGATTCACGTCTATTTCGGCACCCATGCGGCCCGGCTGTTGCCTTACCTGCGCCGCGAAACACGAGCCCGGGTCGTTTCCTTCCACGGCGCCGATCTTTCCGAGGACCTGTCCCCCGGGGAGCTGCGGGAACTGATCATCCACACCGATCTCTTCCTCTGCCGCAGCCGGTCCCTGCGCGAGGTTTTGCTGGAAAAGGGAGTCCCGGCCGACCACATTCGTCTCAACCCCACGGGTATTCCGCTCCCGAAAACAACTCGCCCGCCCGGGATTCCGGCACCCTCCGCCAACCGCCCGTTGCGTCTCCTACAGGCCTGCCGGTTTATCCCCAAGAAGGGATTGGACACGGCGGTCCGGGCCACCGCCCTTCTGCGAGGCCAGGGAGTCCCGGCGGAACTCACCTTGGCCGGCGACGGCCCGGATCGGGATTCCCTGGCCGCGCTGGCGCGACAAGAAGGCATCAGCGACGCGGTTCGCTTCACCGGTTTTCTGACTTCCGCGGAACTTGAAGAAACCATGCGCGAGCACGACCTCTTTCTCCACCCCAGCCGCACCACCGATACGGGCGATCGCGAAGGTATCCCCAATTCCCTCCTGGAAGCCATGGCCTGCCGCCTGCCGGTGATTGCCACCCGGCACAGCGGGATCCCCGAAGCCGTCACCCACGAGGTGGAGGGACTCCTGCTCGACCGCGCCGATCCCGCCTCACTGGCTTCCGCGGTGCAGTCACTCCTCAACAAACCCGAACTCTATCCCGCATTGGCGAACGCCGCCCGGAGGCGGATCGAAGAAACCTTTTCCATTGACTCCTGTATCCGGAAACTGGAAACCGCTTACGAGGAAGCCCTGCGGCGTGCCGCGGCACGAAGAGCAGGAAATCAAACGACTTCGGATTAATTCCGGCGAAACCGCGCGGCGTAGAGCTTCAGTTCTTCGACCGGTTTTCCACTGTGCGGCCGAGAGCGGCGAACTCGGAAGCCAATGCGGGGTACAGTGAGCGATAGTGCGGATAAAAGGCGTCGTAAACCGCGGCGTCCCGCCCCGGAGAGGTCTTTCCTGTGGGTTTGATGATCGCGCGACAGGCGGAAGGCACGTCGGCAAACACACCCGAAGCCACCCCGCCCAGCAGTGCCGCACCGAACACGGCTCCTTCGCCCGAGCTGACGGTTGCAATATCACTGTGAAAGTTGTCCGCCATCATCTGACGCCAGAAAGCGCTTTTACCTCCCCCGCCGGAAGCCCGGACCTCACGGGGCTCGATTCCCAGCGACCGCATCAGTTCCAGGGAATCGCGCATGGCGTAGGTGACTCCCTCCAGCACCGCACGGGTGAGGTGCGCCTTGTTGTGCCGCAGGGTCAGGCCGAAAAAGACCCCCCGGGCATTGGGATCGGGATGCGGGGTCCGTTCGCCACTCAGATAGGGCAAAAACAATAACCCTTCGCAGCCGGCCGGAACGCCGGCGGCGGATTCGGTGAGAAGGTCGTAAACGTCAAGTCCCTCCTGGTGCGCCAGATCGGTCTCCGATTCACCCAAGGTGTCGCGGTACCAGCGAAAACTGCCCGCCGCGGACAACACGACCCCCATGAGGTGCCACATTCCCGGAACCGCGTGACAGAAGGCGTGCAGGCGTCCTTCCGGGTCCGCACGGTAGGACTCGGAAGCGGCAAAAACCACCCCGGAAGTGCCCAGGGTGGCCGAAACGATTCCCGGTTCGACGACCCCGGCGCCCACCCCTTCGGCAGCCTGATCGCCCGCTCCGCCTGCGACAGGAGTGCCCTCCTTCAGTCCGGTGGCCTCCGCGCCCGCCGTGCTAATCCGGGCGCTGGCTTCCGGAGACTCAGTCACCTCCGGCAGCCATTCGCGCGGCACTTCAAACGCCGCCAGCATTTCGTCGGACCAATTGCGATTGGCCACATTCAGAAGACAAGTCCCGGAAGCATCGGACACCTCGGAAAAGAATTCTCCGGTCAACCGATAGCGAATATAATCTTTGGGAAGAAGCGCTTTGGCCACCCGCCGGATCACGTCCGGCTCGTTTTCACGCACCCAGGCGATTTTGGGTGCGGTAAAGCCCGGCAGGATGGGATTGCCAGTCAACTCCAGGACCCGAGAGGCGCCCATCTTTTCCGTCACCGCCGCGCACTGCGGCACCGTGCGCTGGTCGTTCCACAGTATGGCGGGGCGGAGCACGGCGCCTTCCGCATCGAGCAGCACCAGGCCGTGCATTTGTCCGGTCAGGCCGACCCCGGCGATGTCCGCCGGATCAACTCCGCTTTCGGCCAGGACCCGGTTGACGCTGGCCGCCGCCGCTTCCCACCACCTCTCGGGATCCTGTTCCGCCCACAGTGGGCGCGGAGTCGACAACGGGTACTCCGTGGTCGCCTTGGCCAGCAAACGACCACTGGAGTCAATCAGAAGAGCCTTGGCTCCCGTTGTGCCGACGTCGATCCCGAGCAGGCTAGAGAAACTCATTAATCAAGTTCTCCAGGAACTCCTGACGCCCGCTTCGGTTGGGTTCCGCCTCTCCCTTCTCCAGAATGTAACGCTCCAGTGAGGCCAGATCCGCCTCACCGCTTTCAATTCGCTTCCCGATGCCGTCATCCCAATTGGCATAACGTTCCTTGACGAATTCCTCGAGTCGACCGTCGGCGCGAATGGCGGCGGCGATTTTCAGACCGCGAGCAAAAGCATCCATGCCGGCAATATGGGCGTAGGCCAGGTCCATCGGCTCGAAGCTTTCCCGGCGAACCTTGGCATCGAAGTTAAGACCGCCGGTGGTGAATCCGCCCATCTTGAGAACCCGCAGCATAACCTGGGTCGTCTGATAGATATCGGTGGGGAACTGATCGGTGTCCCAGCCAAGCAGAGTGTCCCCCATATTGGCGTCGATGGAACCGAGAGCGTCCGCCGCCAGGGCGATCTCCAGTTCGTGCTCCATCGTGTGTCCGGCCAGGGTCGCATGGTTGGTCTCGATGTTAAGCTTGAAGTGTTCCAGGAGATTGTGCTCCCGCAGGAAATTCAAACAGGCGGCCGCATCCGAATCATACTGGTGCTTGGTGGGTTCCTTGGGTTTCGGCTCGATGTAGAACTGCCCGGTGAAGCCGATCTTGCGCTTATAGTCCACCGCCATCTGGAGGAATTGCCCGAGGTGATCGAGTTCCCGTTTGACATCGGTGTTCAGCAATGTGGCGTAGCCTTCACGACCGCCCCAGAACGTGTACCCCTCGCCTCCCAGCGCGTGGGTGACTTCCATCGCCTTTTTCACCTGAGCGGCGGCATAAGCGAACACATCGGCATTGCAACTGGTGGCGGCGCCGTGCAGAAACCGCGGGTTGGTAAAGAGGCAAGCCGTTCCCCAGAGTAGACGAATGCCGGTGCGCTCCTGCTCCTCCTTGAGGACTTCCGCGACGGCGTCCAGGTTGGCGTTACTCTCCTTGAGCGTGGCCCCTTCCGGCGCGACATCACGATCGTGGAAAGCATAATACGGAGCGCCCAGCTTTTCCATGAACTCAAATGCCACCCGCACGCGACGGCAGGCATTTTCCACCGAGTTCGACCCGTCATCCCACGGCCGTATCGCGGTACCCGCTCCAAACGGATCGCTCAAAGCGCCGCGGAACGTGTGCCAGTAAACGACGGAAAACCGAAGGTGATCCCGCATACTGCGTCCCTCGATTTTCTCCTCGGGATTGTAGTGCCGGAATGCCAGCGGATTCTTGGAGTCGGGACCTTCATAGCGAACGCTGGGAAGATCCGGAAAAGCTTGTTGGTTGGGCATAGTGATGAACGGTATTAGGGGACCGGCGCTCACAGGTCAAGCGCTGTCCGCAAAAAAGGGGCGTTCCCGGAAAAATCTCCGCGGAACACCCCTTTTTTCGGCAGCGCAGGCAAGCACCCACACACCGCCTGGTTTAAATGTAAGCTCAGCCAGCTTCGCTTGGTTTGGCCTCGTCCGCCATCTCCCCACCGAACGGCATGGTGACCCGGAGGTTCCGGTACCTGGGCAAACCGGTTCCCGCCGGAATCAGGTTACCCATGATCACGTTTTCCTTGAAGCCCTTGAGTTCATCCACCTTGCCCAGGGTAGCCGCATCGGTCAGAACCCGGGTGGTTTCCTGGAAGGATGCCGCGGAAATGAAGCTCTCGGTCTCCAACGCCGCCTTGGTGATACCCAACAATATCGGCTCGCCTTCGGCCGGTTTGCCACCGGCTTCGACCACCCGCTGATTCTCGTCAAGGAACCCGGTACGATCGACGACTTCGCCCCAGAACCAATCCGTGTCGCCCGGATCGGATACGCGGACCTTTCGCATCATCTGGCTAATAATGACCTCGATGTGTTTGTCGTTAATCGTAACCCCCTGCAAACGGTAAACCTCCTGCACCTCCGAAATCAGAAAATCGTAAAGTGCGGTCGGCCCAAGGACATCGAGAATCTCGTGCGGATCGGCCGAACCTTCGGTGAGGTGCTGCCCCTTGTGCACAAAGTCTCCGATCTGCACGATGACCTGCTTGCCGTGTGGAATGAGGTGTTCTTCCTCTTCGCCGCTCTCATGGTTGCTGACGATCAACTTTTTCTTGCCCCGCACGGTGCCGCCCATGGAAACCACGCCATCGATCTTGGCCATCTCTGTGGCTTCCTTCGGGCGCCGGGCTTCAAAAAGCTCGGCCACCCGGGGAAGACCCCCGGTAATATCCTTGGTTCGGGATGCCTGTCGCGGCGTTTTCGCCAGCAGCGCGCCCGGTGCGATCCGGTCGCCTTCATTCACCACAACCTGAGCTCCGGTGGGAATCGCATACGAGGCGACCGGCTTGCCGTGGTCGTCGCATATTTCCACCTGAGGATTCAAGTCCTCCTTGTGTTCAATCACCGCCGTGGCGACCTGGCCGGTACTCTCGTCGAGTTCCCGTTTCACGGTTACCCCGGATATCATATCGTGGAAGCGCACTTTACCCGCTTTCTCGGAGAGAATCGGGATGTTGTACGGATCCCACATGGCGAGGACATCGCCCCCGGAGATCTTTTCGCCGTCGGCGATGGTAAGGACGGAACCGGCTACAATGTTGTGTACCTCAAGTTCGCGCTCATCGTTCTCATCGAGAACACGAATGGTGCCGGTCTTATTGAGTACAATGCTGGCGCCTTCGGTCGTTTGCACCAGGCGAAGGCCCTTGTACCGCACAAGGCCGCTGTGCCGCACCCGGATCTCCGGATTTCTGAAACCGCTGCTGGCGATACCACCGATGTGGAACGTTCGCATGGTCAGCTGGGTTCCCGGTTCACCGATGGACTGCGCCGCGATGATTCCGACCGACGTCCCCGCCTCGACGAGACGGTTGGTTGCCGGATTAATCCCGTAGGCCTGGGACGGGATACCGTTCTTCGTTCGACTGGTCAGCGGCGACATCACTTTAACCCGATCCACACCGGCATCCTCGATTCGGCCGGCGATTTCATCGGTGATCAATTCCCCGCTGCGCACGATGAACTCGGTGGGATTCAACGGATCCTTGATATTGTCGCTGGAAGTGCGACCGGAGATCCGTTCGCTCAGGCTGACAATTTCATCCTCGCCTTCGAAGATCGCCTTTTTCCAGAGACCGGCACTGGTATCCACCTTTTCGTCGGTGATGACCAGATCCATGGAAACGTCGCAAAGTTTACGGGTGAGATAACCGGCGTCTGCGGTTTTCAGCGCGGTATCGGCCAATCCTTTACGAGCGCCGTGGGTCGAGATGAAGTACTCGAGGACGGTAAGTCCCTCGCGGAACGAGGAAAGGATCGGCCGTTCGATGATCTCGCCGGAGGGCTTGGCCATCAACCCGCGGGTACCGCAAAGCTGACGTACCTGCTGGCGATTGCCCCGGGCTCCGGAATCCATCATGAGGAAGACCGGGTTGACTTCATTCTTGCCGTCGTTTTCCTCCAGTCGCTCGAAGACCACCTTGGCGATCTGGTCCGTGGCGTTGGTCCAGATGTCGATGATTTTGTTGTAACGCTCGCCGGGTGTGATGATCCCCTTCTTGTACTGCCCTTCGACCTCATCGATCTTCTTGCGGGCATCCTTGACGATAGCACCCTTGTTCTCCGGAATGATCATGTCGTCGATTCCGATGGAGATTCCCGCATGTGTCGCGACGCTGAAGCCGAGTTCCTTAAGCGCGTCAAGGGTCTCGATGGTGCGCTCGCGACCGGAAACCCGGAACGAACTCATGATGAGGTCGCCCAGCTTGCCCTTGGGCACGGGAGTATTCACAAAACCGATCTCGTCGGGCCAGATCTGATTGAAAATCACCCTCCCGACCGTGGTGCGAAGAATATTCTTATCGCTGTCGCCGAAGAGAGTTTCCTTGCCGAGATCGGGATTCTTAATGTTTACCCAGTCGTGGAGGTGCAGGGCGCCGTCCGCCTGCGCCAGCAAGACCTCCTGCATATCACCGGCCAGGGGAATCCTGGTGTCCTTCTCGATCGGTTTTTTCGGCGTGAGCGTCAGGTAGTACGAACCGAGGACGATGTCCTGAGAAGGGGTCAAGATCGGCTTTCCGCTCGAAGGGGAGAAAATATTGTGCGTCGCCATCATGAGAAGCTTGCACTCCAGAATCGCTTCCAACGAAAGCGGCACATGCACAGCCATTTGGTCGCCGTCGAAGTCCGCGTTGTAGGCGGTACAAACGAGCGGGTGAACGCGGATGGCCTCACCCTCGATCAATACCGGTTCAAATGCCTGAATTGAAAGACGGTGCAAGGTCGGCGCGCGGTTCAGCAACACCGGATGGCCTTTGGTCACCTCTTCGAGAATGTCCCACACCTCCGGCGAACGTTTCTCGATCATCTTCCGCGCTCCGCGCACGGTGTGCACGAAACCAAGTTCCTTGAGCCGCCGGATAATGAAAGGCTCAAACAGCACCAGGGCCATCTTCTTCGGCAGGCCGCACTGATTCAGTTTGAGTTCGGGACCGATAACGATGACCGAACGGCCGGAGTAGTCCACCCGTTTGCCGAGAAGGTTCTGACGAAAACGTCCCTGCTTACCCTTGAGCATGTCGCTCAAAGACTTAAGAGGCCGGTTGCCCGCACCGGTAACCGCCCGGCCATGACGCCCGTTGTCGAAAAGGGCATCCACCGCTTCCTGCAACATACGCTTTTCGTTGTGAATAATCACCTCGGGAGTCTTCAGTTGCAGCAGATTGCGCAGCCGATTATTCCGGTTGATCACCCGGCGGTAAAGGTCGTTGAGGTCGGAAGTCGCGAAGCGGCCCCCTTCGAGAGGAACCAGGGGACGCAGATCCGGCGGAATCACCGGAACCGCATCCAGCACCATCCAGTCCGGCTTGCTTTCCGACTTAATAAAGCCCTGAACGACCTTGAGCCGCTTGGAAACCTTCTTCTTGATCTGCTTGGAACGGGTGTTGCGCAAGGCTTCCTGCAGTTCAACGGCGACCCCTTCCAAATCGAGCCGTGCCAGCACGTCACGCACCGCCTCGGCGCCCATTTTGGCCACAAAGGCGTCGTCACCGAACTCGTCCAGCGCCTGCATGTACTCGGATTCGGTCAGAAGTTGCTTTTCCTCCAGCGGAGTTTTGCCCGGATCGACCACCATGTAGTTCTCATAATAGATCACCCGCTCCAAACTCCGCGCGGTCATGTCGAGCAGGAGCCCAAGCCGGCTGGGCATGCTCTTGAGAAACCAGATGTGGGAAACCGGCACTGCGAGCTCGATGTGCCCCATCCGCTCGCGTCTCACGCGGGAAACGGTGACTTCCACCCCGCACCTGTCACAGACGACATCCTTGTACTTAATACGCTTATACTTGCCGCAAGCGCATTCATAGTCACGGACCGGGCCGAAGATCCGCTGACAGAAAAGGCCGCCGGGCTCCGGTTTGAAGGTCCGGTAGTTGATCGTCTCCGGATTCTTGACCTCACCTCGCGACCACGAGCGGATGGTATCCGGCGAGGCCACGCTGATGGTCACGCAATCGTGCCCCTGCTCTTCATCCATTCCCAGGACTTGACGTACTTCTTCAGTGCTCATGGCGTTTCCTCTGTTACTGGCTCTTCTTGAAAGCCTTGTTCTTGCGGTTCAGGCGGATATCCAGTCCAAGACTCTGAATCTCCTTCATCAATACGTTGAACGACTGCGGCGTGCCGGCGATCAATGTGTTTTCCCCTTTGACCAGGGCCTCGTAGATCTTGGTGCGTCCCTGCACATCGTCGGACTTGACGGTGAGCAGCTCCTGCAATGTGTAGGCGGCCCCGTACGCTTCGAGCGCCCAGACCTCCATCTCTCCGAAGCGCTGACCGCCGTACTGGGCCTTTCCGCCCAGCGGTTGCTGGGTGATCAGCGAGTACGGACCTACCGCCCGGGCATGGATCTTGTGCGCCACCAAATGGTTCAGTTTCAGCAGGTATTTGTACCCGACCACAACTTCCTGGTCGAGTTTTTCACCAGTGCGACCGTCGTAGAGCGGGCTCTTTCCGCTGGTCGGCAGTTTCGCCTCCTTCAGGTAGTTGCGCACCTGAGCTTCGGAAATACCGTCGAAAACCGGTGTGGCGATCTGCAGGCCGAGTTTTTTACAGGCCCAACCCATGTGGGTTTCCAGTACCTGTCCGACGTTCATTCGCGAAGGAACCCCGAGAGGATTCAGACAGACCTCGATCGGCGTGCCATCGGGAAGAAAAGGCATGTCCTGCTCGGGCACAATTTTCGCCACCACCCCTTTGTTTCCGTGACGGCCCGCCATCTTGTCCCCGACCTGAAGCTTCTTCTTGGTCGCGATATAGACCTTGACCTGTTTGATCAGGCCCTGCTCGACATCTTCACCGGCTTCGATACTTGAAATCTTGCGTTCCCGGTCCGACTCCAGCTCGTCGAACTTCGTCTGAAAGCTGTTGACGATTTCCATAATCTTGATGCGAACCGGCGACGGATCGATCTTGATATGCTTGGAAACGGTAGCCAGCTTGCGCAGAAGCGTCTTGGTGATCTTCCGGTTGGCGGGAATGATGACCTCGTCGGTTTCAGCGTTGATCACGTCGAGGGGGATCTTTTCTCCCAGGAGGATATTGGACAGAGATTCGGTCAGACTGTCGCGCAGCTTGTCCATCTGGGTCCGGTACTCCTCATTGATCTGCTTGATCTGGCGACGCCGATCGGAGGGACTGAGGGCTTCCTTTTCCGAATCGATTCGGCTGGAGACCTTGACGTCCATCACGATGCCGGCGACCCCGGAAGGGACAATCAGCGAAGTGTCTTTAACATCGGCCGCCTTTTCTCCGAAGATCGCCCGCAGGAGCTTCTCCTCCGGAGCCAGTTCGGTCTCACTCTTGGGTGTGATTTTCCCGACCAGGATGTCACCCGGTTTGACCTCTGCGCCGACTCGAATCACCCCGTCGTGATTGAGATCCTTCAGCGCCTCCTCGCCCACGTTGGGGATGTCGCGGGTGATTTCTTCGGGTCCCAGCTTGGTGTCACGGGCCGTGACCTCAAACTCCTCAATGTGGATCGAAGTGTAGATATCGTCCTTCAGCACCCGGTCGCTGATCAGAATGGCATCCTCGAAGTTGTAACCGCTCCAAGGCATGAAGGCCACCAACAGGTTGCGGCCGATGGCCAACTCGCCATTTTTGGTGCAGGCGCCGTCAGCGAGGATATCGCCGGGCTTTACCTTCTGCCCCTTTTTTACAATCGGCTTTTGCGTGAAGCACGTTCCGGCGTTGGAACGCATAAACTTGCGCAATTCATAGACCTGGAGCCCTGTTTTGGGATCCGACTTGGGATTACGTTCAAATCGGGCCGGCAAGGTGCCGTCCTGGGATACCACGATTTTGCGCCCGTCGACGTAAGCCACCGTACCGGCTTCCACCGCCTCAACAACGGTTTTGGAATCGCGGGCCACCCGTTGCTCGATTCCGGTGCCGACAAAAGGAGCCTCCGTTTCGAGCAGAGGCACCGCCTGGCGTTGCATGTTCGATCCCATGAGTGCGCGGTTGGCATCATCGTGTTCCAGGAACGGAATCAAGCCCGCCGCCACCGATACCAACTGTTTCGGCGAGACGTCCATGTAGTTCACCTCGGAGGGATCAACCTCGCGGAAGTCACCACGGTGACGAACCGTGACGCGCCCCTTGAAATTCCCCTTGTCGTCGATTTCGGAATTCGCCTGGGCAACCACCTGATTCTCCTCCTGATCGGCGGTCAGGTATTCCACCTTGTCGGTAACCCGGCCTTTTTCGCAGCGACGGTATGGGGTCTCAATAAACCCGAATTCGTTGATGCGGGAGTAGATGCTCAATGAATTGATTAGACCGATGTTCGGCCCTTCCGGCGTTTCGATCGGGCAAATGCGTCCGTAGTGGGACGGATGAACGTCGCGCACCTCGAAACCGGCTCGCTCCCGATTAAGCCCTCCCGGTCCGAGCGCACTCAGGCGTCGCTTATGGGTGAGCTCGGCCAGCGGGTTAATCTGGTCCATGAACTGCGAAAGCTGGCTGCGGGCGAAGAAATCACGCACCACCGTGCTAAGCGCCTTGGGATTGATAAGCTTCTGCGGCGTAATGGAATCTGCACTTTGATCGTACAGGGTCATGCGCTCGCGGACCAGACGCTCGGTCCGTGCGAGACCGATACGGCACTGGTTGGCCAGAAGCTCGCCCACCGTTCTGACGCGACGACTCCCAAGATGATCGATGTCATCGATGAACCCTTCACCCCGCCGCAGTTGCTGGATCAGGTATTTGGTCGCCTGAATAACGTCAGCCGCATTCAGGGTACGCTCTTCCAGATCGGTATCCAGGTTGAGCTTCTGGTTCATCTTGTAACGTCCCACCCGCCCGAGGTCGTAACGCTTCGGATCAAAGAAAAGACGCTTTAGCAACGCCTTGGCATTGGCGGTGGTGGGCGGTTCGCCCGGTCGCAGACGTTTGTAAATTTCCTTGAGCGCCTCCTCCTCATTGCGGGTCGGATCCTTCTTGAGCGCTCGGATGATCGCCCCTTCGTCCACCGAGGTGTCGATTACCCGGATGGTTGGAATATCACTTTTCTCCAACTGGCGCAGGATAGCCTTGGTCAGGGGTTCGAAGGCTCGGGCCAGGACGATCCCTTTCTGTCCGTCGATGACATCCTCCACCAGGACGTAGGCGCTCACGTTGTCCTTTTCCAGCGCGGCGGTGGTGGCCAATTCGTCTACGTTGTAGAAAAGCCCCAGGATATCGAGATCCGAACTGTAGCCTATGGCTCTCAGCAGGGTGGTGATGAGGAACTTGCGCCGCCGACGCCGCCGGTCGAGATAAACGTAAAGCAGGTCATTGTTATCGAACTGGACCTCGAGCCAGGTTCCGCGATCCGGAATGATCCGGTAGGAATACAACGGCTTGCCGGTAGTGTGCAGTGTTTTCTCAAAACAGATGCCCGGAGAGCGGTGCAACTGACTGACGATGACCCGTTCCGCCCCATTGATGATAAACGACCCTCGCTCGCTCACCATGGGCAGTTCCCCCATGTAGATCTCCTCGTCCTTGATGAAATCCTCCTCGCGCAGACGAAGCTTCACATAGAGAGATACCGCATAGGTCATCCCCTCACGAATGCACTCGATCTCCGAGTTTTTCGGTCCGACCACATTGTAGGACACGTATTCCAATACGCAGCGTCCATCGTAACTTTCGATCGGAAACACCTCCCGAAAGACGCCTTCAAGTCCAAACGGCTTGCGCTGATTGTTCGGCAAATCCTTTTGCAGGAACTCCAGATAGGAATCCAACTGATTCTGGATCAGGTTGGGAGGGGAAATGACCTCCTTGAGTTTTCCAAAGTTGATACGTTCGGACATGGTGGTGGGCGCTACGGATTATGGATTCTGAGACGGGAAAGCGACCGGGGTGGGAACCCCGGCCGCCAAAGTGAATGAGCGCCAAAAACAAAAGCAGGCAGCCCAATCAGCGATCAGTGACCTTGAAGAAAGAACGTTGAACCTCTGAGACAGAGCCCAACCGGCACAAAAAAGGCAACGGAGGCCGATCCCGCGTTGGGATCCAAACTCCGCATCGCCTCGGTTGATTTGCCGGGTGCCTTGCTTCAAACTTATCGGATGTACTGCTGCTTTTACGAATTAGCGTCTCAATGCATCGGCGCCTGAGCGCCGTAGAACAGAAAGGCGGGCCGTAAATACGGTTACTTGATTTCGACTTCGGCGCCAACGGCTTCGAGCTTTTTCTTGAGCTCTTCGGCCTCTTCCTTGTTGATACCTTCCTTGACGGGCTTGGGAGCACCTTCCACCAGATCCTTGGCTTCTTTGAGTCCAAGACCGGTGGCGGCGCGGACTTCCTTAATGGCGGCGATCTTGTTGCTTCCGGCGCCCTTGAGGATGACGTCAAACTCGGTTTTTTCCTCCGCGGCGGCGGCGTCACCTCCGCCAGCGGCGGGAGCGGCGGCCACGGCGGCCGGAGCGGCGGCGCTGACGCCCCACTTTTCTTCGAGTTCTTTCACCAAACCGGCGATTTCGATAACCGACTGGTTGCTGAGCCAATCGATAACTTGTTCTTTTGTGATGTCTGACATGTTATGTATTTCCCTGAACGGGTTAGTGTTCCATCGGGAACGTTTAAGAGCCAGGCTCCTAACTCGGTTCCTTTGAGAGTGTTATTTCCTGCGTTAAGCGGCTTTTTCTGATTTTGCCTTGAGCACGTTGAGCAACGAAACCGGCGCGGCGGCCAGCACCGTGACCATCCGTTGAGCGGGCGTGTTCAGCAGTCCCATTAACTGCGCCTGCAGAATCTCCATCGGCGGAAGTTCCGCCAATTGATCGATCTCTTCCCGGCTGAGCACACGGTCGCCCCAGGCACCTGCTTTAATTTCGACCTTATCCTTTTCCTTGAAGAATTTCTTGAGAATTTTGGCCACTCCGGAAGGATTGTCTCCTCCCACCACGATAGCCACCGGGCCCTGAAGGAACTCCCGCAAGTCCGGCAGATTTCTTTCCTGCGCGGCCACGTTCAGAATACTGTTCTTAACCACATGGAACTCGGCCGCTTCCTGTGCGAGATTTCCGCGGAGGGTCGAGACCTCCTCCACTGTGATCCGATTGTAATTCGTCAGGAACACGTATTCGGATTTGGCCAAATGGGTCGAGACTTCCTCAACCATGTACTTCTTTTCCGGTCTCATGTCGTAAATTTCCTTTATTGAACGGCCAAAGCAGCCAGATCCAGTTTCACAGAAGGGTTCATCGTTGCCGTAAGCGCGGCGCTGCGAATAAATCGTCCTTTCACACTTTCCGGCTTCGCCCTGGTCAAAGAAGCCAACACCGCATTGGCGTTTTCCAGCAGTTGCGCCGACGAGAAAGACCGTTTCCCGACCACCACCGCGACGTTCGCGGTTTTGTCCATCTTGAATTCCACCCGACCGGCCTTAACCGCCTTGATGGCGGAGGCGACGTCGTCGGTCACCGTGCCTGATTTCGGATTGGGCATCAAACCTTTTGGTCCGAGGACACGGGCCACGGTCCGGACCTCCCTCATCGCCTGGGTCGTGGCTATGGCAACGTCGAAATCGAGCCACCCCTCCTGAACTTTCTCGATCATGTCCTTCAGCCCGGCGTGATCGGCCCCGGCGGCCAGGGCCGCTTCGGGATCTTCTGAAAACACCAGGACTTTGACCTCCTTGCCGCTGCCATTGGGCAAAGCCACCGTACCGCGGACCATCTGGTCGCTCTGTCGGGGATCGACCCAGAGGTGCACCGACAACTCGACCGTTTCATCGAATTTGACGGGCGGAAATTTGCCCAGGACTTCGATGGCCTGTTCGAGGGAATACTGTTTTCGGAGATCGGCAACCTCGGCGGCCTGCCGGTACCTTTTGCTTGGTTTTACCATGGATTAAATGCAGTTCAAACGCCCTTCAGGCTCCTGCTTCAGTGTTATGTTGTGCGAAAAAAATCAATCGGTTACCTCAATGCCCATGCTGCGGGCGGTACCGGCGATAATGGAATAAGCGGCGTCGTCCGAACCGGCGTTCAGGTCCTTGCGCTTGGTTTCGACGATCTCCATGACCTGTTTCCGGGACACTTTGCCCACCTTATCGCGATTGGGAACCGCCGAACCCTTTGCCAAACCGGCCGCCTTCTTGAGCAGCACCGGCGCCGGCGGAGACTTCAAAATGTAGGTGAAAGACTTGTCCGCGTAGACGGTGATCACCACCGGCAGGATCAATCCCGCCTGGTCCTTGGTCTTCGCATTGAAGTCTTTGCAGAAGGCCATAATATTGACCCCCTTTGCCCCCAGCGCGGGACCGACCGGCGGCGCCGGGTTGGCAGCGCCCGCAGGCAGCTGTAAACGAATAATTCCTGTTACCTTCTTAGCCATTGCTTTTTTAGCTCGCAGCCCTTTCAACCTGCCAATATTCCAGCTCAACCGGCGTGAATCGCCCAAAAATAGATACCGATACTTTCAGCTTACCCCTGTCAGGGTCAATCTCGTCAATCCTTCCGGTCAAATTGAGGAAAGGTCCGTCAGTGATTTTCACCTCTTCCCCAACCTCGTACTGAACCTTCGGAACCTCCTTACCCTGGGCGTCATCCACTTGTTTCAGGATGCGCTCGATTTCGGCCTGCCTCAACGGCACCGGGCGGGTTCCTCCCACAAAACTAATCACTCCGGAGGCCTCCCTCACAAAGTACCAGGCCTTGTTGATCAAGCGGTTATCCTCATCATAGAGGCGCATCTTGATAAAAACATATCCTGGATAAAACTTTCGTACCTTGTTGCTCTTTTTTCCGTGCTTCACCTCCGAAACGGTTTCGGTGGGCATCAGCACTTCGAAAATATAATCGTCCAGCTCCTCCTGGGACTTGTTTTTCTCGATATAGGCCTTTACCTGGTTCTCCTTCCCGGAAAGCGTCTGAACCACGTACCAGCCGACTCCACTCTGTGTCGAGGATTCGGTCATAACGTCAGCTTGTCACCCAACTGGTAAACAGATTGACAATCTGGAAAAGAGAGAAATCGGCAATACTGGTGAAAGCCCCAAGAATTCCGACAGCGATCACCACTACGATGGTCGAATCCTTCAACTCGGTCCTCGTTGGCCAAGTGGCCCTCTTCAGCTCGATCATTGTCTCGCTGAAAAAGATGCGAATACTGCGAAATGGATTTTTCATGGGAAAAACGGGAATGGCAGGACAGGAGGGACTCGAACCCCCAACCGACGGTTTTGGAGACCGCTACTCTACCAATTGAGCTACTGTCCTACTCTCCAAGGATAAAGACTATCCCGTTTGGGTGGCCCGGGTCAAATAGACGTAACGATTTTACTCCACAATTTCGGTTACCCGGCCGGCCCCGATCGTACGTCCGCCCTCACGAATAGCAAAACGCTGCCCTCGTTCCATGGCGATCGGGTTGATCAGCTCGATGTTCACATTGATGTTGTCGCCGGGCATGATCATTTCCACCCCTTCAGGGAGTTGAACCGTGCCGGTCACGTCGGTGGTACGGAAGTAGAACTGCGGCCGGTAACCGTTGAAGAACGGCGTGTGACGCCCGCCCTCTTCCTTGCTCAAAACGTAAACCTCGGCCTTGGCCTTCCGGTGAGGCGTGATCGACTTGGGAGCTGCCAGCACCTGACCGCGCTCGATATCGGTTTTTTCAACCCCGCGGAGAAGCACGCCGACATTGTCACCGGCCTGCCCTTGATCCAGCATCTTGCGGAACATTTCCACTCCGGTCACCACGGTGGTGCGGGTGTCGCCCAGACCGACGATTTCCACGTTGTCGCCGACCTTGACAATGCCGCGCTCGATACGGCCGGTTGCCACTGTTCCACGGCCGGTGATGGAGAAAACGTCCTCCACCGACATCAGGAAGGGCTTGTCGATTTCACGCTCGGGTTCGGCAATGTCATTATCGATGGCGTCCATCAACGCCTGGATCGCGGCTTTGCCCTCATCCTTGCCTTCGAGGGCGGCCAGAGCCGAGCCCCGCACGATGCTGATGTTATCACCGTCGAAATCGTACTTGGACAGCAGTTCACGGATCTCCATTTCCACCAGATCCAGAAGCTCCTCATCATCAATAAGATCCACCTTATTGAGGAAAACCACGATATTGGGAACGCCGACCTGACGGGCGAGAAGGATGTGCTCCCGAGTCTGGGGCATCGGTCCGTCCGCGGCGCTGACGACCAGGATGGCGCCATCCATCTGGGCCGCACCGGTAATCATGTTTTTCACGAAATCCGCGTGCCCCGGGCAATCGACGTGGGCGTAGTGACGATTGTCCGTCTCGTACTCGACGTGGGAAACCGCGATGGTGACGATCTTGGAAGCGTCACGCACGGTTCCACCCTTGGCGATGTCCGAGTAGGATTTGACCTCGGCATACCCCTTCTGGGACTGCACCTGCAGAATGCTGGCGGTCAGCGTGGTTTTACCGTGGTCGACGTGACCGATCGTGCCGACGTTAACGTGCGGTTTGGTTCTTTCGAATGTTCCTTTAGCCATCTAAGTGTGTCGTTGAGTGTTTGCTTTTGCGAAAAGCGGTTTGCGGCAAGGATTTCGGAGCCCTTGACCGGATTTGAACCGGTGACCTCGTCCTTACCAAGGACGTGCTCTGCCAACTGAGCTACAAGGGCGACCCCCGAAACGCCTCTACCGAGCGCGTCCCAATACAGGAAAAGGGAGAATCTGAAAAAAACGCCGATTAGCGTCAACTCTTTTTACCGTAAATTTTTGCCTTTTTCCGGCTCGACCGGAACATCGGCAGGGAACGACGAATTCGGTTTCATCCGCCCATGTTGTCGATCACCGAATCCCCGAAAGTCGAGCATTTGACCTCCTTTGCGCCATCGATCATCCGCGCGAGGTCATACGTGACCACCTTTCGCTCCAGGGTCTTCTCCAGTCCCTGGATCAGGATATCGGCCGCCTCATTCCAACCCAGATGGCGCAGCATCATCTCACCGGAGAGGATTACCGAGCCGGGGTTAACTTTATCCTGGCCGGCATATTTCGGTGCCGTGCCGTGGGTGGCCTCAAAAATGGCATGGCCCGATTCATAGTTGATATTCCCTCCGGGGGCGATTCCGATCCCCCCCACCTGTGCCGCCAGGGCATCGGAAATATAGTCCCCGTTCAGGTTCAGCGTTGCGATGACGTCATACTCGCCCGGACGCATCAGGATCTGCTGGAGGAAGGCGTCGGCGATCACATCCTTCACAATCAAACCGTCTGGAAGCCGGCACCAGGGCCCTCCATCGATTTCCTCCGCGTTGAACTCCGACTTGGCCACTTCGTAACCCCAGTCGCGAAACGCGCCTTCGGTGAACTTCATGATATTCCCCTTGTGCACCAGGGTCACACTTTCCCGCCCCTGCTCCCGGGCGTACTTGATCGCCGCCCGGACGTGACGGGCCGTTCCCTCCCGGGAAACCGGCTTGATTCCAAATCCGGACGAGTCCGGGAAACGAACCTTTTTAAACAGCTCAGGGTGTTTCTCCCGCAGAAACGTCTTAAGGGATTCCGCCCCGTCGGTTCCCGCCTTGAATTCGATGCCGGCATAAATATCCTCGGTATTTTCGCGGAAGATCACCATGTCGACTTCCTCCGGACGCTTCAGCGGTGTCTGAATCCCATTGAAATAGCGAACCGGCCGCAGACAGGTAAAGAGGTCGAGTTCCTGGCGCAGCGCCACATTCAGCGAACGGATCCCTTCACCCACCGGTGTGGTCAACGGCCCCTTGATTCCGACTCGGTAATCGCGAAAGGCGGTCAACGTGTCCGCGGGAAGCCACTCGCCGGTTTCCTTCTTGGCTTTTTCGCCGGCATAAACCTCGAACCAGGTGATTTCGCGCGATCCTCCATAGGCTTTTTCGACCGCTGCATCCAGTACGCGTTTGGCGGCGGCCCAGATATCCGGACCGATTCCGTCGCCCTCGATAAAGGGAATAACGGGACGGTCGGGAACCGTGATTTCGCCTCCGCCGAAGCTGATCTTATCGCCTTGTGGTGGTGTCAGTTGTTTGTAGGACATGAGTCGGTAGTACGTTTAAAAAATCAGTGTTACGCCGGTCGCCTTCCGGATCGGGCGTTCAAATCAAGGATGCGCAGAAACGTTTCAGGCGTTCAACGCCTTTTTCAATAACCTCATCGGCCACCGCATAACTCAACCGCACATACCCCTCGGTCCCAAAAGCCATTCCCGGTACAACCGCCACTTTCTCCTTCTCCAGCAGAGAAGCGGCAAAGTCACTGGAGGAAAGACCGCATTCCGAAATCCGGGGAAAAAGGTAAAAGGCTCCTTGCGCCAGCAGGCAGCTAAGGCCGCGAACCTCGCTGAGACCGTCGTGCAAGCGACGCCGGCGGCGGTCAAAAACGTTCAACATGGACCGCACTGCTTCGTCCGACGCCTTTTGCTCACGCAAAGCGGCCAACGCCCCGTACTGTGCGAACGTCGTGGCGTTCGACGTGGTCTGACTCTGCAGGTCGGCAACGGCGCGCGCGACCTCAGGCGGCGCCGCCATGGTCCCAAGGCGCCACCCGGTCATGGAAAACGTCTTGCTAAACCCGGAGACTGTAATGACCGAACGCGCGGCCTCCTTGCCGAATGACGCCGGGCTATGATGTTCGGCGTCGTCGTAAACCAATCGCTCGTAGATCTCGTCGGAGAGAACGTAAAGGCCGTTCCTTATGGCGACCTCCACGATCTTCTCCAACACCGCCCGCGGATAGAGCGCTCCTGTCGGATTGGAAGGACTGTTTAGAATCAGCAGGCGGGTACGCGGTGTGATCGCCGCCTCCACCTGCTCCGCCGAAACCCGAAATCCGGCGGCGTCGTCCGACCCAAGAAACACTGGTTTGGCCCCGGCCAGTTTCACCATCTCCGGATAGCTCACCCAGTACGGCGCCGGCACCAAAACTTCGTCGCCCGGGCTGCACACGGCGAGAATCGCCAGGTAACAGGAAAATTTCCCCCCCGGACTCACGATCACCTGGGAGGGTTCAATCCGTTCAATTCCATTGACCGTCGTCCAGCGATCGGCAAGCGCCCGTCGCAATTCCGGTATCCCGGCCGCAGGAGCGTACTTGGTCTTCCCGTCACGCAGGGCCTGAATAGCGGCCTCTTTGATGAACTCCGGCGTGTCAAAGTCCGGCTCCCCCGCGCCGAATCCGCACACGTCTTCGCCCGCGCTTTTCAGCGCCTTGGCTTTGGCATCCACCGCAAGGGTGGGCGAAGGAGAAATGTTCTCCGCCCAGGTTGAGAGTTTCGCTTCGAAGTGGTCAGACATGACTGAAGAAGTGGAAAACAGTCACTCGTACGCGACCCTCGCGGGCGAATCAAGCCTTTGTTTGACCGAGGAAGACGCCCGCGGACCAATCATCGAAGATCGTCGCATGCGGAAACAGGAACAGCGTTCCCATCAGAATATGACAGGAACGCTGCGCCGATTTCAGTTTCTTCAAACCAGTCCAGTTAGAGAAGCCGGACGGGGCGTCCATTCGGGAGAGAAGATCGCGATGGACAATGGCACACTCCGGGAAATCGATTGATCGACGTTCCAGAGTCTGCGACTTCAAATTAAAGTTCGAGTCGTACTATTTTTTCTTGGCCGCCTTCTTTTTGGGTTTCGCTTTCTTGGCTGCGGATTTTTTTGTCGCAGATTTCTTTTTCGCGGTTTTCTTGGCTGCGGATTTTCTGGCCGCTGTTTTCTTAACCGCTTTCTTCGTGGCCTTTTTCGCGGCACCCTTCTTGGCCGCCGCCTTTTTCTTCACCACCCGCTTGGCTTTCTTCACCGCCTTTTTGGCAGCCCGCGCCACCTTCTTGGCAACCCGAGCCACAGTCTTCCGGGCGGTTTTCTTTTTCGCGGTTTTCTTTTTCGCGGTTTTCTTCCTCGCTTGCTTTTTCACCATGTTTCCTTTCTTTACGGTTTTAGATCCACCCGCGCTAACGGGCGGCTCTGAAAGTCCCTCCAACGCAGCGCGGAGCAACTCCCCGACACTGGTTTTTTTCTGCCGGGCAATCCGCAGCAACTCCTGTTTCCTGGCGGAATCAATCCTCACCGAGATTTGCCGATGCGCCTTATCGTCACTCCGGTAACCGGAGAAATCAAACTGCTGTATGGCGTTTCTGATTACCTCGCTATTCGAGGCATAACCCGCCTTCTCGCGATAATCATCAACCTTCTTCAAGAGGCTTTCGCTCAAGTCGAAAGTAAGCGGTGCGCGGACCTTGGAACTTTTTGTGGGCATAATATTTGATCGCTGAGGTTAAACCTTTTCTCGGATTTCTTCTGACATCGCCATTCAAAGAAACTCTAAGTATTGAAAATTAAATACGTCCGATACTTTTTTCAATATAAAATTTATAAGAAAATTTCATGCTGACGATGACCATGCCCACATCCCGATGCGCATTCAGGAACGCAATCAGACATCTGAATACATGCCGGCACGAACCCAACCCAACCGAAGTCACGGAACCACTTCCGGAAGGCGGGATCCGCCTGAAAAAAGAAGGTTGCCCAATTCCCGTTTCTTCGCTGAATCTCTACTTCATTTCCGAACCTTCACGAATCGACGCTCGCCCAACCTGAATTAAAATCATGGCCACCGTTACGCTTGAAAAACTCGCCAAAGTTTATCCCGGCGGCAAAGACGCCGACGTACGCGCTGTCAACAGCGTCGACCTGACGATCAACGACCGGGAGTTCATGGTTCTGGTCGGCCCGTCCGGATGCGGCAAATCAACCATCCTCCGCATGATCGCGGGTCTGGAAGACATCTCCGAGGGCACGGTTTCCATCGACGGCAAGGTGGTCAACGACGTCCTTCCCAAGAACCGGGACATCGCAATGGTCTTCCAGAACTACGCCCTTTACCCCCACATGACGGTGTTCGACAACATGGCATTCGGGCTGAAGCTCAGGAAATTTCCCAAAGACGAAATCAACAAACGCGTCAACGAAGCCGCCGCCATTCTGGGTATCGGCGCCCTCCTCCATCGCAAACCGAAAGCCCTGTCCGGCGGGCAGCGGCAGCGTGTCGCGGTCGGCCGGGCCATCGTTCGCCACCCGAAGGTGTTTCTCCTGGACGAGCCGCTTTCCAATCTCGACGCCAAGATGCGTGTTTCCATGCGCACTGAGATTTCGAAGCTGCATGCCAGGTTGGCCGCGACGATGATCTACGTCACCCACGACCAAACCGAAGCGATGACCATGGGTGATCGTATCACGGTCATGAAGGATGCCAACATCATGCAGGTCGCCAAGCCGCTCGAACTTTACAACCACCCGGAGAACGTTTTCGTGGCCAGCTTCATCGGGAGTCCTCCGATGAACCTGTTCAAGGGCACCCTCAAACGGGAGGGAAACAACGTGCTCTTCGTCGAGGACAATTCCAGCGAGACCCGCCTCGTCGTGCACTTGGACGACAACCTGGCACGCAAGGGAGCATCCCATATCAACAAACCGGTTACCTTCGGCATCCGGCCCGAGGATATCAACGATACCTTGACGGTCGCCTCTCCGGATCCACGGTACACCGTCGATGCCCGCGTAGAGATCTCCGAGCCTATGGGCTCCGAGACCTACCTCTACCTCGATTCCGGTGCCAACTCCTTTATTGCCCGCGTACGCAGCACCGACCGATTCGAGATCAACAGCCGCATCAAGGTCACGTTCGCTATGGAACGGGCGCACCTTTTCGACGTCGAAACGGAAAATGTTCTCAAATAGACGTTCTTCGCCAGAACTGGGGAGCCGGCGGAAAAACTAATCAAAGCGTGAGGCCGCCGTTTCAGTCAGCACCCTGGCGGAAATAATGTCATAGGCCTGCCGCGGAGTTTCCACCCATTCGCGGGAAAGTCCCTTGATATGATCGGAAAGGTTCCTCCCGTTACGGATCAGGAGCGTGGAAACCCCCACCGAGAACCCGGCCAGGACATCCACATCGGCATCACCCACAAACACCACCTCGGAACTCGCCAGGGATAATTCGCCCAGAATGTAATTCAACCCTTCCGGATCGGGCTTGTGAGTCGCGAAGTCGTCGCCGCATACCACCAACTGGAAGTACGGCCACCAGTTATTGGCTTTGAGGATCTCCGAGGTCGTTTCCCGGTCGCGTCCGGTCCAAAGAGCCACTTTGGTCTTCGAGCGAAGCAGCTGATCGAGGAGCGCTTCGGCTCCCTCAAAAGGCACCACCGTGTCCTTGTGTTCGCGGTGGTGGTCGATCAGCCGATCCATTGCTTCGGGCACAAACCGGTCTTCTCCCAAAAGGTTGCGCAGACACACATCAGGCGGACCGCCAAGGCGCGCCACGACTTCGTCCGCGCTCGGATTGACCCCGAAAGCTTTGACCGCATACCGAAATCCGGCCACCACCATGGGCATGCTGTTGATGAGAGTTCCGTCGAGATCGAATATAACGCCAAGTTTTTTCTGCCGCGTTAGCATAACAAACAAAAATACCTTTCGCCTGCCCCGGGGGGTCGGCGATTCCATTAATTCACTGTTGAAAAAAGACCGCGGGCGAGATCAGGCAGCGATTCACCCAGTTTCCCGGGATCAAAAGCTTCCGTCGGAAGGGCGACGTTCATTGCAGCCCGATTCACTTGGAAACGGGTCTTGTCCCGGGTGGTCTCGTCGCGAAGATCAATCGTCTTTACGATCCATTCGTCCTGTACCTTCTTAAAATCGATCACGGAGAAGACCCGCTGCACCCGATCGTCGCGCCCCAGGCTTTCCGCCCTGAAGAGGGCCTGAAACTCGGCATCGAGGTACATGCGCACCGCCTGCAATTGGGGACGTCGCTCCCGCAATTCGTCGGGAGGGGTCATGGCGAAAATATGGCAGGGGCGGCCACGTACCCGATAGATGCCCTCATAGTCAAAATCCTCCCAGTAAACAAACGGCATCTGCAAGTCAAACGGCGTGTAATCCGTTCCCATTATGGGCACAAACCAATCTTCCACCTCCAGGCGGCGTACCTCAAAATCTCCGAGTTCATTCCGGTGCGCCTTCCAAATCGCGGCGGATTCGCCACTGCGGACCAGCAAACGAACGGCCTCCGCCGGATTACGACGATCCTTCAACTCCAATAACGTCACCGGCCCGGCAGCATCGCGGGTTCCCCACATACGGCCGTCCAGAAACCGTTCAGAGCCACGGAACGGCATGGTGCGCAGCTCGAATTCGAAACTGTATCCGGCCCGCACTCCCAGTTGCCGGAACTCCCGCAAAAACGCCGCCCCGCTCTCGGGGTCGAGTTCCTCGATAGGGTCCACCCGGTCTGTGATCCTGCGCTGGGCCTCGCATTCCATGACCGGAAACAGCAAGGACGGGAGCAACAACCCGATAACCCAAAAATATCTGCAGAAGAAAATCATCAATCGTGCCGACTCGCGAACTCGCGAGACGGATCATAGAAAATCGTTAGGACAGCGCCCTCCGACCAACCAGGTCGGCATCAATCCTGTCCGTTCGCCGGTTGGCTTTCCTGGTCTTCGACCTCAACCCCGGATTCGGGTTCCTCGCCAACTGCCGGGTCCGATGTTTCGATCAGGAGTTCTTCACCGGTGATCGTCTCCTCGAAGGTTTCCGGATCGATCATACCTTCCAGGCTTTCGTCTCCGGCGGGAGGCTGATCCGCTTCCTCGACCGGAGTAATCTCATCCAGGCCTCGCTGAGGTATTCCCGCCTGATAACGCTGGTGCTGGTGAGCGAGGTAGATTCCGAAACTCAAAACAAAAAACACCACGGAGCAATAGATCGTCGCCTTCCTCAACACCGTGTTGGTTTCCGCTCCGAAGGCGGATTCCGCCGCACCCCCACCCATGGCGGCGCCGAGACCTCCGTCCGACTTCGCCTTCTGCATCAGAATGATGAGAATCATGAAAAGACTTACCAGAAGCAGAAATACGGTGAACAGTGCGATGAGAAAGCTCATGAAAATAAACCCGGTACAAGGAAATGAAAAAAGAAAGAGATTGCCATGACCGCAAAACGGACGCAAGGGGAAAATAATCACCATCGCGGCAGGGCCACGGATTTTTCATTTGGCCTCCCCAAGCCGCATGTCTGGCGGAGTCAGTTCCCTCCATTCCCCAACGACCGTTTCCACGACCCAATGTTCCGGAGGTCGGGAGACCGCGTCCGAAATATTCCGCGAGCACCACTACCCCACCAAAGCGTCGTTGACCCCGATCTTCTCCATGATCCGGGTCAGGTCGTCGTTCCCCTGGTACTCAATAATCAGCCGGCCCTTCTTGGGCGAATGTTTGAGACTGACGCGCGCATTCAGGGCGGAGGAGATTCGCTTTTCGATATCGCGAATAGCCGAGGCCTCGGCCGCCGGCGCAGGACGGTCTCCATTGCGGCGAACGCTCTGCACACGACGAACCGCATTCTCCAGTGCCCGCACACTCAAGCCTTCCTCGATCACCTTGCGCGCCAGGAGCAGGCGCGACTCGCCGCTCTCCACTCCCAGCAATACCTTGGAATGGCCGGTCGAAAGCAGGCCGCGCGATAAATAACCCTGGATTTCCTGCTCCAATTGCAGCAGACGCAAGCCGTTGGCCACCGTCGCCCGACCCTTGCCCACCCGTTCGGCCACAGCCTCCTGAGTCAGGTCGAAGTCGCGCATTAGACTGGAATACCCCATCGCCTCTTCGATCGGGTTCAAGCCTTCCCGCTGCAAATTCTCTATCAACGAAAGCGATGCCGAGGAAGCGTCGCTGGCCTCAATCACCCGGGCGGGCAGCTTGCGCATCTGGAGCGTCTGACAGGCGCGCCAACGCCTTTCGCCCGCGATCAGCTGATAACGCTCTCCCACCGGACGCACCACGATCGGTTGCAGGAGTCCCTCGGATCGAATGCTTTCCATCAACTCCCGCAGATGGGCTTCATCGAAATCTTTGCGAGGCTGATAAGGATTGGGATCAATCAGCGAGACCGCGATCTCCCGATACCCATTAACGCTAACCTGTTCGGGCGCGGGTGCTCTCGGCGTTCCCGATTTTTTCCCAGCCGAGCCGGTCTCTTTCGCTTTCGCCTTGCCGTTGACCTTTTTCGCGGGCGCCGATGAGCCCGAAACCTTTTTGCCGGCCGCCGTACCGCCGGAGATCAACCCCCCCAAACCTCTTCCCAATCTTGATTTGGATCCCGCCATAACTCAGTCTCTCTGTGGAATAAAAAGCGTTTGCCCCACGCGCAGGCGGTTCGGATCTTCGATCCTGTTGGCATTCACGATATCGCGCACCCGGGCGTTGTGTCGCGACGCGATGCTCGAAAGCGTGTCACCCTGCCGCACGGTATAACTGACCCCCTCCTCCGGGAAATCATCGGCGAACGAAGGCGTCGATGGCGCCGGAGCGCTCGAAGTCGCGCCGCCACCGGAAGAGGAAATATTGCGGGCCAGAGTGTCCATCGCCCGCTGGGTTTCGCGCGCCAATTCATCGATTTGGCGGCTCACCTGCTCTATTATTTCCCGTCGTTGATCGCGGCTGGCCCGGCGGATGTTTTCCGCCATTTCCTCCAGCGCTCGATTGACCTGGCTCATGGTGGCGAAATTACCAGTCTGGCGCGATTGCGAGTCACGCAACACCCCTTCGTACTCCCGCATGCGCGCCTCCAGGGTGCGATTGTTGCGCTGCAGTTCTTCTATTACAAGGTTCTGCTCGCGGACCATACTGCTCAACCCGCGAATATCCTCCCGCATGGCGGCAATCTGCGCCATGCTGCTGCCCGCCGGGTAAGCGCGATCACGATCGGCGGCGGAAGCGGAGGATGGTCGAGTCAAATCAGCGGAGGTATCTGCACGCTGCGCCGTAAGCGTCACCGCGGCCAACCCGATGAGGGCGGCGAGTAGGATCAAATAAGGTCTTGGCATAGGCATGGTCTATTTATGCGGAATCGGCGCGGAAACGCAAGTCAGTATGGACCGGACCGTAGGCAGAGGAGACAGGGCGCACGAACATAAGTAAAACGCTTGCTCGATCGTCAACGGCGTTGCGCTGGCGGAAACGGAACCTCGGAAACCAGGGGAGGCATGGAACCCGACTCCACCGCTTCTCCGGGCGCGATCGACAGTCCGCGCAAAAAGTCATCCGCCGGCAACATTCGGCCGCCGGGCCGCTGCAACTCCAGCAACCGCAAAACGCCATCGCCGCTCGCCACACAAAGCGCCCCCTCGCGCAATCCCAGGATCGTGCCGGGCGACCCCGGGGCCATTCCCGGTTCCCAGTCCGCCCGGCCGACCCGAATTACCGCGTCACCCCGGGAAAATCGAGCCCCGGGCCAGGGTTGGAGAGCGTTGATCCTCCGAGCCAGGACCGACGCGGGTTGCAAAAAATCCAGTTCCGCATCCGTCTTCTGCAGTTTGCGGGTGTAGGTGGCGGCCTCGTGATCCTGTTCCCTTTTCGCTACTTTCCCGGCCGCCATGCCCGGCAAATTGCGTTGCAGCAAGGGAACGCACGCCTGGGCCATCCTGGCCTCCAGTTCCGGTGCGGTTTCGGTCCGTCCCACCGCGACCTTTTCCTGATCGATGATCGGCCCGGCGTCCATTTTCGGCACCATACCCATCAAGGTGACTCCGGTGACCGTCTCCCCCGAGGCCAACGCGCCCTGAATGGGCGATGCCCCGCGATACGCCGGCAGCAGGGAGGTGTGCAGATTGTAGGTCCCACGGGCCGGAAGGGTTAAGAGGCTCTTTCTGAGCAAATGCCCGTACGCCATCACCAGGAAACAATCGACTCCCAAGCCCCTGAAGCGCGCCTCCTCCGCCTCCCCCGGCTTCTCCGGCTGCCACACCGGCCAGCCCTGATCGAGTGCCCAGCTCTTGATGGCGTTGGGGGCCAGCTTCCTTCCCCGGCCGGCCGGCCGGTCGGGTTGAGTCAGAACCCCCACCGGCTCCACCCATCGCGTCCCCTGTTCCGCAAGGAATTTCAGCAGCGGCAACGCGATGGCATCCGACCCCATGAATACCAGTCTCGCTTTCTCGGCAGGAACCATGGCGCCTCGATCACGTTTAGCGGGAGGAATCCCCGCGCGGCGGTTTACCCACCAGTTCGAACTTGATCGGACAACCCGCGAGATCGAATTCGCGTCCGATCCCCCCTTCCAAATAACGCCGGTAGGGATCGTCCAGCTTCTCAGCACGATTGCAGAAAAGCCGCACGGTAATCGGATTCGTTCCGGTCTGCACCGCGTAATAAATACGAAAACGGGTTCCCTGTTTGGCCGAGGCCGGACGTTTCTCCGCCAGCGAAATCATCAGACGGTTCAGCCGTCCGGTCGGGAGCTTGCGATGAATCAGGTAATGGATTCGGCGGGCCGCTTTCAGCATTCGCTCAATTTCCATGCCCCGCAAAGCCGACACGAACAGGACCGGCGAGTCCGGGTGGAAAAAGAGCTCCTTGCGCACCGAGGCCGCATAGGATTCACGAAATTCCCGTTCCGTTTCATAACCTTCCAGTGTTCCCGCCTGGAACGAGTCAACCGCAAGGTCCCACTTGTTGACCAGGATCACGAACCCGCGGTAAGCCCGCATGATCATGCCCGCCAGATTCTTGTCCTGCTTCGACACGCCTTCCATGGCATCGAGGACCAGATAAACGACGTCGGCCCGCTTCACGGCCGATTCACTCCGCAACGTGGAAAAATACTCCACCGGCGATCCGAGCTTGGTCGCTTTGCGGACTCCCGCCGTATCATGCAAACGAAAAGGCCAGACCTTTCCTTCGTCCGAACGAAAGTCCAGGTCCAACTCCACCGCATCCCTCGTCGTCCCGGGAGTGTCCGAGACGATCAGCCGCTCCGATCGCAACAGCGCGTTGCAGAGCGAGGACTTCCCCACGTTGGGACGCCCCGCGAAGCAAATACGGATCCGCTCCGAGACTTCTTCCGCCGCTTCCGCCTCCGGTTCCGGTCCCAGCCGTTCGGCGATCAACTCGCGGAGAGTTTCCTCCCCGCGCCCGTGCTCGGCGGAGAAGACCACCGGCTCTCCGAATCCCAGCCGGGCGAACTCATGGGCGTTGGCTTCCTCGCGATCGTTGTCGATTTTGTTGACCAACAACACAACCGGTTTCCCCGATCGCCGCAAAAGATCGGCCACGATTTCATCCTGCGGCGTGAGACCCGCTTTGCCGTCGACCACAAAAAGAATCAGCCCCGACGCCTCGATCGCCAGGCCGACCTGCAGCTCCACCGCCGCCGCGATTCCTCCGGGACCGCTGGCTTCCTTCATTCCCAGACCGCCCGTATCCAGGAGCATGTAACCGTCGATCTCCGACGAAATGACGTCACGAGTCACCCCGGGCTGGTCGTGTACGATGGACACCCGGCGGCGAACCAGACGATTAAAAATGCGGCTTTTGCCCACATTGGGGCGCCCCACCAGGGCAACAGATCGCTCGATATTCATTCCTTTTTGTTCCCGTTCGCCTCCAGAAACCGTCCGATCCGGTCTCCCGCCTCGATCAGAAGTTCATAACTGGTGGCGAAACAGCAGCGAACAAATCCCCGGCCAGAAGCACCGAACGCGGTTCCCGGCACCACCGCCACACGCTCCTCTTTCAGAAGCCCCACCGCAAAATCCTTTTCGCTCATACCGGTTGCCGCGGTCGAAGGAAAACAATAAAACGTGCCCCGGGGCAGGTTGCAGTTCAGTCCCAATTCATTCAAACGCCGCACCACAAAATCGCGACGCCGGTGGTACTGCTCCTTCATGTCGAGCATGCTGCGCTCGCCGTGCAGGAGGGCTTCACAGGCCGCTTCCTGGCTAAGGATCGGCGCGCACAACATACTGTACTGATGCACGCGCATCATACTCTCGATCAACTCCGCCGGACCGCAGGCGTATCCGATCCGGAATCCGGTCATGGCAAAAGCCTTGGAAAACCCATGCAGCAGGATTGTCCGCTCCCTCATTCCGGGCAGCGTTACGATGCTGATGTGCTCTCCCTCAAAGGTGAGTTCCGAATAAATCTCGTCCGTCAGCACCACCAAATCCTTTTCCACCGCGAAGCGAGCGATCCGCTCCAGCTTCTCGCGATCGAGCGTGCCCCCGGTCGGATTGGTGGGAAAATTGAGCACCAGGATCTTGCAGCCCGGCGTCCAGGCGGCCTCAAGCGCCTCGGGATCGAGAGCAAAACCGTCCTCCGCCTTCGTCGCCACCGCCACCGGCTCGCCGTGGGCCAGGACCACCGACGGATGATAGGACACGTAACAGGGTTCGTGATACATGACCTTGTCGCCCGGATCGATCAGGGCTCGCAACGCGATGTCCAGCGCCTCCGATACGCCCACCGTCACCAGCACCTCGGTTTCGGGCTGATAACTTTCCCCGAAAAACTTTTCCACGTACCCGGAAATCGCCCGGCATAACTGAGGCGTTCCTCGGTTCGAGGTGTAGCTGGTGCGACCGCGTTCCAGCGCATAGATCGAGGCCTCGCGAATATTCCACGGCGTCACGAAATCCGGCTCGCCGATGCTGAGCGAAATGACGTCGTTCATGGACGAAACCAACTCGAAAAAATCCCGGATTCCCGACCGCGGCAACCCTGCCACATGACGGGCCACAAAACGTTTGGATTCGTTGCTCATCACGGAGTCACCGGCGGTTTAACCGGATCGGAACTCGCCCCTTGGAGCACGAACCCCTGTTCCTTGTAGGAACGCAGCAGAAAATGAGTCGAAGTCGACAATACGCCCCCCATGCTCGCCAGGCGCTCCGACACGAACGCCGCCACGTCGTGCAGGGTTCGTCCCCGCACGAACGCCAGGAGGTCGTAACCGCCCGACATCAGGTAACAGGATTCGACTTCGGCAAAGCCGCTGATCCGCTCCGCCAACCGGTTGAAACCGCCCTCCCGCTCCGGGGTAATCTTGACCTCGATCACCGCGCGCACCGTTTCTTCCCCGTTCGCATGCGCCTCCGGGTGGAGCACCGGTCGCCAGCCGAGAAGGATCTTTTTCTTTTTGAGCTCCTCCAACTCCCGCTCGATCTCCTCGTTGGTCATGTTGAGAATCCGGGCCATTTGGCTCGTTCCCAGGGATTCCCCTTCCATCAAAAGTTTTAATACCGAGTTCATATGGCGCAATTTTCCAAACCCCGGCTTATAGGGCATCAATTTGCAAATCTCAAATAAAGTTTTTCACCATTCCGCCGCCGGGACTTCCGAAAATACCTTGGCACAAACGGGGATTCGCCTGATAGTGTCCGATCCTTAGCGCCAAACCAGGAATATTTCCATGTTCGAGTCCTTAACCGAAAAACTGAGCCACACCCTCCGCAATCTGCGCGGAGGGGGGCGCCTGACCGAAGACAACATGGCGGAGGCCCTCAAAGAGGTCCGCACCGCCCTGCTCTCGGCCGACGTGCACTTCAAGGTCGCCCGCGAGTTCATCGATCGCGTTAAAACCGAGTGCGCCGGCCAGGAGGTCATCAAGTCGGTCTCCCCGGGCCAGCAGGTGGTCAAGATCATCAACGACGAACTCACCCGCCTGCTCGGCGAAGGCGCCAACGAATTGGTTGCCAAACGGCCTCTGAAAATCATGCTGGTGGGACTGCACGGTTCCGGGAAAACCACCTCCACCGCCAAACTGGGACGTTTTCTCACCAAGAGGGAATACAAACCGCTGCTGGTCGGCTGCGACGTTTACCGTCCGGCCGCCATCGATCAACTGGAAGCGCTCGCCCGGCAGGAATCTCTCGCTTTCTACGGTGACCGCAATACCAAAGACGTTTCCCGTATCGGCCGCGACGCCCTGAAACAGGCCTCGGCCGAAGGCGCCGACGCCATTCTCTTCGACACCGCCGGCCGCCTGCAGATCGATGAAGACCTCATCGAGGAGATCAAGAAGCTCCGCAAGCAGGTCCAGCCCGACGAAGTCCTGCTGGTCGCCGACAGCGCGCTCGGCCAGGAGGCGGTCAACGTCGCCCGCCACTTCCACGAAGCCGTTCAGCTCACCGGCATCATCATGACCAAGCTTGACGGCGACGCCCGGGGCGGGGCCGCGCTGTCCATGAAGGCCATTACCGAGGTGCCGATCAAATTTGCCGGCACCGGGGAAAAGCCGGGTGACTTCGAGACCTTTCACCCCGACCGCATGGCCTCCCGCATCCTCGGGATGGGCGACGTGGTTTCCCTGGTCGAAAAGGCCCAGGAAACCATCGATCAGGCCGAGGCGGAAAAGATGGCCGAGAAGATGCGCAAGGCCGACTTCAACCTGGAGGACTTCCTGGCTCAACTCCGACAGGTCAAAAAACTCGGCTCCATGGAGTCCATCCTCGGCATGTTGCCCGGTATGAGCGGCGTCAAAATCGGCGACAAGGAAACAGCCAAATTCGGCCGCACGGAAGCCATCATTCTCTCCATGACCCCGCGCGAGCGCCGCAATCCCAACCTGCTGAACGGCAGCCGCCGGATGCGCATCGCCAACGGTTCGGGCACCAAGGTGAGCGACGTCAACCAACTCTTGAAACAATTCACCCAGATGCGCAAAATGATGAAATCAATGAAGGGCAAAAAAGGCAAAAAAATGATGCGCAGCCTCCAGGCCAAAATGGGAGAAGGCGGCGGCATGCCAAAACTTCCGGGCATGTGATGAAGCTTGAAGACAACTGGGAAGATATCGTTGGAAAGGCCGCAAGGGGTCTCGGCAAGAACGCCGGAACGCTCGCCGGCGAAACAGGGGCGGACCACCAAAAGGTCGCCGCGCTGCTGGAGGGCCGCCTCGACGAAGAATCCCTTGTGCGGGTCGCGCCGGCGCTCCGCCTGGATCCCGCCTTGCTCCTGGCGCTGGCGCGCGGCCAGTACCAACCCCGCCTCTCGCCGCCAGAGAGTCTGATCCCGTTCGATTTTCCCTTCCCCGTCCCCGGATACGCGGAAATGCGGGTCAATGCCTACATCGTTCATGCCCCCGGCGACCCCAACGCCCTGGTTTTCGACTGCGGCGGACGGCCCGATGAAATCGCCGCCGCCTTGCGCGAAAACAACCTTCAGGCCGCCGCTCTCTTTCTCACCCACACCCACCGCGACCACACCGCCGGCATCGACGTCCTGCGGGAACACACTCAAGCCACCCTGTACGCCCCCGCCAACGAACCTTATCCCGGCGCAACGCCCGTCAACCCCGGCGACACCCTCAGGTTCGGCCCGCTCAGCGTTTCAGTCCGCGACACCTCGGGCCACTCCCCCGGCGGAACCACCTACGTAATCGACGGCGCCTCCGCGCCTCTCGCCATCGTCGGCGACGCCCTCTTCGCCGGCTCCGCCGGCGGAGCGCCCAACGCCTGGGAAGCCGCCCTCGACCGTATCCGTAAACAAATCCTTTCCCTCCCCGACCCCACCATTCTCTGCCCCGGCCACGGCCCCATCACCTCCGTCGCCAACGAAAAGACCCACAACCCCCTGTTCCCCGAGTTCCACGCTTAGCGCGATCCCTCCGGTTACAACCCAACGCCCGGACCTCCCTCGCCTCGCGGCCTTCGGAGTTCCAGAGCGGCAGGTCGTTCTGCCGCAGGTAGTCCTCCAAAATCAGCGTGGCGGTCTGAAAACTTCGCAACTGCCGGTAGCCGCCCGCCGGTCGCAAGCGCCGCCGACGCGCCCGTGGGGGCACTCCTTCAGGTTCTGGGGTAGTCCTCTTCATAAGCATATCTCCATCGGGTCCGATCCGTCCGATCCGACAGATTCCACCCATCAAAACAACCCGTCACCCTCAGTCAACCTGCCACCGAGGCTCATTGCAGCACCTCCCAATGCCCACCTCTGTCAGGCCAATACGGCGGATCCGGCCCTCATCCTTAAGCTTGGCGATCTGCCACTCGATGCCTTTGGCGGTAACCCCTGCCTGTTCCGCTAATTCGGCTGTGGTAATTGCGGGGTCTCCTGCGATCAGACGAAGAATTTTCTCCCTATTTTTCACCGAAGTTTTCACCGAAGTTCTTAAGGAACCGGAGCCACCCTCATCATGGGGATTGTCGCAGGGGCGGTCATTGGGTTCTTCCGTGGTGGTTGGCGGGGCCGGGCTGGAGCCCGGCGTTCCCAGGGGGAAGAGGCGTGGCCCGGGAACCCCGAGCTCCAGCTCGGGAGACCGTAATATTTCGGAGCCCGAACCTTCCGCTGCCGTACTGCTCCGCGGCCAGTCCTCGTGTGAATCACAAAGACCGGCTTGTACCGGGTTGCGGTGGATGTAGTCGATCACCTGATGAAAGTGGCGTTCGTCGCGGATATAACGATCCCAGTACTCGCGCATCCAAAAGGCCTTCCCGGGAGCGCCGAGCTCCAACTCGGTATTCCACGCCACCATGTCGGCGAAACTCGCTCCCTCCGGGATCTTGATCGGCGCATACGGCTTGCCGGCGTATTTGTCGCTGGCGTATTTAATGAACAGCATGACCAGGACGTAGTCCTTGCACTGACTGGAATCCATGCCGCCGCGCAACTCGTCGCAGCTCGCCCAAAGGTGGGAGTAGAGTTAGGATTTTTTGATCGCCATACGGAACGGAATGTACCGGTTTTACCGGGGGGCGGAAACAGCCGCGAAAGCGGTGCCACCGAAAGGTTTCAGAAAAAGAAGGTTCCCGGCCCCGACCCCCTGAGTGCCAAGCCTTTTAGGCGGTTTCGGTCACGCCATTCATCGGTCCTGGAGACACTGAATGGCGGAAATGGACGGCCCTTCGTCTCAAGGCAGGGGAAACTCAAGTTTTACAAATCCCTGCGCGCGGAGGTTTCGCCGGTCAAAAACGTCTCAGCGTCTCCGCGCAAGAAAATTCATCGATCACCTTCCTCGACCTCCTCGCTCGCCTCGCTGAGATAAAGCAGGGCGATGCATTCGCTGAGGTGTTCGCGGGGGACGCAGAGGTCGCTTTCCATCGGATTTTTCTGACCGAACATCCCGTGGCCCGCGTGACCCAGCCAGTGCTGGTCGCGCTCCACGCTGGCGGGAAATCCGGCGCTTTCCAGGAAACCCCGCATGATCTGCAGGCGGTCCGGGGTTTCCGAATGCAGCAGGTACCATCCGCTGCGGTCCTTTTCCGGCACGATGTACCGGGTCTGGCGCCACATAAAAAACAGGGTGCGAAAGGAAACGGCAAAGGCCTCCGGCGTCTTGACCAGGGCGTCCACCACTTCGTCCAGACCCCACCAGCGCAAACCCGCCACTTCCAACGGGTCTGGTTTGAACGCCTTCCGCCCCGACACTTTCTCCACGTAAAGCTGCACCCACTCCTGCTCGGTAAGCTCGCTCGCCTCCAAATGTAAAACCGGCGCCGGATCGACACAGCGATAGCCGATTTCCTCCTCGGCTTCACGCAACATGGCCTCATCATACCCCTGCCCCGCTGTCACGTGCCCGGACGCCGACGAATCCCAGCACCCCGGCCAGGACGCCTTGGCGTCCGAACGCTTCTGCAGGAGAATTCGATCCCCCTCCCCCACCAGGAACAAATGCACCGCCCGGTGCGGGTGCCCGTTCGCATGTACCTCCCGCCGCGACGCCTGTCCCACCACGCGGTCGTTGTCGTCCACAATGTCCAGCGGCTCCTCGGATTGATCGCCCGAAGAGCCCGAAATACGCATAGAATCAGCCATAAGTCTTTGCCGGAACTATGTCGCGTATCCGGCCGAGGTCGAATCAAGTCTGCAATTATCACGATTCGAAAACGGGTCACGAAAAACGAATAGCGAATAACAAAAAACCGACCTCCGTCCCCCAAAATAAATACTTTCAAGCGAAATTTTTCGCTATTAGCGCTTGACTTCACCCTCATATCGCGAAATTATTCGCTACAAATCACCAATCCTTCCCTTTTATTTAATCCAAGGACAAAGGACCACATCGCTTATGGACGACCACCACAATTTGAGCCGCCGCGAAACGCAAATCATGGACCTTCTTTACGCCGAGGGCGAATTGACCGTAAACGGGATCCGGGAGCGTCTGCCAGAGCCGCCTACGCCGATGTCTATCCGGACTTTCCTCGGCATCCTTGCGGACAAGGGTCTTGTCAAACGGCGCAAAGAGGGCCGCGGTTTCGTCTACAGCCCTAAAACCCGGCGCAGTCGCGCCGGCAGCCGGAACCTGCAAAAGGTAATTCGGACTTTCTTCGACGGCTCAATCGAAAAAGCGATCGGCGCCTGTCTTGCGGACAATTCCACCCGTCTCACCCCCGAAGAACGCGAACGCCTCCACCGCCTGATTGATGAAACCGGCAGTGCAGAAACAAAACAATCTCACTCCAACAAGAATGCCCGATGAATATCACCGTTTCGCTGCTCGTTGAATCGGCCTTAAAGGGCACCGCGATTCTCGCCTTCGCGACGATCCTGGTGATCGTCCTGCGTAACAGCTCCGCCTCCCGGAAATACGCTGTCTGGTCCTCCGCATTGATGGGAATGCTGCTGCTGCCTTTCATCACCGCCCTCCTGCCCCGAATTCAGGTTGTCCCGCGTGTGGGTCTGCCGGGAGAGTCCCCACAATCCCACGTGGCCGAAGCACAGCCCTCTCCTGCCGACGTGTTATCCCCGGCGCCGGGAGACACAGCCAATCCGGAATCGGCTTTCGCCGCATCGAGCGTCACGCATACCACCGCTCGGGCCGCCGACAACCCGAATCGGACCGTCCGCTCGGCAATTTCCAGGGAGCGCACCGAGGGGACAGCGGCCGGCGCAAGCGCCGAACCGGTCGCAATTCAAGCTTCCCCGGGGGATCGAATCCCTTCAACCCTCGCAGTCATTTGGTTGGCGGGATTCTCCCTTGCCATTTTGCCAATCCTGATTGGGTACATCGGCGTCCGGCGATTGACGCGCCGGTCAACCGCGATTGAACGCGGACCCATATTCGACTTCCTGATGGAAGCAAAGCGGACGCTTGGAGTACAGGTTCCCGTTCGCCTGCTGCTGGGCCCTCCCGGCGCAATGCCGATGACCTGGGGGATCGGCCTGGAAAAACCGGCGACCATTCTCCTCTCGGCTGAAGCCAACGAGTGGAGCGAAGACCGTCTTCGCCGGGTGCTGCTGCACGAACTCGCCCACATTCGGCGACACGACTGCCTGACCCAGTCCCTCGGACGCCTGGCCTGCTCCGTGTATTGGTTTCACCCGTGGGTCTGGGTCGCTCTCGCCCGCATGCTGATCGAACGCGAACGCGCGTGCGACGACATCGTGCTCCGGCATTCCACCTCCCCGTCCACCTATGCCCGTGATCTCGTGGATATCGCCAGCAGGACCGACACCACCTTGCCCGCCGCCCGCGCCGCCATCGCAATGGCGCGCCCGAACAAATTCGATACGCGCCTCCGAGCGATTCTCGACCCGCGACGCAATCGCAACGGGCTCAGCAAACGCCTGCTTATGGGCCTGGTTTTGTTTACCGCGTTGATCTCCCTGCCCGTCGCTTCGTTACAATGGGCGGCGACGCCACCACCCGAGGAGCCAAGCACCGCAACCGAAAGCCAGTTCGAGCGCGCCATGGACTTTCGTCTGATCGATGCGAACACCGGACGTCCGGTCGGCAACGCCGACGTTCAAGCCACGAATCCCCCCGGACTGCGCACCGTGGCGACGGAGGAGGAAGGTCACTGGGTTATCGAGCTTCCCGAGGATCGTTCGTATTTTATTATCAAGGTCTACGCCGACGACTACGCTCCCGTCTGGCTACTTTGGAACAACCTTCAATTACAGGATCCCTTGCCCGAGAGTCACACCTTGCCACTCGAACGGGGACGGCCGATGGGAGGGATGGTCGTTGATGACACCGGAGCCCCGGTTGCCGGCGCCACCGTCGCTCTCTGGTTCGACAGGGAGAGAGCGGGCAGGGCCAGGCTCATCGACCCGTCGATCGAAACCGGAGAGGACGGCCGATGGGAGTATCCGGTCGTTCCCGAAGACATCAAAGATGTCACCATCGGCGCCCATCATCCCGACTACGCAAGTCACCACCCAAGTGCCAGTTCGTACCTCATGTACTCGTACGAACCGATTTCGGATCTTCGCGACGGGACGGCAACCTACGTCCTCAAGCGCGGAGAACCGCTCGAAGGGATCGTCGTCGATCCGGTGGGCGTTCCAATGGAGGGTGTCGGTGTTGGTATAGGCCCCAACCGAACCATCCACAACCGGGTGCCGGAGTTTGTGACCGATGCCGACGGACGATTTCGGCTCCGCGTGCACCCTGACGAAGAAGTCGTGCTTTTCGTAAACCATCCTGGATACGCGCCCGAAGTCGCCCGCTTCCACAGCGGCGAACGACCGGACGAGGTTCGGATACAGCTTTCACCCGGACGAACGCTGACCGGCCAGGTCGTCAACTCAGCCGGCCCTATCGCGGACGCGACCGTTGTCATGTGGGAGTGGCGGGACACCCGTTCGCTCAACCATCGTATGCGGACCGACGAAGAGGGGCGCTTCGAATGGAATGAAGCCCCCGAGGACACGGTGTTGGCCTCGGCGCATGTTTCCGGCTACACAACCAAGCGCGACATTCCGGTCCGGGCGGGACAGGAAAACCTCATTCACATCACCTCCGAACCCACCGTTCGCGGCACCGTCGTGGACGCCGAAACCGGCGAGCCCGTGCGGCACTTTAACCTTGCCACTCCCGGGAATTGGTTTGTGAGCGCTGAGCCTCCGGAGCCCATCAATTGGGAAGTCAAACCCGAGCACCGGTTCGACAGCGAAGACGGCTCGTTCGAATTCACCGTCAGCGGCGACTTCCATCTCTGGACCGCGCGGGTTGAGGTTGAAGGGTACGGCCTCGCCCACTCCGAAACCTTTGCGGTGGACGCCGGAGACCAGGTGCTGACGTTCGAATTGGAGCGAGCGGATTGGGTGACGGCACATGTGAGCGACAACGCGGGCCGAGCGGCGACCGGTGCCAGGGTTTTTCTCGCACCACGAGGCGCTTCCCTGTCGTTTGAAAACGGCGATCTCGAGATCGACCGCCGGAATATTCTCAAGGAAACCACCGACAGCAACGGCCGATTCTCCTTTCCCCCGCAGCAGGGGCCGTTCCTGCTCGTCGTGTTCCACGAAACCGGATACGCGGAACTGACGGCGGAGGAGGTTCCCGAGTCCGGCGAGGTCATCCTTCGGCCCTGGGCCCGGCTTCAAGGTGAAGCGTGGGTTCGCGGCGAGCCGGCTTCCAATTACGAAATCTCAAGCCGGTACTCTCAACCTGCCACTGCGGACCGTCCCTATTTGACCTATATGGTTACGACGTCCGCGGATGCCGAAGGACATTTTGTCTTCGATCGAATTCCGGCCGGCGAGGTCCACGTCACCCGCATCGTTCGAGACCGCACAACACCCTTCATCAGCCGAAACGCCCATCAAAAGTCCACAACGGCACACCTTGAAGCCGGTGAAACCGAACGGGTCGTGATCGGCGGAACCGGACGCCCGGTCACGGGGCGTGTTTCCCTTGAACACTTGGAAGGGATCGAGTGGGTCGCCCCAACCGCGAGAGTGACCAAACCAGAAGAACCGACGGGAGGAAGCGACTCGTTCCGGCACGATTTTGTTCTGCGGGCGGACGGCTCCTTTCGTATCGAGGATTTGGATCCGGGAGACTACTCAATCAATATCGCTTTCAGGGAAGCTCCGCCCAGCGGACGATACCGCTCCCTGGCAAACGTGGTTCACACTTTCACCGTACAGGAATTTGAAGGCCCTCACAACGACGACCCAATCGAGCTGCCATTGCTGGGAATGGAACGAATCGACTGATACTTGCCGAGCGGTACTGCTCGTTATCACGTTTTCGTACTGCCCGCTGCATCAAGCACCCTACCCAGCGTCCGTTTTCAAGATTGCCCTATATGGTTTGGAAACATGATCACACAGAGGCACCGGCGACACGGAGCGAAGAAAAGGAAGGCGCCTCGCTGTTTGCTGTGGATTCCGTGGGCTGGCTGAAGCATGGCCCTCTTACGTAGCTCCGTGCTTTAGCCGGAGTTCCCTTCCCGGGAACCGTCGTCCGCACACCGCACAGAACGCCCGCTGAAGCAGGGCGCTACGAGTTTCGTACTCCCCCGTAGCTCCGTGCTTTTAGCCGGAGTTCCCTTCCCGGGAACAGCCGTCCGCACACCGCACAAACACCCGCTGAAGCAGGGCGCTACGATTTCCGCGTAGCTCCGCGCTTCAGCCGGTCATTTCGGGGGTGCAAGTTCCCGGAAATCACTTTTCGGAGCCCACCTCAAATAGAGAAGATCCA
>JBJHCF010000042.1:0-49071 GCA_050506795.1 Opitutia bacterium
CGAACGCGGCGTTGATGGGCGAAGGGCAGGGGTTGCCCAAGAGTGTGGTGGCGCGGGTAAAGGGGCGGGAAGGGGAGTTGAGCCTGCCGGAGGTGTTGCGTTGCCGGGTGCGTTATTTCACGGCCGGGGCGGCGATCGGGACGCGAGAGTTCGTGGAGGAAGTGTTGCGTCAGAACGCGGGGATGTTCGGGAAGAACCGCAAGAGCGGAGCGGTGCGAATGCGGGGGAAGGGGTTGGGGGACCTCTATAGCTTAAGGAACTTGCAGAAGGACGTGTTCAGTTGAGCCAAAGGAATCCTCCGCCGGCGGGCGTCATGGCCAAGGTGAACGGTGATGCAGGTTGGCTCTACAGATCGCTGGCGTTCTCTTCCGGAATGACGGGTTCCCGCAAGCCGTATGCACCAAGCAGTGCCGACCAGGCTTGAAATGGAGTGGCTTGCGGGGGAAGCGAGATCGGTTTGTGAGGGTCGGTCAGCAGCTGACGTCGTTTGCCGGCACGGCGCAGACCTAAGCGCTGTGGGGCTCCCGCCAGCCAGGCTTCCAGGTCGGCTTGGAAGGATTCGGGGAAAACGAGGTGGACGTCACCATATTCGTGGCGAAGGCGATAAAAGAAACGCAGCCGACTGATTCTGTTGGATGGCGGGGCCAGGCAGCGCTCGGCGGTGCCGGATTGCTCGAGATCGGAGAGGGTTTCCTGATTGGCAAAAAGGGTCAGGCCCATGTCGGGCCGGGCTTCCCGGATGGCTTGCAGTAGGGGTAAGAGGATTCGGCAATCGTCCGGGGAATCCGGCATGGTAACCCACAAACGGGTTTCACGCGGGGTTTCCGGACGCCCGTTAAAGGCGTTACTGGCGGCCAGACGGTTCCGTTTGTTGCGCAGCTGAAACCGGCGTTTGGCTTTGTCCTGCGTCCGCCAACGGTCGTGCAGCCAGAGCCAGTCGGCGCAGTGATCGTCGGATTCGGCCAGGTACCTTTCAAGCCAGTGATGGGCCGCCAGCGTGATACCGGTAGGAGAGTTTTCCTGTATGACTTTGAAACGCAGACGGCCCCGCCATAAGCCAACGCGTTCCGGAATAAAGACCACGGTTTCCGCCTTTTGCCGGCAGGCGAGCAGTCCCGGCAGTTCCGTCGCGCTGGCCAGACGATCAAACATGGTGATGAGGGCGCCGCTGCTTCCCGCGCTCTGGTCGAAGAGCACCCCCGCGATCCCGTTGCCTTCCAGGCACCGTGCGACCGAGGAGAAACCGTCCCGGCGAGAGGCCAGTTTAATTCCGAAACGCTCTCGGGCTTCTCTTACCCACCGGTCGACAGCGGGTTGATTGATTGGGCGGAATACGACGGCAGTCGTTGCCATCCGATAGGGCAACACCTGGGGCAAAAGGGTCAGCGTTTCCGAAAGAGTGAAATGAGGTACCAATATGACTGTCGGGTGGGTGCTTTCCTCCGAGATGTGCACTTTCAAGGAGGCGGCATCCTCAGGTGCGAGGCGGACGGTTTCCCGGATTCGCCGGTCGTTGAAGTGAGGCGAGGCAAGGAGAAACAGACCCATCTCGACCAGGCGGGCGCAGCTTTCGCGCAGGATGGCGCGTCTTTGCCGCTCGGTTTTCCGCGGGAACGCGCCGTGGAGCGCCCGCAGCGCCTGCCTTCGTCGCCCCCGGAGGGATAGGTAGATCAAGGACCCGACCACGACACAAAGGGCGCGGACCAGAAACGGAGGACAGGCGGCAAGCAGCCGTCCCGAGGCATTGAGAAAAAGACGGACCATCGCTGAAACCTCAGGTCACGCCGGTGCTCCAATACGGCTGTCCGGTTTGAGAATTCTGGTCCGTGTCGTGTCGTGGGTTTCAGGCGATCGATAACAGCGGGCGAGGTTCGGTTCTATTCTCATAAGCGACAGCATTTCGGCTGCATCGTGTCTGCCAAGAAAAAAGCTTCAGCGCTCGTTTATTGGGGGGACAGCTGAGGGAAACGCGGGCGAACATCGACCTGGCCGGGCCGATTGTCGCTGTGTGTCACCATTAATCGAGAACGGAAAACCAATCTCCCGGTTTTGCGTCGACACCGGGGGCAATTCCCTACTTTATGTGATAAAAATCTACTGAGGTTCACTTGACATCCCCTTTGTTGAGGAAGCGGGCAAGTTTGTTTATTTCATGATTTTCAATAGAATACGGCATCGGGCTGACAGATTAGGCGGGAAGAGCCGCCCGGAGGATGATTCCCGCTGTTTCGCAGGGCGCGAAACCGTTCGTTATGGCCGTTTGCAGCGCACCCGAGCGGCCTTCACCCTAATTGAGCTTTTGGTGGTGCTCGGTATTATCGCCGCGGTGGTCGGCGGGGTGGGTTTGGCCTTGCGGGGTGGCGACGACACCGTCGCTCTCGGCTCGGCCCAGCGTACCGTAGCCAGTATGCTTACCGCCACCCGGGCACAGGCCGTAATGAATGGCACCACGGCCCGGTTGATTATTCACGTGGATTCGAGCGAGCCGGAACATTTTCTCCGAAGGGTTGGCATTATCAAGCAGCTCTTACAAGCCGACGGCACGCCCTACAGTCCGCCTCGCTGGGTTCCGACAAGTGACGGAACCGCGTTGCCGCGCGGAACTTATTTTGTCCCGGGCGTTGGGACGAGCGTGCCGGCCGAGCTTTTCTCCAACGAATGGAACCTTTCCACCGACGCGATTTCGCTCTACGGCTCGAACGAGATTAATCTGACCTATCCCCAGATGGGCAGCGGGGATTCCCTGCAGATGTCGGGCCCGCGCTGGGCTTTTTATGAGTTCGGGCCAGACGGTCAAATGACTTCGTTCGGCACCAATCAGCAGATTGTGTTGACCACGGGCCGGCGAACTCAGACCACCCCGGTTTTTGAGAATCCCGAAAACGTTCGCGGACTTGTCCTGCGGCGGATCGGCACCTTTCACCTGGTGAACGAACGGCTGACTTTTCACGGAACGAATTGAGGATGACTGGCGACATTAAACAACGGAGCGGAGCGTTCTCGCTCGTCGAGGTGGTAATCGCGGTGGGCCTTTTCGCCTTGAGCATCCTCGCGGTGGTGGGGTTGCTCGGCCCGATTCTCGACTCCATTCGCGAGAGCGAGGAAACCGAAATCGCCTCCAACATCAACGAACTGATCCGCGCGGAGCTGGAGCGCATTCCGTTTACCGGTCCCGATAGTATCGAGGCGTGGCCGACCGGTACGAACGACCGGGTTGTGCTATATGCCAGTCGCGATCTGACGGCCATAGGGGTGGCCGGTCCAGGCGGCAACCAGTGGCGGCAGTTGCTGACCGACCTGAACGCGCTGGACAGCGACCGGCAATATGGCGTCGCCGACACGGTTTTCCGGATCGAACTCCGCAATTCGGAGGCCTTTCCGTTCGATCAGAATACACACGCGTCCCGCACCTTCCACATCCGGGTCTATTGGCCGGTGTACCGGCGTACCGGCCCGGGGCCCAACGACGCTCGGCCAACCATCGAGGGTTATCAGATGGGGGATGCGGTCCAGCCGGGCAATGTCTCTCTGGGTGAACTCCGGCAAATGAACTTTTTCACGACCATTCGCAGGAAATGAGCGATTTATCTTCCAGGACGCATTCGACGCCGCGGGTGTCCGCCGGGTTCACCATTATCGAACTCCTGGTGGCGGTCGCGATCACCGCCGCCATGGCGGCGGTGATGCTGGCCATGACCACCAACATCATGAGTTCGTGGACCCGCGCTTCGGGCAACCTGGCCGCGCAGACCCAGGCCCGCCTGGCTCTGGATTTCCTGCAGCGCGACCTGGAGCGGGCGCTTTTCCGGCAGGATGGCAACGTGTGGTTCGCGGTGGACTCGCTGACCGCCCCGGGCGGGAATCGTCCGCCCAATGTGTGGCAGAATCCATCCAACGCGAACCGTGCCAAGCCCCTTTCGATGAGCCCGGGATCGAGGGAATCCGCCTGGGATCCTGATCAGGACCGCTTCGGCTGGGCCGGTGTCTGGTTGCGTTTTTTTACCGCGGATCCGGAGGTCAACGCCGTTTCCTACCAGATTGTCCGCCGCACGCCGGTTGAAATGTCAACAGCGCTGAGTCAGCAGGAAATCGACGCTCGGGCCAGGTACATGTTGTATCGTTCGTGGGTGCCTTCGGAATCGACTTTCATTCATGGGTACAATATCCTGAATCCCGATTATAATCCGCCGACGGGGCCGAGTGAAGGCCGCGGGTCGCGGGAGGAATTCGATTATCCGGAGTACGGGGCGAACACGATGGCGCAACGGGCTGAAGCCGCCGAGATTCGTTATCCCAGTCGCGACAGTGTGGTCGCGAGTAATGTGGTTGATTTCGGAGTCCGGTTGTTTTGGAGAACCCGGGTAAATCCGGGTAACCCGAATTCCGAATTCACCTACGTGGAAATTTTTCCCCGGCCCCAGCCTCCTATTGCCAGCGGATTGAATTCCAATCTTGCTCATCGCTCTCCGGCCCTGGTCGGGCAGCGGCCGCAGCCGCAGGACCGTACCACGGCAAATTACAGCGAGTACACTTTTGCTCTAGACCCGACCAACGCCACCCAGGCCTCGACCCGCATTCCCCATGTTGCCGAAATCACCTTGCGCGTTCTGACCGATGAGGGGGCGACATTGTTGTCCAATTATGAAGCCGGACGAATCGAAGGCGATTGGTGGGAAATCGTAGAAGCCCATTCCAAGCTGTTCACCCGGCGGGTGGTCCTCCGTAACGTTCCCGAGGGCCGCTGAGCGCGGGCCGGTGTTATCGGGCGCACTTCGCCCGATGAGTCCACTGATCGCTTGGCGCTTTTTGCTTGCGGTGTGAGGAGTGCTGCTGGATCGTTTCGTTCGTTGATACCCTGTGATTCACTTATAGACGGTTGTTTTTGTTTGTTCTGGCGCAATCCCGCACTAACCCCTTCAGCTTTACCCCTGTTCCATGTCCGCATTTTCTACCCCGCGATCCCCCCGTTTTAGGGCGGGGACCTTGATTGAACTTCTGGTGGCGCTGGCCATCACGGTTGCGATGGCCGCAAGCATGCTGGCGATGACCGGCACCATCTTGAGCAAGTGGCGAGTCGCATCGGGCAGTGTCTCGGCTCAAGCGGAGGCGCGTCGCGTCCTGGACCAAATTCAGCGTGACCTGGAGCAGGCTGTGATCTATGCCGGTGGCGTTGGTTTCGCCGTCGACACGGTGCGAGGTCCTTTGGACACGTTGTTATGGGAGTTCCCGGATATGGACCGCATCAAGCCCCTCGATGCATCCTGGGACCCGGATCGCGACCGGTTCGGGTGGGGCGGCGTTTGGTTGAGGTTTTTCACCGGAAACGCCGAGGTTCGGGCGGTATCCTATAAAATCGTGCGTCGCACTCCGACCGGGGGTGCGGACCCTTCGCAGGCGCGGTATTACCTTTATCGCGGGCAGGTTCGAGGCGATCGAACCTTTGCCGCCGGGTACGATCTCCTGGCGCCCGCCTACAATCCCGGGTCCCGCCCCGGCGGCGCCGTCCGAGTCGGTGACGCCGCCGAGGTGCAAAGGCCGCGTCGGGACAGTCTTCTGGCGAATAATGTGGTGGATCTCGGAATTCGTTTGTACTGGCGACCCCTCAACGCGGCCGTGGGACGGGAGGAACTGCTCGTCTTTCCGGTTTCCGAATCGCAGCGCCACCGGGCTCCGGCGCCATCGGGTCAATCCTGGATCCCGGCGAACCAAGTCGAAGCTTTGTCCCTGCCGGAAGGCGCCATCACCAATCGCGTTCCCGACAGCGCGGAGGTCGTGGTGCGGGTATTGACCGCGGAAGGCGCCGAGAGGCTGGCCGATTTCGAGAATGGCCTCGTATCGGGGGACTGGTGGGCCATCGTGGACGCCCATTCCAAGGTCTTCAAGCGCAGGGTCAATCTGCAGAGCACGATGGTTTGGAGATGAGTGCCGTCCCAGATCCCAAGGCGCTTCGAGGCCGCCCTTCGATTTAAAGTTCCCGGTCGGTGACCGCTCCGAGGGAAGCGGAGGAAACCAGGCGGGCGAACTTGGCCAGTACTCCGCGGTGTTCGGCGGGTTCCGGTTGCTTCCATCCGTCCCGGCGTTTCCGGATCTCCGCATCCGGGATTTCAAGATTAATCTCGTCCTTGTCGGCGTCGATGGAGATGGGGTCACCGTCCCTGATCAGGGCTATTGTGCCTCCGTTGAAGGCTTCCGGGGTGATGTGGCCGACCACAAATCCGTGACTGCCGCCCGAAAAACGTCCGTCGGTGATTAGCGCCACCTCTTTGCCCAGGCCTCGGCCCATAATGGCGGCGGTGGGACTGAGCATCTCCCGCATTCCGGGGCCGCCCCGCGGTCCCTCGTTGCGAATGACGATAACATGGCCCGCTACGACCGTGCCGTCCAGGATGGCGCGCAGGGCATCCTCCTCCGACTCAAAAACGATGGCTTTGCCCTCGAAGCGGGATCCCTCCTTGCCGGAGATTTTTGCCACCGCGCCTTCCGGGGCCAGGTTGCCGTAGAGAATCCGAATGTGACTGGTGGCGCGAACGGGTTTATCAAAAGGCATCACCACATCCTGGTCCGCGGGGTACGGTTGGACGTCGGCCAGGTTTTCGGCGACGGTTTTTCCGGTTACAGTCAGGCAGTCGCCGTGCAGCAGGCCTTGATCGAGCAGGATTTTCATCAACGGTGTGAGACCGCCGATACGGGAAAGGTGGGCCATGTGGTATTTTCCGCTCGGCTTGAGGTCGCAGAGCACCGGTACCCGCCGGCCGATCGCGGTGAAATCGTCGATGGAAAGCTCGACTCCGGCGGCGTGAGCCATGGCAAGCAAGTGGAGCACCGCGTTGGTTGATCCCCCCAGGGCGATCACCATGGTGATGGCGTTTTCGAACGCCTTGCGGGTCATGATGTCGCGCGGACGGATGTTCTTTTCCAGCAGGTGGAGCACGGCGGCTCCGGCGTTGCGACAGTCGGCGGTTTTGTCTTTGGAGACCGCCAACTGAGCCGAGCTGTTTGGGAGGGACATGCCCATCGCCTCAATGGCGGAAGCCATGGTGTTGGCGGTGTACATGCCGCCGCAGGACCCGGCGCCGGGAATGGCGCAGGATTCGACTTCTTTCAGGCCCTTGTCGTCCAGTTGTTTGTTGGCGTGCTGTCCGACCGCTTCAAAAACGGACACGATGTCAACGGGTTTGTCCTTGATGATGCCCGGCAGGATGCTGCCGCCGTAAACAAAGACCGAGGGACGGTTCAGGCGCGCCATGGCGATGAGGCAACCCGGCATGTTTTTGTCACAGCCGCCGATGGCGACCACGCCGTCGAACCCCTCCGCCCCGGTCACGGTTTCGATCGAATCGGCGATCACCTCGCGCGACACCAGTGAGTAGCGCATGCCTTTGGTTCCCATGGAAATGCCGTCTGATACGGTGATGGTCCCAAAGATGATCGACTTGCCGCCGGCGGAGTCAACCCCCTCGCCGGCGTCGCGGGCCAGCTGATCGATATGCATGTTGCACGGCGTGACCATGGCCCAGGTCGATGCGATGCCGACGATCGGTTTTTGGAAATCCTCGTCGCCGAAACCGACGGCCCTGAGCATTGAACGGTTGGGCGCCCGGTCGGGTCCATCCACAACTTGAGAGGAATAGGCGCGGGGATTCGCGTTCTGATCGGTCTTCTGATTCAACTTAGGTCCGGATTAAAGGTTTGGTGAGAAATGTGGGCGTCGGGCGCCATCGAAATATTTTATTTTATCGTTCAAGGCCCATTGTCTTGGCAAAGGAAATTTTTCTGTTTTTCCGGGAGAAAAACTCATTTACTGATGGGGGTGTGTTTGCATCCCAATGGATCGACAGCACCTTTTTTCTTCACCGACGATCTGTAATGACATTCGATCTTAAACCGGTTCTCAAGGCTCTGCTCTTCTCTACTTCGAGCTCGCTCGGCATCAAGGATATTCAGGCGGTATTCACTCGCTTTCACCAGCAACACGGCAGCACTGAGGGAGAGGAGGAACCGGCGGAGGAGACGGCGGAGGCCGATTCCGCCGCGGATGCGGATGGATGGCGTCCCGAAGATGTGCCGTCGCTGATAACCGTGACCCAGATCCGGGAGGCGGTGGAAGCGGTGAATGCGGAATTGGAGGAACGGCGGGACGTTTACCGTATTGTGGAGACCCACGATGGATTCCGCATGACCACCGATTCGCGGTATGCCACCTGGGTGCGGTTATTGCGGGAGGAACCCCGGCAGATGAGGCTCAGTCAGGCCGCGCTGGAAACCCTGGCCATCGTGGCGTACCGGCAGCCGGTTACCCGTTCGGAGATGGAAAGCATCCGCGGCGTTTCGGTTGACGGTGCGTTAAACCGGTTGATTGAACGTGAGCTGGTTGAAGTGATCGGGCGCGCGGATCTGCCGGGGCGCCCCATTCAGTACGGCACGACCGAGCGGTTCCTTGAGTTTGTCGGCATACGCACCCTGGAGGAACTGCCCGCCTCGGATGTGCTATCCCAGCGGCAGATCGATGATTGGTTGCGCGAAGCGGCCGAGGCGCATCACCCGGGCGATCGCGATGTCGGATTGCCCGAGGAACCGAATGACCAAGAGGCTGTTGATCCGGCGGTGGTGGGATCGTCCGAGGGGGCACCGCAGGAGCTACCTGCCGCTGACGATATTTCGCGGAAGGAGAGTGACGAATCCGAATCCCCGAAAAAGGAACCCGAGTCTACGAACCCTTCAACTTCCACGCAGTCATGAACCTGGACGCCATACGCGACGATATTGATGCCTTGGACCGGGAAATCGTGTCGCTGCTGAACCGGCGGCTTGAACTGGCTGCGGAGATCGGACGGGTCAAGCGCCGGAACGGTGCTCCGGTGTATGTGCCCAAACGCGAGGAGGAAGTCTTGCGGAAACTGGTGGCGCACAACGCTGGGCCCTTGCAGGAAACGGCTCTGCGCGCGATTTACCGGGAAATTATGTCGGCGGCCATCGCCCTGGAGAAGCCCACCCGGATCGCGTTTCTCGGTCCGGAAGCGACCTACACCCACCAGGCGGCTCTCAAGAAATTCGGAGCGAGCCTGGAATACGAGCCGTACGTCAATATCGCCGATGTTTTCAGCGCCGTGGAAAAAGAAGAGACCGATTACGGAGTGATTCCGGTGGAAAATTCGACCGAGGGCGCGGTTTTTCATTCTCTCGACCTGCTGGCGGAGTCAGATTTGAAAATCATTGCCCAGGTTCACCTGGAAATCACCCACAGCCTCTTTTCCCGTTCCCCTCTGGAGGAAATCGTCCGGGTGTACTCGAAGGACCAGGCTATCGGGCAGTGCCGGCGTTGGTTGCAGGCGCACCTGCCGCGCGCGGAGCTGGTTGCCGACACCAGCACCGCCGCCGCCGTCCGGCGGGTGCGCGACGAGCCCGGCGCCGCCGCCATCGCCGGATCTCTTGCCGGCCGGATGTACGACGTACCCGAGGTGGCGGCCCGCATCCAGGACAAGGCCGAGAATATCACGCGTTTCCTGGTGATCGGCCGGGAACCCTCGGGGCCGGTGGAGGAGGGCGAGAATAAGACCAGCCTGGTGGTTTCCATCCGCGACGAAGTTGGGGCGTTGCAGAGAACCATCCAGCCGTTCAGTTCCCGCAACATCAGTCTCTGCAAGATCGAATCCCGTCCCAGCCGCCGCAAACCCTGGGATTATTACTTCTTCATCGACGTCATCGGGCACTACGAGGACGCTCCCGTTCGCGAGGCCATTGGGGAGCTGGAGGGCTACTGCCCGTTCATCAAGTGGCTCGGCAGCTACCCTAATACGAGGTAGGCGGCCGGGGAAATCGCTTGCCTTGCGCCTCAGGGCTGGCAGATTGGATGGTTTCCATTTAATCGACAACCCGCCAATCCTATCCGGATTGCTCCCGGTCCGTATGAAACATTTTCTCAAAGACACCGATTTTGCCGTCAATGAAATCCCTGAGATCTTCGCTCTGGCGAAGACCTGCAAGGAACAGCGGGGAACGGGTGTTTTTTCGGCGTTGCAAGGCCAAACCTGGGCGTTGATTTTCGCCAAATCGAGTACGCGCACCCGGGTATCTTTCGAGGTCGGCATTCATGAGCTGGGCGGGCGCGCGTTGTTTCTGAATCAAAATGACATTCAGCTGGGCCGGGGAGAGTCCATCTCGGATACGGCGCGGGTGCTCAGTCGTTACGTGCACGGTCTGGTGGTGCGGACGTTCGATCATTCAGACGTGGAGGCGCTGGCAGAGGCGGGGAATATTCCGGTGATCAACGCCCTCACCGACTTCCTGCATCCCTGCCAGATTTACGCCGACGCTTTTACTCTGGCGGAACGGTGGGTGGGCGAAACCGGTGATTACCTTTCCTCCCTTTCCGGCCGCAAGATCGCGTTTCTGGGCGATTGCGCCTGTAACGTGGCCAACTCGTGGATACTCGGAGCCAGATTGTTCGGAATGGAGATCGCCTTGGCGGGACCCAAGAACTACGCCCCCGGAGAAGAGATCCAGGCGTTGCTCAAGGAGGAAGGATTTGGCGAAGAGGCCTACACCTTCACCGAGGATCCCATGGAAGCCGTGCGGGGCGCCGACGTCGTCTACACGGACGTCTGGGTCAGCATGGGCAAGGAGGACGAAATGCGGGATCGAATCGCCGACCTCATGCCCTACGGGGTGACTATGGATCTGTTGAACGCGGCCAAACCCGACGCCTTTTTTATGCACTGTCTGCCGGCGTATGTGAGCAAGGAGGTGACGCTCGACGTCCTGGAAAGCCCGCGTTCCATCGTCTTTGACCAGGCGGAGAACCGGCTCCATATGCAAAAGGCGATCCTCTCGGTGCTGGGGCGGTAATCCCGGGTCCTCGGCGCAGGGTCAAAGGTTGTCCGGACAAACTTAACCCTTGGCTGATTGTGATGAGTTCAGAGTGGCAGCTTCGGGTGGATACGGGAGGGACTTTTACGGACTGCCTGGCGCGTGATCCGGGCGGAGCCCTTCACCGGAGAAAAGTGTTGTCTAACAGTGCCTTGCGAGGTTCGATCAAGGCGGTGCGGGAGGGCGGCTGCGATTTAATCTGCGCCTTCGAGGAATCGTTGCCCGAGGACTTTGTCGAAGGATTCTCATTCCGTCCCCTGAAGCCCGGGGTCGGGGAATCGTTTCTCATTGAGGCGTTTGATGATCGCCAGGTGATGATCCGTTTGGACCGGAGCTGTGACGACAAAGTGTGTCCGGGGGATGCGTTCGAGGCGGTTTCTCCTTATGAAGCGCCGGTGCTGGCCGCGCGTTTGGTTACCGGAACGCCCGGAAGAGGTGACCTGCCTCCGATGGTCCTCCGTCTGGCCACCACCCGGGGAACCAATGCCCTCCTGGAAGGCAAGGTGGCCCGGGTGGCGTTTTTTGTCACCTGCGGATTCGCCGATCTTCTGCCGATCGGCGACCAGCGGCGGGCCGACCTTTTCAATTTGAAAATCGAAAAACCCGGACCGCTTTACCAGCGGGTAATCGAGGTTTACGGACGGGCCGGGGCCGATGGCGCGAAATTGGAAGCGCTCGACGAGGAGACGCTGCGACGCGACATCGTCGCCTTGCGTCGGGAGGGAATCGATACCGCGGCGGTGGCGTTGCTGCACGGTTACCGCTACCCCGCCATGGAGGAGCGGGTGGAGGCGCTGCTGCGGGAGAATGGATTTCGCTATGTTTCCCGTTCGTCCGACCTGGCTCCGTTGATCAAGCTCCTCCCGCGCGCGGAAACCACCGTGGCGGACGCCTGCCTGGCTCCGGTTATGAACGAGTACCTCGACCGGGTTTCCGAAGGTTTGGGGCGAGGCCGGGTTTATGTGATGACCAGCGCCGGGGGATTGGTTTCACGCCAAACCTTCCGGTCCAAGGACAGCCTGCTCAGCGGTCCTGCCGGGGGCGTGGTTGGGGCGGCCGCGGCGGGAAAACGGGCGGGCTTTCAGCGGACTATCGCGTTCGATATGGGGGGCACCAGTACGGACGTGTCGCGCTTTGACGGCGAATTCGAGTACGGATTCGAACATCGGGTGGGTGGCGCGCGTCTGATGGCGCCGGCGTTAAAAATCGAAACCGTGGCCGCCGGGGGAGGATCGATTTGCGGGTTTGACGGACAAGGGCTCTACGTTGGGCCGAAAAGCGCCGGAGCCCGGCCGGGCCCGGCGTGTTACGGGGCCGGCGGTCCACTGACCTTGACGGATGTGAACCTGCTCCTGGGACGTATCGATCGGTCGCTGTTTGGGATCCCGGTTTCCGTTGGTGCGGCGGAGGCGCGTTTGAAGGATTTGCTGACCACGATTCGGGAGGGCGGATGGAACATCGAGCGCGATGAATTGCTGGAGGGTTTCATCGCGATCGCCAACGAGATTATGGCCGATGCCGTGCGCCGTATATCGGTCCGCGAAGGTTATGATCCCGCCGACTACGCTTTGGTGGCGTTTGGGGGCGCCGGCGGCCTGCATGCCTGCGCCCTGGCGGAACGGCTGAGAATTCCGCACGTCCTCTCTCCGGCAAACGCCGGACTCCTCAGCGCGTTCGGACTGGATCAGGCGGTAATCGAGCGAATCGCCGACCGGCAGGTGCTGCAACCGATCGACCAGATGAATCCTTCGCTCGAAACGATCGTCGAGGAATTGACCTCGCAGGCCATGGAAGCCTTGCTTGGGGAAGGGGTGGACGAAAAGGAAGCGGCTTTGCCGCGCATCGTGGCCGCCTTGCGTTTCTCCGGTCAGGATACCCTGGTCGAAGTGGAGTACGATGGGCCGGAGAATCTGCGGGAGCGTTTTCACGAGCGGTACACGGAACTTTTTGGATACGTTCCGCGCGATCGCCGGGTGGAATTGGCTACCTTGCGGGTCGTGGCTTCCGGCCGGGCGCCGACAGTTGGAACGGAGCGTTTTCCAGCTGGGGAAAATGGCGGTTCGGGTGGGGCGAAGGGAGCGTTGGTTTCCCGCTCCGCGTTGCGTCCTGGCGACTGTTTGCGGGGCCCCTGTGTGGTTCAGGACCGTTATTCGAGCCTGGCGGTCGATGCCGGTTGGCGGGCCGAAGTGGGGGATCAGGGAGCCATACGGTTGACCCGGGCAACGGAGGGATCCTCCCGGGGGCATGCCGCCGGTCCGGAGGTGGTTGAATTGGAGCTTTTCACCAACCGGTTTTTCTCGTTGGCGGAAGAGATGGGACTGCAACTCGAACGCACCGCCATCTCCACCAATATCAAAGAACGCCGGGATTTTTCCTGTGCCCTGTTGGATGGCAACGGTGAACTCGTGGTGAATGCTCCCCACGTTCCCGTGCATCTGGGATCTCTGGGGCTTTGTGTCCGCGCGGTCGCGGAGGTCCTGCCGCTGGAACCCGGGGATGTGGTGGTGACGAATCACCCCGCCTACGGCGGCTCTCATCTCCCCGACCTTACGGTGATCACCCCGGTGTTTCTGGCTGACGGCGAACTGCTCGGATATGTGGCGAACCGTGCCCACCATGCCGAGATAGGCGGAGTCCGTCCGGGGTCGATGCCGCCGGATGCATCCTGCCTGGCGGAGGAGGGGGTGGTGATTCCTCCCATGTATTTGTTTCGCCGTGACGGAGATCGGTACGATGAAATTCGGCGCCTCCTGAGCGAGGGACCCTATCCCAGCCGGGCGGTGGAAGAGAATCTGGCCGATCTCAACGCCCAGTGCGCGGCCAACCGTCGGGGAACCCGCGCCTTGTTGAACCTGGCGGACAAACACGGCGCTGAAACGGTTCGCCGGTACTGGCGCCTTTTGAAACGTCGGAGTTCCGATGCCCTCAGCCACGGGCTTGGACGGTTGCGTCCGGGGCGCTACGAGGGGCGACAGGAACTCGATGATGGCACGCCCCTGCGGGTCGCGCTGGAGTTGACGCCGGATCGGGTCCGAATCGATTTCACCGGCACCGGCGGGGTGCATCCCGGGAATTTCAACGCCACCCCCGGGATCGTCCGCAGCGTGGTGATTTACGTCCTGCGGTTACTGGTGGAAGAACCGGTTCCGTTAAACGAAGGATTGATGCAACGAGTCTCCCTTTGCCTTCCCCGCGGAATGCTCAATCCTGAATTCGGCGATGATCCTCGACGGGCGCCCGCGGTGGTGGCCGGCAACGTGGAGACCAGTCAGCGATTGGTGGATACGTTGCTGTTGGCCCTGGAGCGGGCGGCATGCAGTCAGGGTACCATGAACAATCTCGTTTTCGGCGACGAAGACATCAGTTTTTATGAAACTTTGGGCGGCGGGGCAGGGGCGGGCCAGGGGTTTCCCGGTGCAAGCGGGGTACACACCCACATGACCAACACCGCCGTGACCGACCCGGAGATTCTGGAGTTTCGGTACCCGGTGCGCCTGCGGCGTTTCAGTTTCCGGCGCGGATCCGGCGGAGAGGGCCGGTATCGCGGGGGCGATGGGCTGGTGCGGGAGTTCGAGTTCCTTCGGCCCGTGCATTTGTCGCTTCTCAGTCAGCATCGAAAAAACGCCCCCTACGGCATGGCCGGAGGCGAACCCGGCAGACCGGGGCGGCAGCGAATTCTTCGTGCGGACGGTTCTGTGGAGGAACTCCCGTACCTGGCCAAGGTTTCGGTTGAACCGGGGGACAGATTGGTGCTGGAAACCCCCGGTGGAGGAGGGTATGGTAATCCCAGGAAGGAGGTGTCCGAACATGTTGCAAAAGACCGATCCGTTTCGGGACGCTCGCCGGGAGATGGTGGAGCGACAGATCATGGCCAGGGGCGTGTCTGATGCCCGCGTCCTGGCGGCTATCGGTGAAATTCCGCGGGAGAGATTCGTTCCGGCGGAGGAGAGGGGACGAGCGTACGAAGACTCGCCGCTGCCGATTGGGTTCGGTCAGACGATATCCCAGCCCTACGTGGTGGCATTTATGACAGAACAACTTGGACTGCAAGGAGATGAAGTGGTGCTGGAGGTGGGCTCCGGGTGTGGTTACCAGACCGCGATTCTGGCGCGGCTTTGCCGGCGGGTGTTCGCCATTGAATATTTCGAAGGTCTCGCGGCCGGGGCGCGCCGGGTGTGGGAGGAGTTGGGACTCACCAACATCACGTCGCGCGTTGGCGACGGTGGTCCGGGATGGCCCGAGGAAGCGCCCTTCGACGCGATTCTCGCGGCCGCCGCGGCGCAATCCGTGCCAAGGGCCTGGATCGATCAACTCAGAATTGGCGGAAAGATGATCCTTCCTGTGGGAACCGTGTCGCAAACGTTGCTGCTGGTGGAGAAGAAGTCCGACGGCGTTCAAACATCCGATCTTATGGAGGTCCGATTTGTGCCACTGCTTGACGAGGAATAAGGCGGTGCTTTTCACTCGGAAAGGAAGCGGATGATCTATCGGATTCTGGCGGAGCTGGTGCTGTTGGCCCATTTCACCTTCATTCTGTTTGTCATTCTCGGCGGTTTGCTGGCTTTTCGTTGGAAAACGGCGGCCTGGGTGCATTTGCCCTGTCTCGCCTGGGGGGTCGTTATGGTGACTGCGGGGTGGATTTGTCCTCTCACGCCCCTGGAGAACAGTCTCAGGGAACGGGCCGGCCTCGAAGGGTACGACACCGGCTTTATCGAACACTATCTCCTCCCGTTGGTCTACCCGCCGGGAATGACTTTCACTGTGCAGATTGTGTTGGGAGCGATGCTCCTTGTGTTTAACATTTTCGTTTACCTGTGGTGGCTGGCCCGACGCCGGCCGACGCGATCTTGAGCCGGTCCCGGGCGGCGGTGTGCGCGTCGCCGGGGGGCCTGGTCTAATACTCACCGGGGAGCAATGCCACAGCCGCAGTTTTGCCTTTACCGCCGGGTAAACTCCCTTAATTTTGGAGAAATGAGATCGGACGATGATAGAGATTTCGCCACGTTGAAAATCGGCGACTACGCGCCTGATTTTTCGCTCCCGGCCACGGATGGCAAAACCTACCGCCTGGCTGATTTCGACGAGAGTCGGGTTCTGGTGATCTTCTTCACCTGCAACCACTGTCCCTATGTGATCAACTCGGACGAAATCACTCGAAAGACGGCGGATGCCTTTGCTCCCAAGGGGGTGCGGTTTGTCGGCATCAACTCGAATAGCGAAAACACCTATGCCGAGGACTCCTTCGAGCATATGGTCGAGCGGATAAAGCAGCATGACTTTCCCTGGGTTTACCTGCACGATAAGGAGCAGGAAGTCGCCTGGGAATACGGGGCATTGCGGACGCCGCATTTCTTTGTGTTCGACGAGGATCGCAAGCTGATTTACACCGGGCGGGCGATCGACAATCCGCGCGAGCCGGCCAAGCTGACGGTGAACGACTTGGAGAACGCTTTGAGCGCTTACCTGGAAGGGAAACCAATCCCGCGTCCCCTCACCAACCCGATCGGCTGCAACGTCAAATGGGAAGGCAAGGACGCGCATTGGATGCCGGCCGACGCCTGCGATCTCGTCTAACCCGGAGGTTCATTTATGAAACCACTCACTCCCGCCCGCACCCGTTGCCGCCTTGGTTTGCGCGCTTTGACGTGGGCGGTTCTCCCGTTTCTTCTCCTCGCCGCGTGTCACACGGTTCCCGATACGGGCCGGCGCAGCCTGTCGCTCATTCCCTTGCAGGAGGAGATTGCCCTGGGCGACAGCTCGTTTGCGGAGATCAAGGCGCATGAAACGATTTCCGATGACCGGGAGCGGCGTGAAATGGTGGAGCGAGTCGGGCGGCGAATCGCCGCGGTGGCGGAGCGGGATATGCCCGGCCTCGACTGGGAGTTCGTGCTTTTCGAGAATGACGCGGTAAACGCTTTTGCCCTGCCGGGCGGAAAAGTCGGCGTCTACACCGGCTTGTTCCGGGTGGCGCGCACCGAGGATGAACTGGCGGTCGTCATGGGGCACGAAGTGGCTCACGTCACCGCGCGCCACGGAAACGAGCGCATGTCACAGTACCTTCTGGTCGCGGCCGGAGGCATCGCGTTGGATGTGGCCCTGCAGCGTCAGGAGCAGGAGACGCGTCAGATGGCGCTCATCGCCTATGGCGCCGGCGCGACTTTTGGTTATATCCTGCCATTCTCCCGCAGCGCCGAATCCGAAGCGGATGAGCTCGGCTTGTACTACTCCGCCCGTGCCGGCTACGATCCCCGGGAAGCGCCGCGTTTCTGGGAGCGTATGGCGGAGTTGTCCCAAGGGGGCAGCCCGCCCGAATGGCTTTCCACCCATCCCTCTCATGGCACCCGTGTGCGGGACCTCGAGCGGATTATGCCGCGGGCCCTGCGTTACTACCAGGAGGCAACGGGCGAGCGTTAGGGAGATCGGAAGTGGGTAATGGGTGTCAGTTATCGGCGGAAAATTAACGGCCGGTATTGGGCTGCGTCCCGGCGACGCCACTACTTTCACCTGCAAGCGGATGTTGACTTCGCGATCATGATCAATCCAGAACCGACCACCACATACCATGTTCGATCCCGTTGAGACTCTAAAAGCGTTTGTCCGCTTCCCCAGTGTGTCCACCGATTCCGCTTATCGCGAGGGCATGAAAGGGGCGCGGGATTTTATCTCCGGACTGCTCAAACAGACGGGTTTCGAGGTGGAAGAGATCGCCACTCCCTTGCATCCAATAGTGGTGGCGCGCCGGGAAGGGGATCCTTCCTGGCCGCATGTTTTGATCTACGGGCATTACGACGTACAGCCTGCGGATCCTTTGGACTTGTGGAGCAGCCCGCCGTTCGAGCCGGAGGAACGGGACGGGCGGCTTTATGGGCGCGGGGCCGCGGATAACAAGGGACCATTGATCACGCATCTATGTGCGGTGGCCCGTTTGCTGGAGGAGCATCCAGATCTGCCTTTGCGAATCACTTTCCTGATCGAGGGTGAGGAAGAGATTGGAAGTCCCAGCTTTGGACGGTTTCTCGAGGAGCGGAAAGATGTGTTTGATGCGGACTTTGTTTTCCTTTCCGACACCGGCAGCCCGAATGCCTCGCAGATTGTTGTTACCACGGGCTTGCGAGGGATCACGTGCCTGGAGGTTGAGGCGATCGGCCCGCGCTTTGATTTGCATTCAGGCGTTCACGGCGGGGCCATTCTCAATCCGGTCCAGGCGCTCGTGGAGGTATGTGCTTCATTGCACGACCAGGACGGACGGGTAAACGTGCCGGGGTTTTACGACGACGTGCAGCCGGTTGCGGATTGGGAGAGGGAGGAACTCGGCCGCCTGGGCGTCTCCGAGCAGGACTATGCCCGTTTTCTTGGAGTGGACCGGTTTCATGCCGAGAAAGGGTATTCACCTTTTGAGGCGGTTCGGTTTCGTCCAACCTTGGAATTCAATGGTATCGGCGGCGGATACCAGGGAGAGGGCTCCAAGACGGTGATCCCCGGCAAGGCGTTTGTGAAGATCAGTTGCCGCCTGGTGGCGAACCAGGATCCCGAACGTATCCAGGAAGCGGTTGCGGCGACGATTCGGCAACGTTGCCCGGCAGGGGTTTCTCTGAGAATCAAGACCAGTCACAGTGGCCCGCCCTATCGGGTTGTGCCTCCTGGGAAATCCGATACGCCTCCGGACCAATCGCCAGCCCTGGCCGAGGCGTTTCGTGCGGCTGACGAAGCAATTGGAATCGAGTTTGGGCGTCGTCCACTCTATCTGCGCGAGGGCGGTAGCGTGCCGATTATCGGTGATATCAAGCGGGCTACCGGCCTCGACTCATTGATGGTGGGTCTCTTTCTGCCCGAAGATAACCTGCATGCGCCGGACGAGAGTTTTCACCTCGATGTGATGCGTAAAGGCATTGCCGTGTCCCAACGGATCCTGTCCCGGGTTGCCTTTGGGGAATGAGTGTTTCGAAGAGGTTAAATGAAACGCCCAGGCCCGACGCACAAGGGGTTATCCGGGCTCTGAATCGCCGTTTGAGTCGGGAATAAGCGCCTCTCGTAAGGTGTCGAGAAGCTTGGCCGCGGTGTAGGGTTTGTGCAGGAAAAAAACGGAGCCTTTCGCGGCGATTCGTGCCTCGTTTTCCCGAGAGCTGAGACCGCTGGCCGCGATAATCGGAATTTTCGGGTCTTCCCTGCGAATCGCCTCAATCGTTGCTGCGCCATCCATGATCGGCATCATCATGTCGGTGAGAACCAGGTCGATGGAGTTGCGATTCTCTCGATACTTTTTGATGCCTTCAGCGCCGTTGGAGGCGACCACGATACGGTAACCAAAGGCTTCCAGGGTTTGTCGCGTAATGCATCTTACCGAGGCCTCGTCGTCGATTAACAGGACGAATTCCCCCGAGCCCCGTGGAAGCAGGGTGTTCCGCCGGCTTTCGACCAGCAATTCCTGTTCTCCGGCCGCGGGCAGGTACAATTTGAACAGGCTGCCTTTTTTCACCTCGCTGTCGAGGGTCGCAAAGCCGCCATGTCCCTTAAGAATACTCAATACCGTGGCAAGCCCGAGGCCGGTGCCTTTTCCAGGTTCCTTGGTGGTGAAAAAGGGGTCGAAGATCTTGGGCATCAGATCGTCGGGGATTCCGATTCCACTATCCTCAACCTCTATCAACACGTGAGGCCCCGTCGAACCCTGACGGTTGATGTGAACGAAATGTTCATCCAGGACCACATTGGAGACAGCGAGCCGCAGTGTCCCTCCGTCGGGCATGGCGTCGCGCGCGTTGATACACAGGTTGAGCAAAACTTGGTTGATCTGAGTTGGGTCGCCCAGCATGGGCCAGACCCCGGATGGGGGTTCCGCCTGCAACTGAATGTTCTTGGGAAAGGTTTCCGCGATGATCCGAACCACGTCGTTGAGTACGTTCTCCGGATCGATGGGGATTCTGTCGCCCGGGGTACCGCGGGCGAAGGAAAGCACCTGCCGCACGATATCGGCGCCGCGCTGCGCGCTGCTCTCGATGGTATCGATGATCTCCAGGTCGGGTCGGCTCAAGCTCCCATGGCGCAGAAGTTCGGTGGCCATGAGGATAGGCGACAGAATGTTGTTAATGTCGTGGGCGATGCCTCCCGCCAGGGTGCCGATTCCCTCCATGCGCTGCGCGCGGAGGAATTGTTGTTCGAGTTTTTTCCGTTCGGTGATGTCCGTGTTGATATCGAGGATCGAAATGGGCCGACCGTCGTTGTCTCTAACCAGACTCCAGCGCGATTCCACCAGGATGGGTTCGCCGTCTTTCCGCACCTGGCGAAACTCGCCCCACCATTCTCCATCCTGTAGAACCGCCCGGATTGCTTCTTCAAAGCCTTCCGGAACCTGGTAGATCAATTGACGCACATCTGTCCCCATGGCCTCTTCCGCCGTCCACCCGTAAATTCGCTCCGCGCTCTTATTCCAGAAGGTGATGATGCCGTCGAGGTTCCGTACAAGGATGGCATCCTGAGCCTTGTCCAGAAGGGCGGCCTGCTCGGCCAGACGGTTTTCCGCTTCCTTGCGCGTGGTGATATCGTGGAAATAAACCGCCAGTCCTTCCTCGGAAGGGTAGGCGCGCACTTCAAACCAGGTATTCAGGGGAGGGTAGAACTCGTCGAATCCGACGGTGTTATCGCTTTCCAACGCGCGTCGGTATTCAGTTTCGAAGGTTGTTCCTCGCGCTTCCGGAAACGCTTCCCAGACAACACGACCGAGCAGGCCTTTCCGGCGCCTTTGCAAAAGACGTTCCGCCTCCTGGTTGACGTAGGTGAAACGCCAGTCGTGATCCAGGGTGAACAAGGCGTCGGTAATGCTTTCCAGCGTGGTGGACAAACGCCCGGCGAGGCGGCGGGTTTCCTCGGCACTTTCCTTTTTCTCCGTGATATCCTGGAACGCGCCGCGCACTCGGGTGACGATGCCCTGTTCATCGGGAACGGCCCGGCCGATGGTGCGAACCCAGACCCGGCGACCGCGGGCAGTGATGATCTGCAGCTCTTCATCATACGGGGTGCCCTGATTGATGCAGGCGGTGAAAACCTCCCGAAGGCGATCGCGGCACTCGGGGGCATAGTAGGCGATTCCGTCTTCGATAGTCGGTTGGGTTCCGGGGGCATGTCATGGATAGCGCAAACCTCGTCCGACCAGTAAACCCGGTTTTCGGTGAGATCGACTTCCCAACCGCCGAGCAGGGCGGCCTGGCCGGCGATCTTCAGAAGGGCTTCGCTGTGGCGAAGCTTTTCTTCGGTCTGTTTGCGTTGAGTGATATCCTCGGTGACCGCGATAATATTGGGCGGACGACCGTCGGTGGTACGCATCAGGGAAACGCTGGCGCGTACCCAAACGATGGAGCCCTTCTTATGGAGGCATCGTTTTTCGATCGTAAAGTGGTCGACTTCCCCGGCGAGCAGCTTGGTGATCCAGTGAAGGTTGTTGGACCGGTCCTCCGGGTGGGTCACCGCGGGGAAATCCATTTTGCAGAGTTCGGTTTCCGAATAACCGAGCATTGTGCAGTAACTCGGGTTCGCCATAATGTAGCGCCCGTCGGCCCACGTGATTGCGATGCCGGCTCCCGCCGCCGCGAAGGTGGCGCGGATACGATCCTGGTACTCGCGCAGCGCTTGTGCGGTGCGACTGCGTTCGACCGCCAGAGTGACGAGTTTAACGGCGGCCGTGACCCACTTCAACTCGCCTTCCTGAGGGTGTCGCGGGGTAAGGTGGTACACCGCGACGGTGCCCAGGATTTCGCGGTCGGAAGAGAAAACGGGAACCGACCAGCAGGAGTGCAGGCCGAGGTCGAGCGCGATTTCCCGAATGTTTTCCCACTCCGGATCGGTGGTGATGTCTTCGGTGATGACGGTTTTTCCCTGGAGGGCGGCCAGAGATGAGGCGCCCATCCCCTCCTGCAGGGGGATGGGTTTTTCTTTGATGCGGCGCGAAAACTCTCCGGGCAGGTTGGGCGCCGCGCCCAGGACGAGGTGTGTGCCGTTCGGGTCAACGAGTAGAATCGAACATAAGGGGCGGTTGGTTGATAGCGGGAGACTCTCGATACGGCGCGCGATGTGCCCGAGGATCTCGGGCAACGGGCGGTTTTCCAGGATAAGTTCGAGCACCTCTCCCTGCCCGGTGGAGAATGCTTCCACCAGGCGTCGTTGCCGGCGATCACCGGCGTCCCGCAATTCGTGCTCCACGGCGGGTCCCAGTCGGGTCAGGTTTTGCTTGAGGATGTAGTCGTTGGCTCCTTGCTTTAAAGTCTCAACGGCGACCTCCTCTCCGATGGTGCCGGAGACGATGATCACGGGAATATCCAGTCCGGTGTCCCGGATGATTTCCAACGCCTCCAGGGCGTCGAAGCCTTCCATGCTGAAATCGCAGAGAATGATGTCCCAGTCCGACGATTCCAAAGCCCGACGGAGTTGGTCGGCATTAGTGATGCGCGTCGCCTCAAAAATCAGTCCGTGACGCTGCAGCGCTTGCTGCATCAGCAGAAAATCGTCATCGGAATCTTCCGCGATCAGTAAACGCAGTGACCTCATCGTTGATCCGGAGGGGTTTCGTTCAGCAAGAGCCAGTAAAGTCCCAATTGGCGCGTGGCCTCGATGAACTCGGTAAAATCAACCGGCTTGCGGACGTAGCTGTTGCAGCCGCGTGAATAGGAGGAAAGGATATCCCGATCGTCTTTGGATGAAGTCAGCACCACCACCGGAAGGTAGCGGGTGCTCTCGGACTGGCGAATGCGCTCCAGCACTTCCAGCCCGTCCATCTTCGGGAGTTTCAGGTCCAACAGAATCAGTGTGGGAAGTCTCCGGGTGCGAGGCGCGGTCTCCGATTCCTTCCCGAAAAGGTGTTCGACGGCCTCGACTCCGTCCCGCGCCACCACGACTTCATTCATGATATTGTTTTTTTTCAGGGCGAGCAAGGTCAGTTCCTCGTCGTCCGGATTATCCTCCACCAGTAAAATGTACTTATCATTCATGGAAATGCGCCCTTATTGTCAGCCGAGTGTGAACGTGAATGTGGCGCCTTTCCCGGGGTCGGCTTCGGCCCAAACATCGCCGCCGTGAAGTTGGACAATCCGTTTAACAGTGGCAAGTCCGATGCCCGTTCCGGGGAACTCGGACATGGCGTGCAGTCTCTGAAACGGAGAAAAAAGTTTGTGGGCGTAACGCATGTCGAATCCCACCCCGTTGTCGCGGACGCGAAAGAGCGCGGCACCGTCGCCGTTGCTCAGCCGGTCAAAGAGAATACGGGGCGCTTCCGATTTCGAGGTGAACTTCCAGGCGTTGCTCAGGAGATTCTCCAGCATGATCCGCGAGAGCCGGGCGTCGCCGAAGGCTCGGATATTCGGTTCGATTTCCACCGCGACCTCCCTCTGCGGATCGTGTTGCCTCAAGTCCCGCACGATTTCGACCGCCAGATCGCTGAGGTTGACCTCACTCCGCTTAAGCTCGTGACGGGAAATACGCGACAGTTGCAGCAGATCGTCGATTAACTGTCCCATCCGTTCGGCGGCGGCCCGCACCCGGTGCAGGTATCCCGGCGCCGCTTCGTCGAGCTGAATCGCGGGGACCTCCTGCAACGCCTGCGCGAAGCCGTCGATGCCGCGAAGCGGGGCGCGAAGGTCGTGCGACACGGAGTAACAGAAGGATTCGAGTTCCTGGTTTACCGCCTGCAGCCGGGCGGTCCGTTCCGCGACTCGTGTTTCCAGTTCCCGGTTCATATTGGCCAGTTCCTTCTCGCCTTCGATCCGGTCGGTGACGTCGTCGACGAGTGAGAATATGGAGGACATTTTCCCGTTTTCGTCGAAACGTACCGAATTGTACCACTCGCAATGGATCGTCCTTCCGTCGCGGGTGAAATTACGGTTCAGGCAAAGTTTGTCCGTCGTCGTCCCGCTGAGGAGCTTCGCCATGTAGTCGCCTACCCGTCCGGCGTCGTCGGGGTGAACGAAAGCCCAGTCGTCGGGATGGAGTCCGAGGGTTTCTTCCGAGGACCATCCGAAGAGCTGTTCCGCGCGAGGAGACCAGTAGCTCACACGAAAATCGCTGTCCCATTCCACGACCGCGAGCGGGGAATTGTTGATGTGAAAACTCAGCAATTCATGCGCTTTATGCAATTCGCGTTCGTGTTTGCGCAAGGCATCTTCCGATTCCCGCAGGCTCGCTTCCATCCGGTGGCGTTCGGTTACGTCGTAGGCGAGTACCAATTCGGCCTTTCGCCGGTTGAACATCAGGGGATGCGAGGTGATCTCGGCAAAGATGATTCGTCCGTCTCTCAACTGATGGCGCCAGATTCCGGCATAGTCGATTTCGTCCGATGGACGGGAGGAGACGTTTGACACGTTTTCAAGCAAAGCCGGCACGTCGTCCTTTGGCCGGATGTCCTTGAGCGTCATCCGGAGGAACTCCTCCCGGGTGTACCCGTACGCTTGCACCGTGGCTTTGTTGACGGCGAGAAAACGCAGGTTCTCCAGGTCGTAAATCATCAGGGGTTGTGGATTGCTTTCGAAAAGGAGCCGGTAATGCTCTTCCGATTCACGCAACCGTTCCGCTTGCCGATCTGAAACTGAAGGATCGTGATCGGAGTCCGGGATCGGCAACGGGTTCTCCGACGGCCCGCCGGTGTCCGGCCGGGAGACTCTGCCGTTGTTGCCGGTGCGAGGAGACTTTTCCGCGCTTCGGTTCCATACCTGCAGGCGAGCCAGAAATTCTTCTCGCGTCGAGGGCACCAACAGGCAATCGTCCGCCCCGGCTTCGAGCATGCGGGTCACGGATTCGCTGTCCGGCGGGGCGGGCATAAGAGCCACGACCTTGAGGCCGGGTGCGGTCAACCGAGTTTTTCGACAACAGGCAACGGCATCTCGGTCGACCGAATCGCAACAGAGAAAAACCATGGCGGGTGGCTCCGGTGCGGCAGCCAGAGACTCGGGGTTCTGAATGATCGTCGGCGCGGGGAATTCCGCACTCCCGGGCCAGGTTTTCAGAGCGGAGCCAGCCGCTCGCGAATTCAGTGAAATAATGGTGAAGAGCGGCATGGACAACTGGAAAGAGTACAACGGCGAGTTTATTCCCGAATGACTTATGCCGCAAGTGAAAAGGGGATTCAGAGTCCGGTAAATATACGGTTCTCATGCAGGCAACAGGCCAATTCCCGCAGGATCGGAGTGAAATCCCGGGGATCGTCGAGTTGCCTATGCGCTTCCGTCAGGCGGGCGCTCAGATTTCCGGCGCGCAGGATGTGCTCCAGGTTCTTTTGCGCCGGCATCGGAAGGTCGGAACTATGGCGATGGAAAAGGTGCCGCCAGAAATCTCCCGCGGATTGGACGGCGGGCGGGATTGCCAAGGCTTCCCGAAGGTCGGTCAGCTGCAGCGGCGCATCCAGGCCCGCTTTCACCACTTCGTTCAATTGGGCGGTCCGGGCCGAAGCAGGTGAGGAAATGGCCCATTGCCGCAGGGATTCCTCGGGATGTTCGACCAACTCGCGCAGGACGCGGATGAAGAGTTGGGCGATGGCCAGATCGGCGGCGGGGCATTCCTGGACGTCCAGAAGCCGAATTTCGATGGCGTTGCGGTCGAACCGGGCGATCGCGCCGCGGGAGTTCAACCATTCGTGGGCAAGGATTCCTCGCGGGTCGTGGGGAGCGATCTGCCGGTAGATCGGTTGCAGAATCCTTTCCTCGTATTCCCGGCGCGAAAAAACGGCCTCGGGAATCACCGGCCCGACGATGGCCGGGCACTTGTCCTGGTTGTGACGGTAGATGTCGATTCGCGTGTCCGCCAGGCCGGTGAGCGCGCCGTCGCGGAACGGGCTCGCGGCCGTGAGGGCGGGCATCAGCGGCAGCAGCAACAGCACCGCCGAATGCAGGCGGGCGAACTCGTCGTCGTCGGCGAAGGGAAGATTCAGGTGACAGCTTTGCAAATTGAACCAGCCGTGACCATGACAATCAAAGATCGAATCGTAGAGTGAATAGATTTCACGCCCTTCGTATGGCCAGGTGAACGATTCGCGCGCCGGATCCATAAAGGGGTGCATGGGTCCGGGCAACAAACGTGCTCCCCGTGCCGAGAGTTTCTCCTGGATAAGTTGGATCGCGGCGACAAAGCGCTCCTCCATCGTCTGGAAGTTTGCCAGCGGTTCCGGTGTTTTGACTTCGATGACATGGGCCGCCAGTTCATTGGAAACGGCGCAGTCGCCAATCGTACAGTCGTTGAGAGGTTCGCCGCAAAAATCGGAGATCAGCTCCGCCGCCATCGGCGCGACTCCGAAATCGGTTGCCCGTACGATCATGTACTCGAGTTCAATTCCGAATTTCTCAAACAGGTGAATCATGGCGCGTTACCCGTGAATCGGCATTGGTAGTTTGTGCTCACGAATAAACGACATTACACCGCGGGATGTTTGGCTTTTTCGATACGGGTGAGAAATTCTTTCATTATTCGGAGGTAAAGTTCGTCGTGCAGGAAACAGTCTTCCACCCCGTGTTCTATGTTGGGGTTGTCGTTGACTTCGATCACGTAAACCTCGCGGCCGCGTTGTTTGAGGTCCACGCCATATAGCCCGCGTCCAATCAGGCTGGCGGCGGCGAGCGCCGCTTTGAGCACAGCCGGGGGGGCGTCGTCCACCGGCACGGCGTCGAAATCGCCCTCCTCAAAGCGACCGGAAGCCTCGTGATTGTAAATCTGCCAGTGCGCTTTGGTCATGAAGTAACGGCAAACAAAAAGAGGAATGCCGTTGAGCACGCCCACCCGCCAGTCAAATTCGGTGGGGAGGAACTCCTGCGCCAGCAGCAGATCGGACGACTTCAGGAGACGCTGGGCGGTTTTTTTAAGGCTCTCGGCGTCGTCCACTTTGAATACGCCAAGGGAGAAGGCGCTGTCGGGAATCTTTATTACCATGGGGAATCCGAGCGATTTCGCCGCGTGTTCCAGGTTTTTGGCGTAAAGAATTGTTGTCCTTGGTGTACGGATACGATTCTTTCGCAGCAGTTCGTGGAGATAAACCTTGTTGCAGCAGCGTCGAATTGAGTCGGGATCGTCGATCACCGCCATGCCTTCCCGCTGTGCCTTGGTGGCGAAGCGGTAGGTGTGATTGGTGAGAGAGGTCGTTTCGCGAATGAAGAGTGCGTCGAATTCCAGCAGTCGCGGGTAGTCGGTTCGGGTGATAAGCTCGACATTCATTCCAAGGCGTTTGCCGGCTCTGACAAACTTCTGCAATGCCTTGCGGTTCGATGGAGGCTGCTTGTCTTCGGGGTTCTGCAGAATCGCCAGGTCGTATCCGGTCAATTCTCTGCTGCGAACCGTCGTCCAGCGACGTTTGAGGAAGCTGTCGATGGCCTCCTTGACTTTGTCCAGGTGATTCGGCGGAACCTCGCTTAATCCGAGTGGGCGGAGTGAACGGATTTCCCAGCCCTTTTCCCGGCGCCAGGTGAAGGTCACCCGGAAAAGGGGACAAGGGAAGTGAAAGAAAAGCCGTTGGGCCAGCCTGGCGTGGCGTTCGGCCAGGTTGAGTCCGAAGTACACGCTCAGGACAAAATCGTCTCCGGATATTCGGGCGAGACTTCGGCGAATAAGGGTGTTGAGGTCCTCCAATTCAACGCCGTAGATGCGCTTGGTGGAGAGGTTGTGCAGAGTGCGGGCGGTGGCCATCACGCGGTGACGCCGCGCTTCCGCCAGCAGGGAAATGAAATAGCCGGTACTCAGGGTATGGCCGTGACGGCAGAGATTGATGAGGCGGAAGCCGGACGCGGTGTAGGCGTCGTTGATGAAGTACTCTTCGGCGGAAACCACTTCGTAGCCGGTCCATTCGGGAGACCAGTCTTTGAGGTCGTCTACCACGATCAGATTGCGCGACGGTTTCAAGCTTCGGCGGGTTTTATGGTGAGCAGGTTGGCGTCGTAGGTGACGATGCCGAGCATGACCGCGTTGATGAAGCGGTGAACATCCACGCGGTAATACCCGCGAGGGTTGAAGGGATTCCCTTTATAGGGATCGGAGACCACCACCTCGTCGGACTCGTCTTCGTAGCCGTTGACCACCAGGAAGTGGCCCACGGGAAATCCTTCGAGGTCGTCGCTCCTTCCGTCCGGAAGTTCACGGACGGTCTGGTAAAGGTAGGTCGCGCTGAGCCCCGTGAGGATGGGGGTGCCTTTGCTCAGGAGGTGGCGCACCAGGCGTGGGGTGAGGTCGTGGAAACGGAGGCGGCCGCCGAGTTCGAGGAATTGGATATATGCCTGGTGGGTCTCCACCAGTTTGAGGTCGTCCAGCATGGGGATGCGTTGCTGCAACTTTGCGATCATCTCTTCCGGTTCCAGGTTCCACCATGTCGGATCGAATATCTTCAAGTTATATGAATAGGTGGTGGCCCTGAAGCCCTGGCGCAACGCGTGCAGGGCCAGGTGCACCGAGACGGTTCCGCCTTCCTCGTCGCGCTCAATCTCGCCGATCAATTTATCCAGAGGGTAATCCCGCCGGTGAAAGCGGTAAATCGCGTGCAGACAAGTCGGCCCGCAGGTGGATTCGGTTGGCTGGGCGGGCATCTCCAGTGGAATGTGCATGGGCGGATTACTGCGATGATTCTCCAGGAGTCTTTCGGGCTTCGCCGACAGAATCCTAGAAGAGGAAATATCATGATAAAAAGCGAGGGGATCTTTGAAGAAAAGCCAGGAGTTCGGGAAAAATGTTCGAGGTTCGAGCCTCCCGGGAGTCTTCACGGCATTGAACCGAATGGGGATTCCATGGTTCCAGCGACTAATTTCTGGTTTTCGGCGTTGGTTAGGGTTGTGTTCACGGGCGCTTGTTTTGAAATATAGGCGCTAAGTAATGGCAACCTACATTATCGGAGATGTGCATGGCTGTTATCGCACGCTCATGGAACTCCTGGGGAAATTCGATTGGCGCCCCGGCGAAGATCGGCTGGTGTTCACCGGCGACCTCATCAATGGACCCAATTCGCTGAAGGTCCTTCGCTGGGCCTGCGAGAATGAGGTGGAGGCGGTGCTTGGAAATCACGATATTCATTTTCTAGCCGTGCTGGCGGGAGTGCGACGGGTGCGCAAGAAAGACCGGTTTTATGACCTGCTGCAGGCAGAGGACCGGGAAGAACTGGCGGAATGGCTGCGCACGCGTCCTTTTCTCATTCGCCTCAACCCCGATGCTGTGGTCGTTCATGCCGGTTTGTTGCCGTGCTGGGATATTAACGCCGCCGAGCGGATTGCCGCGGAGTTGGCCGCCGCGATGCGAGGGTGTTTTCCGCAGGATCTCTTTCAGGACACCCCCGACCACTGGAGTGATGACCTGCCCTGGGCGGACCGTGTTCGCGTCGGGGTCAATGCCATGACCCGCATGCGGGCGTTGACCGCCGACGGTCGAATGGACCTGTCATGCAAGAGCCCGCCGGAAGTTTTGCCCAAAAATCTGGTGCCCTGGTTCGCCGCACCCGACCGGGCCTGGCGAGGGACCAGGGTCTTTTTCGGCCATTGGGCCAGTCTGGGTCATCGCATCGCCGAAGGCGTGGTCGCCCTCGATTCAGGATGCGTCTGGGGCAACAAGCTCACGGCCTTTCGCCTTGAGGATCAGACCGTATATCAGGTCAGCAGCCAGAAACGGTAAGGCGCAGCGGGGTGCTTCAGAGATGCGCCGAGAGCTTGTTCTTCAGGTCTTCTTTGTTCGTCATCCCCACAACCTGATCGGCGACGTCGCCGTTTTTGAAAAGCAGGAGGGTTGGAATCGCCCGAACGTTGTGGTCGGCGGCAATTTCGCCGTGGTCATCGATATTCACCTTGCAGATCCGGAGTTTGCCGTCGAGTTCATCGGCCAATTCCTCCAGCACCGGTGCGATGGCTTTGCAGGGTCCGCACCAAGGCGCCCAGAAATCGACCAGCACCGGCTGGCCCGAGCTTTCGATCGTGCTCTTAAAGTTTTCAGCGTTCAGTTCCTGAATCTTGTCTGACATAAATCCTAATAGTTGGTGTACAAAAGATAGGCGAAGACCACCGCCACGCAGGCGGCAATCACGTCGATAGCCACGCCGGCGGGAGACACCTTGCCTTTGTCACTATCGTCAACGACCGGTGCGGGTGTTGGGGTCGCGGCTTTTTTGGTTGCGGCTTTGGGCGGGGGAGGCGGCGCGCCGGGAGGACGCGGCCGTCCGGCGCCCACCGGTTTGGGAATGGGGGGGCGCATCTTGGGCGGGGTCTGGGCCGGCTTCGGTGCCGCGGCGCCGGCTGCCGGCCCGGCGGCGGTTTCGGTCGGGGGTACCGGTTTGGCGGTGGGTGGCTCGGTCTCGGCGACCGGCTCTTTTTTTTCTTCGACGATTTTCTCCGCCGCGGCGGGTTCGGCTGGTTTATCCTCCTTTTTTTCCGCGGGTGCCTCCTGGGTGCGTGACAGTTTCAACTTCGAACCTTCGTCGCTCCTGGGGGGAGGCGGTGAGTCTTTTGATTCGGCGGAGGAGGAAGGCGCCGATTCCTCGGATTTCTCGGCGGCTGCGGGCGTCTCCGATTTCGAGAGTCGCAGGGAGGGGCGGCTTTCGCCTTCTTTGGTGGCGTCTCCTTCCGCGGTCTTTTTCTCGATCTTCTCCTCAACTTCGGGCGGAAGGTCCCCGAGTTTTATTACGTTTTTCTTTTCCTCGCCTTCTTTGCGGGGTTCCTGCTTTTCGGGAGAGTCGTCTTGATTGCTCATGGTTGGAAATGAGTTAACGTTGCGCGGAAGGGAATTGTCAAGCTGGCGTATGCCGGGCCAGGAGATCCCGAAGTTCCTTTGGTTCGACATCTTCAAGGCGTTTGCCCCGGGTGTCGAGGTGTTCCATGGTTTTGATCACCGTCTCGGTCATGCGGCCGTGGGTTTCCTCCGAGCCCCCGGCGATGCAAAAGCGCTCCGACTGCGTGATGCGTTTGTGCCCGTCCTCATTGTCGAGGCCCAGACCCAAAAGATAGGCGTTTGGTCGCTTGCTCTTCACGACTCCAGTGTCGTTGAGCCAGAGGGATTTTCAAGCTCGTTTTCGTTTTTGGCCAGGCAATGGATGTCGCTGAAGTTTTCGTTCTGTATGACCTGGAGGTGTTTGAGGCGAACCAACTCCAGCAGGGCGAGAAATGTGGCCACCAACGTGCGGATGGAGACGGATTCACCTCGGAAAAGGGAGGAGAACAGAAACGAGGTCTCCCGGCGACTGCGTTCCAGCAGGAACTCCATGCGATCCGAAACACTGACCTGCTCCGCGGCGATTTCGCCCAGGACGAGTTTTTCCGAGAGGCGTTTGAGGACCTGGTTGAACGCGTACCAGAGGTCCAGTTTGTCCGATGGCTTCAGCGGGCGTTGTTCAGCCGTGTCGCGGCGCGGCATTTCGACCTGACGGGGGATCATCGCGGCGGTTTCCTCGGCCAGAAGGTGGAGGTCGCCGGCGGCTTTCTTGAATTTCTGATACTCGAGAAGCTGGTGGACCAGTTCCCAGCGTGGATCGAATTCGTCCTCGGTATCGGGCGCCTCATTCTGCTGGTGACGGGGGAGGAGCATGCGGCTTTTGATTTCCATCAGGGTGGCCGCCATGACAAAAAACTCGCCCGCGACGTCGGGCTTAATTTCCTCCATGGCCCCGAGAATGTCGAGGTATTGGCTCGTAATCCGCTTGATGGGAATATCGTAGATATCGATCTCCTGCTTGCGGATCAGAAAAAGAAGCAGGTCGAGCGGGCCCTCGAAAGCGGGAAGTTTCACCGAATAATCGACGTTGGCGATCATGGCTTGAGGTGTGGTGACGGTAGCGGCGGTCGACATGGTCCAGGATTGAATCATTCAGGTTAGAAGCGTACCAGTGAGAGCGCCATCCCGAATTCGGCCGAGCTTTCGCGGCGGGCGCCGTTGCGGAGGGTGACCCGGTACTCCACGTCCCAGGTGTTTTGCAGCCGTTGTGTGAGCGAGTATCGCTGTTCGGTAAACAGATGCACACGAGCATCGTAGCGTGCCTGTGCGCTGACTGCGTACACTTCGTTCAAGCGGTAGGAGTAGCGGGCGGCGTATTGCTCGATGGCGTCCTCGAGGTAGTCCGACCCCAGCGTCAGAGCCCACACCTGGGCGTCGGTCAGGGTAACCGCGGTATTGATCTCCGCCACGCTGAGCTCTTCGGGGTCCAGGCGGTTGAAAAGGTTGAAACGCAGCCAATAAACCGGGGTGAACACGATTTCAGAGTGCAGATCGGAGAATTCGTTCTCCGGGTTGCCCTCCGCGTCGGTCTCGCGGGAGAACCGCCAGTCGTTGGCCAGGAAGACCGCGAGGAGATTGCGGGAGCCGTAATCGGAATCGCGGGTTTGGAAGTACTGGTCCAGCCCGAAACGCAGGCTGTGGATTTCGTCGAGTTCGTCGATGTTGCGGATGCGTCCGAGGCGCAGCGGAGGAAGCTGGGTCGATTGTGCCCGCCGGTCTATGGCGGGGATAAAGGCTTCACCGCGGTCGGCCTTCGGGATGTAGCGGTATTGAAGTTTGGGTTCCACCAGATGGCGAATCCCGTCGATTCCCCAGAAGGCGTTTTCGTAATCGTAGAGCCCATACCCGTAAAAGTTCACGTCCATGCCCACTTCCCCCAGCCAGCGGGTGTAGTTGTCACGGTCGCCTTCAGCCCGATCGTAGTGGGTGACCCGACCCCCCGCCGCCGGGGTCAGACTCATCCAGTCGCCAACCAGGATCGGGCGGTCGAGTCCGTAGTAGGCGTCCAGTCGCTCGCTACGTAACCTTTCGCGCTCCAGGGTGGGAGGGGGGCGCTCCTGCAGGTTCGCCGCGCTGAGCTGGTAGTTCTGGTAAATGCCGGCGGCGAGTTCGGTGTTCAGTCCGTCGATGCGCACTTCCGGCAACCTTTCCTGAACGGACTGGAAATCATTGGGCCGTCCGCGGGTGAAAAAGCTAAGGATCGTGTTGTCGCCCAGCCAGTTGGCTTCCAGGAACGTGTCCGGTTCCTGTTCTCTTTCGAAGAGTGAGCGGCGAAAATCCCGGGTCACCGAGGAATCGCTCCAGCCTTTGTACTGAATGGTGATTTCCAGGTTGTCCTCCCAGAAAAACTGGTTTCGCCAGTCGATGAAATGGCGGTGTTTGGAGATGTCCCGGTCCAGCAGGTCCGTTCCCAGTTCGCCCTGGTCGGCAATGTAACCGGAGCTGAAAACTCCGCTCAGATCGTAACGGTCGCGGCTCAGGTTGTAGTCCGCGCCCGGTCCTGCCATGACCCCGCGCCGGGAGTAACCGTCAACATCCACCCCGATCCGGCCCGCATCCGACACCGGAACCCGCACGCCCACCCGCAGCCAGGTGCCCAGGATTTTTTCATAACCGGCGCCGAGAGTGACGTCGGCGGGGAATTCAGTCGGGCCGCGCTCGACGGATGGCCAGTAGAAGAAGGGAACCCGGCCGATGCGAAAGGTCAGGCCTTCCCCGCGAAAACGGCGGTCCTCGGTGACCGAGGCGTGGCGCGCGCGAACGTTGGGCGAGAAGGCCCGCGGCTCGTAGGCATAGAAAACCGCATCGGTGAACGTCAGCTGCTCCCGGGTACCTTCGACCTGCTCGCTTTCCAGAAAAAGCGGGTAAAATCCGAAGCGCACGTTTTCCCCTTCCGCCCGCCCCGCGTTGAGGTCGTAGGAGAGTTGGTCGGCGATCAGGCGGCCCTGACGGTACTGCACCACCGCGTCGCCCCGGGCGCGCGCCACCATGCGCTGCTGATTGTAAAGGATCTCGTTGGCGGTAAGGAAGGTGTCCTCGTAGATCAGGCGGGCGCTGCCCCTGGCAATCAGCTCCTGTTGGCGAAAGTCGTATTCGATGGGGTCGTCGGAGATCAGCTCGATTCCCCACGCGGGCGCGGCCGCCGCTCCGGTCAGGAGGATCAGCGGGAGCCAGCGGATTTTGGTGCGAGCGAACGACGACACTAAAAACGGCTTAGGGAGGGGGGTGGGGGGACACAAGTGCAAATTGTCCCCGAACCGGATAACGGCATTGTCCGCGGATCCCGCGGCCAAAAAAAACGGCGGGTTGGAATGCCCGCCGTTTGAAAGAAATGAATGTGGGGTCGCCGTCTCAGGCGGCGTTCGGGTCGACGCAGCGTTCGCCCTTCAGCGGTTCCTTGACGTCGACGATCACGTCGTATTTTTCACACTCATTGGCGTTTTCCTCAGTCCAGCTCGCCCATTTTTCCGGCACGTCATAATCCGGGAAAATGGCCTCCACCGGGCATTCGGGCACACACGCGTTGCAGTCGATGCAGGTCTCCGGGTTGATGTAGAGACGGTCCGGAGCCTCGTGGAATGCCTCCACCGGGCACACGGCGGCGCAGCTCGTATATTTGCAATCGACACAGTTCTCAGTGACTACATAAGCCATTTTAGATAGTACTCCTCTGGTTTTTATCTTCCCTGGTTTTGGGAACGTCTTTGAATCTGCCTTCAGATTGAATGCAGCGTTCGGCCAATGTCAACGCTTCAACTGCCGGAAAGCGTTCTTACGGGGCTAATCCGGCCCTCGATTCCACGCGAAGCAGAAATGGCTTGGCTGCAGTTTGATTCCAAGTGTACAACGGAAAGCCGGGAGGGGGCCATTCGGGCTCTAGAGTTTACCGGATTCGGAATCGTTTATTATGATTATTAAAGAAACTGAATTACGACGTTTCCTGCGCGGCGAAGAAAAGGACCCCCACCGGATCCTCGGAATTCATTCGGCCCGCGCCGAGGGCAAAAAGGGTTGGGCCGTGCGTGCCTACCTGCGGGAGGTCGAGCGGTGTGAAATTGTTGTACTTGGTTCGGGAAGCGGAGAACTCCATCCGATGTCGCCGCTTGATGAATCGGGGTTTTTCGAAGGGTTCGTGGAGGGGGAGACAAGCGAGCCGTTTATGTATCAATTGCGAGCATACGACCGCAACGGAGAATTTCGGCAGTTTCACGATCCGTACGCTTTTCCTCCATTTCTGGGAGAACAGGACCTCTACCTTTTCAACGAAGGCAACGAGCACCGAATCTACACCAAACTCGGCGCCCACGTGCGCGAGCACCGCGGGGTGTGGGGGGTGTCGTTCGCGGTGTGGGCGCCCAACGCGGACCGGGTGGCGGTGGTGGGGCCGTTCAACCACTGGGACGGTCATTACCATCCCATGCGCCACCTGGGAAGTTCCGGTGTCTGGGAGCTTTTCCTGCCCGGCCTGGGCGAGGGAGATATGTACAAATTCGAGATCCGGGGACGCGACGGAGTGGTCCGTTTGAAGACCGACCCGTTCGGCACCTACTTCGAGAGCCCCCCCCACAATGCCTCCATCGTGTACGATACCCGCCAGTACCGCTGGGGCGACGGGGATTGGATGGAGGCCCGCGCCAGGCGGGGCAAGGGCGAGCAACCGATTTCCGTTTACGAGGTCCACCTCAATTCCTGGAGAAGGGTAGTGGAGGACGGGAAACGACCGCTGACCTACCGCGAACTGGCGCCGCGCCTGAGCGAATATGTGCTGGCCATGGGGTTTAGCCACGTGGAGTTCCTGCCGCTCGCGGAGCACCCGTTTTCCGGGTCCTGGGGGTACCAGGTGACCGGATTCTTCGCCCCGACACACCGTTTCGGCGAACCCGCCGATTTTATGTACCTGGTCGATTATCTCCACCAGCAGGGAATCGGCGTCATTCTTGACTGGGTGCCGGGACATTTCCCACGTGACGCTTTTGCCCTCCCTCTTTTTGATGGCACCCACCTGTTCGAACATGCCGATCCGCGCCAGGGTGAGCATCGGGAGTGGGGCACGCTGGTTTTTAACTACGGCCGCAGCGAGGTTCGCGGTTTCCTGGTGGCCAACGCCCTTGCCTGGATGGACCGTTATCACATCGATGGCCTGCGGGTCGACGCCGTGGCTTCCATGTTGTACCTCGACTATTCCCGCGAGGAGGGCGGATGGATTCCGAACAAGTATGGCGGAAGGGAAAACCTGGAGGCGATCGATTTTTTGCGCATTACCAACGATCTGGTTCACAAGTATTATCCGGGTGCGCTGATGATCGCCGAAGAGTCGACCTCGTGGCCGGGGGTGACCAAACCCACGGCCGATGGCGGCCTGGGATTCGATATCAAGTGGAACATGGGGTGGATGAACGACACCCTGGAGTATTTTTCCACCGATCCGGTTTACCGGAAATGGCATCACAACAAACTCACCTTCGGAATGCTGTATCAGTACTCCGAAAATTTCATAACGGTCTTTTCTCACGATGAGGTCGTGCATGGCAAAGGTTCCATGCTGATGAAGATGGCCGCCGGCACCATCGCCGAGAAAGCTCGGCAGTTGCGGGCGCTTTACGGCTACATGTGGACCTATCCCGGCAAGAAACTGCTCTTCATGGGCAGCGAGTTTGGGCAGTCGTCGGAGTGGCGCTACGATCAGAGCCTCGACTGGCATCTCTGTGAGTACCTCGACCACGAGGGCATTCGGCGTCTGATAGCCGATTTGAACCGGCTTTACCGGGAGGAACCCGCTCTCGCTTCCGGCGATTTTCGCCCCGAGTGTTTTCGCTGGATCAATGCCGGGGATTCGGACAGCAGCGTACTCACCTTTTTGCGTCAGGATACCTCGGGGAGCGAGTTCTTTGCCGTGGTGTGTCATTTTACGCCGGTATTGCGGCGTGATTACCGGGTGGGGGTTCCCCGCGCGGGTTTCTGGGAGGAACGCCTCAATACCGACTCCCACCATTACGGCGGATCGAACGAAGGAAACCAGGGCGGGAAGGAAGCCGAGCCTACGCCCTGCGACGGTATGGAACACAGCCTGTCACTCACGCTTCCGCCGATGTCGGTCCTGGCTTACAAGTGGAAAGGGGTCCTGGAACTCGATGCAGTGGAGGATGACGAAGGTTGACCGCTCCCCGGGCGCCCCTCCGTCAAAACCCTGTTAATGTTGCCGCCGGCTCCTTTTGGAGTGTACGGCGGTCGTTAGCCGCACTAAGCAAATAGGCGTGCGAATTCGGCGCCGTCGGAAGAACGGCCGATCTTGCGTTCTTTATTTCCTCAGGGGAAAGTAGGCAATGTTTGTTGATGAAGTAGTGGTGACGCTCAATGCCGGTGACGGCGGAAAAGGGTGTGTCAGTTTTCGACGGGAGAAGTACGAGCCCCGCGGTGGCCCCAATGGCGGCGACGGCGGTAAGGGCGGAGATGTCGTCCTGCTCTGCGTCGATGACGTCAGTGATCTTTCCTCCTACCGTTACAATCCGAACCACCAGGCTCCGAATGGGGAGCCGGGACGCGGATCGGATCAGAACGGCCGGGGCGGCGAGGATTGTGTCCTCAAGGTGCCGCCGGGAACCCTGGTGATTTCCGAGGCCACCGGCAAGCCGGTCGCCGACCTGGTGGAAGACGGGACTCAAGTGGTGCTCCTGCGGGGCGGTAACGGCGGTTGGGGCAATAAACGATTCAAGTCCTCCGTCAATCAGGCCCCCCGCCGGGCCAACGATGGCCTCCCGGGCGAACAGGGGCGCTTTCGGCTGGTGCTGAAGACCGTGGCGGAGGTCGGTTTGGTGGGATTTCCCAACGCGGGCAAGTCGTCGTTGACCAATATCATTACCAAGGCGCATCCGCGCTGCGCGGCCTACCCGTTCACCACCTTGCAACCTCAGATCGGCATTATCGAGTACCCCAGGCTTTTCGAGCGGGTGATTCTGGCCGATATTCCCGGATTGATCGACGGGGCCAGTCGGAATCGCGGACTGGGGCATCAGTTTCTCCGCCATATCGAACGCTGCCGGGTGCTCTTGATCATGGTCGATATCGCCGGGACGGAAGAGCGGGATCCACTGGACGATTACACCGCCCTTTTGCAGGAGTTGCGCCTGTATTCGGAGGACCTTTTGGATAAGCCGCGCCTGGTCGTGGCCAACAAAATGGACCTCGATGGCGCGACCGAGAATCTGGACCGTTTACGCCGGGAGGTCGATCTTCCGGTTTTGCCTCTCTCCTGCATCAGCGGCGAGGGAATCGACGAACTCAAACAGGCGATACTCGATGCCGTCCTGGCCGTCCGCAAGAACGACCCGGTGGCGCCGGGCCGGACGGAAACCGGAACTGAAACCGATTAACACACTATCATGGCGACACATCGTTCACTCCTGATGCGGGCCAACCGCCGTATGGGCGCCAGCCTCGTGGATTACAACCTGGTGGAGCTTTCCGAGTTGGAAGCCGCCAACGAACGCCTGCTTGAGGTGGTCAAGGACGGAATCGGGCGCCGGACCTCGATCCTCGGCCTGCTGGCCGCCGAGATGAATGCGGTTGACGAGCGATTGCTCATTCGCCGACAGGTTGAGGAATTCAACCTTGCGCCGATTACCCTGGCCCACGCCGAGCGCGATGAAACGCTTTTCCGAAACCTGGATCCGGATCAACTTTGGGCCACCTGGACGGTGCCGTTTGACGTTCAGGACAACTTCACCTTCCTGGCCAGCTCCTATTATCTGAGTTCCTTCGTGCGCGACTATTGGGAGGAACTCCTGGGGGGGCCGGTGTTGTGGTTTGTCGCCACCATGAACGACATTTCCGAAGTGATCGAATGGCACGCGAGGGAGTTCGCGGAAAGGAGGTAATTTCTTATGGCTTTGGGGCGTATCCAATCGGCGATTGTCAAACAACTCGAGGAGATGAAACTGCTCGATGCGGAAGCATCGGAGCGGATCATGACCATGTCGCAGGACCTGACCGGAGACGAACTCGATCAGGTTCTGCTTAAAGAGCACGGGCTGACCGACTTCCGGCTCCTGGCGGCCAAAGCACAGGTTTTCGGGATGAATCCCATCGGGCTTTCGCGCTTTCAGCTCGACCCGGATGCGACGGACAAGCTGTCCAGGGAGTTTTGCCGCGAACACCGGCTGGCCCCGTTGGGCATGGTGGGGGATTTCATTGTGGTGGCATTTGCCAACCCTTTTGAAATGCATGCCGTCAATGAAATCCAGGAGAACACCGGCTTGCAGGTGGTTCGGCTCCTGGCCAGCCCCCAGGAGATCGATCAGAAGCTGAAAAGCGACTCCTCGGGCGAAAAGGTTGAATTCGGCGATGTGGTCGAAGCCATCGGCGAGGAATTCGGCGACGATACCGAGGTGCGGGCGGAGGACCTGGAAGACGAGGACTCCGGACCCATTATCCAGTTGGCCAACCGCATCGTCGAGGACGCCCACAAGGAGGGAGCCAGCGATATTCACGTTGAGCCGGGAGAAAAGGAACTCCTGGTGCGCTACCGTATCGACGGTGTCTGCCAGGAAAAGCTCCGACTGCCGAAGAAGGTGGCGGGTGCGATCGTGGCGCGCTTTAAAATCATGTCGAATCTCGACATCGCGGAGCGTCGTTTGCCGCAGGACGGGCGAATCATCTTTAAGCAGTACACCAAAAAAAATATCGACATCGACTTGCGGGTGGCCACCGCTCCGCTCAATCACGGCGAGGGAATTGTCATGCGTATCCTGGACAAGGAGAAGTCCACGCTTCCCATGCCCGCTCTCGGTTTCTCGGAGGATAATTTGATCCAGTACCGGAAAATCATCCAGCAGCCGTACGGAATGATCCTCCATTGCGGCCCGACGGGTTCCGGGAAATCCATGACTCTGTACTCGGCACTCAACGAGATCAATTCGCCCGAACTGGTCATCCGCACCGCCGAGGACCCAATCGAGTATACGCTGTCCGGCATCAATCAGATGCAGATGAGCCGGCAGATCGGACTCACCTTCGCCAGCGCCTTGCGCGCCTTCCTGCGACAGGATCCGGACATCATTCTCGTCGGTGAGATTCGGGACAAGGAAACCGCCAATATCGCGGTGGAGGCCGCGCTTACCGGCCACTTGCTGCTGAGCACACTGCACACCAATGACGCCCCCGGAACCGTTGCCCGACTGACCGACATGGGCATCGAGCCTTTCATGATCTCGTCATCCCTCCTTTGCGTCTGCGCTCAACGCCTGATGCGGCGCGTTTGCAAGAAATGCCGTGTTGCCTACGAGCCGGAGGGCCGCGAAAAGGACATCCTCGAGAAGGCGCTGGGTTGGTCCGGAACCGTTTACCGGCACAATCCCCGGGGTTGCGCCAATTGCAACGGCCTGGGTTACCGGGGACGCGTCGGCATTCACGAACTGATGCAGATCTCCGAGGAACTGGTGCATGCCATCAATGCGGAAAAAGAGACCGCCGAAATCAAGAAGATCGCCATTCGCAACGGCATGAAAACCCTCCACCAGGACAGCATGCTCAAGGTAAAACAAGGGCTGTCCACCATCGAGGAGGCTTTGGCCAACGTGCCGCCCGACCTCTGATCAGTGCTTTCCGGGGAGTGGGCGGAAAGCCCGAGATTCCTGGCAAAATCAGTCCGCCGGTTCCATCGACCAGAGGAAACTCTGCTCGGAGTCCAGCAGTTGGCCATCGGCGTCCAACAGGGAAACCTTCCAGGCCAGGGGACGGGGGACGTCCTCCGGCCAATCGGGGCCGGTCACTCCGAACAACACCAACGGCCGCCGGCGTTCGACCGATTCCAAGGGGAATTCGTAAGTGCGGATTTCCTGCTCCTCGGGCATGGCCAGCTCCAGGCGGGCGGTGACCCGGGCGAAACTCGACCGGCTGTTTCGGCGCAGACGGGCGGTCAAATAGAATCCTTCACGCGTGTCCGGGTCGGTCCGGAGAATCGAACGCCTTCCGGTGTACTCCCGGCCGGTGAAAAACTCCGGAATCCGGTGAAACGATTCCTCCGCGCGAAGTTCCGGAACCACCCGCACGATCCGGGCGGCTTCCGCTTCCGGCGTCAGCCAGATCGATAGTGTTGTGAGGGCGATCGCGACGCCCAGGGTTCGAGCAGTGTAAGGAATTTTCATGGCGTATTATTCCAACCCGGATTTGTGGGCGGTGAATAGGTCGGGCGAAGTGTCGTTACCATACCCGCTGGCGCTGGATGCGCAGGGTTTCGTATAAATTAGTCGGCAGTTCCTCCAGGAAACAGCTCGGTCGAAGCCGGATAGGCGGGCCGTTGGATCCGGAAAAAGCGGGGTGGCACAGGTAAAGCTCGTCCTTGGCCCGGGTCACGCTCACGTAGAACAGACGCCGCTCTTCCTCCACCGCCCCTTCTTCCACCGCGCGTTTGAGGGGGAAGAGGTTTTCCGCGAGGCCGATGACAAAAACAACCGGGAACTCCAAGCCTTTGGCCTGGTGCACAGTGGTCAGTCTGACGGCGTCGGCGTCCGGATCGACCGAGCGATCGCTCATTTCCGAGTTGAGCAGGACCAGTTGGGCCAATAATTCCTGCATTTCGTCGAAACGGCCGGCGAATCCGATCAGGCTGCGCAGATCCTCCAGACGGGAATGATAGTTGGAATAGGCGCCGCGGAGGTAATCGCCGTACCAGCCCTCGATCGCCACCTGCACCGTCCGGGCGGGATCGCGCTCCCGTGCCGTTTCACTGATGTCCTTGAGGGATTGCATGAGCGAAATCCACTCCTGGGTCGCCGCTTTCGGGGTCTTCTTGACGACCGGTTCCGAGAGCAGGGCGTCGGCGACCGGAAGCCCCTGCTTGCGGGCGTGGTCCAACGCCAGTCCGTGGAGGCGGGTGGCGGTTTTTGGGCCCACTTTCGGGAGCAGTCCGGCCACGCGCTGGAACGCGGTTACGTCGTTCGGATTGTAGGTGAAGCGCAATTGAGCCACCACATCGCGGATATGCGCCTGCTCGAAAAAACGAATGCCGCTGGTGATCTGGAACGGTATGCTCAGGCGGGCCAGTTCCATTTGCAGATCCATGGCCTGGTAATGGGCGCGGTAAAGGACTGCGACATCCGAGAGGCTGTAACCCTCCGAGCTCAGGCCCTCCAGGCGTTTGATCACGAACTGGGCCTGCTCACGCGTGTCCATGGTTTGCACCAGGTAGGGCCGCACCCGACTCTCACGGAACGCCCGCAGCTCCTTGTGGAAACCGCTGGCGGGGACCTGATTGACCAGAACCCTGTTGGCCAGACTGAGAATTTCCGGGCTGCTCCGGTAGTTGGTTTCGATTTTGTAGATGACCGTGTTTGGGTGGCGGTCGGGGAAGGTGACGATGTTTTCGTAATTTGCTCCGCGCCAGGAATAAATGCACTGGGCGTCGTCGCCGACCGCCATGATCCGGTGGTGACTGCCAATGGTGTCCACAATGCCGGCCTGCAGGGTGTTGGTGTCCTGGTACTCGTCCACCAGCACATGTCGAAAGCGTTCCTGATAATAGCGCGCGGTGTCGGGGTCGGTCAGTAGCAGCTTCAACAGGTATTCCAGCAGATCGTCGTAGTCGACCACCTGCTGCTTGCGCTTGGATTCCATGTAGGTCTCGAACAGGGGAATCATCCGGCCGGTCAGGTGCTCGTGCTGGGGATGGAAGCGGCGTACGCTTTCGCCCAGATCGAGGCGGGTGTTACGGGCCAGACTGAAAACCTCGCCGAGTTGCCGGGCACGGGGATTGGCTTTGTCTTTGAAAAAAGTGGGGTCCTTCTCCTTCACCAGGTCGCCCAGAAAGGCCTCGGCGTCCTGTTGATCGAGAATGGTGAAATCCCGCTGCAGACCAACTGTTTCCCCGTGCACCCGCAATACCCGGTGCCCGATGTGGTGGAAGGTTCCGCCCCAGAAACGCCGTCCCTGGATTCCGGTCAACTCCTCCACCCGGTGCAACATTTCCCGCGCGGCTTTGTTGGTGAAGGTCAACAAGAGGATTTCCTCCGGAGCCACTCCCTTGGATAGGAGGTAAGCCACACGGTAAGTCAGGGTTCGGGTCTTCCCGGAACCCGCCCCGGCGAGTACGAGCGCCGGCCCCGGTTCGGCCGTTACCGCGTCGTACTGCTCGTCGTTGAGTTCGGCCCGGAAATCGATGGGCGGGATTTCAGTGGTGAATGTTTTCCCCATGTGAGAAGCCATTGAAACGCCGTTCCCGCATTTTTCGAGCCTCGAATGTTTCGGCGGATCCCCAAACCGCGGGGCGGCGGATTCCGGTTAGGCACGGTGCAGGACGATCCAGGCGCCGATTCCCGCCAGCACCGAGGCGCCGTAGAACGCGGGCGCGGGAACCTCGGAGAAGATCAGGTAGGCCAATATTCCGGCGAACACGAATTGCAGGAGATTCACCACGCTCACCACCTGACCCCGAAAATGTTTGAGCGAATAGTTCAGGAGCGAATGCCCGATGACCGTGGGAACCAGTGCCAGCGCCAGGATAAGCAGATACTCCTTGCCCCCGTAGCCGGTGAAAGGAAGGCGCAGAATCAGGGCGAAAACCAGAGATATGAGGCCGGCCATCCAATAGAGGGGAATAAGATACAACCAGACATTGCTGAAATCGCGATTGCGTCGCCCCAGCGCCAGGTAGATCGCGAACAGCACCATCGAGACGAAACAGACGAAATCACCGTATAGCAGCCCCGGATCCAATCGGTAATCCGAGATCCCGATCAGCGACACCCCTGCCAGTGCCAGGACCGTCGCGACGATTTCCCTGCCGTGAACGCGCTCGCGCAACACGATTACGAGGATAAAGGGCATCACCAGGGGAACCAGGTTGACGATAAGCGCGGCGTTCGCCGCATAGGTCATACGGCCACCCGCGGCCCAGGAGATGAAATGGGCCGCCAGAAATACCGCCGGTATGAAAGAACGGCGCAGGTGCTCCAGCCGGTAGACCGCGCGCTCGCGGCGCAACGCATGGATGAAAACCGGGGTCAGCACTGCTGAAGCGATCAGGAGGCGGTAGGCCGCGATGACGATGGGATGGCTTTCGCTTGCCTTGATCATAATGACCGAGGTGGAGCAGGCGATGACCCCACCGAGGAGCAGGAGAGTGGGGAGAATCAAACGCCCCGCCTCCTCCAGTCCCGAACCGGTGTGGCTACCTTCTTCCGTGCTCATCGTCAATTTGTGTCGCGTCAGGTTTCACATGACGCCCCGGATTGCCCGCGAACGCAAGGTTTCGGTCCTTTCCCGGACGGAAATTCCTTTCCCGTTGATCTTTCCCGTACCTCGATTCATGCTGCGAAACCCTTGCGAAGTCGCGGCAACGTCTTCTTCACGCCATCCTGCGAAACGCCGAGCGCGGCTTCCCGGAATTCCCTGTTTTGGAAAACCAATGAACGAAAAAAAGTCCGCCAAATCCTGGATACAAATCAATCCGCCCGTTTTTTTCTCCTCGGCCATCATCTCCATTGTGCTTGTCGCTTACGCCGTGTTCGATTCCGAGGGAGCGGAATTGCTCTTCAACTCGGTCCGTACCTGGATCACCGACTCGGCCGGGTGGTTTTATATCCTTTCGGTCGCCTTTTTTCTGGTCTTCATAATCTTCCTGGGGGTCTCACGATTCGGACTGATCAAGCTGGGTCCCGATCACAGCGAACCCGACTACAGTTACCTCTCCTGGTTCGCCATGCTGTTTTCCGCCGGGATGGGCATTGGATTGATGTTTTTCGGCGTTGCCGAGCCGGTCATGCACTACGTGGCGCCCCCGGTGGGGGATCCGGAAACGGTGGAAGCGGCCAGGGAGTCGATGCGCATTACTTTTTTCCACTGGGGCGTGCACGCCTGGGCCATTTACGCGGTCGTTGCCATTTCCCTGGCCTATTTCGCTTTCCGTCACAACCTTCCCCTGACCATTCGTTCAGCGTTGTACCCGCTGATCGGGGAACGGATTCACGGGCCGATCGGCCACGCGGTGGACACTTTCGCGGTGCTCGGAACCATCTTCGGTGTCGCCACCTCTCTCGGGGTCGGGGTAACCCAGATCGGTTCCGGCCTCGAGTACCTGTTTGGAATCGAGAGCACGGTGCGCGTGCATGTGGTTCTCATCGTGGTGATAACCGCCATCGCGACTTGTTCAGTCGGCCTCGGTCTCGACAAGGGCATCCGGCGTATCTCGGAATTGAATATCATTCTTGCTGTAGGGTTGCTGGGATTCGTTCTGGTGGCGGGACCGACCGTGTTCCTGCTGCAGACGCTGGTCCAGAACACCGGCAACTACCTGTCGGGGGTATTTCACAGCACCTTCAACCTGTACGCGTATGAACCGACCGACTGGATAGGGGGCTGGACACTGTTTTATTGGGGGTGGTGGATCGCCTGGTCGCCATTTGTGGGAATGTTTATCGCCAGGGTCTCGCGTGGCCGAACGATTCGCCAATTTGTTGTCGGGGTGCTGCTCGTTCCAGTGGGCTTCACCTTCATGTGGATGACCTTTTTCGGAGACACCGCGCTCCATATGATCATGGTTGAGGGAGTCACCGAATTGTCCGAAGCGGTGGCTGAGGATTCCTCCATCGCATTGTTCGCCCTTCTTGACCAGCTTCCATTGTCCTCTCTGTTTTCCCTGGTGGCTACCTTGTTGGTGGTAACTTTCTTCGTGACTTCGTCCGATTCGGGTTCGTTGGTGGTCGATATGCTGACCTCGGGCGGGAGCGACGAATCGCCTACCTGGCAGCGTATTTTCTGGGCCGTGGTGGAAGGGGTGGTGGCCGCCGCGCTACTGATCGCCGGGGGCCTGGCGGCGTTGCAGACGGCGACAATCGCCAGCGCGCTTCCCTTTACAATCATCATGTGGTTCATGTGCTGGGGGCTTTTCCGGGCGGTAAATATCGAAACGCTGAAAAAGACGAGCCTCAAGGAGGCATGGATTATGCCCAAAAGCGGTCCCGCGCACGTGACCTGGCAACGGCGTTTGCGCACTCTGGTGCATCATCCTAAACGCCCTGAAGTGGAGCGTTTTTTAAATGGGACCGTGTATCCTGCTTTTGAAGAAGTGGCCGTCGAACTGAGAAAGCAGAATCTGGAACCACACGTTTACAAAGGCGAGGACGGTCGAGTCGTAATTGAGGTGTTGCATGGTCAGGAGGCGGATTTCTTTTACTCGGTCCGTCCGCGCGAGTACGAGCCGCCCACCTTTCTGCTGGAAAACACCCGGAAGCAGCGCGCGGAAGAGCTCAAGTACTATCGGGCCGAGGTGCACCTGCGGGAGGGGGGACAGGACTACGATATCATGGGGCTTTCAAAAGACGAAATAATCCACGACGTAATCGACCAGTATGAACGACACCACGCTTTTATGAACGCCGTGCGGTCATCCTGACGCGAGTCCGGCATGAGAGGTTTTCATCAGGATTCGTTTCCCGGCATACTTTCGAGTGTCTTGCGCAGCAACCGCAGCAACGTCTGAGTCGAGTAAGGTTTCGGAATGAAGTGAGAAACCCTCATCTTCGCTGCCCGCAAGGCGTTCTCCGGAGCGTTCATCCCGCTGGTTGCCATCACATGGAGGTTCGGTTTCAGTTGGCGCAAGCGGTCAATCAACGTAACCCCGTCCATATCGGGCATCATCAGGTCAGTGAAGACCAGATCTATGTTTTTAGGGGGGTCTTCCGTGAAGCGCCCGAGTGCCTGTGCGCCATTCTCCGCCGTAATCACCCGGTAACCCCAGGTTTCGAGGGTTTGTTTGGTGATATTGAGAATCGAAGCTTCGTCATCCACAAGCAGAATGGATTCACCTCGACCACGCGGCATTTCCGCAAGCAAAGGGGATTCAGTCACGCGCGATGCGTTTTCCGGCTTCGCCGGGAGGAATACCTTAAAGCAACTGCCGGCACCCGGTTCGCTGTAAACTTTGACGAACCCGTTGTGGTTGCGAATGATCTCCAGCGACGTGGAAAGGCCCAGGCCGGTTCCTTTCCCATGTTTCTTTGTCGTAAAAAAGGGCTCGAAAATACGGTCGATCGTATCCTGGGAGATGCCTTCTCCTTCGTCGGCCACTTCTACAACGACGTGCGGTCCCGGTGCCGCGCCCGGTTCCATGGCCGCAACTTGCTGATCGATATGCACCTGACGAATCGAAAGACCAAGTCGGCCGCCGGATGGCATGGCATCGCGTGCATTTAGGCAAAGGTTCAGCAACACCTGGTAAAGCTGAGTTGGATCGGCTGGAACCGGGGGCAGATTGTCGATAACATCGCGCTCGAAAACGATGTTCTTGGGAAACGTATGCCGAATGATCGAGTCGAGGTCGCTGGTCAGTTGATTCAAGTCAACCGACGCTTTGGCGCCATCCACGCCGCGTGCAAACGACAGAATTTGTTTGACCAGATCGGCACCGCGCTGGGCGCTCAATCTCATGCTTTCGATTGTCGTTCGGTTGGCGGGGGGAGGGTCGCTCATCTCCAGCATGTCGAGGCCCATGATGATCGGGAGCAAGAGATTGTTCAGGTCGTGGGCGATGCCTCCGGCCAGGCTGCCGATGCTCTCCATTCGTTGCGCCCGGCGAAAATTCTGTTCGAGCGTTTTCTGGTAGGTGATGTCGGTTAGAAAGCCTTCGATTACCTCGTGTTGGTTGCCCGCACCGCTGACCTTCCGTCCTTTTTCCCAAATCCATCGTTCCGCGGCCGAAGCGGTTTTTAGTCGATAGACGATTTCAAATGGCTTGTTTTCTCTAATTGCCAACTGTACTTCCTCCCAAATCCGGTCGCGGTCATCGGGATGTATCAGGTCAATGAGGGTTATCCTTTCCGGCCCGAAAAGAAAGCTTTCCTGGGAATAACCGGTCAGTTCGAGAGCGCCTTCACTGACGAACTCAGCGGTCCATTTCCTGTCGTTCCTCACCCGGTATGCCATTCCGGGAAGATTGCTCATCAGGGTTGCGAGGGATCGCGCGTTCTTTTCCAGGGCATCCTGAGCCCGTTTCCTTTCGGTGATGTCCTCGACCATCCCGATAACGAACTGAGCTTCCCCTTTGTCGTTCGGTACCACTGTGGCCGTCAGTTTCCCCCACATCCAGTCGCCGCCCTTGCGTCGGTATCGCTTCTCCATGATGAAACGATCCCGTCGCCCCTCATACATTTCAGCGCCGAATTCAAGATCCCGCTTGTGGTCCTCGGGATGGCTGACATCGGCCACCGTCATGCGGCACAGTTCCTTGACGCTGTAGCCGAACATCTCACCCAGAGCGGCATTGCATTGGAGTATTCGTTTGGTTTTGGGGTGCACAATGGCCAGGCCGATGGCGGCGTTTTCGAAGATGGTCCGAAACCGGCGCTCGCTTTCCGCCAGTTTGATCGCCGCTTGTTTGCGCTCGGTAATATCGCGGGCGATCCCCTGGATGGCCGCGGGATGACCCCGTTCCAGGATGGGGCTTCCCATACATTCGACCCAGATCAGGCTCCCGTCGCGTTTTCTTAATTGATATTCTTCAGGTTCCTCCTGGAACCCCTTTTCCAATACCCGTTTGATCGACTCACGGGCCCGTTTCAATTCGGCCTCGTTTTGGGTGAGCGATTCAAGGGAAATTGCGGGTATCTCCTCGCGCGTATAACCGAACAATTTCAGCGCGGCCGGATTGGCATCCAGGAAGTTTCCCTGCAGATCGTGGACGTAAACCGCGTCCAACGAACGATCGAAAAGGGACCGATAGCGTTCCTCCGTAGCCCGCAATCTTCGAGTCGTTTCCTGATGCCTGGCGAGGACATTGAGCCGGGCCCGCAATTCCCGTTCATCTGCCGGGTAGCGAATGAAGTCGTCGAAAAACCCATCGAGAATCACCCCCGGTTTCGTTTTCAACGACGTGGAATCACCAATCCAGACAATGAACGGTTCTCCCTCCCGGGCCAGTTGCTTGAGCTTGCGCAGGAGGGCAGGGGATAAAGCATGGTTCCAGGAGTGGTCGAGCAGGATGATTTGCGGGTGATGCTCGCGGATCATCTCCATGGCGATCGGGCGGGTGGGCGCGAGACGCACCGCGTAGTCGTGTTTTGAGAGGCATTGGGTAAGGGCAAAAGCCATATCTTCGTCGGCTGATGCGATGACAACACGTGTCTTCCCTTGTGGATAAGCACTCATCCGGTTTTGGGGTATTCGAGAAACTTCAGCCGGTGATCTTTGGAATCGCCCGGTGTCGACATTGGCTCTTCTTGTCCAGAAATTCAGTTAAACCTTGTCTGATAATAGCATGATCCTCGAATCTTCGAGGTTCTGTGTCGAGTTGAAAAGGAATCCACAGGACACTGGTTCCCTCGATTTCGGAGTATAATTGTGGCGGCGACGGTGCAAATCCCGATAGTGTGACAAATTAATCCCTCGCCGGTGGTTGAGTCCGGGGGAATGAATGGCCGGATTCCGATCTACTCAATAACGTTTTTTCTCAGGTCGCGCACCGCGCATAACCCCTCCCATTGCGCTCCGCGCAACGGACGGGCCCCGTCTCGGCGACGTTTCCCG
>JBJHCF010000043.1:0-43917 GCA_050506795.1 Opitutia bacterium
CACCCGCAAAATGTCAGCAAGAATATTCGTGCCTATGAAAAAGACAGGACAAGGCAAGCCAGTTCCCATGCCCGACGACTTTCATCAATACGGACTTAGGTGCTTAAGCCTGACCCCTTCCTGGCCTCCTATGAAAAAGACAGGACAAGGCAAGCCAGTTCCTATGCGCGACGACTTTCATCAATACGGACTTAGGTGCTTAAGCCTGACCCCTTCCTGGCCTCAATCCGCAACTCTTCGACCTGGGGCGGCTCCTCAGTGACTTCTTGTGACGTAAGCTCACGCAGGTTCCGCATAACTTGCAGGTAGGTCGTTTCCTGCCGGCTTATTTCGCTTCCAAAAGCTCTTATACGTTCGTCCAGGTCTCGGAGATCGGGCGATTGCGCGATTTCCTCGAGCCATCGTTCGGCCACGGCGATTCGTTCCGAATACATCTCGATCAAGTCCTGTATTCGGCTTTCGTGTTCGGCCCGCGTCGGATCGGGTTCCTTCGCGGCGGTTACGCCGGCAGCGCTGAGGGAAATTGTCCGCACCTCGTTCCGGTGCCGTACTGTAAGCCTGTTCAGGCCGATTTCGAATTCCAGCGCCTCGACGCCGTGCCGGGTCTCGCCGAGCTCGATCCAGAATGTCCGTTCGGTTTCCGGGTCGCGCAGGCTGAAAAGGTGTCCGCCCGAGAGGGCCACCACCGAGCGCAGTTCGAGCTGCGGAGGAGATTCGCTTTCGACCTGTGAGGCCGCCGCGGCCTCACGCCCGGCTGCGGCAGCGTCGGCGGAATTTGAGACCAAGACTCCGGAAAGGACGACTCCGGAAACGATGGCGAAAACGACGAATATTATTTTCGATAGCGACCCAGGAATCCACGGATTCTCCACCGGGACTTGATGTGGCGTTGTCATGATCGAAATTCGGGATTACCCGCAACGGCACACCGCCGTGCTGAAGCATACAGTGGATACGCTAAAAGTGCTGCTCCGAGACGTCAATCCGTTTGAGTCCCCGAACGTTGGTACACGGAAAAGAGGACCTGGTGCCGGAAAACCAATCTCGAAAACGCCGGTAAGCCGTTTCTTATCAGGTGGCGAGGAATTCTTCGGAGAGTTCGTTGCCGTTGGTTTCTCCGCGGGCGAAGGCTGAAATATTGCCGAGGGTGGTGGCGGTGATGTTTTGCAGGGCTTCCCGGGTAAAAAAGGCCTGGTGTCCGGTAATCAAAACATTGGGGAAAGTCAGAAGCCGCATAAAAACATCGTCCTGAATCACTTCGTTGGAGAGATCTTCAAAGAAAAGATCGCCTTCCTCCTCGTAGACATCGAGCGCCAGTGCGCCAAGCTGTCCGGTCTTGAGGGCTTCGACAACGGCTTTGGTCTCGACCAGGGCGCCGCGGCTGGTGTTGATCAGCATAGCTCCGACTTTGATATGGTTTAAAGACTTGTTGTTTATGAGGTGTTTGGTATCTGGAGTCAGCGGACAGTGCAGACTGACCACATCGGATTCAGGCAATAATTCCGCGAGTGGCAGGTATTCAACGCCTACTTTTTCGCATTCAGGATTTCTTTGGATATCATAGGCAAGCACCCGGCAGCCTAGACCGAGGAAGGCGTGGGCCACGATGGCGCCGATTTTGCCGGTTCCTATGATGCCTACGGTTTTGCCGTGCAGATCGAAGCCCAATAATCCATCAAGGGCGAAATTGCCTTCCCGAACCCGATTGAAGGCGCGGTGTATTTGCCGATTGAGGCTCAGGCAGAGGGCGAGGGTGTGCTCGGCGACCGCGTGGGGGGAGTAGGCCGGCACCCGGTTGACGGTAAAGCCCATCTTCAGGGCCGCGCTTAGATCGACATGGTTAAAGCCTGCCGACCGCAGGGCCAGACAGCGGGTTCCTCCGTCTTTCAATACTTTGAGCACCGGCTCGCGGCAATCGTCATTAACAAAAACCGTGACTGCCTCATGCCCCTCGGCGAGCCGGGCGGTTTCCTCGGTCAAGCGGGTTTCGAAAAAATGCAGATTGTGCCCGTACTGTTTGTTCGCCTCTTCGAGAAAACGACGGTCGTACGGTTTGGTGCTGAATACGGCGACTTTCATCGGATGAGAATTATTGATGGTAGAGAGTTGAAGCCGGATACTCCATTTTCTCCAGTTGCAGGATGCGCTTCTTAAATTCGAAGGCGAACCAAAACATCAACCGATGAGGCCCTTCAATTTCCATCAACCGACGCTTCCACCTGAGGCAGACGGTGCCCGACCGAGCTTTTTGACGGTTCCACAGGTAACGGAATTTTTCCGTTGCCCTGCGGACAAAGCACGCAAGGCTGACCACCAATGCCAGAAAGCGAACCCATTAAGCGTCGCCGGGTCGGATACGGTCTCATTGCCGCCACCGTGCTCATTGGGCTCCTCCTGTGGATCGTTGCGTTGTGGACCGCCGACGCGTGGTATGACAACCCGTGGAAATACCCCGCCAAGGTGGGCAGCCACACGACGCTCATGCTCATGTGCTGGGCGTTCATCCTGGCGACCCGTTTCCGTCCGGTTGAGTGGCTCTTCGGCGGACTCGACAAGGTCTACAAGGCGCACCGCTACATCGGCGAAGCGGCGTTCTTCCTTATTTGGCTGCACCCCGTCTTTCTGGCAGTAGCGTTTTCCGAGGACATCGCCGGGTTTTTCCGCTACCTGTGGTTTTCCGACGACTGGACGCGCAATACGGGAATAATCGCGCTGGTCGCCTTCACGGTGCTGGTGGTGCTTTCGATATACGTGAAGATTGCCTACCACCGCTGGAAACGGACACACGACTTCTTCGGCCTGCTTCTGGTGGTCATTGTTGTTCACGCCGTCATTTCAGGAGGCGAAATAATGACCTTTCCCGTGCTCACGGTGTGGCATGGGGCGTGGGTCGCCGTCGGTTTGGCGGCGTACGTTTACATCCGTCTGTTATACCGGTTTGTCGGCCCGCAATATGACGTGATCACGGCCGAGGTGTCCAATCTCGGTGACAGTATTTCGGAGGTGTTCCTCGATCCGGTCGGGCGCCCGATGCGGTTTCGTGCCGGGCAGTTTCTCTACATCTCGTTCGACTCCGATGCGGTGACGGAGGAGCCGCACCCGTTCAGTATTTCCAGTCCGCCCGAATCCCGCCGTCTCCGGCTTTCCATCAAACGGTTGGGCGACTGGACGAAAGATGTCGACAACATCAAACGCGGCGAGCCCGCCCGCGTTTGGGGGCCTTACGGCCACTTTGGAGAGACGCTCTTCAACGGCACAAATACCCCCGCCGTACTCATTGGCGGCGGCATCGGAATCACACCTTTTCTGAGCATCATCAGTGCGCAAGCCTTCGCCGGTCGTTCCGGCGACACCACGCTTATCTATTCCGCACCCACGGAAAAAGCGCTGGTCTATGCGAAGGAGATCGAGGCCGTGGCGGCAAATCTGCCCCACCTCCGGTTCGTGTCCCATATTTCCGACGATGAGGGATTCATCGACCGGGATTACCTCGAAAATCTCCTCCAGCGCCCGCTTTCGGAACACGGGTTCTTCATCTGCGGCCCTGAAAAAATGATGGACACTTTCCGCGACTTCCTCGCCGAAGCCGGCGTTCCGGGCAGGCGGATCATCATGGAAGATTTCAATATCCGCTGACCCTCAACCCCATTAAAACCGGAAGGGATCGATTCAACCCGCCATCCCCGTACTGCGACATGCGTAACAAGGCGCAAATTGCGGCAAGGGAGCCTAAAAATCGGCGGCCGGGGACCAAACGACCCGGTAGAAGACGTTTCCGTTAGCCGGAGAGGTGTCCGTCCAGAATCCCCGGGCATCGTAAGTGCGCACCGGTTCGGTTGCATCGTGCCATTGTTTCAGGTCGTATGAGTATTGGATTTTCTCGTACATTCCCCGCACGGCGTTCCAACGCAGGGCGGGCATGCCGTTCTCCCGGGCGGCGGCAATCGTCACCCGTTCTTCGAGAATCGTTCCGCTCCAGTACTTCTCAGCCAGGGAAAAGGCCGACTTGCCGACCTTTGCGCCGACCATGCGGCCGGGGAAATCATCTTCACTCGGGTGAATTCCTCCGTGAATTCGCGATATCCCGGCCTGGTCCGCCGCGTCGTAATAGGTACACCACTGCAGCACAACGTCCTCACTGGGTCCGAGATCGATCTCCATCGAGTTGCGCTTGAAGGTGTGGCTGTGGAGTCCGCCGGGGAAATACGGGCTGCCGGTGAGCAGGGTCATGGCTTCCGCCGCCGAGCGCGAAAAGGTACTGTGACCGGAAACGTATCCCGGGAACGCCGGGGTGTTGAAGGTTTTGCGCTGGAACGGAACCCAGTCCCGCGCGAGCATCCAGGTGACTTCGCTCTGGTGGGTGGCCTTTTCGGGCGGAGGCGGGTTGTCAATGTGCTCGCCCGGCCAGGAGTAGACGGCTATTTCTCCTATAAATTCGGTGCCGGGTGTAAACTGCCAGAAACCGAGGTCCCAGATCATGTGGTGCCGCTCGCCCTCGGCCGCGCTTTCCTCGGTGATCACCTCGACCACTCCTTCGAGCAGCGGCAGGCCCTGCGGGTGATAGGAAGGGCCGTCCGGGTCGGATGATTGGCCCCGGGAGCCCATGTAGCGAATCATGGTGATCGGACGCGGGCTCAGGTAGTATCGTTTCAGTGCCCAGGCGGCGCAGGCCGCGTCGTGCACGGCTGCGGACAGGGCGAAGTACACCTTGATATCCCACTCCAAGTCGTCCAGCACCGGACCGGTGCCGCGCAGGCGCTTTTCGAAGTCCGGCCGGTCGGCGATTTCGTTCGCCAGTTTGTGCCAGTGCCCGGGAGGTGTTTCCGAGTCGGGCCCGTCCGCCCAGTACTCGGCCAGCACGCGGTTGAAGTCGCCGCGCCGCACCAGGTTCGGTTCGTAGGGCTCACCCGTTACCGGATTTACCGGAAAGCCGGTGCCGTCCTCGGTGCCCAGCGGGTTGTTGCCGACCGCTCCGGGAGAAATGTCGATGATGGTGTCGTCGTTAAGGAGGCTGCTGGCAATCAGCACACCCAGGGCCTGCTCCTTGTATTCCTGGTCGGTGGGGCTGGGATTCCCGGGCACACTTAGACGCGATTGGCCGCCGTGGGGATCTAACCAGGGTTTCTCCGGATCGTCGCGGGTAAGGGAAAAAGGGGTGACCGCGAGCCCCTGCACGCCGATGTAAGGCTGGATCCCTCCCGGAAATTCAATTCCGTTTTGGGTGATGAAGGCGGACATCGCCAGCGGTTGCCAGAAATTGGGGTCGGTTTCCGCCGGTATCCCGTACCCGACGGGCATGTCGAAAACGAATTGATGATTCATGCCCAATACACTCAGCGGAACATCGAAGTTCGGAGTGACTGCGCCTGAAGTATAGCGTTCCTCGTAATCGGGATTGTCGAATTCGTCCAGCGTGCTCCAGGCGAGGATCGCTTCCGCCGCCCGCTTTCCCAGTTCGGCGGGGGTGGCGGCATCGGTCAACGGTTCCTGGGCGATCTGCGGAGAATACCCCAGCGCTTCCAGCCTGGCGTCGAAGCTCGGGAGGACGGTGGGGGCGCCCACGCTGTCGGAAAAGCGCGTGCGCAGGATCCGGTAGGCGGCGTAACTGATCGCTTCGTGCCGCGCGGCCTCCACGTCGGCTGGAAGCGGATCGACCTTCTCATTAAAGAGATAACCCACGGCGACTTCGTCGTAAGCGGCCCAGGCTCCGTACATTGCCGCCGCGGTGTGAAACAGATTGCGCGCGTGTTTGGGAGGGTCGGGTTCGTCGAGGCGGATGGCGCCGAGCAGCTCCTCGTTCCATTGCCGGGCGACCGAATGTTCCGCCCAAAGGAACGGACACACCGAAAGGAACACGATGATGGCGAGTGCCATTCGGAGTTTCCCGTCGGCATCGAATTCGTTCAGTGCATCGCGAAGTGTGTGCTTCATCGGACTACTTCACCCCCCGTGGTTTTCGCCCTTAGAGCCCGTTGCCGCCACCAAGCGGTGCGTCGATTTTGAGAGCCGGAGCGGATCAGGGTTATTCGTTTGTCAGTTCTTCTATGAAAACATTTGTATATCCCTCGACAAGACAAAAGTGTCTGAGGTGGATTATGGTATTGGGAATGAACGGATTCAGTATCGGGCCGAGCTGGAATGGCGCTCGGTTAAGGCGGTTCATCGTTTAAGGAACCGAATCGAAATCGGAATCGCGCCTCTGCTTCCTGGAGGGCGGCGCTCCCGCGCCGCCGGTGCGGGCGGGATGCCCGCGCTCCCAGGTCGGCGGCCATGCGGGAGCATGGCCCTTCAGGGGAACGGCCTATCCAATTCAGCTATGCTCCTTCGATCCACCGCATTAACCGAGTGCAATTCGTCCGAGCTGCCGACTCCTTGAAGTGGTGCCTTACGAAACCGGCGGAAGGCCCGCCAGGGCCGCCGCGATTTCTTCTTCCGGATAGGCGTAATCGCGCAGTTTGCCTTCATGGTAGTCGATGTAGGCCTGCATGTCGAAGTGCCCGTGCCCGCAGAGGTTGAAGAGAATTGTCTCGGAACGGCCTTCCTCCTTGCAGCGGTTGGCTTCCTGGATGGCGGCGGCGATGGCGTGGGTGGCTTCCGGCGCGGGAATAATCCCTTCGGCTTTGGCGAAGGTCACGCCCGAAGCGAAACATTCCAGCTGGTTGATGGCCCGTGCCTCCGAAAGCCCGAGGTTGAGCACGTGGCTGACCAGCGGCGCCATCCCATGGTAGCGGAGGCCGCCGCTGTGAAAGCCGGCGGGAACAAACCCGCTGCCGAGGGTGTGCATCTTCACCAGTGGTGTGAGATGCGCGGTGTCGCCGAAATCATAGGCCAGGGGGCCTTTGGTCAGGGTTGGGCAGGCGGCCGGTTCCACCGCCAGCAGGCGGACGTCCCGTCCGCCGCGAAGCTTTTCGCCCAGGAACGGGAAACAGATGCCGGCGTAGTTGGAGCCGCCGCCGGTGCACCCGACGATGACGTCGGGGTAGTCGCCGGCCATTTCGAGTTGCTTCTGGCATTCCAGCCCGATCACGGTCTGATGCAGAAGGACGTGATTGAGCACACTGCCCAGGCAATAACGCGTATCTTCATTTTTGGCCGCGATTTCCACCGCTTCGGAAATGGCGATCCCGAGCGAACCGGTGCAGTCGGGATCGTCCTGCAGGATCTTGCGCCCGCTTTCGGTGGTGTCGGAGGGACTGGCGATACAGGTGGCGCCGAAGGTCTCCATCAGGGCTCGGCGGTAGGGCTTCTGGTTGTAGGAAACCTTGACCATGTACACGAGGCATTCGAGTCCGAAGACCGAACAGGCCATGGCCAGCGAACTTCCCCACTGGCCGGCGCCGGTTTCCGTGGAGATTTTGCGGATGCCTTCCGCGCGGTTGTAGTAGGCCTGCGGAACCGCCGTGTTCGGCTTGTGCGATCCGCTGGGACTGGTGCCTTCCCATTTGTAGTAAATCTTCGCCGGGGTATCGAGCGCCTTTTCCAGACGGCGCGCCCGGTACAAAGGTGTGCACCGCCATTGCAGGAGGATTTCGCGCACCGGCTCCGGGATGTCGATCCAGCGCTCGGTGGAGACCTCCTGCTCGATCAGCGCCCGGGCAAAGAGCGGCGCCAGATCGTCCGGGGTGATCGGTTTTTTTGTGCCCGGATGCAGCACCGGGGGCAACGCTTCGGGCAGGTCAGCCTGCAAATTGTACCATTGAGCGGGAAGCGCCTCGTCGGCCAGGAGGAATTTTACCGGGTTCATGCGGATCAAACTCTGAAACCCCGCGGGTTGCCTGTCAATCGGCCATCGGCCGTTATTAAATCCAATGTGAGGTTCGATGTCCCCTGCTTTTGTGTCGGGCCCAACAGGGCGGATTCCTCCCAATTGGTTTGACATCGGGGTTCCTTCCGGGGTATTTGATCATACATAGTGTGTGTCTCGTTGATTCAGGCCCCAGGTGGCTCAACGGGAGCGATGCCACGAAGGCGACATTCACTCGGTAAAACATAATCCTGGGACGAAATTGAAAGGAATCCTGCCATGTGCGGACGGAACAGCCTGCGGAGATTATCGTGTTTATTGTCAGTCACGGCGCTGTTGCTGCCGGCGACGACGTTTGGTTCGGACGCCGCGGCTTCGAATCCCATTCCCGCGGACGGAGCCACCATTGACGGCACCGGAGTAACGCTGGCCTGGACGGCCGGGAGGGGGGTCCGCGAAGAGGATGGCCACATCGTTTTTGTCGGGACCAGCCCCGCCGAGGTGGAGGTCGCCTTCGTTCGCAATCATCCCAACGTTGAGGTTCACCGGGTCAGCTCTCCAATGCTTGAGCTTTCCAATCTCGCCGCGGACACCACTTACTATTGGCGCGTGGACCAGGTCGACGCCGCCAATCCGGAGGATTCGGCAACCGGTGACGTCTGGAGCTTTACCACCGGCCGCGGCGATGGGGTTACGGCGTTTGCCGACGACTTCGCGGCGGAGCACGACTACCTGGCGGACGGAGTCGCCGGAACGGGCTGGGACGGCTTCATCGGCAGGGGCCAGGGGGAAACCGCCGACCGGATCGACGCGGCCGGCGGCGTGCTGACGCTGGCGTCGGCCAACGGTCGCTATGAGGCGCGCGGCGGCCCGCTGGGACCTCTCCTGTACCGCACCGTGACCGGTGACTTCAAGGTGACCGTACGGATCGCGGATTACCAGTTCACTTCCTTCAATAACGGGGGAATCATGGCCCGGGCGGCTGGTTCCGGTCAGGGTGGTCGCGGGGAAAGCTGGATCAGCATCGACTATTTTCCGCTCTACAGCGGCATCTACGCGCGGATGGCCGACGGCGCCCAGCGCCATGAAGTCTGCGCGAACGAGCAGGGTCGCGAGTCCGACACCTACCTGCAGATGGAACGCGCGGGCAACCTGTTTTTCCTGCGTCACAGCCCGGACGGCGTTACCTGGACCGAGCTTTCCTGTTCGCCCATCCGGCGACCCGACCTGGCGGCCGAACCGCTTCAGGTCGGACTCTTTCAATGCACCTATTCGGGAAATCGCGGGCAGATCTCGTTCGCCGATCTGGAGATGGATATCGGCGGCGAAATCCGGACGGCCCGGCCGCAGTCGCCCGAAGACGGCGCCGAAGGAGTGCCGTTAATGGCGTCGCTGGTCTGGATTCCGGGATCGGGTTCCGAGCACCAGGACCTCTACTTCGGGACGTCCCGCGAAGCGGTGGCAGAAGCATATAACGGAATGACCGTGGGAACCGGTGTTTACCTGGCACGTTTAAGCGGCGAAACGATTCGGCACCGGTTGCCGGAGCTCGAAGATGGGGTGACCTACTACTGGCGCGTTGATGCGGTGACCGGAGACGAGGTCCACCGGGGAGCCATTCACTCCTTTACCACCCACAACCGGATGCTGGAAAACTTCGCGGGGTATGGTTCCGTTGACGAGCTTTCCGCCGCCTGGCGGATGGAGGGCGGCGCGAAAGCCGGCCTTCAGGCGGCCGGCGGACGGGAGGGCGGGCCGGCGCTCAGGTTTGAATTCGACAACACCGCCGCCCCTCGGTTCGCACGGTTCAGGCACACCTTTTCCGGGGTTCAGGACTGGATGGACTCGGCTCACTCCTTCCGATGGCTGACCGTCCATTTCAAGGGCGATCCCGGCAACCGGCCGGATGTTTTGTCCCTGGAGTTCGAAGAGGGCGACTGGGGAACGAACCGCACCGTCGTTTCCTACGCGGGAGATCCCGCCGACCTGCGGCGCGCCGAGTGGACCCGTTGGGATATCGATCTGCAGGAACTGGTGGCGAACAACCCGACCTTCCGCCCGCAGGCGATCAAGAGCATGTCGATCGTCGTTGGGAACCCCGAACATCAGGCCGCCGGGGGATCGGGGGTGCTGCTGGTGGACGAAATCTCGCTCAACACCCAGCGCTTTTACAACGGATTCGAGCTCGACCCTCGGGCGCCGCGGTTCATTCGTCCCGAACGTTTTGTCACCCCCCTTCCTTTTACCGAAGTGACCATCACGGGTGGCCTTTGGCGGGACCGGATGGACGTCAACCGGGAGGTCAGCATCCCGCACATCTGGGAAAAATCCGAACACGTCAGAACCGCGGCCGGTAACGATTCCATGCGGATCGAGAATTTCCGCCGGGCGGCGGGTGTCTCCGAAGGCGGATTCACCGGCACCTACTTCAATGATTCCGATGTCTATAAAACCATTGAGGCCAACGCGTACTCGCTGCGAATGCATCCCGATCCGGAATTGGAGGCCTATACCGATCAGGTGATCGAATGGATCGCCGGGGCGCAATGGGAGGATGGGTATCTCTTCACCTATTACTCCCTGCCGCGCAGGCCGCATCTGCGCTGGAGCAATATCGGTGCGATGCACGAATTGTATTGCGCCGGGCACCTTATCGAAGGCGCCATTGCCTACTACGAGACCACCGGGAAGCGGGAGTTGCTCGACGTGGCCATCCGCTTTGCGGATCTCATCGACGACACCTTCGGACCCGGGAAGCGTACCTCGCCTCCCGGGCACCAGCAGATCGAGCTGGCGCTGATGAAACTGTTTCATCTCACCGGCGAGCAGAAGTACATGGACCTTTCGAAGTTCTTCGTCGACCAGCGCGGCCGGCACGAAGGACGGAGTTCCTACGGAACCTACAGCCAGGATCACGTTCCCTTCGTTGAACAGGAGAAAGGCGTCGGTCACTCCGTGCGGGCCGGCTACCTGTTTATCGGAGCGACCGACATCGCCATGGTGAACCATGACGAATCCTATGCCAACGCCCTTTTCCGCCTTTGGGACAACATAACGAACACCAAAACCTATCTTACGGGCGGGATCGGACAGCCGGGTGGTCCGGAAGGATTTTCGGGCGATTACCAGCTCGGCAACAACTGCTACGCTGAAACCTGTTCCGGATTGGCGTTCGCCAGGTGGAATCACCGTCTGCACCTGATGACGGGGGAAGCCTGGTACCTCGATATTGTGGAGCGTACATTGTACAACAATGTATTGAGCGCCCTGTCGCACGATGGCCGGACTCATTATTACACCAATCCGCTCTCGCATAACGGGCACAGGAGATGGGAGTGGCCGGGTCACGACACGGCCTGTTGTCCCCCCAGCCTGGCGCGGGCGTTGGCGACGATTGGAGGGTATTTTTATACCTATCGGGACAATCAGGTGCAGGTGAATTGGTACGCACCCAGCGAGGCGACCATTCCCCTTGCCGGAGATTCCGTCACACTGATTCAGGAGACCGCGTATCCATGGGACGGGGACATAAAGATCAGTGTGGATCCGGAGCGGGCGGCAACGTTCGCTCTGCGCCTGCGCGTTCCGGGATGGGCCGAGAATCGGTCGATCCCCGGCAACCTTTATCGTTACCTGGATGAATCGACAGAACCGGTAACCGTTTCCGTCAATGGCACGCCGGTCGACGTTGAAATCGAAAAGGGGTATATCAACCTCGAGCGTCGCTGGGAATCCGGCGACACCATTGAACTCGCTTTGCCCATGCCGGTCCGGCGGGTGGTTTCCCACCCGAACGTTTCGGCCAACGAGGGCCTGGTTGCCGTCGAACGCGGACCGATCGTTTATTCGGTGGAGAGCGCGGATCATGATTTCCCCGTCGCCGACCTGAAGCTTGCCGACACCGCGCGGTTGACCGCGACCTATGACGAGAGCTTCTTCAACGGAGCGGTCACCATTTCGAGCAGCACCGATCCGGAACTGAAGCTGATCCCGAACTACCTCCACACCAACCGCACCCCCGGATGGATGCGGGTGTGGGTGCCGAGAGAGTGAGGCGGGATGGGGGCTCCATCGTATGCCTTGATGAGGAATTGGATCTTAAAAAGGAATGTCATGACTGTATTGGCCTATTGCACGAAATCCGCGGGTCGGTGGTCTCGAATGATGAGCGTCTGTGGAGGCGGGCTCCTCATGCTGCTCGGGCTTGTTGCGGCCGGCGGCCTGTTCGGATCCGAGAACCGCTACGACGCTCCCAATATGGGCAACCCGATACTGCCGGGGTATTTTGCGGATCCCACGGTACGCAAATTCGGCGACACGTTTTACATCTACAGCACCACCGACGGGACCGGGGGCGGAGTGGGCCGATACCTGGTTTGGAGCTCGACCGATTTTGTCAACTGGACCAGCCATCCCTTGAATTGGCCCGATACCTATCACAAGTGGGCGCCGGAAGTCGTCCGCGGCGACGACGGGCGATTCTACATGCTGTCGTCCGTCCCGGTCCATATTTACGGCGCCGTATCGGAAACTCCGTACGGCCCGTGGGAGAATATGCTGCCCGACGGCAGGCCGCTGATTCCGGCGCAATACGTGCCGCCGGTGATCACCCTGGATGGGCAATTCTTCCGTGACGACGACGGCCGATGGTACAGCATGTTCTGCACCTGGGCGATTTATCCCGGTCACGGGGTGGGCATGGTGGAGCACGATTCGGCCATGTTCCCGATTGATTCGGAACGGTTCATGATTCCGAACACTCAGTTGATCGACGTGTTTGAAGCGCCGTTTATGGTGAAGAAGGACGGCCTGTACTGCCTCATGTATTCGGCGGGGTCGTGCCATGACCACACCTACCAGGTACGCTACGGCGTGGCGGAGGACATCCGCGGCCCCTACACCTATCCCGATAACAATCCGATCCTGCAGACGACTCCCGACCGGACGATCCACGGCCCCGGGCATCACTCGGTGCTCGAACTGGATGGGAAGTACTACATCGTTTACCACCGCCACAACAATCCGTTCAGCACTTTCGGAATGCACCGTCAGGTGGCCGCCGACGTCATGGAGTTCGGAGCGCGGGGAATTATAGAGAACGTGCGGCCCACCCACACGGGAATCGGATACCTCGGTCCCGACAGTAACCCATTCGAGAACCTCGCCTTCGGGCAAAGGGTGGCGGCATCGTCTTACTACAGCGACGATTTCCGGCCCGAGTTCGCCGTCGACGACAACAACGGCACCCTGTGGCGCGCCGCGGTAAACACGCCGGGGAGCCATTCGCTCACGGTCGACCTCGGTGAGGTCCGGCGGTTTCGCCGGGTGCACACGCAATTTGAATACGTCCACTGGTACTATCAGTATCTCTTGGAGCACTCCCTTGATGGGGTGGACTGGGAAGTGTTTTCCGACAAGCGCGACAATCGCATCGCCGGCAGCCCAATGGTCGATTTCGGCGATGCGGAGGCCCGTTACGTGCGTTTGACGGTGACCAACTGGGAATACCCGGGGTTGGGTGCGGCGGTGTGGAACCTCAAGGTGTTCAAAGGCGCGGAACAGGATCCGCCGCAGCTGTTGGTGCATCTGGAGGCGGGCGACCTGGACGAGGGGACAATTTCCGCCTGGTCGAACAACATGGGGATGCTGGGTGGGTTGCTTGAGGGCGCTGCCACCGTGGCCCGGATCGATGGAGTACGGGCGGTGATCCCGGACGACGAGGTGATGACGAGCAGCTTCGATGTCCCCGAAACCCTCACCGCAGATCGTCCCTTCACTTGGATCAAAAAGGTATACCGCGATGGCGAGTGGAGATTTGTCGGGCAAACCTCGGAAAGCGGCCACCGCGATTTCGAGCCGGGCCGGCCGTTGCGCCTGCGGGCCGGAGAACCGGTTGCGTCGCTGCGCCTCTTCAACCGCGTGCTGGCACCGGCCGAAATCGAGTACTATCAGGCTCTCGATTACCAACCACCCTCAGATCCGGCGCCGGAATCGCAGGGATTGCTGGTGCACCTGGAGCCCGGAGACCTCACCTTCGGCAGCGAGGCTCGGAATTGGCTGAATCGCGGAACCCTGGGCGGCGAGTTCGTTGCCGGGGAAACCCCACCGGTCGTCACCATGCAGAACGGACGGCAAGCGCTCGCCTTCAACGGGCGCGAAACGATGCGTTCGAGTTTTATCCCGCCGGCAAGCCTGGCCGGGAACAGCAGCTTTACGGTGGCGGTTTGGGCGCTTAATCCCGAGATCGACGGCCTGGAATGCCTGGTGAGCTGGGCGCCGCGTGGCGGGATCGATGGAAGAAGCGCCCAATTGAATTATGGCAGCCAGCCTGAGAGTGGCGCCCTGCTGCACCAGGGATGGCCCGATATGGGATACCGCCCGGTGCCGCCGGCCGGGGAGTGGCACCATATCGCGGTGACGTTCGACGGCTACCGGCAGAGAATTTTCGTCAATGGAGAGCTCAACAACCAGGAGCAGAAGATGCTTTTCCTCAACGGTGGCGCTCCGGTCTTCCTCGGCACCGCCAATGGTCAGACCGAACCGTATTCCGGATTGCTCGGCTCGGTGCGGATCTACGATCGCGCCCTTGACGAAGAGGAAATCATCGCACTCGCGGAGGAGCCCGTCGAATCGGATCTGGCAATCAACCTCGATGCCGCCGGCCTGCAGCAATATGGTCCCCTCGAACGTTGGGAAAACAACGGGCTGCTGGGCGGATCGCTCTCGTTTCGAGTGGGGACCGCCGCGGTTGAGGATGTCGCGGGGAGAATTGCTGTGGTTTTCCCTGGCCGCCTGGCGGACGCCATCGTCTCCGCACCGGATGAGATCCCTTTCGAGAGGATCGATATCGCGGGTTACTCCAGGGAAGCGCTATTGAGTCCCAACCGGGACGAATGGTTCCATGTCGTCCTGGTTAGCGGCAACGGCCAATCGATCCACTATATTGATGGCGAAGAACACCACAGCGAGCCGTCATGGCTGGCGGATTTGAATGCCGGAGCCTACTCGGGAGCCGTCGCTTTGTTCCGGGTCCACAACAAAGTCCTCGACCCCGGCGAAGTGAACGAGCTGTACCGGCTCTGGGTGGAGAACCGCGAGCCTCCGGCCTTCACCGCCGACACGTTTGAGGCCGGTCCGGAGCCCCTCAGTACGGTGGCGGTCGGCATGACCGCACCTCCGGTGCGTGATACCCGCGGCGCCCTTTATTACTTTGAGGAAGTAACCGGTCAATCCGGGGGACGGACAAGCGGATGGACCCGGGAGCGATTCTTCATGAACCACGGCCTGCAACCGGACACTGAATACGCCTACCAGGTCAAGGCACGCGACGTGTATGGAAACGTATCCGCCCCGTTGCCCCTGGCGACGGTCGTAACCGATTCGGGAGCCTTCGACGAGTTTGTCGACCCCTTCGACACCACACGCGACTTCCGCCAGAATGGCGTGAGCGATACGATCTGGCACGGACTGATCGAACCGGCGGACCCGGATGCCGCGGTGGTGGCGGCCGGGAACGGTGTGTTGCGGCTCGAATCCGAGCGAACCTGGTGGGACAACAGCGTGGCGTCACGGCAGGACCCAAATCAGCCCGGACCGTTTTTGTACAGACGGGTCGAGGGTGATTTTACCGCCGAAGTCAGGATCGCCGACTTCCAGGGGCTGGCGGATCGCAGCGGCACGATGAACAACGACGGCGGCATTATGGTGCGTCTGCCGGAGGCGAGCGAGCGTGGACCGGGTGAAAAGCTGGTCCAGCTGTCATTCTTTCCGCACTACAATGTCGGCAATATGTGGACCAGCCTCGACGGCAACACCAGGCCGCAGTCGACGAATCAGCTAGGATGGAACGCTCCCCGCTGGCTTCAGGTTCAGCGGGAGGGAGACCTGTTCCATTTCAGGATCAGCCCTGACGGGTTGATCTGGGAAGCCATGCCGGGCTCTCCCCAGCGCCGGCAGGACCTGGCGGGCCAAACCGTTCAGGTGGGACTGTATCAGTCCATGTACGGTAATGCCCGCTCATGGGTCGAGTTCGACAACTTTCGCCTGTCCGTTCGACGCCCGTGAGTCGTCAACGTCGGCGCCAGGAGCCGTCCGCCGGCGCGGACCGATCGCTCAACGGGTTAATGCCGGCGGGATGCCGCGGGAGGAGGTTTTGACATCCCGCTTGATTTCCGGCATTGCGTAGGGGTTCGCGGTGATTGTGTTTTCTGCGGGTGCCTGGTAACTGCCGCGGGCATCCGGGGCGCGCGGTACGGGCGCGGACGACGACTGCTTTTAACAATCGATTCATCATCAGGGTCCTCGAATATGAATAGTGCACGTATGCGGATGGGACGGCTGTGGCCGCTCCTGGGTTTTATTGTCATCTTCCTGGCCCCTTCGCCGGCGCCGGGGGCCGATGCCATCGGGGCCGACCAACATCGCCTCAAGGTCCTGTTCCTTGGAGACCGGGGAATTCACCAGCCGGTGGAACGGTTGCGCGATGTCGCTCCCGCCATGCTCGATCGCGGGATCGAGCTGGTTTACACGGAGGATCCGGACGATATGAACCTGGAGACCCTTCGCCGCTACGATGCCTTTCTCGTCTATGCCAATCACTCGCGTATTACCCCTGATCAGGAGCGGGCGCTGCTGGAGTACGTGGAAACCGGCGGCGGTTTTTTGCCGATTCACTCAGCCACCAACAACTTCACGAATTCCGAGGCCGTCATCCGGATGATGGGCGGCCGATTTCACTGGCATGGCGACGGGATCATGACCACCGAAATCGCCGAACCGGACCACCCGTTGATGCAGGGATTCGAGCCGTTCGAAACCTGGGATGAAACGCGGGTGCACCGCGACCACAATGAGGAGGGGCGGACGGTGTTGAGTTACCACCGCCGCGAGGACGGCGAATTGGAGCCCTGGACGTGGGTGCGGGAACAGGGAGAGGGACGTGTATTCTACACTTCGTGGGGCCACGATCATCGCACCTGGCGACATCCCGGATTCCACGATCTCCTGGAGCGCGGCATTCGTTGGGCCGCGGGGCAGGATGTTCCACAAGTGCTCGCCGAACGCCCGCTCCACAGTCCTTTGCGCTATCGCAGTGTCGAAACCTATCCGCCGCCCCCTCCGCGTTTGATCCAGACCGGAGGACAGGCCCCATTTCTGGAGGAACCTGTCGCGGAGGAATCCTGGGACCTGCAGGCCGAGCCGCTGTCTCCCGAGGAATCGGTGAGCCGGATGATCACTCCGGCGGGATTCCGGGTGGAGCTTTTCGCCTCCGAGCCCGACGTGGTGAACCCGATCGTTCTGGCGTGGGACGAACAAGGCCGGCTCTGGGTGGCGGAAACGGTGGACTACCCGCACCAGGTGCGCGGGGGTCAGCCCGGCCGGGACCGGATCAAGATCCTGGAAGACACCACCGGGGACGGCCGGGCCGACAGGATCACGGTGTTTGCCGACGACCTGAATATTCCAACCGGCATCGCGTTTCATCGCGGCGGGGTGATTGTCAAGCAGGCGCCCTACACCCTGTTTATGAAGGACACCACCGGCGACGGTAAAGCCGACCATCGGGAAATCCTGATTGAAGGCTGGTCACAGTGGGACACCCACGGCGGTCCAAACAACATTCGGTACGGGTTGGACAACCACATCTGGGGCGCCGTCGGCATGGCCGGTTACGAGGGAACCGTCGGCGGCCGGGAGTTTTCTTACACTGCCAATGACATCTTCCGCATGAAACCGGACGGCTCGATGCTGGAGTTTGTGCGTTCGCTTTCCAATAATGCCTGGGGTATCGGCTTCAGCGAGGAGGGGATTGTTTTCGGCGCCACCGCGAACGCGCAACCGAGCACGTATATGCCCTTTGCTCAGCGCTATTATGACAAAGTCGACGAGTTGCGGCCGTCGATGACCGAAGGCATTTCCTCCATCGGACCTCGATTCCTGGCCATCACCAACATGCTGAGGCAGAACAACGTCTATGGCGGCTTCACCGCTGCCGGGGGGCACGCCCTCTATACCGCCCGCGCCTACCCGCCGGCCTTCTGGAATCGCAAGGCGTTGATCACCGATATCACCGGCCACCTCACCGGTTCCTTTGTGCTGGAACCGAAGGGATCCAGTTTCGACGCCTTCAACAAGATGAATCTCATCGCCGGTGATGATGCCTGGTTCTCGCCCGTCGCGGCCGAGGTGGGACCCGACGGCGCTGTCTGGATCGCGGACCTCTACGAGTACGTTTCCCAGCACCTGGTGCCGGGGCGTCCGGCGCAAGAGCACGGTCCGGGCAACGCCTACGTGACCGACCTGCGGGACAAGGAACACGGGCGAATCTACCGGGTCGTATGGGAGGATGCGGAGCCTTTCGAACCGCTGAACCTCGCCGGCGCCGGACCGGAGATCCTGGTCGAAACCTTGCGCCACGACAATCAGCTCTGGCGCATGCACGCCCAGCGTTTGCTGGTGGAACGGGGCGAGGACGATGTGGTCGAGGACCTGATTGCATTGATCGAAGACCACACCCTGGATGCGATCGGACTCAATGTCGGGGCCATTCACGCCCTGTGGACTCTCCACGGGCTGGGGCAACTTGATCCGGGACAAAACGCTCGGGCTTCGAGCGCGGCCTACCGTGCATTGGAGCACCCTTCGGCCGGAGTTCGCCGCAATGCGGTACAGGTGCTTCCGCCGACGGCCGAGTCGGTCGAACGGATTCTGTCCGCCGAACTGTTGGCCGACGAAAGCGCGCAGGTACGCCTGGCGACGCTGGTCTCTCTTTCCGATCTTCCTCCTTCGAATCCGGCCGGAGCGGAAATATTCAGGACGCTTAGCGTCGAGGGAAACGTCACCGACCGATGGATACGCGAGGCCGGCACAATCGCCGCCGCGGTGCATCGTGAGGGATTTCTCGCCGCGGCGAGAGGGTTGGCGCCGGAAAATGGAGCCACTGAGCCGGTCGCACGCCTGGCGCGAGTGACCGAGATGGTGCGAACGACCGATTACCGGCCGGAGGCCGCGCTCGAAGTGGACGAGGTCGATGGTGTGTTGGTCGTGCGCATCGGCGTGGTCAATGGCACGATGGAGTTCGATGTCACGGAATTCCAGGTCGGCAGCGGCCAGCAGGTGCGTGTCCATTTTATGAATACCGACCACATGGAGCACAATCTTCTCATCGTGCGCCCGGGAACCCTCGAGTCGGTCGGCGCCGCCGCCGACCGGATGAGCATCACCCCGGAGGGGCTGGCGCGTGAATATGTCCCGGACACCGACGACGTGTTGCACGCCACCCGGATGCTGGCCCCGGGCGAGGAGCAGGTGCTGGAATTCATCGCCCCGGAAGAACCCGGCGACTACCCCTACGTTTGCACCTTCCCCGGGCACTGGCGGGTTATGAACGGCATTATGAAGGTGGAGTAGCTGGACGGGTCCGTTGGGTTGGGGTGTTTTATCGTTCGGTTGGAAAAGCAAATAATGGATTCCGATATGAGGGGCGGTGATGGAAGCGATTACAAAAGATGAAATGATCCCGGCACCGGCCTTATTAGGGGCTTTGCGCTTGTTATCGTTCGGACCTTAGGGGACCTTATCAGGTATCCTGACTTTGCCGTGGTCTCGCGCCGTGAAGTCGGAAACGTCACCGAACACCAGGAGAACAAGATTCATGAACCGCTTTGAAAAGATCCTGTGCCGTCTGTGCGGGGGGATGGCAATCACTTTGACCGGCCTGACCGGCTGCTCCGAACTGGAATCCGAATCGGCAGGGGAATATTCGGCTTATTTATTCTCCTACTTCGTCGGAAACGGCCCCGGACAGGAGCAGATTCATTTTGCCGTGAGCGAGGACGGGTTCAACTGGCGGGCCTTGAACCGGAATCGGCCCATCGTTGATTCCCGTGACATCAGTAATTCGGGCGGGGTCCGTGACCCGCACCTGCTTCGTGGGGAGGATGGGGAAACCTTCTATATGGTGGTCACCGATCTTCACGTTCCCACCATGGGCTGGAGCAATCACGCCATGGTGCTGATGAAGTCGAACGATCTGATTCATTGGGAGTCGTCGGTGGTGGATATACACGAGGCCTTTCCGGAGGAGTTTGGCGATGTTTACCGGGTCTGGGCGCCGCAGACGATTTACGACCGCGAAGCGGGCAAATACATGGTCTATTTTTCCATGAAGTCCCCGAATGAGCCGGACATCATCTATTACGCCTACGCCAATGACGATTTCACGGCTCTCGCCACCACGCCGGAGCAGCTTTATTTCCCCCCTGCCGAGAGCCAAAATCGCGCTTCGATCGACGGCGATATCGTTTACCATGATGGGAAGTACTACCTCTTCCACAAAGCGGATGACATCGACCCGGGAATCAAGGTGGCGATTTCGGATCGTTTGACGGAAGGGTATGAACTCCACAGCACGGACCGGGTCGATCTGACGCGCGAAGCGGTCGAGGGTTCGGGGGTATTCCGGATGCACGACAGCGATCGGTGGATCCTCATGTACGATGTCTACATCCGGGGAGACTACCAGTTCGCCGAAAGCACCGACCTCCTGAATTTCGAGTTGGTCGATGACCGGATTTCCATGGATTTCCGGCCACGTCACGGCTCCGTGATGTCGATCACCCGCGACGAGCACGTGCGCCTGTTGGAGGAATGGGGTTCGTTGGAGCACTACGTCACCGGGGTCGGGGCGGAATACGTCCGCCAACGCAATATCTCCGTCGACGGCGACGAAAGGACGATGCACATCCCGTTGTGGCGCGGAGCCGATCCGACGCGCTTCGATCCGGAGTTCGAGACGATCTCCGGCCTTTCGGTGTCTCCGCGGGGACCGCAGGATTTCTCCGCGGGACCGGTGACCTATACCCTGGAGTTCGACGGCGAGTCCGCATTGACCTTCGAGGTCGCCGCCGAGGTCTGGCACAATCCCGTGCTCGACGGTTATTACGCTGATCCCGATATCATTTACTCCGAAAAGAACGAACGTTTTTACATCTATCCCACCAGTGACGGCTACCTGGGCTGGTCGGGCACCTATTTCAAGACGTTCTCCTCCGACAACCTGGTCGACTGGGTGGAGGAAGGGGTGATACTCGATCTGGAAGAAGACGTCTCCTGGACCAGTCGCAACGCCTGGGCGCCCGCCATGATCGAGCGGCAAATCGATGGAGAATATCGCTACTTCTATTATTTCACCGCCGCGCAGCGTGTCGGGGTGGCGGTGTCGGACGAGCCGGACGGACGTTTTGTGGACAGCGGCCAACCCCTGGTCGACACATTCCCCGAGGGCGTTCAAGGCGGACAGCACATCGATCCGGACGTATTTCGTGACCCGGTGAGCGGTAAGTACTATCTGTATTGGGGTAACGGGTACATGGCCGGAGCGGAGCTCAACGACGACATGATATCTCTCAAAGAGGACACGATCACGGTCATGACCCCCGACCGCACCTTCCGCGAAGGGGTTCATGTGCTGTACCGGGAGGGAAAGTATTATTTCCTGTGGTCCGAGGACGACACCCGCAGTGAGAACTACCGCGTGCGCTACGCCACGGCGGACTCCCCGCTGGGGCCGTTGGAAATCCCCGAGGACAACCTGGTGATCGCCAAGGATCCCTCTATCGGTATCTACGGCACCGGCCATAACTCCGTCATTCAGGTGCCCGGCCGCGACGAATGGTATATCGTCTACCACCGGTTCACCTACCCGAAAGGGATCGAGATGGGAGGCGATGCCGGGTTTCATCGGGAAACCTGCATCGACCGGATGGAGTTCGATGAAGACGGCCGGATTCTCCGGGTGCAGCCGACCCATGAAGGCATCGATCCGGTGGAGCTCTGATACCTGCGGTTGGCGCTGATCCCTATTAAGCACGGCCACGCTATTTCGCAGCCCGTGAACCATGGGGGGTGCCCGGCCGTCCTGAGGTTACGGACTTGTGCCTCTCCTTGTTCGCCAGACCTAACAAACCGTGACTTGCTCGGCTTGACTCGAACCGTAAGAATCCACCTTATTGGTGCTTGTGTCTGCCTATGTTAATGATGAAGGTCTTTCGCGGCTTCCCTACGGCGAAGCCGATACGCGGGCCAAATTGATTGACCCGGCCCTGCACGGGCGGGGGTGGACGGAGGATCACATACGCCGGGAGGAAACCGCCGGAGGCATTGAAATCATTGAAGGTCAGGCGCACCGGGCTTCGCGTGGACGGGTCGACTATACACTCAGGCTCCGGATCAACCAAACGTCTCAGCCGCTGGCGGTCGCCTACATCGAGGCCAAAGCGGAGAACAAACCGCCGACTCAAGGGCTGGAACAGGTCAAGGGTTATCAGGCAGCCGCTGAGCGACTCAACGTCCCCTTTGTCTACTCGACCAACGGCCACCTGTTCATCGAATACGATCACGTCACTGGCCAGACCAGCAGTCCCAAGCCGCTCTGTGAATTCCCGACGAATGAAGAACTCAGACGGGGATTCGAGCATCACAAAGGTTTCGATCTAGAGTCCGTGAGCGCCCGTCCCCTCCTGGTCCCTTATCCGGGCGGTGAGGCCACGCGCCGCTATTATCAGGATGCCGCGATTCGGGCGACATTCGAAAAGCTGGCGCGGCCTGGTGAAAACCGTGCATTGCTCTCGCTCGCCACCGGTGCGGGCAAAACCTTCATCGCGGTTAACCTGCTGAAGCGCATTGCGGATGCGGGACAGTTGAAAAGAGCTCTTTTCGTCTGCGACCGCGACGAGTTGCGCGCTCAGGCGTTGGGAGCGTTCGCCGGCGTTTTCGGCTCCGATGTCGCCGAAGTTTTCGCCGATGCCGATGGCCGCAACAATGCCCGCAACGCCCGCATTCATGTCGCCACCTACCAGACTTTGGATGCGCAGAGGAACCAGGGGGCACGGAACTTTTTTTTCAAACATTACCGGGACCGGAACCTTTTCAGTCATATCATTATCGACGAGTGCCACCGCTCGGCTTGGGGAGAATGGAAATTCTTCCTGGAACACAACCCGGACGCCGTGCAAATCGGTCTCACCGCCACTCCGCGGGAGCTTAAACAAGCCAAACGCAGGCCAGGCGAGTACGGCAGCAGCCCGATGGACGAGGACGAACGGATTCTCCGCGACAACATCAAACACTTCGGCGAACCGGTTTACGAATACACGCTCGCGCAGGGCATTGAGGATGGCTACCTGGCTCCGCCGGAGATTTTTACTTTCGACCTTTTCCACGACAGCAAGGAAACGCCGGAGCGGGAAGACCGGATCAGCAAGGAGGATCTGCGGTCCAAGAAGCTGACCCTCGCCACGACCGGTCAAGAAGCCCCCGCCGAAGTCGTCGAAGATCACTACGGTCCCACCAGGTTGGACGAGCGTCTGATGCTGCCGGATCGGGTGGAGGCGATGTCCAGGCATCTTTTCGAGCAACTCATCGCTCACGGCGGCGCCCCTGAGCAGAAGACCATTGTTTTCTGCGCCGGTGACCCCCACGCCGACGCGGTCGCGCAAGCACTGGGCAATTTGTACCAGGATTGGTGTGCGGCCAATGACAGGGACGCCAAAGCATTCTTTGCCTTCAAGTGCACAGACAAAAGCAACGGCGGCGAACACATCGCTGACCTTCGCGGTTCCGCGTCCTCCCATTTTATCGCCTGCACGGTCGAACTGCTGACCACGGGAGTGGACGTGCCCTGCCTGCGCAATATAGCATTCATGCAATACCTGCGCTCGCCCATCGTCTTTTATCAGATGCTCGGACGCGGAACCCGCATCGATCCGGACACGGAGAAGCTCATGTTTCGGGTCTATGATTACACTGAGGCCACCAGCCTCCTTGGACAGGGTTTTCTCACCAAACACCGCAGCGGGAAAAAGCGACGCAAGCCCGGCCCCCCGCCGAAACCCCCGATCCAGGCGGAGGGTGTGGAAATTGAGATCAAGGACACCGGGCGCTACCTTACGGCGGTGCTGGATGGCAGCCACCGGCGTATCACCGTTGAGGAGTATCGGGAGCGGGTGGCCGGAAGACTGGTCGAGGCCGCCGCCGATGTTTTGGCTTTCCGCACGATCTGGATCACGCCGCAGGAACGCCGCGCCCTGATTGACGCCATCGTGCGCGGCGGCTTCTCGCCCAAGGCCCTGCAAATCGCCGAGGAGGCCGAGGACTGCGACCTCTTCGACGTGCTCGGCGAGATCGGTTACGGGCTCAACCGCCAGACCCGTGCCAACCGCGTCTTCGCCTTCAGCTACAAGCAACGCGACTGGCTCCAGGCCATGCCCGCCGACACCGCCGCCACCATACGGGCCATCACCAACCAGTTCGCCCGCGCCGGTACCGAAGCCCTCGAAAGCCAATATATTTTCCAGACCGACGAGGTGCGCAAAGCTGGCGGCATCCCCGCGCTCAAGGCGTTTGGTGATCCCACGAGATTGCTCCTCGATACAAAGGAAAGGATATTTGCGGCATGAGGACGGTCAGAATAGGAGATGTTGTTGATAGCGCGCAATCTGGTTTTGCTTCGGGTAAACGGGACGAGAGCGGCGTAATTCAACTTCGCATGAACAATGTCGATACAACTGGAGTAATTGACCTATCAGAACATATTCGGGTTCCCGTCGACGAGAAACAAATAGATCGTTACTCGCTTAAAGAAAACGACATTCTCTTCAACAACACTAATAGCACAGAGCTTGTCGGAAAGTCGGCTATCTTCCGTTCGTACGCTGAACCTGTCGTTTTCAGTAATCATTTTACGCGCATTCGTGTAAATAACGAACAGGCCGACTCCGAGTTTCTTTGCTTCTACATTAACCACCTTTGGCAAAAGAAGGTCTTTATCGAGATCTGCCAACGATGGATTGGACAGAGTTCCGTGAATTTTAATAAACTAGCGATACTTCCCATAGCCCTCCCCGACCTACACGAGCAGCGCCAGGTCGCGGCGCGGCTGAAGGCGCAACTGGCCGAAGTCGAAGTGACCCGCAAGAAAGCGGAGGACCAACTCGAAGCCATAAACCGCCTCCCAGCCGCCTACCTGCGGGATGCGTTTGAACCCCCCGCTTCCTGAAAATGGCCATGACCTTCCAGACCGGTTGGAGTCCGACGGTCATCCGGCGCGTAGAGGAGTGCCAGGACACCGGCTCTGAAGTGGTGGCTGTCGTCACCAATGACGGGAGGGGCTTCGCCAAGTTTCTTGGCAACAAAGAAGGTCCGCACGTATTGGCTTGCGAATTTCTCGGTACCCGGATGGCGCACTTGCTCGGCCTCCCGACCTTCGATCATGCCTTGATGGATTTTGACGGCGTGCCGGAGATCGTACTTTACAGTGGTAATTGCGCGATGGCAGGATCGACTTGGATGACCCGCCGTGAAGAGGGCTTGAACTGGAGTGGCAATGGCGACGACCTCAAGTGGATAAGTAACCGCGCCGACGTTGCCAAGCTTGTCGCACTGGACACATGGATTATGAACTGCGACCGCTATCGGCCGGAGCCTCGCCGTGTGAACCGGAACAACGTATTCTTTTCCCGGGAAGGTGCGTTACCCGGGCTGTTCCGTCTTGTGGCGATGGACCACACGCATGCCTTCACCTGTGGCCGGCCACTTAAGCCGGAGCTTGCCAACATCGGGTTTACGAAAAACGAGATGGTGTTCGGCCTTTTCCCTGAGTTCGCGGACTTTATCAACCGGGCGGAGATGGTCGCGGCCTGCCAGGCGCTTGCCGCTGCGTCAGACGGGGCGATAGGAGAGGAGGTTGAGCGCATACCACGCGAATGGGAGGTGGACAAGGCGACACGGGAGGCATTGACAAACTTTCTCTGCCAGCGGCGCGATTTTCTGGCGACGGAACTTGTCGCTCGTATTTTCCCCCAATCAGAGCTAAATTTTTAGGTAAAATACCATGAATTCACCCACTACAGGCTACTACAGCGTCATCCAATACTGTCCCGACCGTTCACGGATGGAAGCGGCCAACATCGGTGTGCTTCTGTTCGTCGAATCGCTGGAATTCCTCGACGTCAGACTCGTCTCGGGCAATGACCGGATCCGGCGCTTTTTCGGGCCGGATTACAATCTCGATTTATCAGCGGTTAACACAGCCAAAAAGATGGTCGAGCACCGATTTCAGGTCGAGAGGCCGGAACTGGGCCACCGTGCCGATCTGGAGTTGTTTCTTCGCCGTTTCGCGAACGAAATTGTGTTCACGCCCCTGCGTCCGGCCCGGGTGGAAAATCCCGCGACGGAACTGGCCCAACTCTTTGGGGATCTGGTGACCGCGCGGGTGCGTCGCGACCCCGGCGCTGAAGCTGCGGAATCTTTTCCGGCGATTCGACAGCGTTTCGAGCAACCCGACATCGCCGAGAAGCTCCAACGTGACTTGACCGTGCGCATCCCCGTACTGGAAGACGAGGTAAATGTGGACTACGGTTTCCAGAATGGCCGCTTCAATCTGATTCAGATCAAGGAATTCACCCAGCAGCGGACCGACGCGCTAATGAAGGAGGCGAAGAGTATCGCGGCGGAAGGCCACTTGATCTACAAACATCCCGACCCGCAACGCCATGAGCAGCAACTGATGGTGGTCGCCAGCTTCACCGAAGCGGTCATGGAGAACCGAGGTCGTATTTCCAGCTTGATGGCCGACCACGACGTGCAGTTTTTCACTGAAGCCGACGTGGAACGCCTTGCGCAGCTGATTCTCACAACCGCTCACTAATTGAAATCCTTGGCAACCAAGAAAACGGCCTCAAGAAACAGCAAATCACGCGCCATTAAAGGCCAGGCGGCGATGGATCGTGTGGTCTGGAGTATCTGCGACGTCATGCGGCGTTCCAACTGCGCGGGCGCACTGCAATACGTCCCTGAACTCACCTGGCTGATGTTCCTGCGCATTCTGGATGAGCGCGAAGAGCAGGAGGCGGAGGAAGCCAGGATCGTGGGCGCGGACTTCCGCTTTTCGATGGCGAAACCCTACCGCTGGCAGGATTGGGCGGCGCCCAACGCCCCGGAGCGTGTGAAGCGGATGGAGCTGTCTTCAGGCAAGTTTTTTGATTTCGTCAATCGTGATCTCATTCCCCATCTCAAGCGCCTGAAGGATCGGCCCAATGCGACGCCGCGCCAGAAAGTGATCAGTGAAATCATGTCGGGCGTGGATCGGACCCGCATCGATACGGAGAGGAATCTCTGCGATGTGCTGGACAAGGTGGACGAAGTCAACTCCAGTGTCATCGACGCTACCCATGTGTTCACACTTTCACAGGTTTACGAGGGTCTTTTGCTCAAAATGGGCGAAAAGGGCAACGATGGCGGACAATTCTTCACGCCGCGCGAGGTCATCCGCGCCATGGTGGAGGTGCTGAAGCCGCAGGTGGGGCAGACGGTTTACGATCCCTGCTGTGGCACCGGCGGATTTCTGGCCCAGGCATTTGAATGGATGCGGGGCCAACTGGGTCCGAACGCGACAGGAGATCAAATCGAGGCATTGAAGCACCGTACATTCTACGGACGGGAAAAGGAGAACCTCATTTACCCGATCGCGCTCGCCAACCTGATTCTTCATGGCATCGACGAACCCCATATCTGGCACGGCAATACACTCACGCAGTCGGCCATCTACGCCGGTCTTTTCGAGCATGCTCCCAGCCAGTTCGATGTGATTCTTACGAACCCGCCTTTCGGCGGAAAGGAAGGCAAGGACGCGCAGACGCGTTTCGCTTTCAAGAGCAGGGCCACGCAGTTGCTCTTCCTCCAGGATGTCATGGCATCTCTCAAAACAGGCGGCAGTTGCGGGATCGTGCTGGATGAAGGGGTCTTGTTCCAGACCAACCAGGATGCCTTTGTAAAGACTAAGCGTCGCCTTCTGGACACCTGCGACCTGTGGTGTATCGTCAGTCTGCCGCCGGGGCTTTTTACCGCCGCGGGCGCCGGGGTGAAAACCAACCTGCTCTTTTTCAGCAAGGGCCGCCCTACGAAGCAGATCTGGTATTACGACTTATCGGATGTAAAGGTCGGGAAGAAGAAGCCGTTCACCCGGGCCAGCCTCGAAGGCTTCTTCGAATGTCTGCCCGACCGCAAGGACAGCGACCGCAGCTGGACCCTTGATATCGCGGCCATTCGTAAACAAGCGCAGGCTGAAGGCGCCAAAATCCGTGCGACCGCCGCGGAACCCAAGGACGCCCTCGCGCGATTGCGGGAGCGGCTTACCGAGCTTAAGAAGGCGAAAGTTTCACAGGCAGAGCTGGTCAAAGCCAATGCCGCCATCCGTGAGAAGGAGAAGGAAATTAGAGCCATCGAGAACCGGGCACAGACGGTTGAGAACGCGGCTTTTGACCTGAAAGCAATAAACCCGAACAATAAGGTTGAAGAGGATACGCGAACGCCGCGGGAGTTGATCGAGTTCGTTGAAGCGTGCTCGGATCAAATTGCGACTATCATGAAACGCCTCAAACAAATCTCATAATGGACGAAGAACCGTTTCAACTTCCTTTTCCTCCCATCATCGAGGCAATCGTTGACATCGACTGCGAATTGCCGGCAGGCACGAGTCCGGGGGATTTGGAGTCGGCGGCCCAAGAGTCATTGTGCAAGACTTACCCGCAGCTTCAGAAGAGGATGTTGCAGCAATTCCAGATTCACAAGCAGGCGGAGAAACCTCCGGAGCCCAGATTGAAGGAGGGGCTCGATGCACTCCTGTTTCGCAGCGAGGATGGCAAGCAGCTAACCCAGTTTCGCCGGTCCGGCTACTCTTTCAACCGGCTCGCTCCCTACGCGGGCATGGATGCCTGCCTCCCGGAAATCCAACGGACCTGGGAGAATTACCGCACCATCGCCAAACCCCTGCGTATTCGAAAAATCGGCCTCCGTACCATCAACCGGATAGGGCTTCCGTTGAATCCTGATGGCGGTTTGGATCTGGGACGCTACCTTTCGACCGGGCCTCAAATCCCAAAAGTTGATGGGCGCGACTTCACATTCACCGGATTTCTGAATCAGCATCAGATCGTGGACAAACGATCCGGTCAGCAGGCGAATATCGTCCTCGCGACAAAGGAGGTGCGGGACGGAAAGCTGGTCGTTCTTCTCGACATTGATGCGTATGACCCCCGGCCTCGTGAATCTTTGGAATGGGTTGACGTGTCGGCCGTCGTCGGCTCGCTTCGGGACTTGAAAAACGACCTTTTTCGCAACATTGTGACCAAAGAATGTATCAATCTCTTCTCAAGCCGGCAATTCTAGCAGCAGGAGCCACAGGCGCTGTTACCTGGGGCGGTTATGCCGTACCTGGAAGCGGCGTATCCGAAGAAGCCTCATCGATCGTCGATAATTTTAATGTGTTTATCGAGCATCAGCAAAACTCCGAAGCCCTTTTTGGAGCCAAGGCGCAGCTTATTTCCGCGTTGAGGGAATTGGCGGTCGAATGCTCCGAAGACGATTGGGACGGCTACGGCGCGAATGGTGTCAGTGAGGCGGTCGCGCTTCGCGCCGAGGCATTCATTCGTGCCTTGCCCGAAGATATCCCGGCTCCCGAGATTTCCGCCGAACCGGACGGGCAGGTTTCTTTCGACTGGCTGCCTTCCGGGACGAAGACCTTCACCTTGAGTGTGAACGCGGGAAACCGGCTTGCCTATGCATGGATTGACGGGGCCAATCGTGGACACGCCGCGGAGCTGTTCGATGGAAATGCTCTGCCCGCCCGTGTTCTTGAGGAACTCCTAAGGATTGCAGGTGATGGCGCTACCCTCCGGACTGTCTGAGCTTGTTCAGGACGAGGAGGCGATTTCACGGTTCCTCACCTCAAGCAGCCATTTCAATGCAACGGTGGTCAAACCACCCGCGTTTATCCCTAATCCGAAGAATGGGCGACTATCCGTGGCCCGGCATAGCGCGGAGCCTTTGGAGGAGTCGGAGCGAATGGCGAAAGAAGACTTCAAGCTTCCCAAAGCCATTGGTGTGGCAGTCCTGGAAGCGAAAGAGTTTCGGAAGCTGGAACTTGATTTTGAAGCGGATGACACGCCTCCCCGGCATGCGGATGTTATCGGATGGACATGGCGGGAAGATGATCCGGAATTCGGCAAATCCGAACGGAAGCTGAAAGCTGCGGTCCTTGCCCAAAAAGCGGAACGACTGATCTACCCGAACGCCCGATCCTGAAAATAACGCTCCGTTTCCGCGGACCACGATGATAGACTTGCTATCAAAACACCAAGTCTGTCCGGATTGCTCATCAAGTCGGAAGGTGGCGGGATGCGACCGGGAAATGAGGAAATGAGGTTTATGCCTAACATATTCCTCGCCAACGTCAAAGGGACTGGGTAGACTCCGGTTTTTGCTATGAACGTTAACCTTAACCATTTCCCTCCCATTATTCGCGTTGTCGGTTGCCTGGCGTTGTCGGTGCATTTTGCCGCATTGCCGGCTCGGGGCCAGTTGGCTCTGCATGAGGGCGAGGTCAGCGACGCCTTCCTGCCGGTCGCGGAACGCCTCGACCTCGGCGGTCCGGTGTTTCTTTACGTGGACCTGGAGGAGGATATGTTATCCTTGGCCCGCCAAATCGAGCCGCTGATTGGAATAGTACAGGAGGCGGTATCGCCCATCCCGCCGATTCCCATCAGCGCCGAAGCGATCGTGCGCGAGGCAAATTTGAGCGGCCTGCGGGCGTTCGGGCTTTCTTCCGTTCGGCATCAGGGGCTCTATCGCAACAGCGTCTTTTTGTACCTTCCGGAAGGAAGGAACGGGTTGTTTCAAGCGTTCGGGGGCGACCCTGGACCTTTTGTCGGACTGCGCTACACCCCGGCCGACGCCAGTTATTTTTATGAAATCGAGTACGACATCCCCGCCTTGCTGGAGACCATCAAGAATGTTTCCCGGGTCGTGATGGGAGAAGCCGGACCGAATATGATCGAGGCCGCGCTTCAGGAGCGGATGGAATCGGGTAACGAAACGACCTATAGGATGTTGGTGGAACAGCTTAGGGGCCGTCTGTCGGCGGCGGTGAACCTCGACCGCACGGCGCGGGTTCCGATTCCGGATACCAACGTATCCATTCCCGGCATCGAGTTTTTCGCCCGGGTGGAAAACCTGGGTCCGATCCTAACCGGCTTTATCAGGAACGATCCGCGTTTTGAAGCCTTCGACCGCGAAGGAAGCCCCGCCTATCGAATGCGGGAGCCGATCGATCCGGAGCTCATGAACAGCCGCCTGGTGTTTCTAACCGAGGGGAACGATGTCTTCATCGCGTCTTCAGAGGGCCACCTTGACCGGGTGCTCGGTCTCCAGAATAATCATCTGGGGAATGATGTGTCGTTTCTGAACGCGGTACAGGCGTTGGGTGGAGCGCGGGGAAACCAGATCGAGTTTGCTCGTCCCGAGGTTTACGAGGAGCTGCGTCACTTTATGACCTCATTGGGCGGTGATGAGGAAATGGGGCCTGTCTTTGATTTTTTGAGCTCCTGGATGCCCCGGACGAACCGTCCTACCGTATCCCTGCGTCACAATCTTCCGGACGGAATTCTCGTGCGCTCGGAATTGCCGGCATCGCATAAAAGCTCACTGGCGAGGGCGGGGGCTTTCCCGTTGGCGATGATGGCATCGATCGCCATTCCCACGTTCTCCCGTGTCGCCGAGGTCACGGCGGCGGACTCCGAAGAGCCCGATTTTCCCCCTGAGGACGCGTCTCCGATGGAGTCAATGGCCGACAGTGATGCCCGCTGGCTCGCCTCGGGAGCTCAGCGGTATTTTTCCGAGTTCGGCAGAACATCCGTGGTGGTTGAATACAATCCCGCATCCGGGGAATTGAGCGGGTCCCTTTCCCATTTCGTTCGTTCCCTTAATCCGGATTATTATCCTTTTCCCGAAACGCTTTCCGTCGCGGGAAACTTTGTCCTGGGCCATCCCGATCTACCCTTCGACCGGGAGTATTCCTCCGAAGGGCACTATCTCGGCCCGGCGGATTCGGACTGAAGGCGGGTTCGATCTGGGCGCCCTTCCTTTCGCCGGCGATACGTTATCGTCGCGTGCGTTCAAATCGCTTATCAGGAATGAAACCAAGGAAGAAATGAACTGGCTTGGAGTCTGTCGGGCTTCGCCGACAGCCTCCTAGCGGGAATGGCACTCGGTTAAGGAGCTGAATCGATGTAGCTTAGGCTTCCAGCCTGAGACAACACGCTGGAAGCGTGTCCTACTTTGGGCTTAACCGAGTAGTATTCCTCCTAGCGGTGAGTTAAGGATACGGGATTGTCGAGCAGGAGCATATTCAGGGTTTCCTCCATCGACTCGGCCCAGAGCCGGTAGCCGGTTTCGGAGAGGTGCAGTTCGTCCGGCATGATGGAATTGGGAATGGTACCGTCATCGGCCAGGAAGCGGTGCCCGATATCGAGGAAAAAAACGAATTCTCCATCCGCGAGGCGGGGCAGGACCTGATTGACCTGAGCGGTCAGACCGCGCCGGTGGTGGAAATCAGCTTTATGGGGAAAGATTCCGAGTAACAGGATCTTGGTTTCGGGAAGTTTTTCGCGCAGCTTCGCCACCACTGCGGTCACGCCCTGCAGAATTTCCGTCGAGGAGTTTCGGCCGGAGTTATTCACGCCAATCAACACGACTGCCACACGGGGATGGAGGCCGTCGATGTTTCCGTTGTCCAATCGCCAGAGGACGTTCTGGGTGCGGTCGCCACCGAGACCCAGGTTCAGGGCTCTTCCTTCGTAGTACTCCTCCCAGACTTTCCGTCCCGTGATTTCCCAGTCCTGCGTGATCGAGTCCCCGAGAAAGAGGATTTCAAGGTCACCCTGATGCTGTTGAACGCGCTCGTTCAACATAAGGAATCGATTGTGGCGTGAGCTTCCCTCTTCCGGCGGAACCGCCACAAACGTTGGCTCTGCCGGTGGCGGAGTGGACCCCTTCTGCAGCATGGCCCCGGTGAGTAAGCCAAAGGTGATCGCTGATACGATCAGGGCAATGACGAACGCCCGAGATGTGGAAAATGTGAGTAATTTGGCCAAGTCTTTAACTGATTTTTGTTCAATTTGATGCATAAGAAATGACGAGTAGTCAAACTAATCCTTGCTTCAGTAGAATATTACAGATTCTTTACTGATTACACGGGGAGCGTATTTCCCTGGGCTTAAGGAGCCGGAGGTCAATTCGATGAGAATTTGGGCAATGCCGATGCGAACGCGGCCCGCGTCGAACTTCGGTGTTCCCGTGGAACGCCCGGGGTCAACTTGCGCCGTTCCGCTCGTTTTTCATCCGGAGGCCGCAGAAAAGGGTCTTTCAGGAAGGACCTGAAAGTGAGTGACTTAACAGTTTGACCCGGCCCAAAAGGAGGCTGTTATTAATTAGTTCTAAAAAAAATGAAACTAAAGAGCCCAATTTAGCGATTAAGTTCTTGTACGCTGTAAGTACTTGTACACTGCGCATTTTGTACGCCATGAAAAAATTCCTTGCCATTTTGTCCGCGATCGCGGCTTTCGGTGGCGGCCTGACGGCCTACGCCAGCGAGGAAGCGGAAGCTTCCTCTTTTCTCGATCAGCTCGAACTCAGGTCGGTTGCCAGTCTCCCCGGAGGAGCCATGTTCAGTATCAACGATCCGGCAAACGGACGTAGCTTCTGGATCGGGCTCGGAGAGCGCGCGCATGGTCTGGAGGCGGTTTCCTTCGACAGCCAGACCCGGCAGCTCACGGTCCGTTTCGAAGGGGTTGAGAAACAGTTGTCCATGCGGACCTCTCGGGTCCAGCAGGTGACGGAACCCGAGCCCCGGCAAATGACGCCGCAGCAGCGCCGCGAGGAATGGCAGGCAATGCGTGAGCGCATGGTGGAGTTTCGCGGTCGTTGGGAGGCGGCGGCGGAAACTTCGCCGGAGATTCGCGACATCGAGAATCGCATGCAGGCCCTGGGCACTGAAATGCGTGACGTCATGGGGCGCGCCATGCAGGCCGAGCAGGGGTCTGTCCAACAGCGACGGCTGATGCAGCGTGGGAGAGAGTTGGGAGAAGCATTCCAGGCTTTGGGAGAGGAGTCACGGGCTGTGGTGGCCAACAATCCGGCGTTTCGGCCGGAGGATGTTGAGTTGATGGATAATATGCGCCGCATGATGCCGGCTGCGGGCGCCAACCCCGGATGGGGTGGCGGGAGACCGCAGGGTGGCGGACCGCAGGGTGGCGGCGGTAATTTCCGGCGCGGTCAGTGAACATTTAATCTGATCCGACCGGATTTTTCGCGGGCAGTCTTCCCTCAGGGAGACTGCCCGCTCTCGTTTTACCCTTTGCAGCGTTACCGGAGTTCGGGGGTGGAGTCGATTATGGTCGGGGTTTGACGACTTGCGGCTCGCGGTTGATACTCACCTCTGGAATACCCATTCCTGTCGATCAGTAATCCTGAAGGAAGCGATTTATGAAGGCCTATCAGCTTGTATTGGAGAAGGAAACACCTCGGTTGAAGCTCATCGACCGGCCAGAGCCGACACCGGCCGCCGGAGAAGTGGTGGTGCGGGTGCGGGCCACCTCCCTCAATTTCCGGGATCTGATGATTCTCCAGGGGGGTTACGCCCGCGGAGCCAATTACCCGTTGATTCCGCTATCGGACGGCGCCGGCGATGTGGTCGAGGTCGGAGAGGCGGTCACTCGCTGGAAACCCGGGGATCGGGTGGCGTCGACGTTTTTTCAGGAATGGCGGTCCGGCGGCGCGACTCCCGAAACCGCGGGGAGCGCCCTGGGCGGCGCCCGCGATGGAATGCTGGCGGAGCGGGTCGTGCTGAACCAGGAGGGACTGGTGGCGGTTCCCGACCACCTCAGCTACGAGGAGGCGGCCACCCTGCCGTGCGCGGCTCTGACCGCGTGGCAGGCGCTGGTTTGGCGGGGCAAAGTGCATGCCGGACAAACTGTTTTGCTGCTGGGAACCGGCGGCGTATCGATCTTTGGATTACAGTTCGCCCGGATGCACGGGGCGCGGGTGATTATTACTTCGGGCAGCGACGAAAAGCTGGCGCGAGCCAGGGAGCTGGGCGCGGATTTTGGCATCAATTATCGTCAGACCCCCGACTGGGAAAAGGAGGTGCTGCGGTTGACCGGGGGAACCGGGGTGCAGCAGGCTTTGGAGGTTGGCGGCGCCGATACCTTCGAGAAATCCCTCAAGAGTCTGGCGCTGAATGGAAACGTTCATGTCGTTGGCGGCGTGAGCGGGTTTAACGTGGAGGCGCCGCTGGGGCTGATGATCGGTAAGCTGGCCGAGGTGCACGGGATTTTCGTGGGCAGTCGGGAGATGTTTGAGGACATGAACCGGGCGATCACCCTCCACCAAATGAAACCGCAGATCGATCGGGTTTTTCCCTTCGAGGAAGCTCCGGAGGCCTACGCCCACCTGAAAAGCGGCGCTCATTTCGGCAAAGTGGTGATTGCGCTCGATTAAACCTGGAACCGTTTACAGCCGAGCCGGGCAGCGCTAAAGTGCTTGGCTCGGATTTTGTCCGCAATGGAAACCGATTTTGCCAGCGTCACTTGTCCGACCTGCTTCCAGTCCTTCGACATCGCCGCTCCCGGGCGCAACGAACTTCCCGTCGAATGGGATTACGACTGCGAGATTTGCTGCCGTCCGATGGTGATCGCATTTCGCTGGGACGGCGGTGGAGTCACCGCGGAAGCCCACTCAGAGGCATAGCTATGTCGAAGAATCCGAATCCACAAGGAAAGGGCCTCGTCCCAATTCTTTCCGTCCTGGCGGAAGGAAAGCAAGCCGTTGATCATGCCCCGTCGAAGGAGGTCGACCAGATTTCGGTGGAGCTTTTTACCTCGCTGTTCATCTTGCAGAGCGATTTCAAGTTTCGTCCGGTGCCCGGAAAGACCTATACGCTTTATCAAAAGAACGATCGATTCTGGCTGTCGCTGGTGGCGCCGAACCAGTGGGACGCAACGGTATCCGGAAAGGTTGTCGGCGAGTGCGAGTTGCATCGCGATATGACCTGGACACTGAAACTCTCCGAAGATGCGAGCAAAGATGTCGCCTTGATGGAGTATATCGAAAATAAGCGCAGGCAGTTCGACGATCGTATCCAAAATGCGGAGACTATGGAGGACATTCTTCCGGAGTACGACGAGTCCATGGTGTTTTACCAGCGCGCCTACAGTCATGCCCTGGCCCATTCCCTGCGCGCTTCCATGCGGCGGGCCGGTATCGCGGCGCTCCCGTACCGCGAGGCAGGCTCCCCGGAGCGCCGCGCCTTGCGCCAGGGAAAGGAATGACTCCGTCGGGCTAACGCGCTTATTTGCCGTTCAGCCGAGCATGGGCCGACAACAGGTCATGCACGTGGCGCAAATCAGGCAGAACCGTGTGACCGAGCTCCAACAGCTCGGTTGAGGGTTGGACCAGATCCGGAATCTGGATCACGATCATTCCGGCCGCCACGGCTGAGCGAACGCCGTTCTCCGAATCTTCGACCGCAATGCAGGCCCGCGGCTCGACCCCCAGGCCCAAAGCGGCCCGGGTATAGATCGCCGGGTCCGGCTTGCTTTCGGGGACTTGTTCGCCACCCACAACGAGACGGAAATATGCGAGAATTCCAGCGCTTTGCAGTTTGTTTCGCGCGACGTTCGAATTGGTCGATGTGGCCACCGCAAGCGGGACCTCGCGTCCTCCCAGGTGGGCCAATAATTCAGTTGCCCCGGGTTTTAACGGTATCGGCTGATGGGTGGTCAACTCGGTGTATTTCCGGTCCCAGACTTTGGCGAAAACACCAAAATCCACCCGATCCTGCAACTCGGTCCGGAGAATCTCGTCACCGGAAGCCTGACTCCGTCCGATCAGTTTTCTGAACAGATCGCTCTGCTCTCCGAGGCCGAATTCGGTACAGGTTTCGTTGAATGTCGTTAACGCCAAACGCTCGGTGTCGAGCAGCAGGCCGTCCATATCGAAGATCACCGCCCGAAAGGATTCGAATGTGTTTTCCCTCATGTCCAATATCGCCTCGCGCCGGACCGCGCGCAGCCCTCACCGTTACCGGGAGTGCGGGCATCCTGCCCGCACTCGAAACCTAGGAATCCAGGTTTTGGAAAATGAGCCGGTAGAAATCCGGGTGGGATTGCCAGGTCTGGCCGCTGATTATGCGATTCTGGATATGCGCTTCCTCCCCGATCCAGCGCCCGCCGGCCTGTTCGACTTCACATTTCACGTGTTCGTAGCAAGTGACGTCGCGTTCCTTGACCAGACCGGCGGCAACCAGGACCTGAACGCCATGACAGATACTGTAGATCCACTTTTTCTGTTCGTGGAAGGCGCGCACGATTTTTAGCAGGGTGTCGTTGTTCCGCAAATATTCCGGAGCCCGGCCACCGATGAGGAGGATCGCATGGAAATCGTCAACCTTGACCTCGTCGAGCGCGAGAGTGGCTTCAGCCCGGTAACCCGGACGCTCGATGTAGGTGTCCCAACCCGGCTCGAAGTCGTGCATGACCAGATGCAGCGGACGCGCCGCGGGGGCGGCGATCACCGGATCCAGTCCGGCCTCCTGAAAACGGTGGAGCGCGTAGAGGGTCTCGTAGCTTTCGCCGCCGTCACCCGTGACAATCAGGATACGTTTACTCATGCCCTACAGTAGAAGTTGTTCCCGACCGGAATCGACCAAAAAAGGACGCGGGAACGCGTCAATTTTCCGGAGGTTAGCGCTTATTGGCTCATGAAAAACTTCCGACTATTGATATTCGACGCGCAGGCGGAGGAATCGCCGGGGGTCGTGGCCGAGAGGAACCTCATCGGTGAAAGACTCGGAGCCTGAAGTCATGAAGGGGCCGTAGGTCTGGACGGTCTCCCAGCCGGCGTTGAGGTCGTTGGTGGCCTCGATGATGTACAGGAGTCTCGGATCGCCGATGTGCTCGAAATTGAGGAAGAGGTATTCCTCTTCGGTTTCACCCGGCTCACCTGAAAGGTCCCTGATTTCAAAGTCGTCCCATTCGACCCAGGCATTATCGGCGTCGGCGTTCCCCCAGACCGTGTGAATCAGGCCGATCTCAAGTTCAACTCCTGCGGCGACCAATGCGGGGAGTGTCTGACTGCCGAAATCCTGCCAGTTCTGGCCATCCTGACTGCGCCATGCCGTGACCTCGCCCGTTATATGATCGAATTCGATACGCATCCAGGGATATCCCGGGGACGGCGTGAAGGAGCCGTCGAAGGTGCGCGAGTAATTCTGCACCACCTGCATTCCGTTGCCGTGACCGAAGGCTTCGAAGAAGTGGTGCGCGACGTAGTGCGACACGCCGCCGGGGTTGTCGGCCCTTCCGATGTAGAGCATGGGAGCGGTGAAATTGACGTAATCCCGGTCGAAGGTGTCTCCGGTTGAGGGAGCGCTCACCAGGCGAACCGTCGCCTGGAGGTCGACTCCACCCGGTACCGAGCGGGCGATAGTCAGCGGGTAGGCGTCGCCCCAGGTGCCGGATGAGGTCATGTGAAGCACACCGTTTTGGGCTTCGATCCGTGCGACGGAGGCTTCCTCAACCCCGGTTATCCGGTCCCATCCGGTTCCGTCCGGCCCGTCGGCGATCAGGTCGGCGGCGTAGCTGAAGGAATCTTGAAAAATTTGATCGGCGGGGAGACGCGTCCGGCCGGTGTTCAATTTTGTGGCGGCGTCGCCGGGAACGGTGGGATTCGCCCCCAGCGCATATTCGATCAGGTTCATGAATCCGTCGCCGTCGAAGTCGGCGTCGTCGGCGGCAAGTCCGGCGTTTTCAGAGGTACCGAAATGCTCTGCGCGCCAGTCTTCGATGGTGGACGGCGGCGAAGGCGGGATAACGCGATCGGAAATCAGCGCGTCCGTGATATCCCCGTCGAAATGGTATTTGGGCCGGCTGCCTCCGGCGGATTGCGCGAAACCGATGCGGAAATTCTTTCCGGCGACGTGCGACGGGTTCGCATTGTAATTCCTCCTGGCCATTTCGATGCCGTCGACGTACAGCACCGCTTCGTTTCCGTCATAGGTCAGGGTAATGGTTTGCCAGTCGTTCAGCGTCGCGTCGACACCGGTGTCCCAGAAACCGACATTCGCAAGCCGGACGAAAATGCGGCCGTTGCGGAGTCCGAAACCGCTGCCGCGAATCGACGCCGTTTCTTCGTCGGAGGAATCGAAAATCCCGGCGTAATAGGTCCCGCTCCCGCCGCTTCGGGGATAGATCGTCGCTTGCAGGGTTCTGACGAGCCCGTCACGCACGCCGGACTGAAATTCCGGGCCGCTTCCGGTGAAGTCTTGTGGCGATTTGACGAAAAAAGCGCCCAGGAGCGGGCCGGTACGGAGCTTTTCGGCGGCGATTTCGTCAGCGGACAGAGGCACGTTGTAGGCACGAAAATCAACCAGGTCTCCGGCGAACAGGTTCCCGTGCCAGTCGCGACCAAGGTACACCGCCTCGCCGACCGTAAAATCGTTGGGAGCGAGTATCGCTTCCGGCAGGGCGTTGAGAAAGGTTGAGGCCTCGCTCGAACCGTCGATGTAGAGGGTGGCACTGCGGTTTGTGCTGATCGTCAAGGCGATGTGCGTCCACTGACCCTCCGGAACGGCCGATTGCGAGATGAGCTCGGTCAATCCACCTTCGGTCTGCATCCGCACCCGGGCTCGTCCTTCGGTGTCCCTGGCGATGATTTGAAGGAAGCGGTCCTCGGCGCCGCCGAAATGGAGGACCGCGCGGTCGGTATTCGCGCCGTCGGGGCGTACCCATAGGCTGTAGGTCGCCGCAGTCATGGCGGCGAGGTTTCGATCCAGGACGGCGTAAGCCGAGGTGCCGTCCAGCCTGAGCACAGAGGTGTTCATCCAGGGGTCGTTCACCCGGTGCGCGTTCCCGCGCAGCAACGCGTGCGCGGCGCCGAACTCGTCCCAGAGCAGGCTTCCGGCGGGTTCGTTGATTCGGTACGAAGCAGTCAGGCCCCGCGGCTTGGCCTGCGTTTCCACCCAGTAGGGAACGTACCATCCCCCCCAGGGAACGTGGGAGAAGTGAACGCCGTCGGAAAGCGATTCGGTCATCGAATAGTCGTAATCGAGGATGGCGTCTCCGCTGATGCTGCCCCCCCAGGGTGAGGTCTGCCCTCGTGCGATGGCGTTGCCGCCGATCGAGGTGTTCCCTTCTATCAGGGCGTACTCGGTCACCACCGCGTTGCCCCCGACCTGGGCCGAGCCCATGACGACGGCCCGATCGCGAATCCGCGCGTTGCCGCTGATCCGCGCGTCGCCGCGAACCACGGCGTAACCGGAAACGACCGGGCTGGCTGACGAGCGCCCGCCGCTGCCTTCAACGCGGGCCTGCTGTGCCACCACGGCGTAATCCTCGATCCGGGAGGTGTGGCTGACGACCGCGTTGTCGAGCACGCGCGCGTTTGGTCCAACGTACGCCGTCGGCTCCACGGTGGCGGAGTTGGCGACCCAACCGCCGCCGTTCGGATGGGGCGCTCCGGCGCCGGTGTTCCAATCCAACTGTCGCTTTGCCGGCTCCGCCCCCTGAATACGCAGTTCGTAGGGGTAGCGCAACCGGTCGAGGTGCTGGTCGAGCGGCAGTCGGTTGGCGGTCCATTCCAGGTTTAGAGAGGTGTCTGTGGGTGTCGCGACGACGATAACCAGAACCTTTACCTCGTCCGGCTCCAGGGTGATTGTCCCGGCGCCCGGCGTGAAGACCTCGCTGTAGCGCGCCTCGCCGTCACCGTTCACGGCGACCAGCGACCAGCGCCAGTCCTCCGTTGAACCCATCAACTCAAGTCCCTCCAGCTCGACCGTTACCGAGGAAGCCGTCGGCTCCAGTTCGTGATACATGTAGGCGAAACGCTCCGGCGCCCGGGCGAGGGGCACGCGCCACCAGCCGGGGCGGTCTTGACTCGGGACCAGGAGCGAGCCGGTGGCGTAATCGTGCCAGGCCCGGTTTCGCGAGGTGTTCCAGAGCTGGTTGCGGAAATGCTCGGAATGTTCGAAATCGAGAAGTGGCCAGTGCCGGACTCCCGTCGCCACGGTGTCGGCCACGGAGGTTCCCGAAGGCAGGATCTGCGCCAGAGTGTCATAAACGGTCGCATCCTTTTGGCCTTCGAACCACAGTTGGGCCGGGAGGTCGGCATCGAGGTCCGGGCGCGATGCGGCTACCGCCTCGAGCGCGTGGTGAATGCGAAAGTCCGCATAAATCAGTTTTCCGTGGTCCTGCCGGAAATTCGAGTTGATCAGGGGGCCCAGCGAAAGTTGTGCACGCTGATGCTGGGGGAAGCGCTGGGAGTGATGCATCTGCCAGGCCTGCCGAAGGTAGTTCGCGTGCGACTCCCAATGTCCGCCCGCCAGGAAGTCGATTTGGTGCCCCTGGAAAACGTGCGCCAGCTCATGCGGCACCGGGTTGCCCCATCCTTCATCGAGTAGACCCCCGGCCGGGACGTTCATCCAGCCGAAACCGTTGCGCCCGCCCATCCAGAAGCCTCCGAACCAGGTCGTGTGGTTGACCTTGTAACGGTTGCCGTCCCGCCGCCAAACATCCCAACTCTCGAATGGCTCCCGGTAACCGAGGATCTTGTGAAACACCTGATAGGACTCTTCAATCATTCGCAAGGCTCTGCGTCCGTGCACCTCCGGGTTCAGGCGGGAGTCGACATTGAACGATTCGGGCGACCACCAGAAAACGGCGTGTTTCGATTCCATGAAGTTGACGTCACCCATGGATTCTCCGGAAGCGAGGCCCAGGTCGTCGTTGACCAGCAGCAGATCGCCCGGCTTGTCGCCGATCTCCAGATAGTCGATCTCAAACGAGAGTCCGCTTCCGTCCGTGCCCAGCGGATAAACGCGCAAGTGCGTCAACTGGTCCCGCCACCAGGCGATCAGACCGAGGTCGATCCGATAAGTTTCCCACTCGCCGCTCGCGTCCAGCAAGCGGTTGGGAATACGAAACTCCCGGCTGCTTGAGGTGTTTCCCGGGTTCTCCGAGGTTCCAAAGCGGAAAACCACGTCGCCGGAAAAGCCCTCCGGAAGCCGCATGCGGGTTTGAAGAAAATTATAAAACCCGAAATCGAGGTCCGGTCCGTCGATGTTCGTAACCTGAACGTAAGGCGCCGAACTCGACCCCGTTCCAGTGAGCCGGCCGTCGGAGGCGGCAAGGCCGGAGATACCGGTTCCCTGCCATCCCAGGAGGTCGCCGGAGGCCCAATCCCAGCTCAGCGGCACGACCGATTCCGCCTCGTGCAGACGGTTTGTGTCTGCCGGCGCCACAGGCTCCGGCGCCACCTGGATGATGGCGAAGTCGGGTTCTATTTCATAAGGGAACGCGGGAAGCGGCGCGTGTTGCAGGAAAAGGATCGAGGCCGTTAGCAATCCAAGGAAGGGTCGGGCGGCAGGTTGTCTCATGGGCCGGTGTATATCACCATATGCATCCCCTTGCATCTTAAAACGGCACGGAGTCCCGGTCCGGTGGCTCTTTCTTAATGGTTCCTATGGACCGATTCAACTTCCCGGCCAATCGCCTTGCAGCATCCAAACCAGGTCTCCGGGTTCTTTTTCGGTGGGGCGTTCGACACGGAGTCCGCCGTCGTCCGTCCGGTTCGGCCCGATGCTGTAGAGAATCACCCGTCCGTCGTTGCGATGATACCGCAGCGGCTCGTTGTCGAAGGGGTCGCGGGGGACTTCGGAAAGGTATCCCGGGACGAGGCGATCGATCGTCTCCGGCCAGTCGCCCTCCGCGAGACGGTAGGCATGAGCCGCAAGCCCCGTCCGGGCCAGTGTCAAGTGCGCGTCCGCGGCTTTCTCCGCCTGAAGAAGGCCCAAGCCACTCGATAAAATAGAGCGCGTCACGACGGCGTACCAGGGCAGTTCGGTTTCCCGGTGCTCCTCCCACTCGCGCAACGCTTCGAGGCCGATTTCGTTCTCTCCGATCGCCCGCAGCAATTCGATTTGCTCACGATGCGTATCGATCAAACGCGCGATATCGGCTTTGTGTATCGGCCGGCCGACACCTTTGTCGATCCACACCTTGAAGCCGAGGCCCACAAACAGCCACTCCCATTCACGGTTGGTGTGTTCGATTCCGAATAATTCCGACGGATGGAATGTCCGGTTTTCCAGTTGCTCGATAAACCAAGGGACGCTGCCAATGCTGTCAAATATGAGGGACTCCTTCAGGTTTATGGGTTGCAGGGCGTAAACTACATCCATCAGCCGATCGAGGGCCTCCGTTTCGGCGGGATAGATCCGTAAAAAAGCTTCCAGGTGTTCCAATGTCATCGTGCGGATCGCGCGTCGCGTGAGTTGGGATATAACAAGGGGCTCCGCGCTCTGCAGGTCTCCCAGTTGCAGGCTGACGGCCAGACTATCGAAAGCCTCCGGCCACTTGTCCCGCGAAGCATGGCCCACGGCTTCGGCACACAAGAGCCGCGCAAGGGTGCGAAGTCCGCCCACATAGGGTATCAGCAAATCATAGCCATGCTCGTATTTGAGATAGGCGTCAAAACGGTCGTACTGGAGGGCCTCCCGAACCACATGCAGTCGATAGACGATCTCCGGATTCGTCAGCACGGTCTCCAACGCCGCCACCTCTTCGGAAGACGCCTGGGAGCGTTCCATCTTCGAGAGAATTTCATTCGCCAGGACATGGGTGGATGTTATTGTTTCATCAACTCCCCGTTCACGCAACCGATGGTCGGACGGAGGAGAATAACGAAATTCAATCACACGGCTGAGAATCACCGCCGCGTTTTCCTCTGGCGGGACATCCGGAGGAACGAAATCCCGGACATTCATTGTCAATCCGGCCTCTTGCCACGCCGCGATTGACCGGCGCAAAGTCACCCCGGCGGCGATATCCAGGGCGAGCCAGACGATGACCGCGAACGCCGCCAGGATTCCCGTCAACCAGGCCAGTCGTCTTAAGGCTTTCAATACATCCCGTCTTATATTCATGATAAATCCACAACCTTTCTTTGTAAGAAGGACGCGGAATGAAGCCCTTTGTGTTTAGCTCGTTCCTGCTTTTCGGCCTCATAGCTCCATCGTGTAGCTCCGTGCTTACATAAGCCGGAGTTTTCTTTGCGAGAACCGTTGTCCGCGCGCCACACAAACCGCCCGCTGAAGCAGGGTGCTACGATGAGAGAGGCCCCGTAGCTCCGTGCTTCAGCCGGAGTTTTCTTCACGGGAACCGTCGTCCGCGCGCCATGCAGACCGCCCGCTGAAGCAGGGCGCTACGATGAGAGAGGCCCCGTAGCTC
>JBJHCF010000044.1:0-43912 GCA_050506795.1 Opitutia bacterium
CGGCGGGCTTGAACGTTCCAAATCAACATGACGCACCACATTCCCACCATTCACCCAAGTCACCTTCGACCGTGGGCTTCCGTCGCAAGCCGGCGGCGTTTACCCTCATCGAGTTGCTGACCGTGATCGCCATCATCGGGATCCTCGCGGCGATCCTGATTCCCACGGTCGCGAAGGTCAGGCAATCAGCCAACAACAGCCGCACCAAGGCATTGTTCAGCCAGGTGATCACGGCAATCGAAACCTACCGTCAGACCTACGGTTACTACCCGACCTTCGAGTACGGTAATCAGAATCAGAACAGTTTCCTCCTCGGTCAAAATGAGCAGATTGACCACGTGTTTTTCACCACGCTCACCGGGCGGAATCTCGACGGTTCCCGAATTGACGACTCCAATCATCCCAACCCCCGGGGAATCGAATTCTACAGTTTTTCCGAGTCCGACCTGGAGCGCCGGGGGGCCGGTCAGGCGCCCCGCTTGGTCGATGCTTTCGGGAATCGCGAGATCGTGATTATAGTGGATCGCAATCAGAGGGGCCTCATTCGGCCGCAGGACGTGGCTGATTGGCACCCGGTTTCGTCGGTGAACAACCCCGACGTCGCGGCAGCGCCGCAGATTCCGACCGAAGGCATCCGCGCCGGCGTTATGATGTATTCGGCGGGAGCCGGGGGCAACACCCCCGATATCGCCCGCGACAATCTTGTTACCTCGTGGTAGAGCCGGACAACCGTCGGCACCGGCCGTGTCGGCTGATGGTGCGGGCGGCAGTTCCGCGAGTTCCGCGGTGTCTATCGAAACGCTTGATTCCGGGGAGTTAACCCAAAATCGAAAAAAATGGTACAGAGTAATTCTTTCTTAAAAGAAGCCGGCAAACGGCCCTTGCGGCGGTTCCGGAGCAGTTTTCATGCGTCGTGGTCACGGGCGGCGGTGCTCCCGGTGCTCGCGCTCGTTCTTGTTGTGTTCTCCCAGGGCAGGGCCGGCGCGGATCCCGCCGCTCCGGATGAGGCGTTTCAGATCGGCGGGGGTGGTGAAGATGGCAACGTTTACTCTATCGATTATCGCCACGATTCAGACCCGGAAACGGCGCGAATCCTATTGGGAGGCTCGTTTTTGCGGTTCGGCAATGAGTCGAGACGTTTTCTCGCGGTTCTGGATGGAACCGGAGCTTTGGTCCCGTCCGAAGAATTTTCACCCGCCTCCATTCAGGGGCCGCCCTTCCCGCCAAGCCAGGTGGAGGTGGCGAAATGGGACAGTCAAGGGCGTATCGTTATCGGCGGCCAGTTTAATGAAGTCGGCGGTCAATCCCGCGGATCGGTTGCCCGGTTAAACGCCAATGGCAGCCTCGACACCTCATTCAATCCCCCGGCTGCCAATGGGCGGGTCCGGGATCTGGTCATTCTGGATGACGACAGCGTGATCATTGTCGGTGATTTCACCCAGGTCGGAGGGGAGACGGTGGGTCGCATCGCGCGCCTGAACGCCAATGGTTCGAGGGATACCAGTTTCGGCGGCTCGGGCGGGTTCAACGGAGCCGTGCATACGGTGACGCTGACCGGCGATGGCGATTTGGTGGTCGGCGGCGACTTCACCAGCTACCGTTCAAGCTCCGCCGGCCGACTGGTTCGCATCGACAGCGCCAGTGGTGATCGAGTCGACGGGTTTTCGGTCGGTAATGGATTTGCCGGTGGTCCGGTGCGAACCGTTCACGTTACCGCCGCCGGCGACATCCTGGCCGGTGGTGAGTTTAGTTTCTTCGACGGGAATCCGGCGAACCGTCTGGTTAGGCTGGGCGCCAACGGGGCGCGTTTGTCGCTCAGCATCGGCACCGGTTTCAACAATCCGGTTCTCGGAGTATCGTCCGATGCCGAAAACAGAATCCTCGTGGTTGGCGCGTTCACACAGGTGAACAATGAACCGCGATCCCGGGTGGTTCGGCTGTTGGAAAACGGTTCCCTGGACCCGACGTTTGATCCGGCGGATGGTACCGACAGCCAGATTGGAGAGGTGTGGGTACAGGAGGATGGTAAGATTTTGATAGGCGGCAATTTCCGCTTTTATCGGGGCCAGAACCATCGGCGATTGGCACGGCTTATGGGCGGCGGAGAGGTTGCCGAGCCGGGGGATGGTTTTGATGCCTGGCGACAGGAGGTATTCGCCGGCGGTGACGCGTCCAATGATGCCGTCAGCGGTCCGCAGGCCGATCCCGATGGCGACGGCGTAGCGAATCTTTTGGAGTATGCCTTTGATGGCGATCCACTGACCGCTTACAGTGCCCGGTTGCCGGAGCAAGGGGTGGCGCAGGAGGGAGGCGATGCGTTTCTGGAGATCACCTTTCATCGCATCAACGCCGACGATTTGGTTTACCGGGTGCAGGCGACGAGCAATTTGAACGACGCGGAGTCCTGGACCGAGATTTGGGTCAGCACCAACCATCCGTTCTCGGGGGAGACCATCACCGTACGCGACACGACGCCGATCCAGACCGGCGCATCCCGGTTCCTGCGAGTGCAGGTCGTTTTGGAGTGAGTGCCTGCTCGTCGCTCAGCGACGAGTGACGAAATAAAGCCTTTCGAACGGCAGAAGGTTGCGGGATGCCAACGTCGACAGGAGCGCCTGGCACTTTCCATTGGTGAGGACCGCCTGCAGGAAAACTGCCGCCGCGCGGCGGCGGCGAAAGCGTTTGTCCATATCGCGATTGGTCCATCCGCCGGCCTCGCTCCAGGTCAATTCACCGCGGCTGTAGGAAAGGACGTGAGGAAGGGCGGTTTCCGCGCTTTCCAGGGCCAGCGACATGCCGTTGCCGGTAAAAGGAGGAATCATACCGGCGGCGTCGCCCAGCAGGATGCGCCCCCGGGGAGACCGTTTCCGGGCTGAAAAGGAGAATCCCGAAGCCGCCGAGAAACTGGCTTCGCAGGGTTCCCCGGCTTCCAGTGCCTCCGACAACTCACCCATTCCACTGGCCCGGAGATAGGCGATAATCAGTGCCATTCCCCGTCCTTTGATTCCCGCCCGGCGATGAAACAGGCAACAAAGGTTGTGTCGATTTTCCTCGATGCGGCTGATTCCGGCGTAGGCCCGGTCGCCGAGGTGCATTTGCAGATCGTCCGGCAAAGCGGGCAGGTTCCGGATATGGATTTTAAGTCCGAGCCATTGGGACTCGTCGCTTCGCTTGCCGAAGGAGTGGATTACGCCCTCCGCAACCGACCCGATTTCGCGTTCGCCGGCGCGTTCTCCGGTGCGAAGGGTGCCCCCGGAACGTTCAAACAGGTCAGCCAGACGAAAATCCAGGCGCAACCGGGACAGGCCCCAAGCGGGCTCAGGGAGTTCACGGCGGATAATCAAACGGTTGCGCCGGTACCATCCGGTGGAGCAATTGATCACACAGTCGCGCAGACTTTCACTGATGCCGAGGGTTGCCAGGGTTTTGGTCGTGACCCCGGAGAGGAATTCCCCGCACACGCGATGACGAGGATAGCGTCCCGCCTCACGGATAGTCACCGGAACCTCGAATTTCCGCAGAGCGATTCCCAGGGAGAGACCGGCCAGGCCGCCGCCGATGATTGTGATAGGTTTCATGCTTACTTCGGTCGGTCATCATGTGACGTCACCGCCACGAATTCCACAAAAACCTGCCGGAATTTTGCTTCAGATTCACGAGCGAACCCCGGCCGTTCCCGCCGCCACCTACCCGACTACCGGCGTCCCCCACCTTTTCACAGGCAACGCCACCGACCGCCGCGTGCACTCCGATCTCTCCATGATTGGGATTAGGAGTCAGGGTTTGTGGCAGGGGCGATCCGTATAAACACTGGTCGGGGTGAGAGGATTCGAACCTCCGACCTCTTCGTCCCGAACGAAGCGCGCTGCCAGACTGCGCCACACCCCGAAGTGCTTTAAGGGTGAAGTTTGGCGGCAAGACGGATTCCGAGGCAAGAGAAAAACCCTTGGCGGTGAGGATTTTTGCCGGGTGCGGGAGGATCCGGCCGGGCGAGCTCTTGCCTTCGGAGGAATATGCGGGCATAGGGGGACTGATCATGCGAATTACCGGTGGAAAGGCGAGGGGGGTGCCTATTGTCGCGCCCAGGGGATCGGGAGTGCGTCCGGCGACCGACCGGATGCGCGAGGCGGTCTTTTCCAGCCTGGGGCCGGTGCTGTCGGGGAGGTGTTTTGTGGATCTGTTCGCCGGCACGGGGGCCTACGGGTTGGAGGCGTTGAGCCGCGGCGCGGCCAGTGGAGTGTTCGTGGAGCGTGACCGGACGGCGGTGGCCTGTTTGCGGCGCAATCTGGCAGCGCTTGGGAAAAGTATGGGAGCCGACGCCCCTAGCGGCACGGTTGTGGCGCGGGACGTCTTTTCCTGGTCTCCCGATCCAAACCGGGCGGTGGATTTTGTTTTTGCCGATCCGCCTTACTCGCTGTTTCCGGCGGTGATTCCCCGTCTGGCTCGGCTGTGGGATGAGTGTTGTCTGCCGGAAAAAGCACCGCTCTGTATCCTTGAGGCTCCCGGGGAGCTGGAAATCGATCTGCCGGGTTGGCATTGTGTCAAATCGATCGGCAAGGGAAAGGGAAACCCGGTGTGCGGTTTTTGGGAGCGGAGGTGATTCCTGGTTTCTGGTTCTTGGTTCTTAGTTCTTGGTTCTTGGTTGGCGGTTTATGGCGTCCAGTCCAGGGCGATGTCTTTCCAACGGCTTTGGTGGGTTAATGCGCCGCAGGAGATGAAGGTCAGGCCCAGGCGGCCCAGTTCCGGAAGGCTTTCCAGGGTGACCCCGCCGCTGGCCTCGGTGGCGCACTGGTCGCCGATAAGGGTCAGGGCCTGACGGAGGTGGTCGAGGGAAAAGTTGTCCAGGAGGATCACGTCCGGTTTCGCCGGCAGCAGCGGCGGAATCTGTTGCAGGGAGTCCACTTCCACTTCGATAGGCAAACCGGGATTGTCCCGGGCGATTTCGGCCACAAAGCGCGCCAGCTGTTCGCCGGTGACCGCCCGGCCCGCCGCCAGGTGGTTGTCCTTGATCATGACGCGGTCGAATAATCCGATCCGGTGATTCCAGCCTCCCCCGCGGGCGACCGCGTATTTTTCCAGGACCCGGAAGCCCGGTGTCGTTTTGCGGGTGTCGAGGAGCCGGGTGGATGAACCTTCGAGGGCCGCGACGAAAGAGGCGGTGTGGGTGGCGATTCCCGAAAGGTGCTGCAGGAAGTTCAGCATGACCCGTTCCGCGGTCAACAGATCGGCGCGTTGCCCTCGCAATTCGGCCAGGGTCGTGCCCGCCGTCACGGAATCGCCGTCGGAGACTCGCGGTGCCACCTGCGCCTCGCTGCCGTAGGCGGAGAGAATCAGCGGCAGCAGCGGCAACCCGCAAGCGATCAGGTTTTCGCGCGCCACGATTCGAGCCACCCCTTCGCCGGCGTTCCTCAGCCCGCGGCTGCTGGGATCCCCCGTGACCGCGGGCGGATGGCCAAGACCGGCGCCGGTCAGATCCTCGTCCCGGGCTCGGGCGATCAAATCGGTCAAAAACGCCTCATCCAGGTCCTCCCAGCCAATGCGCCGGGCCAAACGTTCATGTGTTGCCATCATAGTACCCAAAAATCGAATACGAAAAGCCGATGATCGGACGTCCCCTTCATCCGGAGGCGCCGGCCAGATTTTTCTTCCCGGTTTCCCTTGCCTGGTTTTCGGCTGGAAGCTCGCGCAAGGTTTCGCCGTCGGACCAGGCGGCGATAATGGTGGTGTTGCTGGGCACTTCGGGTGGGCCGTACTCATTGCGATGCAGTTGCGCGATCAGGAGCTCCATTCCGCGGGCTCCGATCAGGCGCGGACGAAGGTCGAGACCGGCACAGGCGCGACCGTGCACGGTGATATTGAGACTGCAGAAACCGTGGGATTGCGGAATCCTGGCGCCCGCGTTTTCCATCCAGCCGATTACTCGAGGATCATGGCAGAGAACCACGTCGGGGGCGCATTGCTTGAACCAGGGAAGGAACACATCTTCCTCCAGTTGTTTTTCGATCAGCGGAGGCACTTCCACCTGGCGGTTGCGGCGTTGCTGGTGGGCGAGGTAGGAAGCTTCCCAGCGGAACAGCAAACGCTGGTCGTGATCCCGACGCAGCACCAGACCGGGCCGGCGGTAGCCCAGTTCGTGCAGTTTGTCGAGGACCAGGAGCATGGAGCGGTAGTGGTTGGAGCAAATGGTATGCAGGCGGGGCGCCTCGATGATGTAGTCCGAATAGATGCCCGCGTAGTGTGACCAGTCGAGCTCGGTAAGATCAGGGGCGGTATGGGTCGGGAGGAGAAATATGCCGCGGATGGCGCGCGACTTGAGAATGGTGTCGAGACGGTTGAGGGAGAGCTTCTTCTCCTTAACTGAAAACAATTCCGTTTTGAATCCGAGTTCCTCCGCCCGCTCGGAGGCCCCGCGTACCAGTTCGCGATGGAATCGATTGGAACCTTCTGAGCGCTCCCGGGTTCCGTCGAGGTCCAAAATCGCCAGCACGCCGCGAAAGGTTCCGGCGCGGGAGCGGCGCATTTCCGACATCAGGGCGCCGGCCAGGGGATTGTGCCGGTACCCCGCCTTTTTTGCCGCCTCCACCACCCGTTTTCGGGTTTCCGGATGAACTCGCGGACAGTTGCGCAGCGCTTCGGAAACCGTTGTGTGGGATAACCCCAGTGAACGCGCCAACTCTCGAAGTGAGGGACTCTTCATGGCTCTTACTGTAAGAGGCAGGGGCGCGACTGCAAGATTTAGCGAATGACCAATCGCCAGGCATTATTCTGCGGTCTTTGGTTTGAAGTCCGGGGTCCCCGAGCGGGCGATAATGCGGCTGACCTGGTCTTTTTTGACGGTCGTTTCGGTGCCCGAGACGTAAGTTCGCCAGACGTTGGGGTAGACGTTGTAATGCCGATGGAACACGCGGCAAAGATCGCTGGCACTGTTGAAGCCGGATTGGCGAGCGATGGTTTCGATGGTGTCCGAGGTCGAAGCCAGCATTTCCATGGCGCGTTCCAGTCGGAGGTGGGTGAGCACGGTGTGCGGGCTTTTTCCATACACCTGCTGGAACTGCCGTCGCAGGTGAGCCGGTGATACGTGGACCGCCTCGGCCAGCGCGTCGAGGGTCGGTCGGTTTTCCAGGCGCGCCAGGTACCACTGGATGGCGCGTTCGACCCGTTCGACGGCGACGGTTTCCAGAGGTAGATTCGAGTCAAACCTTCGATCCCGCAAGAGGATAAGAGACAGATCCAGGAGGGCGCGCTGGAAGTGGAGCAGGGACGCGGGATTGGGCGCCCGGTAATGAGGGTCGAGCGTTTTTGCCAATTGCCGCATCTGACCGATCTCTTCCGGTCTCAGTTCAACCTGGAGGTAACCTCCTGAAGGACAGAGTTTTTCGATTAATTCCGGGACCGAGGAAAAGTGGAACACCACGCGTTCCATATCAATCGAGGAAACCCACCCGTGAGCGGTATTGGGGGAAAAAAGCCACAATGTCGATTCCCCTGGAGGGACGGTTTTTCCGGAGGGGAGAGTGGGGCGCAACCAGCCGGTCAGATTGGCGTAAAACTCCCAGTTATAACGGGTTGAAACCAATAACGGAGACCGTGCGAAATTCTTCGGGCCATAGGCAAGGTAGCGTAGCATCAGAGGAATCGGATTAAGCCATTGATACACTGGTGAGCGATTTTGTCAATTCATGGATTGCGGCTGTTCCTTGGCAAATCGGCGGGGTTATTACATATTATTCTTAATACAATTAGTGCGGAATGCATTTCATCGAAGATTCCGAACTCGATAAACCCTTAACGATGGAGAATTGCCATGATTGAAGTGGAAAGCAAAGCGTACCATGAGGAGTTCAGCGGGCGACGCGGTTTTACCCTGATCGAACTCCTGACGGTAATCGCAATAATCGGAATTCTGGCTTCGATCCTGATTCCCGTGGTCGGGCGGGTGAGGGATTCGGCCCGGAGTGCTCAGTGTATGAGTAATGTCAGGCAGTGGGGGATGGCGGTAATTCTATACGCCGAGGAAAACGATGGCCATTACGCGGTTCGCAAGAATTGGGTGGATAGCGGGGAAGGCGTCAGCTCCTGGGCGGCCATTCAGTCGGAGTATCAGATTTACCTCCAGCAAGGCGAAGCGACCCGAGATTTTCGCCGCTGCCCCGCGGATAGCGCCGCCGAACGCGGCGAGGTTTGTTACGCCATGAATTGGCCGAACGTGCACGGCAACCGGCCGCCCCGTGACCGCATTCCCTTGAGCGCGGCGCGCGAGCCCAGTGCGTTGCTGCTCGTGGTGGACGCGGCGCCGCCCAGCAAGGCCAATGTTGATGAGAGCACCTTCTCCCTCGATGGAACGATTGCCGCCAACCGGGCGGCGCGGGGGGCGGGCGCGCCCCAGGTGTTCGCACTGGCCGGAGGCGAGTTTCTGGATCGTCGCCACTACGGACAAATGAACGCGGTGTTCGGCGACGGGCATGCCCGGACCGTTCATTGGCATTCGCGCACCGGCGACGGCAATGACGGTGATTCCTTCGAGGATCAGTGGACCCGATGGACTTCGATCTTTCCCTACAGCACCAACCGATAATGTTTTCAAATCCGGCGGATCCGGTCCTGGCTCCGCCGGATTTGTGTTCATTTATAATTTCCGACTCTCCTTAACGATCCTGTTGCAAACCTAGAACTTCGAAGCTGTGTCGCGGTTTTGCGGTGCGGTTCGAAGCAAAACCTATTATGAATAAAAAACCCATGCTGAAAAAAACTCCCTGCGGACGGTCAACTCTGGCGAATCTGGCCTGGTTGACGGTTCTGGCGGGCGGCCTGATCGCCGCTCCGTCGCTGATGGCTCAACAAGTCACGTTCAAAGCAAACAACACCGATTCCCTCAACCAGGCTTCCTCCTGGGTGGATGGAATGATCCCCGACAATCGTACCATTGCCGTCTGGGATAACCGGGTGGCTGCCGGGCACAGTGTTTCCCTGGGCGGCACCGTCGAATGGCAGGGAGTACGCATCGAGAATCCCGGCGGTCCGATTTCCATCGGCGGCGGCACTCTCGGTCTGCGCGGGGGCGGCATTGATCTGAGCGAAGCGACTCAGAACCTCACCATCGGCGCCGTGCTTAACCTGACGGCTCCAAATGTTTTCCATGCCGGTCCGGGAAGGACATTGAGCCTTACCGCCTCCCAGCTGGAACGATCTCCTACCGGCGGTATTCAGTTCTTTGAGGACGACGGGGGCACGATATCGTTGGGTGGCGCATTTACCAACGACTTCATTTGGACCGCATCGTTTGGTCCGATTTATGCGACTTACAATGGATTGGATTATGCTTTCGACGACGGGGGAACTCTCACTTCCGGCTTTGAAATGTTCCCGGAGGACTACACGCCGAATCCGGGTCAAGACCCCGAGAATCCCGATGCCCCACCGCACATTCCCACCGGCGGGGATGAGTGGATCTTCCTGGTGGACTTTGTGGATGATTCCACGTTCGGCGTAAGCTCGGGGGGAGGCAATACGGGCATCCTCAACAGCCGTTTCAATCAGCCGAATACGAACTTCGATGAATGGCAGGCCACTACTTTCGCCACCGGCCGCACGCTTTCCATCAACTCGATTCTGGTGACTGAGAACGTCGGCGAACAGAATGTGCGTTTTGGCGGACCGGGTTGGGTTCGTATTTCCAACTCTGGTGGCAGCGGAATGCTTAATCTGTTCCAGAACAACACCCAGGGCGATCTCATCCTGAGCCCGGGGGCCAGCCTGACCCAGCAGGGCGGCGGGCGCGGCCTGGTAAAACACGGACCGGGGCGGGTGATCGTGGATGCGGTTGCCGATTATACCGGGGTGACTCATATTGGTGAAGGCACCCTTCGATTCACCGGGCCGATGGCTTCGCAGAATCTGGTGGAGGTATTTCCCGGCGGGAATTTGGAACTCTGGGGAGCCAGCATGAACGTCAGCACCATCACGCTTCACGACGGCGCCTTGCTCAACGGCTTTGGCGATGTCCAGGGTACGCGGCAGGCGCAGGTAGGTGAGGACGAGGAAGGCAATCCCATAATGGGGTCGGTCCCCATGCAGATCGTCAATTATGGCGATATCGTTCTCGACGGCGGCGCGGCGCGGCTGATGCTGGACGGAGACCTGATCAATCACGGGACCGTGACGGTAAGCGATGGCGCATACTTTGCGATCAACGGGGCATTCGAAAACTACGGCACCTTCGATTACGAGAGCGGATTCGCCACGTTGCCGGAGGAGTTCGTCAACGAAGGCACCATCATTGAGGGACAAGAGGGCCCTCCGGGACTGCCGGAAGGTTTCCGGATCAATGTCCGCGACTTCACCATTTCCGACGGCCAGGCCACGTTGGTGACCGATTCCCATCCGGGGCTCAATTATGCGCTTCAGCGTACGGAGACCCTGCGCTTTCCCACCACGGAGCACTACACGGTGACTTCGAGTGCGGATTCGACGCTGGGGAACGACGGGCAGCGCGGTCCGGACACGAATCACGGAGGCAACGCCAACCTTTTCATTCGTAACTACGTCGATGTTCGGGAGCAGGTAGCCATCATGCGGTTCGACCTTTCGGAAGCGCCGGACGAACTAATGCTGGAGGAAGCGGTTCTCCGTCTGTTCTTCACCGGTCACAATCGGACCCGCACTTTCGAAGTTTGGGGCCTGACCGATGAATCGTTGGACGATTGGGATGAAATGGAGGTCACCTACAATAACTTCGGCGGTTTTGTGCCGGATCAGCCGCTCGGCATAAAGGTAGTCGATACCTCGGCCATGCAGTTGCTCGGTTACGTGCTTGGTCAGGATATCACCCAGGGGGCGCAGCTCTTCTCCACTGAAAATATGGTATCGTCCATCGATCCCGAAGTGGAGGCGGAACCGGCGGATCTGAGTGGCTTCCTGGCGGCGGATACCAACGGGCTGGTGACGTTTGTGGTCTTCATGACCGGCACCGACAGCAACGCCACCTATTCCGTGGCCAGCCGGCAGCATCCCGACCTGGGCACTTTCCACCCGCTGACCGGCAACCTGATCTTCCCGCCAACGCTGGAAATCCCCACTGAGGAATCCTTCCTCGACTGGCAGACTTCCGATCCCTGGGTACAGGTGGGCTCGGGTCAGCCGACGTTCGGTGACGACATGACCTTCACGGCTCCGGTGGACCTCAGTCAGCCGCAAGGTTTCTTCCGAGTGATCATGGAGGATTGAGTTCGATACCGGCGCGGTATCGTAATGATATTTTCGATACCGCAGCACAGCCGCGAGGGTTTTGCCTTCGCGGCTGTTTCGTTTACTCTTCGGTCGGGTTGTCCCCGGCCACGGGTATGACGAGACGAAAAAGGGATCCGGTGGGTCCGGTTTCCACGAGTTCGAGATCCGCTCCCAAGTGCAGGGCCAGATGGTGGCTGATGGCGAGGCCCAGCCCGGTTCCTTGTGAAAAGCCGCCGGCCCCGGGTTGGAAAAGGTTTTCCCGAACGGGGGCGGCGATTCCGGAACCTTGATCGCGAACCTCGAACGCAAGAGCGCCGGGTTGTCGGCTGATTTTAAGCAATACCGGCTTTCCGGCAGGATTGGCTTTATGAGCGTTCTCCAGGAGGTTTACCAGAATGAGAGTGATCAAGTTCGCTTCGCGACTGGACAGCAAAATGGCGTCCTCGGAGCTGTCGGAAAGGTCGTAGGCGACCCGCACGGCGTCAAAGTCGTGAACCATGCGGGAACGCACCAGTCCGACAAGTTCCTCCAGGCTGACTTCGAACGCCGCTCCCTCCCGTTCTTCTCGGAGGATATTCGTGACACTTTCGATCAGGTTGCGCATTCGTTCGGTTGTTTCCCGGGCGGCTTGCCAGTCGTCCGCATGCGATTCTGCGGACTGGGCACCGGAGGCTCGAACGAAGTCGTTTAATCCGGCCAGCGGGCTCTTCAGTCCATGAACAAGGTGGGCGGAAACCGCACCAACGGCGGAACTTTTCGCGGCCAACGCCAACTCCTGATTTGCTTTCAGCAGGCTTTGCGTCCGCTTTTGAAGCAATCGGTTGGCGCGGTTCAAGCGATGAAAGGCTATTCCCGAAGCGATGAGGAATATGAGACTGCCGGTGGTGAAAGCGACCCCTGCCTGAAAAAAAAGACTGCGATCCAGGGCCTTGAACTCCTCGGCGATGTGACGGCCGTCCACGGTGTAATAGGCGATTGAATCAAGTCGATTGCTTCCAGGCTGATGAATGGGGATAGCCACGTGAAGGAGGGGAGTGGTGACCGGTACGTCGGTGTCCGAAAAAAGCAGAAAGATTTCGCCGAGGTCCCCTTCCGATTCGAAAGAACTGGCGGGCGTCAGGTTTGACATTTGTGCCAAAAGCTTTGGCGGCAGTGGCGCCGGTTCGACTTCCAGGGGCACCGAATCGAGAAAGTTTCCCTGTGCGTCGTACACTCTCACCGCGAGGACGCCTTGCATCCGCGACATCTGGAGCACCGTTGTGAAAATGTCGACAAAGCGCAACGACTCCGACTGGCCATCGTCGTCGAGCAGCATTTGGGCGACGGCGGTGAAGATCTCCCCGTCCCGGCTCACGATGCGTTCCCGAACATCCTTGCGGAGGGAAAGCGTGATCGTCAGTACGACCAATCCGAATACCGTCAGGGTAAGAACGATCAGGAGACCCCATGGCCATCGGCTTGCGCGGGTGGAACTGTCGCCGGTGCCCGGTGTTTTTGAACTGGGGGGATGCTCCTTCATGATGCGGATGTTTCCCAATGCGGAACGGACGGGTTTTCTGGAATCAGAAGGTGAGTTCGATTCCAGTCATTACGGTATTCACGTAATAACCGGCATCCCGTTCATTGCTGTCGATCCGTTCATGGTTGCCGGAGGCAAAAACGTCGAATCGGGAGTTCACAGAATAGACCCCCTTGAACCCGAAATCAACTGCGTTTCGTTTCAGGTTGGGGCCGGAATTGTTTGCTCCGGCGGTTCGTTCACGGTAGTTATACCGGGAGGCGCGGGCGAATAATTCGCCCCTCCAGGCAGCTTTCTGGTAGCTGATTCTCTGAGTAACGAGCGGGCGAATGAAATCAAAGTAGCCGCCGCCGTTGTCGTGATTTGCCTCGATACCGATGGAAGTTTTGCTCCGCCACCGTTGCTCCGGATCCCAGGAACGGCTCACCGAAGCTTCGGCCTTCGGAATCACGAACTCCAGCCGGCGGCCCGGTATCGGTTCGCCGTTCGCCTCCAGGGCTTCCCGGCCGGCGTAGCGGCGGTGAATCAGGGTGAGGTCCAGTTCAAGATCGGTGCTTAGGTCGTGGTCATGCTTCCAGGTCAGACCGGCGCCAAGTTCACGGTGGTTATCGAGAGGGCTTCGGAAGAAACTGTAACGGCCGATACCCCGACCGTGCACCGTCGATGACTCAGTGGCCTGAAAAACGAGACCCGGCTGGAAACCGATCCGTCCCCCGCGTACCCGCAGCGCGTCGAATTGTACCTCTCGGGTGGAAATGTCGGTGACCTGATCGAACAGCATGAGATCGAGGGGGAGAATGACGTTCCAATCCGGAGCGGCTTCCAATGTGATTCTGGCGTTCAGGGCGGCCGTCCTTTCGTCGGAGGCGCTCCCGCCGAGAAACGTTCGGTTTGTGGCAAAAAGAAACAGACTGGTTTCTCGTTCATTCGGATGGGGGGCGCTCCAAAAGAAGAAATCCGCACCCGTGTGCAGGAAGGCGTGTCCGTCGCGATTCACACTGCTCAGAAGCACATTGTCGCGGTACCCCAACCCGGCTTCCACCGACAGAAGATACATGCGGCCGGCCCCTGCCGGGTCGTCGTTGAGCCAACCTTCCAGTTCTCGCTCCAAAGCTTCGAACTCCGCCTGCCATTCATCCCACGTTTGATCTTCGAACTCGTCGACCGGTTCGGACTGCAGTCGGGAGATCGCAAAGAGAAGAATCAGAAATTGAACGAGAAAAAATCGGCAAGGATGCTCAATGTGCATGTAAGTGAGGAGATCTGAGAGTTCAGTTTATGGGGAAAGAGTCTGCTTCAGGATTATACTTAGACGGAGGAATTTTCCCGGCGCTTCCGAAGCCGGCATCGTGACCGTTCCGTACGCCACCGCTGCGGGGTCTTCTTCGATCTGATAGGCGGTTTGTTCCCAGGACACAAGGTTCTCGGACACCTGCGGCACAAACTCCAGATCACGCTTCCGCCGGTCGATCGGAAACCGGTATTCGACGGTTCCGTCGGCGCGGTGGAAAAGCTCCGGGTAGGTTTTCGCCGGTTCCCCTGTGATTGGAAGCTCGAACGCGTAGCGAACCAGGCTGGGTATTCCGTCGCCGAGCGCATCCTCGGAGGGAGATGTCGTTTCCGGGTTCAACCCTTGGAGCTCCAACCACCGGCGAAAATCCACTGGTTCGCTTCCGCTTCGCCGGGGGTCGGCGCGAAACTGGGGCCAATTGCTTTGCGCCGGGGAAGCGGAGCCGGAATAAGCGTAGAGATTTCCGTCGAATGAGGAAAAGAAGAAATTACCCTCAGGAGTAAGCAATGGAGCGGCATCGACCCAGTCGCCTGTTTCAACCTTCCAAAGCAGGCTGCCGGAGGAATCCACCGAGTGGAGAAATCCGTCTCCCGATCCGATAAGCACCGTGCCATCTTCCGCCACGGCCGGCGATGAGAAAATACCGTCGCCGGTTTGATAGGTCCATGCTTCGGTTCCGTCCGGTCCCACGGCATACAATCTTCCGTCGCCGGAACCGAAATAAACCGTTCCATCGTTTCCGATGGCAGGGGAGGAGTCGACCAGGCCGCCGGTTTCGAACGACCACAATAGTCTCGCTTCGGCGGAGAGCGCCGGGTTTGTGTCCAGCGCCAGCAGGTGGTTGCCGGCGCCGAAGTAAACCCTCCCGGACCCGTCGAGGGCGGGTGACGATACGATTATTTCTCCGGTGTAATACTCCCACTCCCGCAACCCCTGGTCGTTGACGGCGTAGAAAAACCCGTCCCAGGAACCGAAATACACCGTCCCATCGGTGCCGATGGCCGGAGACGAATCGATCCAGTCGCCGGCGGGAAATACCCAGCGCAGATTCCCCGCCGGATCGACGGAATAAAGGAAACTGTCGGCCGATCCGAAATAGATGTTTCCGTTCGGGCCGACGGCCGGTGACGAATAAATGAAATTATCGGTTTCGAACCACCAAAGGAGATGCCCTTCCGGAGATAGAGCGTAGAGGAAAAAGTCCCAGGAGCCGACGTAGATTGTCCCATCGGCGGAGATCGCGGGCGAGGATTGTATCCAGTCGTCTGTGGCGAAAGACCAAATCTCGGCGCCCTCATTGGGAGACAGGGCGTAAATCCGGAAATCCTCGGATCCGGCGTAAACGACGCCGTTCCACCCCGCGGCGGGGGAGGCGGAAAAGGGCGCTTCCCCATTAAAGGCCCATTTTGGGGATTCCGCCAATGCCAACAAGTCGGAGTTGACCGGCGAAAACAGTAAGAAAGATGCGATCAAAGCTGAAAGTATTCGATACATTTTTCTACCTATGCGGCCATTACCATGCTCAGATCCCAGTAGAAGGGAAGTCCCGGGTCGCGCCTTTCAGGACGACGAAAGCGCAGACGTCAATTGACGTCTGCGCCTCACATCGTACGGCCGATCCTGCGGTAGGAGAACTTTGGATGGCGTACTTATCGTTCGGTTTTTTCAATCACTCCCCGGGGTTCCGGCGACGCTCCTCCCGAAGCTCGCGCGCGGCATCACGGATCTGTTGACGCTGCTCCCTGAGTTGATCGACGGCGGCCCGACGCTCCTCCGGGTCGAGGCCGCCGATTTCCTCCAGTAATTCATTGCGCCTGGCGTGGAACTCCTCGTTCAAGCTTTGAATTTCATCGACGAATGCCGGGCGCTCAGGCGACGGACGTTCCGGGGTTTCCGGAGGTGTGCCTTCGGGTTGACCCGTTTCTTCCGGCCTTTCCACCACTTCGGGACGCTCCGGATGATTCTGCTGCATGTAATCGCGGATCCGTTTTCCGAGCTCACGTTGTTCGGCGATTCGTTCTTCCTGCGATTCGATCAGGTCCCGCATCGCGCTGCGACGAGCTTCTTCATCCAATTCGCGAAGCTCGGCGGCTTTGTCCCGGCGCTCCTGCACCAGCTCGGCCTGGTTGGCGCGGAATTCTTCCACCAGATTTCGGATTTCATCCGGCGCTACCGGCCTTTCCTCCGCCATCAGTGAAATGCCTGCGGCAAGACTCCCGGCGAGAGTAAGAGTGATTATCTTTTTCAGTTTCATCTGTTCCTCCTGTTATTTGTGTTACTGTTTTCGAGAATGCGAATTAAGTTGTTTGTTGGCAGGTCAGCCACCGCCCGGGCAATGTTGAATAAGCAGCCGCCGTGCCAGGTGGGAAGTGAATGATTTAAGTGTCTTTCTGTTAGGTACATGAGGTGAATTATCTATCCCGGAGCGCCCGGCGGAAATTCCCGGAAATGGGGGAATACCCCCAATGGTTCCTCCGCCTCTGGGGACTTTTCCCCGATGCCGGCCTTTCGCGTTCCGTATCGATTAAAAGGAGCGGTTGAGGGATCGGGATTTCCTGCAGGCGGATTTTTTTACCTAAGGTTTACCTTGTATCCGAATTTCAAGTATGCTACTGGATTAGAGTGTTGTTTGTTTGGTGGGGCGGTCATTGTTCATGGCTTAGTCGTGCGGAGGCTTGTCTGCCACGAATTGGATACACTCGAGCGTTTTGTTGGTGAAAGATCGGTTCGATGGGTCATTCCGACGGGTTGTTCGAGTGGGTACATTGATCGCGGATGACGGGGACTCCGATTGTTTTAACCGCGTTATTGTCGCCCGGCGACAGAAGGTAATAAAATGAACAGGATTGCAGTAAGATCACTCACCATTTCCACCCTTGCCGCAGCGGTTTTCCTCGCGGGCTTGACGCCGACCGCGGAGGGAATCGTGGTTCGCCACGACGTGGACGACCAGGAGTACATCGACTTCGGCGCCCAGTTTCCCAGTGTGGGAATGTTTTCCAACAACGGAAACATTCGCGGCAGCGGGGTGTTGATCTCCAGTGACGGAACGGGGCAGTCGCGCTGGGTGTTGACCGCGGCGCACCTTTCCACGCCCAATGAATTTACCATCGGCGACTCGCTTTATACGGTGAGCGAATTCATTCGGCATCCGGACTGGGATGCCAACGGCGGCCCCCTGGCGACCGGAGTGGAGAACGATATCGCGCTGGCCCGTTTGGACGCCGCGGTCAGCGGGGTCACTCCTTCGTCCTGGCATACCAATGACAGCGATATTTTGACCGGCCTTGAGGTTGTATCCGTTGGCTTTGGACGTTCCGGTACGGGTTTGACCGGGGGGAGTGGCGCGTTCGGCACCAAACGGGCGGCTGAGAATACTATCAGCACGCTCGGCGCGCCAAGTCCGCTTACGCCGCCGGCTACGGCCTTTGAGTACGTATTTCACTCCCCGGACAATCCGCTCGCCCGGGCACTGGAGGGAATCGGCGCGCTCTTTGACAGTGGCGGACCGGTGTTCGCGGATTTCGGAGACGGGTTCGTGGTGGTGGGAATCCATTCCTACGTGCGCAACAATGACGGAAGCCAACACCTGGGAACGTACGGCGACGATATGGGCTCGACCCGGGTTCCGCTTTTCGATGACTGGATTACGGCGACCGTTCCCGAGCCGAACGTTGTTGGTCTTGGGGCCGGACTGGCGGTCCTGCTGACCGTGGTCTATTGGCGCCGGCGGCGTTGAACGGGATTTAAGGTTTTTTTCCTTCCAGGCGATAACGTATGTAATCGCGTGATACTCCCAATAAACGGGCGGCGGCGGAGACGTTGCCGTCCGTTTGTTGCAGAGCTTTGCGGATGAACCGGTTGATGGCATCTTCGAGGGAAAACCCGGATTCGGGAAAGACGAATCTGGGGTTCAACCACTCTTTCGGATCCGGCGCGGTGGATCCGGAGGCGGGGGGAGATCCCGGCAACATCTGATCGAGTTTTAACTGGTCTCCCCCTTCGAAGATGAATGCGCGCTCCAGGACATGCGCCAGTTCCCGGACGTTGCCGGGCCAGGCGTGGGTCCGCAAACGTTTGACGGCGTCGGCATGCAATCGTGGCGTGCGGGTGCCGTACCGTTGCGCCAGGCGTTCCAGAAGGCAGGAGGCCAGGTCCGGAAGGTCGTCCAGGCGCTCACGCAGCGGCGGCATGGTCAAACGACAGAGATCGAGGCGGTGATAGAGGTCTTCGCGAAACTCCCCGGCGGAGACCTTTTCCCGCAGGTCGCAGTTGGTCGCGGCGATCAGGCGCACGTCCACTTCGATGGTGCGGTTGCCGCCCAGGCGACGAATGGTCCGGTCCTCGATAGCGGTGAGGACTTTGGCCTGCAGGGCGGGGGAGAGACTGGGTATCTCATCGAGAAACAATGTGCCGTCGCGGGCGGCTTCAAAAAGACCGATCCGCTCCTGGCGGGCATCGGTAAATGCGCCGCGTTCATGACCGAAGAGTTCCGATTCCGCAAGCGTCTCCGACAAGGTGGAGCAGTTGATTTCCACCAACGGCCCTTCGGCACGGGGGCCATGGTAGTGCAACCAGCGGGCCAGGGAGGTTTTGCCGGTACCGGTTTCGCCCTCGATCAACACCGGAGGAAGATTGCGGGCCAGCCGGCGATCGGCGGCCACGATCTTTTCGAGCTGGTCCTTAATCTCTTGCAGCGACGGTCCAAAAAAGAAGGCGGCCCCCTCCCGGGCGACCCGTTCGCGATTAAAGGACTCGATGCGTTTGGTCCGCTTCGAACCGCGGGCTCGATGCAGGATGATCGGGAGTTCATCCAGATCAAACGGTTTGGCCAGGTAGTCGGCGGCTCCCAGCCGCATAGCCTCAATGGCCGAGGCGATTCCCTCTTCAGCGGTCATCACCACAACGGCGGTATTGGCGGAGAATAGGCCCTCGCGCAAAAGATCCATCCCGGACCCGTCCGGAAGATTGAGGTCCAGAAGAACGGCATCAAAAGGCATTTCCCGCAGGAGATTTCGGGCTTCGGACAGCGACTTCGCCTGCGCGACATCCGCGTTAGCCTTCTCCAGAAAACCTTTCAAGCGCCTTGAGAAAAGCGGATCGTCTTCGAGGACGAGAATCGCGATGTTTTCGAGTGAACCCATGGAATCGGGTTTATTCCGTCAGCGGGTCGATGGGCCCGCAAGGTGAAAATGCCCCCGCGCTTCTCGGGTCACAGCGTCCCGAAAAGTTCGGTCAGTTTGCGTTGGCGGTAGGCGAAAATCTCCCGCAATTTGGGCAGGACGAGCCAGGGGGAAAGCAGGTCACCGAGGAAACCGCCCGGGACTTTGAAGTGCACCAGGTCCTCCATGGCGGTTCCTCCGTCGATCGGGCGCAACCGGTGCTGATGATGCCAGAACGCGTAGGGACCGAAACGTTGCTCATCGACGAAATAATCGGGTTCGCTCAGATGGGTGATTTCGGTGACCCAGGTGATCGGGACTCCGGCGATGGGCCGCACCTTGTAGGCAATGATCATGCCGGCATACATCTGGGGCGGGAGCGATTCGGTGATAATATCGAATCCCATGTAGGGAGGGGTAATCGTTTTCAGATTGCGGGGGTCCGAAAGGAACGACCAGGCTTCGTCGATGCCGATGGGCAGATTCTGGATGGTTTCGAATTGGCGCATGTTTTGTTAAGGTGTTGCGGCTGGATGTCCCCCGGGTTATGGAAGGAGTACGCGGGTTGGTGGACCCTGCCGGCAGGTTGGAAAGGTTTTCATTCCGCTGCCGGCGGCCGGGTGGATGAGCTCTCCAGCCCGAGCAGGCGATCCGCGGCAGCCAATCCGGAAAGCGCGGCGCCTTCAATCCGCCCCCCGCCAAAGGCATCGCCGGCCATGATCAGGTTCTTTTCCTTCAGGCAATAGTGGTTCTCCGGAAACGTCGCGCGAGGCCTGGCGTAGCCCCACCGGTGAGCCTGGACGGTCGTTGGAGCCGCTTCCAGGTACGGCTTGGCCGCGGCCAGCAGGGCTTCAATTTTTTCCTCGTCGGGGGAGCCGAAGTAATCTTCGGCGAAGCCAGGACCGCTGTGGAGGGTAACGGCGGGCGAGGTGGAGATTCCTTTTTGCTGATTGTCAACCAGCAACGCCAGCGGCTCCGGATTCTCCGGGCGGTGGATGCCCGGTGACGGCAGACCGCTTGGGCCGGAGAGCGTGGCCATCACGGCGATGCATTTGTCGTAGGTAATGGCTCGCAGCGCTTCGAGGTGCGCCGGTGGAATCAGGTTGTCGCCGGCGAGGAGGAGAAGGGATTGCGGAAGAGGCGGGGTAAGCAGCAGCCAGGCGGCGGAAAAGGAGTCTCCACCCTCGCCGGTCGCCGTCCATTGTTCCCCGGCGAAGGAAATGCGCTCGATCTTTTGCCCGCGAACGACGTCGAGTTCCCGGGCCAGGAGCTTCGGGACGGCCGTCATGGCGGGGTCTCCGACGTACCTTGGGCTGGCTTCCCCGTGGTTGGATTTTTCTTCCGGCACGTACCACAGGCGGGCGTGACCGCTTTGCAGCCAGCTCTGCAGTTCGTTCCGCAGGCGGGGATCGCGGATGGTGAAAAACTGAGCGCCGTGGTCAATGCGGACGTCGTCGATGCGCCGGTTGGCCATGCGACCGCCCAAACCGCGCCCTTTATCCACCAGGGTGACCTTCCATCCCTCTTGCTGGAGACGCCGGCCGGCCATGAGCCCGGTTATGCCGGCGCCCACTATCAGAACACTATTCGGATTCGCTGCGGTCATTGGGAATTGAAGCTAACCGCTTAACGGGCGAAGGCAACAGGTTGGGCATAATCGCTTCAAGCCTCCGCCATACGGCGGAATGACGGATTGCCTGCCAGCAGTTCGTCAAAGGACCCGGTGTCGATGATTCGTCCGTTGTCCATAAAAACGATGATATCGGCGCGGCGAATGGTCGTGAGACGGTGGGCGATCATCAGGATGGTCTTGCGGCCCGACAGCGATTCCACCGCTTCCACAATGGCGCGTTCGGTTTCCGAGTCCAATGCGCTGGTGGCCTCGTCAAGCACGATCACCTCAGGGTCGTGATACAGGGCGCGGGCGATTCCCATACGCTGACGTTGACCCCCGCTCAGCCGAATGCCTCGTTGGCCGACCTCGGTTTCGTAACCCGAAGGCAATTCCTTCTCGATGAAGTCGTGCAGGTTTGCCAGACGCGCGGCCATTTGTACGCGTTCGTCCGAGATCTGTTTGACCGGTATCCCGAAGGCGATGTTGCGCCGCACGCTGTCGTCGGTCAGGTAAATCTGCTGCGGGACGTACCCGCAGTTGCGCTGCCAATCGGCCTGGTTCTCCTCGGTGATCAGGACTCCGTCGACCAGCATGCGGCCGGTTTTTGGGTAAAGCAGGCCCAAAAGAATATCGGCCAGGGTGGTTTTTCCCGCGCCGGAGCGTCCGCAGAGCCCGATTCGGGTCAGGGCGGGAATCCGCAGGGAGATTCCGTGCAAGGCGGATTTTTCGCTGTTGGGGTAGGCGTAGGAGAGGTCCTGGATTTCGATAGCGTTTCGCAGGGAGAGGCGAGGATAATCTTTCTCGCGCGGGTCGCCGCTGGGTATTCCCGGGAGTGCTTTCCGGGGGTTTTGCAACAGGCGCGCGCATTCGTCGTGAACGGTATCGACGCTCTTGGTCAGGTACCGCAGCCGGCTGAAACTGCCGTATAAGCCCTGGATTGCCGGAATCAAGCGGTAACCGGCCACGGCGAACAGGCCGAGCACGGGCAGGGCGCCGGCCACGCCATCGTGTTGCCGGATCAGCAACAAGGCGACGCCCACCATGCCGGCGAAAGCGAACGTCTCGACCAGGTATTTGGGCAGTGCCGAGTAAAGCGCCGCCCGCTCCTGAAATCGAAAGAATCGGTGGGAGGGTTTCTCGAAGGCGGAAATGAAATTTTCCTCACGGCGCAGGACTTTGAGCTCCTTGATGGTATCGAAGGCCTCGCTTACCGTTTTGAAGCGAAGGCGGTCCGATTCCGAGCGTTTTTCGGCCGCCCGCATCAGACGAGGCCGCAAGTAAACGTAGATTGCGGTGTAGGTCGCACCAAAGAAAACGCCGGCTCCGAGCGCCACCCAGGGATTTACCACAATCAGGAGAACACTGAGGCCGGTAATGACCAGAACCTGAGTGATCAGCCCCACCGAGGTGCCCAGGAAGCCGTGACTCACCCTTCCCACTTCGGAAAATATATTGCGCAGAAATTCCGAGGTATTTCGGTTCAGATAGAAAGTGTAGGGGCGGCGAAGGTAACTTTTCATTAGTAGGGTGGAGAGGTAGGTGTCCAGTTTGGCGCTAAAACGAGCGCCCAGGATACTGTGAATAACCCCCAGAAGATTCGCCAGCACCACCGCCGCGATAACGACGCCTCCCAGGATCACCAACAGCATGGCGTCATCAATCGGACCGGTGATGGAGGTCAGAATAGCGAAGATTCGGCTTTCCTGCATACCCGCAGGGTCGGAGATGGCCTGCAGAAAAGGCAGGATCGAACCGACCATGGCGAGTTGGGCCAGGGCGTTGATGTTCATCAACACAAAAAGGCCCCCGACACCCCATCGATAGGGCCGGGGGAGCAGTGACCAACATTTTTTGACGGCTTCCAGCATGGCGCTCGGACCAGCATTGGCGGGTAAATCAGGCAGCGTCAAGCAGGCCGCATGGTGAGCCGGTCAAAACGAACCTCCCCAAAAATATTCCCGGATCAGGGTCTTTTTGTTTGCGAGCTTTGACCCGCATTTCTTAGCGCGGAATCTCAAATTCGGAATTTTCGATCTGAAATGTTTTTTTGATGCGGTCTTCAGAGGCCAAATGGAAAAGCTGTGCTGCCCGGAATGGCTTGGGGCAGCAATCCTTGACAGAAATGTCGCAACCGGAGTAGGAAGTTGGCTCTCGAATTCTCGATGAAATCCACCGAAACATTTTCCGACGACTGCGTCGTTGTGGCCGTAAACGATCAACTGACTTGTGACCTGGCCGGGGAGGCGGCGGTATTACACCTGCCTGACGGGGTGTATTATGGTCTGAACGAAACCGGGGCGTTTCTGTGGGAACGCTTGCGCAGTCCGGTGCGGGTGGCCGACCTGCGCGCCGCTTTACTGGCGGAGTTCGAGGTGACGGAGACGGTGGCCGATCGCGACCTGAACGCGCTCTTGAACGAGCTTACGAAGGCCGGATTGATTGAGGTGCGCCGGGCAAACTCGGCTGAATCATAGGGGTTTCCCTTATGTTCGGTGTGGGTTTTTTCGGTGTTCTTACGAGGGAAGCCCTGATTGTTATGTTGGCTTAGGCATGCTAAGCTGTGGTCATAGTTTTAATCAACGAGTCTCTGTTTGAATACAGTTTTCGTTACGGAGGAAAAAAACCAATGAAAGAAGGAACCATGGAAAAAGTAACCACACCTCGGCCTTATGTCGCTCCGAAGCTTTCAAGCTACGGAAGTGTTTCGGACCTGACAATGGGTCGCAGCGAGGCATACAACCTGCCTCAATACACGGGCCGGAATGGCGCCTACGACGATCCGAGATACAACGTTTCCTAAATCGGACCGTTGAGGACCGTTGATTCAAGGCTCCAGCGTTCAATATAGGAACAGAGCCACTCATCGGAAACCCATTCTACCTAGTCTACAAAGCAACCCGGCGTCCATTGGATGCCGGGTTGCTTTTTTTGTATCCACGGCGCTTGGGGGCCGGGGTTAAGTGGGTTCCCATCGTCTTGACAGTTTCAAAGAGGCTGGCATAACACGATTTGTCGCGGCACGTGGGTGGACAGCGACGAACTCAACGTGTGTGTAATCATAGGATCGAGATGCCCAGGTACAGATTTGCCGGAATTCCGGTTAACTCCGAACTCGAACTTCCCTTGCCGGTCGATCGGGCTTCCGATGCCGATGACGGAATTTCCATTGAATTGGGACCGCCGATCAGCGAACGGGAACTTCAGGAGAGGAGGGGGTGGAATTGGGAGTCTGCCGATTCCGCCCACTTTGGTTATTCCGGGCTCGGGCAGGCCTGGGTACGTGATGGGCGCCAGGTTCTCCTCCGACCGATGAGCGGTTTGCAGGCGGAAGCCGAATGGCGCGGTCTGTTGATTCCCTGTTTTGCGGCTCTGTTTCATCAGAGGGGAGTCCTTTCGCTCCATGCAAGCGCGGTTTGCGGTCAGCGCGGGGCCGTGGGGGTGGTGGGCCATCGGGGCGCCGGGAAATCGACTCTGACGGCACAATTGGTTAGCGGCGGCATGCAATTTCTTTCCGACGACCTCCTGATTACCAGTTGGGTGGCCGAACCGGGGTACGTCGTCGCCCATCCCGGATTTTCGATCATCAAGCTTTGGGAGGACGCCCTCGAAGCTGCCGGAAAGGGATTTTCCCGAATCGGCCGCTTATACCCCGACGCCTCCAAGGACGGGTTTTCTCCCGATGAGGCGAAATTCGCGCGCGAGCCGGTTCCGCTCCGTTTTCTGGTGGTCCTGACGGAAGGGGACGAGGTAAAAATAGAGACCCTTTCCAGGGCGGACGCCGTGGCTGAGCTCCTGATCCACACCTACGGCGTGGCCGTTTTCGAACACCGGCCGCTGCCGATCCACTTCCGGCAATGCGGGGAACTGGCTGCGCGTGTTCCGGTGATGCGCCTGGTCCGGCCGAAGAACTTCGACTGCGTGGAAGAGGTTCGCGCCACAATCGAGAAGGCGTTCGCCGATACCGTAGCCGGCGACCAATAGAAGCACGCGGATTAAGTTTTCCGGGGCTTATGTGGTGGATTCCCTTAGCGTAAGTCCAGGGTGAAACCCTCATTTCTATAGTGAAACCCTTATTCTCAATGAGGTTAAGGGAGGGTATTCTGATGTCTCGTTCAATTTTAAAAGGGAGAGTTTAATATGTGTGGAATTGTAGGATATGTGGGCAGGGCGCAAGCGGGTCCGATTCTTCTCGACGGATTAAAACGTCTGGAATACCGGGGCTATGATTCGGCCGGATTGACGGTGCATCAGAAGAATCGTTTGGCGTGTGTCAAAGCGACCGGTCCGGTGACCAACCTGGTCAAGGAAACGGGTCGGCGGGATGTTGGCGGCTCGGTTGGCATCAGCCACACCCGCTGGGCGACCCATGGAGGGGTGACCACCGCGAATACCCACCCGCACCTGAGCAGAGACGGCACACTGGCTTTGGTGCATAACGGCGTCATCGAGAATTTCGAGAGCATCAAGAGGTTTTTGCTTGGCAAAGACTTCACCTTTTCCTCGGAGACCGATTCCGAGGTCCTGGTGAATCTCATCAGTTATCACTACGAAAAGGAAAGGTGCGAGCCGGAGAAGCGTTTCTTCGAGAGCGTCCGGAAGGCCCTTCTGCACGTGGAAGGAACGTATGGAATCGCGGTCATGTGTGTCCATAATCCGAAAGAGATCATCGGAGCCCGCTTGGGATCCCCGCTAATTTTGGGGGTTGGCGACGGGGAGTTTCTGCTGGCCAGCGACGTTTCCGCAGTGGTTTCCCGGACCCATAAGGTGGTGTATCTCAAGGATAACGAGGTGGTGTCTCTCTCCTCCGAAGGGTTTTCGATTTCCACGATCAACCGGGAGGAAGTGGATCCCATCGTCAACGAGGTCGACTGGGCGATCGAGGATTCCGAACTCGGTATTCACCAGCACTACATGGAAAAGGAGATTTTCGAACAGCCGCGTTCCTTGGAGAACTCGATGCGCGGCCGTTTCACCGACGACGACAGTTCGGCGAATTTCGGCGGTTTGAATCTTTCGCCCCAGGAATGGCGCGGAGTGGACCGCATTCTCTTCTGCGGCTGCGGAACCGCCTGGCACGCCTGCCTGGTGGCGGAGTATCTGATTGAAAGGTTTGCCCGTGTTCCGGTGGAGGTGGAGTACGCTTCAGAGTTTCGCTACCGGAACGCGCCGTTGGACAAGAACACCCTGTTTTTCGCCATCAGTCAGTCCGGAGAAACCATCGATACGCTGGCGGCCATGCGGGAGGCCAAACGCAAAGGTTACCGAACCCTGGCGATCACCAACGTCGTGGGTTCCACCATCGCGCGTGAAGCGGATGGCGGGATCTACCAGCACGTCGGCCCCGAGATCGGGGTGGCATCCACCAAGGCGTTCACTTCCCAAATCCTTTTGGCCGCCATGGTGGCGCTTTACCTGGGCCGTCTGAGAGACGTCAGCTACACGGACGGTCGCACGATCGCCAGGGCCCTCCGGCAACTCCCCGAACTGGCCGAGCGGGTCCTGGAACAGAGCGATGCGATCCGTGAGATCGCGCGTCGTTACGTCGATTACGAGGATATGCTTTTCCTGGGGCGTCAGGCCATGTTCCCGATTGCCCTGGAGGGAGCGCTGAAGCTAAAGGAGATTTCCTACATCCACGCCGAGGGGTATCCGGCGGCGGAAATGAAACATGGTCCGATCGCCCTGATCAGCGAAAAATGTCCCAGTGTGTTTCTTTCGCCGCAATGCGAGACCTTTCACAAGGTCGTTTCCAACATGCAGGAAATCAAGGCGCGCAAAGGCAAGGTGATCGCTGTGGCTTCCGACAGTTGCGAGTTTCCGGACGGCCTGGTGGACGACCTGATTCGAGTGCCCGATGCGCATGAAGCCCTTCAGCCGATTCTCTTCACTTTGCCGGTTCAGTTGCTCAGCTACTACATTGCCGTCGAGCGCGGCTGCAATGTCGACAAACCGCGAAACCTGGCCAAGTCGGTGACAGTGGAATAAGCCGAATGCCGGTGGATCCGAACGATTTTACAGGTTGACTTCGCCTTCCGGGATTCGTTCAATCCGGGGTTTTTCATGGCATGGAAGCGTATCCGGCGGGAGCTTGCCGGAAGGCTTTCTCCAGGCATCAGATGGATGACTGCCGTGCCCTGTCGAAAACCATTCGCCTATGAACGTTCTTAAATCGACCCTGCTGGCTGCGGCCCTGTGCCTGACCGCGTTTCAATCCAGTCCCAATCGCGCTTTGGCGGCTTTCGATCTTCCCCATGGAGGCTTATTCATCAACGCCTACGGAGAGGCGGCCTACACCAGCAATCTTTTTCTGACTTCCCGGGAGGAGTCGGATGTGGTGTTAACGGTTCTTCCATCGCTCGAATACCTGATGGCCGAGGGATTGGTTCATTTCGAGGCGCACGCCGGCGTGGAATTTCTTCGCTTTATCGACTGGAGTGATCTGGATACGGAAAACCTCAAGTCGAGTTTCCTTCTGTCGTTTCCGCACGAAGATCGAGGGAGGATGTTCTTTTTCCAGGTAAACGGCGGCTACAATGAAATCACCTCCGCAACCGCGGTTGACGGAGCTCTCGTGCAGGAGGACGAAATTTCCGTGGGCGCTGATCTGGAGTATTTTTTCTCCGATCGGACGTCGGCCCGGTTCGGAGCTTCCCACCGGGATCGAGATGCGCGTACCGCGGGCTTCGCCTCGCGGAGCGTGACCATGCTGCGCCTCGGGCCGGCACATGAGTTCTCCGAACGCCTGACCCTTTCCGGTGCCGTTCGCTATCGCAAGACCGATGTTTCGGGAGTCAGACCGGCTCTGGATTCCGAGGATTATTCGCTCATCGTGGGCGCGGAAGGTCGCCTCTTGGCCTTGCTGGTCGGCGAGGTGGCGATCGGTCTGCAGCGGCGGACTTTCGACGGCGATTTCGACGACCAGACCGAACCTTATGCGTTTGCCGGGCTCACCTGGGAGATGGATGAGATGACCGAAATCAATCTTTCGCTGACAAGCGACATGCAGACTTCGGCTTCGAATCTTTCCGGCCAGACGATCCTGGTGTCCCTGGAAGGTGTTCGCCGCATCGGGGAGCAGTTGCGGCTTAATCTGGGCGCCGGCTACGAGGATTCCTCTTATGTACAAGCCAGTGGGAACGAGCGTAACGACGATGAATGGTCCGTGTTTGGAGGGGCTCGTTACAGTCTGAACCGGCATGTTTCCCTCAACTGGGACGTCTCTTTCGCCCAGCGAAATTCAGATTTCTCGGCATCCAATTACGACGTCGTGCGCACCGGAGTTTCGGTGGACGCGCGGTTTTGAACTGATGTCCCGGGCGATTATGAATGGATTTCTCGGAGTTTTGGCCCGGATGTCCTTGACTGCGTTGATCTGCTGCGGAGTGTTTATTCCGGCTTTGGCGGGACAGGAAACCGGGGATCTTCGTTCGGATCCGACGACCATGGAATCCGAAACCGCCTCGACGCCGTACCTTCTCAGTCCTTTTGACACCGTTAGAATCTCGGTCTACGGGCAACCGGACCTGGATACTCGGCAACGGATTACGGATGCGGGAGTGGTTTCGCTTCCCCTGTTGGGAAATGTCAGGGTCGGTGGGTTGGCGGTGCGCGAGGCTCAGGAGAGGATCCGGATCGCGTTTATCGAAGAGGAACTCCTCCGCAACCCGGTGATTTCTTTGGCGATCGAGGAATTTTCACCCAAACAGATCACCGTTCTCGGACAGGTCACCCGACCGGGCGCGATAACGCTTCCCAGCGGCTCCAACGATATCGCCATTGAATCCGCGATCGCTATGGCCGGAGGCTTTACCGGGACCGCGCGTCGAAGTCGGGTCCGGGTCACCCGTTTCGATGATGAAGCCGGGCGTGAAAGAGTTTTTCAGGTCGACCTGGATGAAATTCTGGCCGATAGCGACGGAGATTTTACCACCGGCGGGTTCCGGGTGTTTCCCGACGACATCGTGTTTGTGCCCCAGCGATTGTTTTAGGCGATACGCTTGGGCCGATTTCGGCTGATCCGGAGGTTTTTCTACTTTGATTTCCGGTTTGCGATCCTTCCGGCTTGCCTCCCATCGCGGGAAACTCTCCCATTCATTTTGTTCATGTTCGAGCCATCGCATAACCAAGCTTCAGATCCGCTGCACGAAAACGGCGGCGAGTTTCTTCGGCTGGGCGACATTGTACTGATTCTAAGACGTCGGGGCTGGATCGGGCTATTGGCGGGTCTTCTGGTTGGAGGGGGGGCGATGCTGGGAATCATGCAACAGACGCCCCGGTACGAAGCGTCGTCAAGTCTGGTTGTGGAGCTCAATCCGGATCGAGTGGTGAATGTGGAGGAGGTGGTCGACATCGGTGTGGAAGGCGGGCTTCTGGCCGCTGCCATGAATACCCACCTGGAACGCCTGCGCAGCCGCCGAATGGCGGAAACGGTGCTGGAGCAATTGAGCCCGGCCCAAAGGGAACAGGTTCGCCGGCCGTTTCTGAGAGCCAATCAGCATTCCGACGAGCAGGTTGTCCTATCTCCCGGGATGATTCGCGATATCATCGAAATCCGCTGGTTACGCAACTCCCAGGTTCTGCAAATCAGCGCCCGTCATCCCGATCCGGAAGTAACGCGCCTTTTATCGAACCTCTACGCCCAGAATTATATCGGGTTTCAATCCTCGCTTCGCGACAGTTCGACCGCGTCGGCGGTTGCTTTCTTGGAAGGCGAGGTCGCCGATATTCATCGGCGACTGGAGGCCGGGGAGCGGGAATTGGCGGAGTATCGGCGGCTTCACAATCTCGTGGCGCTTGAAGACAATCGGAATATTATCACAGACGAAATGCGCCAGATAAACGCGGCGCTTACCGAACAGCGAGTCAAGGCGATCGAACTTCGTACCCTCCTGCAGCAGATCGATGAGGCCGGGGACGATCTGGACCGATTGCTGGAGATTTCTACCGTCGCCCGCCCAACGATTATACAGGAACAGGTTTCGCAGCTCCGGGAGGTGGAGAACGAGCGCGACGAATTGTCCGAAACTTTCCTTCGTCGCCATCCCAGGATGGTGGCCAATGCCTCGCGGCAGGCTTCGGTTGAATCGACATTGCGGCGGTCCATCGAGCGCAGAATCGCTGAAATCCGCGGAGACTATGCCGCGGTTCAAACCAGTATCGCCGGCTTGGAGACGGAATTGAGGGAGGCCGAGGCGCGGTCGCTGGAACTGGATCGATTGGCCATTGACCTGAATACGCTTCGCCGCGGGGTCGAGGCCGAGCGGCGCACCTACGAACAGTTGGCGGCGCGGCTCAATGAGACCATGGTGACAAGTCAGATCGATATCACCAACCTGCGTATCCTGGATCTGGCGGATACGCCCAGGGAACCGTTTTCTCCGAGTTTGCTTTTGGCCGGATTGCTGGGAACCGCGCTTTTTGGCATCGTTCTGGTCGGTCTGCCTGTGGGGATCGAGCTGATGGATAAGCGACTGCAGACCTACGCCGGAATCGAGAACTACATCGGCAAATCGGTGCTGGGCGATGTCAGGTTCCTCCCCGGGAAGTCGAGCAGTCAGATTATGACCGGGGTGATGGCGGAGGAAGAAGCTCTTCTGGAGTCATTTCGTGCGATTTACAGCAGTCTGCTCCTGCACCGGCTTCCGGAAGCCCCATTGACCCTGATCGTGACCTCCTCGATTCCGGAGGAGGGTAAAACCTCCATCGCCGGAAACCTGGCTCAAATTTTCGGACGCCACGGAAGGAAAACTTTGCTTATCGACGCTGATCTTCGGCGGCCGTCGCTACACCGGGGATTCAACCTCACCAATGACCAGGGCGGCCTCGTTCCCTGGATTCAGAGCGAGGAAGGTTTGCCGCCAGTGGGCGTGACCGTGGAAAACTTTGCCCCGCTTGCCGTGGCGCAACTGGGGTCGAATACCTGGCTGCTTCGTTCCGGGGGATCGACCAAGTCGCCCACCGAGATTTTCGCCAATACCAAGTTCGATCAGATTATTTCGAGGATCAAGACGGAGTTTGAGGTCGTGATCCTGGATACTCCGCCGGTGGGGGTGTTTCCCGACGCCACCTTGATTGGAGACTACTGCGATGGCACGGTGTTTGTCGCCCGCCAGCGAAAGGTCACCAAGGCCCGGGCTCGCAATTCGGTTCTGCGTATGGACCGGACCGCGGCGCCGGTTCTCGGCGTGGTTTTCAACGCTGTCCGCGGTCATTCGGCCACCAGTGGTGACGGTTATGGATACGGTGAATCCTACCATTACGGCTACGGGAAAGACGTGGAGAAATACCGAAAGCAATACGCGCAGTCGGAATCAAGGGATTGACGCCGCTTTTTTGGATGCCGAGGTGCTTCGACCGGGTTTCATCGAGCTCAATCGACGGTGGGAAAGCGCGGCAACCGCCAGCAGAGTGAAAGTCGTGGTGACCGCCGGATTCCCAAATGGGAAATCGATCAATGCCATCAGGAGGACTCCGCCCATTCCGGCGGCAATCCAGATTTCGAGTTGCCTCCAGGATTGTCTTCGGGTCCCAATCAGGATCAGTACCGGACTCAACAGAAGCAGGATTGCGCCGACGATCCCGTGTTCGGCCAGAAGCTGGAGGTAATCATTGTGGACGAATTCGAAAAACAGCGGCTTCCCGTCTCGACGGATCAGGGATTCATCGGCGTACAATGGATAGATATAGGGATAGGATCCGGCGCCCCATCCCCACAAAGGGCGCGCCTCAATTACGGATAGGGCGGATCGGTAGGATGCCAGACGGGCGTCAGCGTCGATTTCGCCGTCCATAAACCGAGAAATCTGGCGTTCGCTGCGTTGGTAGAGTCGCTCCGCTTGCGGGCGAGCGATCCACAGAAGCGAACCGATGGCGACGAGAAACGTCAGTATCATCAGACCCGCATGCCACGGTCGCGACGAGCCGCCAGGAATCTGCCGGATGGCACCGAATACAGCCAGCGAGAGCACACCGGCGGCCGCCAGAGCGGAAGCCCTTGCCTGTGCCAGTAGAATCGACAGGAGCATGGGAGGAATCAGCAGGAAACAGACAAGGGTAAAGTCGGGAAAGCAAAGGCGTTCCCGTGCCCTGCGCCAGGCATCCAGGGCCAGCCCCATGCTCATTCCCGTCCAAAGGACAACGAGCGCGCCCCAGTGATTCTTGTAGTAGATGGTGCCGAAGAAGGATTGACTGTGTGATTCGATAAACCAGAGCATTCGGTCACTGCCCGTTGCATTGACCACGATTCCCAAGACGGTGAGTATGGTCCCGTTGATCAGGATGATGGTCAACAACAGGCGCACCGCTCTCCTGGTTCGCAAGGTTAGCCAGGCGGAAGCCAGAAACAGCGTTAAGGCGCCGTAAAATGCCAGGTAAAGGCGGCTGCGGATCGGATTGATGGTGGTGGGTTGGTTGGCGGAGTGGGGAAGGGCCATGATTTCCGCCAGCAAGGTGTTGTCGAGCGGCACATAGGCCGGGTTGTAGGTGCCGCGCCACCCGAGAACGATGGCGATTACCCAGGGAGCGAGCAGGAGCCAGGCTATCAGGGGTTCCTTCCAGGAGACCGGAAGGGCGTTCAGGCAGGGATGTCTCCTTTCCCAGTACAGTCGGAACAGGAAAAAGAGATGCAGGGCGATACCCGCCCAAAGCAGGGCCTGGGTGGCGAGTTGCAGCGCCCACTCCCGCCGGCCTCCCACACACCAGGTAACCAGGATCAGGGGAAGACTGAGAACAATGGCGACGGGATAGGTGTGCATGTATCACCTCGACCTCTGTTGCCTGGCCGGGGCTCGCAAGTGAGACTTGCGGCGATCAACTCAGGATGGGCTGGCGCCGCCTGAGACCACTCCGCCACCTCCTCCGCCGGTGGCGCCCCGTGCAGACGATCCACCGCCTACCGGCGACGAGCGTAATGGGGCTTGGGTGGCGCGGGGCGCGGTTTCGACCGTTTCTTCGGTGGAAATCATCGGTCTCCCGGCCTCCGCACGACTGCGGGCCAGTTGCTGGCCGGCCTCAAAGGCGTTGCTGATTGGGCCGACTGGCTCAGTGGAAGCGACTACGAACTCTTCGAATCCGGTCATGAGGATCGGCAAATGTTCTCTCGGCCCTTCCTGAAGGCAGGTCTCCAGGGCCAGCCCGAAAGCGGTGGCGATTTGGATATCGGAAAGGCCGGCATTTCGGCCGAAATCAACCACGGTCTGCACCGCTTCGTTCGATTCAGACATCACAAAGTAGGCGGCCAGGCCGTCCACGCTGGTTGTCCCGCCGTTGGCCGGAGTTTGCGCCTGTGTCGAGACGACGGCGGATAATCCGAGCAGAACGGCTATCAGAAAGGCTTTTGGCATAACGCTGGTATTGAACGGTTGAGACATGGCGATGTCAATCGCCAACATTAGACCTATTCCGCCAGCAATTCCTGGACCTTGGACTTGAGCGTTTCGGCTCTTACCGGTTTGGGCAGAAAATGGGTATTCCGACTGAGTTTCTCCTCCAGGATGACGATGTCCTCGGTGTAACCGGAAAGGAGCAGGATCTTGGTGCCGGGGAACGCATCGCGGAAGCGTGAAGCGAGTTCGAGTCCCCCCACATCGGGCATCACCAGGTCGGACACCAGCAGATCGATCCGGCCGGCGTCGTCTCCTTGGGCGTGGTCGATGGCTTCCTGGCCGTTGGTCGTTTCGATCACATCATAACCCGCTTTGTTCAGAATCTCGGAGAAGAGCTTCAAGGCGGCGGGCTCGTCTTCTACCAAGAGGATAGTCTTCTTAGTCTCGTTTTTCTCTGACTTGGAATCCGATTTGGTGGAAGGGCGGGAATTCATAACTCGAAAAGTAAGATTCCTGTGGAAGACGGCAAGTTCATTCCGTTGGAATGGTTTCGGAGAGGAGGCGCCGGACGATTCGCGTTTGATTGGAGTCAAGCGGAGGCGTTGTTATGAAAAACTCCCTCCCGCTGTACCCAGTGAACGGCGAACTGAATCAACTCCGTGGAGTGCTTGAGGTTGAGTTTTTCTTTTATCCTGAACCGGTGGGCTTCCACCGTTTTCAGACGGATATTCATTATCGCCGCGATCTCCCGGTTGTTTTTGCCGTTTCCGATCAACTGGATTACCTGTAACTCCCGATTGGTAAGTTTGCGAATCGGGTTTCTGATTGGCGGGGTCGGGCTGCTGCTGTCCAGTTGCGAGAAAAGCAGGCTCTGCAGGCGGCTGCTCACATAGAATTCCCCGCCAAGTACCTTGCGTATCGCTTTGAGGATCTGACCGGGATCCTCGGTTTTCATAAGATACCCTCTGGCTCCCGATTGCAACGCCCGCTCCGCGTAAAAAGACTCGTCATGCATGGAGAACACCAGAACCGGAGTGCCGGTGAAACGCTGCTGCAGTTGCTTCAAGGCTTCGAAACCATCGGAGCTTTTTAAGTGGATATCCAGGATAAAGAGGTCGGGCGGCCCCGCGCGGAGGCTGTCGGGCAGTGCATCGGTGGATTCCGCGCTGCCTGAGACAACGAGGTCCCCCGCTTTTTCTATAAGGGCGGTTAACCCCGCCACTAAAACGGGATGGTCATCGATAATAAAGATTTGGGCTGGGTGAGATTTCTTCACAGCGGTGTTTTAGATCGTGAAGGATACAATAAAATCGGTGGCGGACGCAATAAGGTCTGACCCTACGATAATCTTACTTTTAAACCCCTGCTGCGTATAAGGGAAAACCGTATCCGGAGTATGGAAAACCGGATAGATTGACGGAGGTGAACCCAGAGAAAGACCCTGAATTGCCGGAAATCCCCGCAATTCACTTGCCAAAGGAGCGTCGCCTCGAGCGGGCGCCGCCCCGATTTCTTCCCTGAACGCGGCCTGATTAACGATTTACCGCGTTCTCCTGTTCCACCCACTGAACGCAAAACTGAACCAGCTCGGTCGCGTTTTTCAGGTCCAGCTTTTCTTTGAGGTGTGCGCGGTGGGATTCGATTGTCTTGATGCTCACGTTGAGGGTTTTAGCGATCTCCCGGGTGGTGCGTCCGCGTCCGATCAATTGCACCACCTCCAGTTCCCGATCGCTCAATCGATCAATTGGAGAGGTTTCCGTGGGGGAGTAACCCCGGACGATCTGCTGCAGCATTTGGCTGCCAACCCGCTCGCTGACGTAGATCTCGCCTTTGAGTATTTTGCGGATGGCCTGCATGACGCGTTCGGCGGCTTCCTGCTTCATGACATACGCCTTGGCGCCGGCCCGAAGCACGCGCTGAGCATAAATATTCTCGTCGTGCATCGACAGAACCAGAATCGGCAGGTCGGGGTAAAGCACCTTCACGTTCTTGATTAACTCAATTCCGCTGCTTCCGCGAAGCGACATGTCCGCGATCACCAGATCAGGGGAGGTCTTGTCAATGCCGGTGAGGGCGCCAGGGGCGTCTTCCGCTTCGCCGCAGACGGTAAGGTCATCCTCCCCGTTAACCAGATCCGTCAGGCCGCGCCGCATGAGGGCGTGGTCGTCTACGATGAATATCTTGGTTTTCCGTTTCAATGGATTTCGCTCCTTGCTGCTGGAATGATCACCCGGTTTCAGGGATTGGAAAAAGTGCAGGCTACGATGGCGCCGCCTCGCGGGCCGTTACTTAGGTCCAAAGTGCCGCCGAATTGACGGCATCGGTGCTTCATGAGCCGGATTCCCAATCCGTCGCTCGTTGCTGGGCGATCGGGAAAGCCCCGGCCGTTATCCTCGATGCTGATGCGGCAGAGAAATGCGTTTTCGCGGGCAAGGGTCAGGGTCAACTGCGTTGCGCCTCCGTGGCGAATGGCGTTGCGAATGGCTTCCTGACACAACCGAAAGAGATGTTTGCGGGTCTCCGATGACGTTACCTCGATGGAATTATCAATATGGCGGTGACAGGCCACACCCTGATTTGTTTCGATCTCACGCAGAAGTTTTTCGAGGCACGAGATCAGGTCCGAGTCATCCAATTGCAGTGGTGACAAATTGTGCGACATCACTCGCACGCGGGAAAGAGCTTCGTTGATCTGATGGGTGATTTCGGCGGCGGATTCGGCGGACTCAGGCGAAATGTGGGCCAGCTGTTTCTCAAGAATCTTCGACATGCAGGCGATTCCAGCGAGATTCTGACAGAAATCGTCGTGGAGATCCTGACCGATGCGTTCCCGCTCGAAATTGCTGATGCGTACGATTTCCTCGCTCAGCAACTGCTCGCGACTGACGTCCATAAAAAGGCCGCAAATGACGGTGTCGCCCGATTCGGTGCGAACATGACTGATTTCGTCGATCCACACCTGGGAACCGTCGGCCGCGCGTATCCGGTAACGGTGTTGGTGGAATCCAGGTTCCAGGAACCTTCCGCGATGTTGGGCCAGGAACCCACTGTGGTCCTCATGACACACCAAATCCTCCCAAAAACCGGCCGTTTTCCAGTCCTCTTGAGAGTAACCGAGCCAGGATTCGATCTCCGGCTGGATGGACACCATGTGTCTTCTGTCGCTGCTGGATCGCCACGAAACCACTCGCGTATTACGCGCGAAAAATTCACCCAGGGCCCGCCAGGCTTCATCTTCGACCGGGGAGGACAGATCAGGGACGGAGAGTTGAAGTCCGCTGTAAGAGCCCATTTTCATTTAGATCGTATTTGGGAGATCACTTGTCACCTGTGGTAGCATCAGAGATTAACCAACCGGTTTCAAGTTGTTCTTTGAGAGTTTCACCCAAGCCTGAATCAGGAAGATAGGCTCAGTTCACCTCCTAGAAACACTTCCTTTTAAACTAGGGGAATTGATTATGCCAGACTATTTTTCTCATTCAAGGTGGATGATGACGTTGGAGGAGTGATTTTAAGGAATCTTTAAATCCGCGGCTTTACCCGGACAAATTTGACGTGAGATCGGACCGTTCGGGTCTCGCCGCTTAAATCAACCTCGCTCGGATGACTAAACAAACTTGGTTGTGAACGGGCAGGATCAGGGAGACGTCAGGTGATTATCACCAAGATGCGCGCTATTTCTCTGTCAAATTTGTGAAATTTGCAGATTGAACTCACCACCACGCCGATCACACCTCTTCCGCAAAGGAGCCGGCGATGGGACTCGAACCCGCAACCTACTGATTACAAATTTGTGTCTGTACGGTTTTACCGTGTTGTGTTAAATTGCGCTTAATCACCTAAAAACGGTTGTTATCAAGGTATTAACGAAAGCGAGGCAACGACATGACACAACACGACAAAACACCGCTAAACTCAAAAAGTGGCCAAGAAGTGGCCAAGCGGAGCAACCTACAGACTCGCAAACGGGCGGCATCGAAGTATTCCGCCGAGTACTGGCGGGACCGGATCGTCCGCCCGACATACTCCAAGGACGGGAAAAAGGGGCAGGTGCAGCAGTGGCACGCCAGAATCCAGGCGGCCGGCCGTCGCCAGTGGGTGGGGCTGAACACGAACAACCGGGAGGAAGCCGCCCGCACCGCCGCCCGACTCTATGGGGAGATCACGGCGAAGGGATGGGACGCGGCGATTGCCGCATTCAACCCCGACAAGGTGAAAAAAGCTGAGGTCGAGACCGTGGGGGAATTCCTCCGGGCGGTCGAGGAATCGGCCGACACGCTTTCACCCCGGACCCTGTACGGCTACACCAGTTCATTCCGTTGGCTGGTGGCCGCCGTCTTCGGCATCGAGGGGGACAAATCCCGATTTGATTACCGGAAGGGCGGAAACGACCGCTGGCGGGCGAAGATCGACGGGAAAAAGCTGTCGGACCTGACCCCGCAGAAAATCGAGCATGCCCTGTCGAAATTCATCACGAAGGCGGGGGCGTCGCCCGTTGACCAGAATAAGGCGAAGCGATCCGCCGCCAGTGTCGCCCGTCAGGCGAGGGCGCTGTTCTCCCGGAAGATGCTCCGCCGGTTGCCCTTCGATCACGTGCCGAACCCGTTCCAGGGCGTCGAGATCGAGGGCGCGAAAGTCCGCAAGTACGTAGGGACCATGAACGCGGAAAAGCTGTTTGCCGATGCCAGGGGCGAACTGGACGGCGAAGCGTACAAGGCGTTTCTGCTCGCCCTGGGGACCGGACTGAGGCGCAAGGAAATCGACAACCTGCAATGGCAGCAGATCGACGCGGAGAAGAGTGTGATCCGCATTCGGACGACCGAGGATTTCGGGGCCAAGACCGAGGACAGCGAGGACCAGGTTTTCGTCGACCCCGGCCTAGTGTCCGAACTGATGAGGTTTCGGGAAAGCGCAACGGGGCTTTTCGTCCTGGAAGGCGGGGAATCCCGGCCTAACGCGAAATACGCATATTACCGGGCAAACGATGCGTTCAAGAGGTTTATCACGTGGCTTCGGGTCAAGGGCGTCATGGACAATAAGCCGATTCACACCTTGCGGAAGGAATTCGGGTCCATGATCGCCGCGACCTCCGACATTCACACCGCCAGCCGCCAGCTTAGGCATTCCAACATTCAGACCGCCGCCAGCTACTACCTGGACCACCGGCGAAAGGTTTCGCCCCCGATTGGGGACTGGATGGGAAAATCCGAGGAAGCGAACACGGAGGCCGGGTCATGAGCCAGAAATTCAAGAAAACCTTTGGCCTGACGGTCCTTCACCGGGCGTTCAGCTTTCAGGTTATGGCGATTCACGGAGAACGTGGCGAGATCGCCAAGGGGACGGGCGAGCTTGACGTTCACGTGGTGCCACTGCCGGAGGTTCCCGCGATCAAGGGCCTGGAACAATACGAGAGAGGGCCGGAGACCGCCCCGAGGGCTGAGACGAAGGCAGCTCGGGAGAGGGCCGTTTTCGGGCATTTCTTCAAGGACTCATGGAAAGCCTACCGGGCCGGCGACCGCGACACCGCCGAACGTGAATTCAAGATCGAATGGGCGGCGGTTATGGGCGGGGAGATCCCTTGGCCGGGCCTTGACCTGGATGAACTGCTAAGACGCCGTAGGGCGGCACTCAAGCGCCGTCACGATGCCTTCCGCCGTAGGTACGTGTTGACGGCTTTATGGGATGGGGTCATCAGTCACATGGACCCGGCCGAGCGCACGGAATTCATGCGGCCGCATTCAGGGCAGATCGACGAACTCGCCCGGGCCATTCACCGGGACATCGAAGACCTTGCTTTACCCCGTACCCCGGGACGGTTTTCGCTCACACTCCGCAAGTGTAAGTAAACCGCCGATACGGTAAAAATTCGTGTACACGAAAACGCCGATAGACGGGGCGACGGTTGCGCATTTGGTTCAATTCCATGAGCGCAACCACCGAAACACCTTCTTTCACGCGACCGCTGACGGTCGAGGAACTGGCGGAGATCCTTCAATACAACCGCGAGTCTGTTAGGCGGGCGATCCGCCAGGGCAGAATCAAGACAATCCTGATCGGGCGATCCCATCGAATCCCGGCCGATGAGGTGGCGAGAATTCTCAACGACGGTCTTCCTTCGACCCGATGAGCGCCCCGCCCCAAAAGGTACGGCCCGCCTCTGGTGGAAGCGAGCCGCGAAAAGAAACCAGTCAAGGGCGAACCATGACACCGACGCGGGGCGAAGTCAAGTTAGACGTGGCCCGCCTTGAGAACGTCCGCGACCGTGGCAACAAGATTGAGTCCGCTTGCCCAGCTTGTCGGGAAGAGGGCCGCGACCGTACCGGCAATCACCTCGTCATATATCAGGATGGCCGATTCGGTTGTGTCGCCAACCCGGAAGATCACGAACACCGAAAACGGATCTGGCAGCTTGCAGGCGGGGCCGGAACGAATCCGGGTGACTACTTACCCGCCGTACCGCTTCCGAAACCTCCTGAGCCTTTACAGGCGCATTCATGGCCGGATCTGGAGCCCGGGACCGATAAGGATCTGCGGCGGCTGTCGAACCTTCGGGGAATAGGCGTCGAAGGTCTACGGCTTGCCCGGGACAGGGGGATTCTTCATTTCTTCGATCACGCCATGAACGGGCGGTCCTGGGCTGTCTCTGATTCCTCGCGACACGTCCGGCAGGATCGGCGAATCGAGGGGCAACCGTTCATCCTCGCAGACAGCACACCAGCGAAATCCCGAACGATGGGCAAGCCATGCTGGCCGGTGGGCGCATCGGAGATCGAGGGATTCGAGAACGTCCTTTTCTGCGAAGGCGGACCCGACCTGCTCGCGGCCCATCACCTCATTTATTGCGATGACAGGCAGAAGGACACCGCCGCCGTTGCAATGCTGGGCGCCGGGCAGCCGATTCACCAAGACGCAATCGAGCGATTCCGGGGCACGCGTGTCCGGTTTTTCATGCACACCGACCGGGGCGGGCGCAAAGGCGTCCGGCAGTGGTGGAAGGCGGTTCAATCCGTCGCGTCGAAAGTGGATGCATACGATTTTCAGGGCCTCAAAAAACTGACCGGCGAACCTGTAAACGACCTAAACGACTTCCTGCACGTTGACGTAGATCAGTGGGAAGAAATCGAACACGTAAGGGATCCACTTCCATGAGCGGAATCGTTGAAGACATTAAAGAGATCCGGGAGGACCAGGAGCAGGGCAGCAATTCCCGATTCCCGCCGATTGTGGCCTGGGACAACTTTCACGCCGAAGATTTGCCGGAACCTCCGGTCTTGATCGAGGGCGTTCTCCACCAGGGCAACAAGCTCGCCATCGGGGGCGGAAGCAAGTCCTTCAAAACTTGGACCTTGATCGACCTCGCGTTCTCCGTGGCGACCGGGACGCCGTGGCTTGGATGGAATACCGTCGCAGGCAAGGTGCTTTACCTCAACCTGGAGTTGCAGGCATTTTCCTTTCGCCGCAGATGCGATGCAGTCCGGGGGGCGAAGGAGATCAAGGATTCCGTTCCCAACCTTCACCTATGGAATCTAAGGGGGCATGCTGCGGATATTGCAGGGCTGGTGCCCGTGTTTCTCGATCAGATGAAGGGCCAGGGGTTTGCACTGGTGATTATCGACCCGGTTTACAAGGTGCTGGGCAAGCGCAACGAATCAGCGCCGGGAGATATTGCCGATCTGCTCAACCACGTTGAAAAACTGGCGGTCCAGTCCGGGGCGGCGGTCGCATTCGGGGCGCACTTCAGCAAGGGAAACCAGGCGAGCAAAGACGCTATGGACCGGATCAGTGGGGCCGGGACGTTTGCCCGCGATCCCGACGCCATTCTGACGATGACCAAACACGAGGAGGAGGCCTGTTTCACCATCGAAGCGACCCTCAGAGATTTCCCGCCGGCAGACAGTTTTGTGGTGGGATGGGATTTTCCACTGATGCGTCGTCGTGGGGAGCTGAATCCTGAAAAACTGAAGAAACCTAAGAATGGTCGTGAACGGGCGTTCGAGGTGCAAGACGCGGTGAATATCCTTCGCCACCAGGCAATGACCACCAGCGAATGGCAACGGGCCTGCAACGATGAACTGGGTATGTCGAAAAGCGTATTCTATGACACATACAAACCGGAAGCGGTCCGTCGCGGAATGGTGCAACAAGTCACTGGGAAATGGATTCCACAAGCGAAATAGTCCGGAAAGTCCGGGAAGTCCGGAAAACGGTTTTCGGACCTTCCGGACTGGGTTCGGTTTGGTCCGGTCCGGAATATAAAGATTCCGGACCAACCGGACCAACCGCACCGAAACCCTATTGGTCCGGAAATGAAAGGGTAACGACATGACAGCACGACACCATAACGGCATGACCCATTCCGCATTTGAAAGAAAATGCGCCCGGTTGGAAAGCTTCGGGCAAAGACTGGAAGCCAAGCGAGCGGTTCGGTTCGCCAAACTCTGCGAGCGTTCCAAGGAGCTTGTCGCGTGGGGAATCGACCAAGGCCTTTTGCAGTATCCAACCAACCAGGACAACAACACAACGAAAGGGAACTGATGAGGAAGAACGATAGACTCGAACAAGCCGCGAACGTCATGGCCGATGCCGACAAAGCTGGCGTTAAAATCGCACTGGACCGCAACGGCGAAATCCTGTTCACCGGGGATGCGTCGCTCCGGGAGCAATTCAAGCGCCGTATCGAGAACCGGGAGCGGGAGATTGCGACTCTGATTTTGCGTGGCGCTGTCATCTGTAGGACGAAACAGGGGCTCCTGGATATCGTCGACGTGGGAGCGATGTTTTACGACGCCAAGGCGATCACCGATGGCGACGAAGGCAAGCGCAACACGCCACCGGGAGCGGCATCATGACCCCCCCGGGGCTTATTGCTCCAAGCTACCTTGCGGACCTTCGATTTTAAGAGGTTCACCCCACCTGCGGGAGCAAACTGCATTCCTATCCTTTTCCGAAAATGGGCAAACAGATACAAACCGTATACGATAGAAAAATGAGCACAAACAGAACGATAACAGTGACCGCGACCGACTTGACCCGGTGCGGATTCTCCCGGGACAGGGTGCGCGACGCACTTCTGACCGTTCCTCCCGTCAGCACTCAGGGGCGGGTCAAATACTTCGACTTACAGCAGGCAATCGCCGCCGTCATCAACACCGGCGAATCGCCGAAGGACCGCGAGGCCCGGTTGAAAGCCGACATCATGGAGGAAAAGCTCCGTCGCATGAAAGGCGAGTCAATCGACCGTGAAACAACCATATGCGTCTGGGGCGACAAGATGGTCAGGATGCGATACGTCATTCAGGGGTGTGAATCGCTTTCCAAAAAGGACCAGGTGCGACTGGCAAACGCCATCCGGCTGGAGTGTAACCGGATTCCCGACGAAATCGAGTCAGCCCAATTTCCAGAAGCCAACCCAGAAAATGAGGAGGATCATAACGATGAGTAAGACCACCATGACGAAACAGCAGCAACTTGACGTTTGGCGAACCTGCACCTGCGAGGATATCGCGTTGCCGGAGCTGGAAAAAGAATGTAAGGAGATACCGAATACGGATCTTGACAATCCGCAACACGTATCCGATGTTTCAGGACATCGACACCGCCGTCGACCCGCCACATGAAGCACAAACCTAAACACCGCCGATTCGATGTTCAGATCACGCGCTCCGACCAGGACACGCGAGAAATCGAACTCTCTTTTAGCTCCGAGTATCCTTTCGACCGTGGCGGGGACATCGGCCTTGAGGTGCTCTCCCATGACGAAGGGGCGGTCGATCTGACCCGGCTGAATAGTGGGGCTGTCGTTTTATGGGACCACAACCGCGACAAAGTTTTGGGCAGCGTCACGAAAGCCTGGGTCGACTCAAAGGACCGCCGAGGAAGGGCAAAGATTCGTTTCGGAACATCGAAGTTTGCACGTCAGATTTTCGAGGACGTCCGGGCCGGTATCATTCAGCTTGCCAGCGTGGGGTACGAGATTCTTGACGCCGTGAAAACCCGAACCGGCATCCTGGCCACAAAATGGGCCCCCCACGAAATTTCCATCGTTCCGATTCCCGTCGATCCGACAGTGGGCATCGGACGATCCAAACCGCCATCACACAAATCACATAGGAATACTACAATGAATGACACGTTAGAACTCAAACGATTGGAGTCCATCCAAGACGCACTTACGCTTATCAACAAGCGCAAGCTCCATATCCCGGACGACGCACTTACCCGGGCAAAATCCGAATCCTGGGACGGGAATCAACTCGCTAAATACGTCTTGGGCAATCAACCCGATCACGGCGGAGGCCAAGACCTGAGAGCACTCGAAGAAATCCAGACCTCCAGCAAACGTGGTTTCTCGCTTTGCCGAGCACTGGCCGGTGCCATGTCCCGCGATGGGGTCCGGGGCTTCGAGCGCGAAGTAATTGACGAATTCCAGAAACGGTCTGGCTCCCGATCCAACGACGGCGGCCTGGTGATTCCTTATAGCGCATTGAACACCCGATCCATGCTGGCCGGTGACTTTGCGGCGGGCGGAAGTTTCGTGCCGACTGAAAAGGGCAACTTGATCGAAAAGCTCGATCCCGTTCCCGTTCTCGAACGCGCTGGCGCAACCGTCATCCGTGGCCTGGGCGCACCCGTATCTTTCCCGAAACACGAAACCGGCGCGACGGTTCACTGGTTGGCTGAAGGTGCCGAGGTGCCGGAGTCGACACCCGGAACCGGCGACGTCATGGGCACTCCGCATCGGGTCTCCGCTTACACGGAGATTTCACGGCAACTGGT
>JBJHCF010000045.1:0-40662 GCA_050506795.1 Opitutia bacterium
GATCGGGACACGAGAGTTTGTGGAGGAGGTGTTGCGTCAGAACGCGGGGATGTTCGGCAAGAAGCGCAAGAGCGGCGCGGTGCGAATGCGGGGGAAGGGATTGCGGGAGTTGTACAGTTTGAGGAATTTGCAGAAGGATGTGTTTGGATGAACCGTATCGCCGCTTTTGCGGCGATACGGTTCATAATAGGGAATAATCCCGCCGCGGTCACTTTCTCGGTCCGCGTATTCGGTGCATTTCGTGGTTAAAGAGTGTCCAGTTTATAGCCAATACCATGGACGGTCTTGATCCAACGTGGCTCGGCTGGATTGGGTTCGATTTTGGCGCGCAGGGCGGCGATGTGAGTGTCGACGGTGCGGGTGGTGGGGAAGGCGGCGTAGCCCCAGACGACGTCGAGAAAGCGCTCGCGGGAAACGGGTTGGCCGGGGGTTTCGGCTAGGAGGCGAAGCATTCCGAATTCCTTGGAGCTGAGGTGGAGTTCCTTTTCGCCGTGAAAAGCGGCTTGGTGAGTGAAATCAATCGCCGTCTCGCCCAGTCGGATACGGTCCGGTGCAGTGGATTTCCGTTGTGTCCGGCGCAGGAGGGCGCGCACGCGGGCTAGAAGCTCGTCGGTGCTGAAAGGTTTGACCAGGTAGTCGTCGGCACCGGCGTCGAGTCCCTGCACGCGGTCGGGCACCATTCCCTTTGCCGTGAGCATCAGAATCGGGGTCCGATTGTCCAGGCCGCGCAGCTCCGCGCAGACGCTGTACCCGTCCACGCGCGGCATCATCACGTCGAGGAGGACGAGATCGGGGCAAGTGTCCAGGGCTCGTTTGAGACCGATCTCTCCGTTGGAGGCCGTCAGCACGCGATAGCCTTCGGCCGCGAGGCAGTCCTCAAGAGCGGTTCTCATGGCGTGTGGGTGGTATCGAATAAGGACATGGTTCCTATCAGAATATACGTTGCAGGGGAACCGAGTTGTCACGGATTTGCAAAAAATGAAGGGGGAAGGGGGCGAGGTCTGTCAACGGCGTGTGAAAAACTCTTCTAGATACCTGTTTGCATTGCGAATATCGGTCTTATGTCGGATGGTCTGACTACAAAATCCCGGAGCCGGATTAATACAATTGCCGGTGAAGAGAATAGAAAATCCGAAAAATTGACGGCGTTCCAGGAGGACGCTGGACATGACGAACAACAAGCAATACACAGAGCGTGTCGATCCGTTTATGCAGCGCTCATTATATTACAGGGAGATGCTTGCCGAACGTGAGGAGATCGCCCGTTTCAAATGGCTCGAATCGGAGAAGGCCGGAATGGATATCGGATACGAGCGGGCGTTGATGGATTGGGTCCGAAAGCACCGTGACGATTGGCGGCAGGCCTGGCGAAAGCGCGAGCTTGGGCAGTGAGGTACTGGTGGCGAAGACTTCCCGAATGTCCAATTTCCGATCTGAAATGCTTTTTCATGCAGCCTTCAGAGGCCGGATGTAGTGGCCGTGATGTTTCGGTGGAAGCAGCGTTTTTTCGTTGGTGGATAGGGGGTAGGCACGCTATACTGGGTTCATGAGTGATCACATTTACAAAAAAATCGAGTTGGTTGGATCTTCTCCCGACGGGATAGAAAAAGCCGTCGAAAACGCGATCGGGCGCGCGGCGAAAACCATTCGCAATATGCGCTGGTTTGAGGTGGTGGAGACCCGCGGACAGATCGAGAATGGCAAACTCGCTCACTGGCAGGTGACGATCCAGGTCGGGTTTACTCTCGACGAAAAGGACTAAAGGCGGTTTTGCATTTACTTCCCTCCCGATTCTGGCTTCCTCGTTGGCATGACGCAGACAAGGAAACCGGTGATTCTTATCATTCGCGACGGCTGGGGAGCCAACCACAACTCCGGCCATGCTGACTACGACGCGATTAAGCTGGCTAAAAAGCCCTGCGATGACCGCTTGAGGGACAGGTATCCGGTTACCGAGATCATGGCCAGCGGCCTGGACGTCGGATTACCCGAGGGCGTCATGGGCAACAGCGAGGTGGGTCACCAGAACATCGGCGCCGGCCGGGTGGTTGACCAGGAAGTGGTTCGGATCAGCAAAAGCTTTCGAGAAGACAAAATGAAGGACAACCCGGTTTTGCGGGAGGTCCTGGCGAATGTCGAAACGCGCGGGTCCCGCTTGCACCTGATGGGCATCGTTTCCGATGCCGGGGTCCACGGGCTCCTGGAGCACCTTTATGGGTTGCTCCGCGAAGCCAAGGCGGCCGGGGTCGGCGAGGTTCTGATTCATGCCTTCACCGACGGCCGTGACACCAGTCCGCACAGCGGGGAGCGTTATTTGCGCGAGGTGGAAGAGCAATGCCGAGAAATCGGCGTGGGCCGGGTCGCCAGCGTGTGCGGCCGTTACTGGAGTATGGACCGCGACAACCGCTGGGACCGGGTGGAGCGCGCCTACAATTGCCTGGTGGGGAAAAAGGCCGAACGCACGGCACGCGACGCGGTCGAAGCGGTCAAGGAGTATTACGCAAATCCCATCGATTCGGACCGCAAGGGAGATGAATTTGTCACGCCCTGCTGGATCGTCGACGACGCCGGTGAGCCGGTGGGCACGATCGCCGACGGCGACAGCGTGATTTTTTACAATTACCGGGGCGATCGCCCGCGCGAGCTGTGCAAGGCCTTTGTGCTCAACGATTTCGACGGCTTCGAACGCGGCAAAAAGCCGGACCTCGTTTTCGCCAGCATGGCCGAGTATGAGAAGGGGCTGCCGGTCAAACCGCTTTTCACCAAGCCGGAGAAAATGAAAAACATTCTCGGCATGTACGTCAGCGAACTCGGCATTCCCCAGTTCCGCTGCGCCGAAACTGAAAAGTACCCGCACGTCACCTTTTTCTTCAACGACTACCGCGAAGAACCCTTTCCGCACGAGGATCGCAAAATGGCGCCGAGTCCCAAAGTGTCGACTTACGATCAAAAGCCGGAGATGTCGGCGCATGAGGTTCGGGATCTGGCGAAGGAGGCGATTCTTTCCGGGAAATACGGGTTGCTGGTGGTAAACTTCGCCAATCCGGACATGGTGGGGCATACGGGATCGCTGGAGGCGACGATCAAGGCGGTGGAAACGGTCGACGCCTGTGTGGACGACCTGCTCGAGGCATTGGCGTCGGTCGGTGGGCGGGCGGTGGTGACCGCGGACCACGGCAACGCCGACCAGATGTTCGATCCGGAATCGAACGGCCCCCACACCTCGCACACCCTGAATCCGGTCGAATTGTTCGTGGCGGGCGAAGGCTGTGAAAAACTCAAACTGCGCTCCGGCGGCCGCCTGGCCGATATCGCACCGACCCTGCTGGAACTGATGGAACTGGAGGTTCCGGACGAAATGACCGGACAGAGTCTGATCGTGAAGGGCTAGCCCTGGGGGGCCGGCACCAATCATGAGTAATGAGAAATGCGGGATTAACGGTCCCCAATAGAATCCTGAGCCCAGTCGTTACAGGACGTGAATCCGCGGCGGGTTCGGTGGAAGATGGTGCAGGGGGTTACGTAGCGGGCGGTTGAATGGGGGGGCGGAGATTTCGAAAACGTCTCCGTCTTCCGGTCGCACTCTGTTTGAGAAGCTCAGCAACGAGGTTCCGAAAAAATGGCAATGCACATCGCCTGGCCGTCGAAAGCGGCTGTATTTAAAATGGTGGTACTCGAGCCCGCCGATGCGGTAGCTCATGTTCTCCTCGCCGGTGTGAAATACACCGCTCCATAAGCTCTCACCATCGCGGACCAGCCGTGCCTGTCCCTCAATCGTGGCGGGCAGTTCGCCGACGTGGAGCTCCGGGCCCAGCGATGCGGTGCGCAGTTTGGAATGCGCAAGGTAGAGGTAATTCTTTTTCTCCATGACGTGGTCGGAGAACTCGTTGCCCAGGGCAAAGCCGGCCCGGTAGACGTATCCGTCGTCGCCGATCACGTAGAGGCCGGCCACTTCCGCCTCTTCCCCGCCGTCTTCGGCGAAGGCCGGTCTCTCCAGCGGAGCGCCGGTCGGGCGAAGCCATGAGCCGTCGCCTTTGTAGAACCATTCCGGCTGCACGGGGGGTTGGGTGGGATCGGCCGGTCTGCCTCCCTCGACTCCCCAGCGAAAAATGCGCATGGAGTCGGTCAGGGCCTCCGCGTCGCCGGCGATTTTCGCGTGCATGGCGTCGCGGGTTTGGGCGCTGCCGAGATGGGTCAGGCCGGTTCCGGAGACGAGACAATGCGCGGGGTCCGGGTGATCAAGGGGAAGGAGCACGCGTTGACTGGCCAGCAGTTCGTCGAAGTCGTAGACTTCCGCGTTTGCGGCGCCGTTGACCAGTTCGTTCAGGCCGACGCCTTGTCGCACCGCGGCGCGAATCAGCTCGTAGGTCGAGTTCCAACCCTGGATGGCGCGGACGGTGTCGCCGTTGCTTTCAACGACGCCGACGCGCCGCTCGCCCTTGTCGGCCAGGAATTGAACCAGGTTCATGACGTTTTGCCGGTGTCGCGTTTGTGCCAGTCGCGGGAGAAGAGGTTGAAGTGAACCTGCTTTGACGGGTGGGCGGCAATGAGCGCCTCGTCCACGGTCACCCCGAGCCCCGGACCCGAGGGGAGGCAGACGCAACCGTCGCTGTCGATCGTGTAACGCGGGGCAACTTCGCGCAGGTATCCGATCACGGCTTCGGTCTTATTAAGCGGACGGACTGCTCCGAAGCCGGTGATTCCTTCGTCGGTTTCGATCTTGACGAAGAGCAGTTCGCGCCAGGCGGTGCCGAGTACCAGGGGCGTGACTGATGTGATCTTCATGGATTTCGAGGAAATCGAGGAACCGGGAAGGCGGCGACAAGATTTTTTGCGGCGTTTATTTTCGGCCGGGGAATGATTCGGTTCGTCGGGAAGGCACGGCTTTATGATTCCGTCTTTGAAGGCCGCATGAAAAAGCGATTCAGGATCGCGAATTTGAGATTCTTGATTTTTCGCCAAGAACGCGGAGCGAAGCTCGCGAATGAAAAGACCGAGGTCTGAGCGGAGGACGGGAACGGTTCCGCTTGAGTTGGATGGGGATAAGGTTTAGGAAAACGGCCATGGAACGAGTCTGTTTTTTGCTGAAGGTCAGGCAGGATAAACTTGCGGCGTACAAGGAAGCCCACCGGTCCGTCTGGCCGGCGATGCTGGAAGCGCTTCGGGAGACAGGTTGGACCAATTATTCCCTGTTTCTGCGCGAGGACGGTCTCCTGGTCGGGTACCTGGAGACGCCGGATTTCCAAAAGGCTCTGGCCGGTATGGCGGAGAAGGACATCAATCGCAAATGGCAGGAAACCATGGCGCCCTTTTTTGAAAACATGGAAGGCGTCCACGCCGACGAGGCCATGAAACCCCTGGAAGAGGTTTTTCACCTGGATTGAGGGGACGTTGGTTTCTCGTTTTCCGAGTGGCGCTGTTTCCTGGAGGGCGGCGCTCCGCGCCGCCGCCGGACCGTGTCCTTCACTTGGCGGGTATTGCGAAGGGGGGGCGAGTCCCTCATTACCCCCACTTATTCCTCCAGCGACTTCCCGCAGTGGGGGCAGGCGCGCTTTTCCTTGCGTTTGTTGATTTCCTCGATGAAGCCCGAACCGAGGATGGCGGTCGGCAGCGCGAAGAGGCCGATGCCGATAACCGCCACGCCGGATCCGAATATTTTCCCCAGGGCGGTGACCGGGTAAATGTCGCCGTAGCCCACAGTGGTGAGGGTGGCGACCGCCCACCACATGGTGGCGGGGATACTGGTGAAGGCTTCCGGTTGGGCGTCGTTCTCGGCATAGTACATCATCGATGACGACACGATCAGCAGAAAAAGCAGAACGGTGGTGGTCATGATCAGCTCCTCCTTCCGGTTGCGCACCACGTCGATGAACAGGTGCAGGCTGGAAAGGTAGCGGCTCAACTTCGCGATGCGCAGGATCCGCACGATGCGCAGGATCCGCAGGAAGCGGAAGTCGACGCCCAGGAACGCGAGGTAGAAGGGGAGGATGGCCAGCAGGTCGATCACCGCCAGCGGCGTCAAGGCGAAGCGAAAACGGCCGGTCACCGGGTGACGGTACTTTTCCAGGCTGGTGCAGGACCAGACGCGTCCGATGTATTCGATGGTGAAAACGATGATGGAGAAGACTTCGAAGGCGAACAAATAGGTACCGGCGATCGCCTGGACCGCCGGAATGGTGCCGATGATAAACGCCGCGACGTTCAGCAGGATGAGGCCGAAGATAAAAACGTCGAAGCAGTGACTGGCGCGGTCCTTTTCGTTGCCGATCTCAAGGATTTCCCAGGTGCGTCGTTTCAAGCTCATCGGGCGGAAAGGTAGCCGCCCGAGATCTTCTCGACGAGACCTTTTTATTCGCAGGCCGACGGACGAGGCTCGAACACGGCGGCCGTCCTCACGCGAGGCTCGCGTGAGGACGGGGCGCGGCGGACTCTTATCCGCTTACGGAAAACCCGGCCGGGGCTTACCGGAGTCTAACCTTGTAGAGGTTGATGCTGACCGGCTGTACCGTCACCGGCTCGTTCAGGTCGGTCTCGGGAAGAGATTCGATCCCGATCAACGGTTCTTCGCCGGGATGGTTGTGGGCCATCGGGTTTTCGTGGTGGATGGTCCATCCGGCCGCGTGCCCGTCGGGACGAAGACCGTTGAGGTCGAGTGAGACCTCGTAGGTGTTCCAGGTGCTGTTCACAACGCCGATGGTAAGCCATATCCCGTCGTCACAGAGCGCTGCGGCGATGTCGAGTTCGTCGCTTGTTCCGTCGACCTCCAGCGGTCGGGTGCCGAACTCCCGGCGGTAAAGGATCAGCGGATACGCGGTGGCGTCGAATTCCACGGCGGTTTTGGTGGTTTTGATTGCCCCGATCACGTTCACCGTCTGGGCGTAGTAGGCGCTGTGAATGATGTCCGACTGCCGGAAGTACTCGTGCAGGCCCGCGGCGATCCCCAGGGCGTCTCTCATGAAGTAGCGGGTGCCGAGTTCCCCGAACACATGCGGCCCGTACCAGTAATTCCACTCGGTCATGGCGATGCGAATGTCTTTTCCTTCGAGTTGCGGCATCTCCTCACGGAGTTGGCGGTGGGCGTCGGAACGGCTGCGTATGAAGTTGGGCACCTGGCGAACGTGCGCCGTCAGGTCGTCCCGGCTTTGGGCGTAGAAATGCTCCGCGATCAGGTCCATGTGGTCGGCCGATCCCCGGAGAAGCCCTTCCGACCACCCCCCGGGAATGTTTCCGGAGCCGACGGTGATGATGTCAGGGTCCACCTCACGCATCATCGATTCGACCCAATTGTGTTTCAGGACGTAGTGGTTGAGCGACATGTAGCCCAACTGCCAGGTGCCCCACATTTCGTTGCCCACGCACCAGTATCTGACATCGAAGGGTTCCGGACTGCCGTTCATGGCGCGCAGCCGGCCCTGTTCGCTCCTGCGGTCGCCATTGGCGTATTCGAGCTGCGCGGCGGCCGAATAGGCGTCGCCGAAACCGGTATTCACCGTAATCATCGGCTCGGCGTCGATCAATTGGCATAGCCTTACGAACTCATGCATTCCCATGTCGTTCGGTTCAATGCCGGTCCAGGCGGGATTGCTGCGTGTCGGCCGGCGATCCCGTTCCCCCAGACCATCGCGCCAGTCGTAGCCGCTGACAAAGTTGCCGCCGGGCCACCGGTAGATCGGGCTGTTAAGTTCGCGCAGGGCTTCCAGCGTGTCGCGGCGGAATCCTTCGATGTTATCCGCTGGCATCAAGGAGACGACGTCAACGACGAGTTCGCCCTGGCCGCCCAGGGCGACAATTTCCAGGCGGGCTTCGTGCGTGTCGGCGCCCGCGGTAAAGCGCAGGGGCGAAGTGACGTGGGTCGTGTGGAGGCGGTCGACGACCACGGTGTGACGGTCGTTCCGTCCGTCTCCCCATACCAGGCTGATCTCCACCGGTGCCGCTGAAGCGCTCCCGCGGAGCACGATGTGGCCGGTGTAATCCTTTCCGCTGAGGACACCCAATTCGTCCTGGAAGATGCCGCCTGGTTCACCGGTCAAGTCGATCAGGGGACTGTGATCGCCGGAGTAGGCGTTATCTGTGGTCATTCGAACGTTATCGCGAGGACCTATCACCTGCCAGGGAGAGGCGGCGAGCACGCGCGCGCCGGCGCCGGTGGTCCGCCAGATTGACCGTCCAGCGGGTACCGGGTAATAGAACTTCCGGTCCTGGAGCATTTCCGCCCAGATGCCGCCATAAATGCATTCACCGAGGTGTTCGATGAATTGGCCGTAGATATATTCCGAAATATGATGTGCTGCCGGTTCGGAAGCGATGGAAACCGCGGTCTGAAGGGTTTCTCCACCGGGATCGATGTTTCCGATCACCTCCAAGCTCAGGTCGTCGAACCAGGCCGTTCCGGTCGCTTGACCCCAACCCCCGAACAAGGCGTTGATCTGAATCTCCTGCCGGTTTAGCGAGGTGAATTCGACTTCGACCCGAGTCCAGTCGCGAGTGCCCCTTAGTGCGCGGGTTTCGGCTCCCTCGAATGTATGGATGTTTAACAGGGCGCCCCGTCCGTTGCCGGGACCTTGCGCGACGTTTTCGGTTCGAATCCATCCGCTGAGGCGCAGGCGTGTCATAGCGGGAACCTCCACCGACTGGGTCCAGGCGGCGTCGCTTCCGGATGCCGATGAAATCTTGACCGCCGACCCGGTTCTCCCCTCGGAGTCCACCGAGAATTCCGCGGACCCGGCGAACGTGTGGGTTTCCCAGGCGCGGGGCTCTTCTTCGCGCAGGGAGTCGAAGCCTCCGTTGCGCAGCAGGTTCTGCGCTTCCAGTGCCATTCCCGCCGCCAGAAATATTGTTGTCAGGATGCTCAATGCTCCGAGCCGTACAATCTTCATCTTCGATTCTCCGTGTTGGTGGTTCAGTTTTTGTCATCATCCGGCGAGGCCAGGCTCCGCGCTTCCGATGTTGTCCGATGCGGCCGGCACACAGGTGAACCCCATGGCGGCAATATCCCGCGGGGCCGGGTTTGCGCTCGATTGAATGAGGAGTCCGGTGTGCGTGACGTTGCGATCGGATTGCCGGTGAAGGTATCAGCAGATCTGATTCTACGCTACCCGTTGATTGGCATTTTCTGATGCCTGATTGACCGGGCTTGGAAAACGACGCATGGGGTTGTTTTTCAGAAGGGGTTCGGTGAGACTCGTCTCGTTCCGGGTTCGTCCTCGACCGGCTCACCACGCGAGGTTCACAGGGCTTTTATCAAGTCCTATGTGCCGCGGGAGGACCGAAGGACGTGGCTCCTGTGACTGTCACATGAACGGTTTGTTTACCAAATGCCCTCGTCCTGAAATCAATACTTTACATTCAGCAGGGGTTCGGGAGAATTCCGCTGTTTCGCCACACTACACTAGAGGTTTCGAAGCGGGGCTCCAAGGTCCTCCTTCCTTTTAAACAAGGATGTTTGTATGGGAATGCTAAGCACTGTTGATTGGTTTGTCATCGCCTTGTATTTTGCGGTGATTCTCGCACTGGCCGTCTGGGTCATCAAGAAGCAACAGGAGAATCCCACGGACTTCTTCTTAGCCGGCCGGCACCTTCCCTGGTTTATTCTCGGTCCGGCGATTTTCGCTTCCAACATCGGTTCCGAGCATTTGGTCGGCCTCGCGGGTTCGGGAGCGACCGACGGTGTCGCCATGGCGCACTACGAGCTTCACGCCTGGTGTCTGCTGGTGCTCGGTTGGATCATGATTCCCTTTTACGTGCGTTCAAGGGTGTTCACCATGCCGGAGTTCCTGGAGAAGCGCTTTTCTCCGATGGCCCGCACTATCCTTTCCTGCGTGTCGCTGGTGGCTTATGTCCTCACCAAAATCGCGGTGGGCATTTTTTCCGGCGGGATTGTTTTCAGCGCGCTGTTGCCGGAAGTTTCCTTCATGGGGCTGAACAGCTTCTGGGTCGGTTCGATCCTGGTGTTGTTTTGTACCGGTATATATACGGCGGCCGGAGGGTTGCGAGCGGTCGCCTACACGGAATCGTTGCAGGCCCTGATTCTGATTCTGGGATCGATGTTGGTGCTGATCTTTGGCCTGAAGGCGATCGGCGGCTGGGGTCCGCTTTATGATATCGCGGGTTCCGAGATGTTCAATTTGTGGAAGCCCTTGGTGCCGGAGGGAGTCGAATCCACCTGGGCTCCGGTGAAAGAAGAGGGCCTTATGGCCTGGTACTTCAATACCAATTACCCCTGGCTCGGCATGCTCTTCGCGGCGCCGGTGGTCGGATTGTGGTACTGGACGACCGATCAGTATATTGTCATGCGAACTTTGGGAGCCAAGAACGAGCAACACGCTCGCCGGGGCAGCATCCTGGCCGGCTTCCTCAAGTTGTTTCCGGTTTTTATCTTCATCATTCCTGGAATTATCGCTTTTGCGTTGGCTGAATCCGGCGCGGTGCCGGAAATGCAGGCGGCGTTGATCGGTGAAGACGGCGAATTGATGGGCGATGCCGCCCAGGGGGCGTTTCCCCTGATGGTGGCCCACGTGTTGCCGGTCGGGGTGCGAGGGATTGTGGTGGCCGGATTGTTGGCCGCCCTGATGAGTTCTCTGGCGGGCGTATTCCACGCCTCTTCCACGCTCTTCACCATGGACTTGTACCAGCGGCTGAAGCCGCAGGCCTCCGGCAGGCGACTGGTGTGGACCGGGCGTTTCGTTACCGGAGTCATGATCCTGATCGGACTCGCCTGGATCCCGGTCATTCAGGGAAGCCGAGGTCTCTATCACTACCTGCAGGGTGTGCAGGCTTACCTTGCGCCGCCGATTTTCGTGGTTTTCTTCCTCGGGATTTTCAGCAAGCGCCTCAACAAGGAGGGCTGTCTGGCGGCGTTGCTTATCGGATTTGCGCTTGGGATTTTCCGCCTTGCGGTCGACACGCCGCTCGCGCTGGGAGAAGATTTCAGCTATACCGAAGGTTCATTCCTTTGGATTGTCAGCAATATCTTCTTCCAGTACTATAGTTTGGGGATTTTCCTGGTGTGTATTATGGTGATGGTGGGGGTGAGCTACATGACCGCGCCACCCGATTACCAGAAGATCTCCGGTTTGACCTTCGGTACGGTGACCAAGGAGCATCGCGCCACCTCACGGTCAAGCTGGGATTGGCGGGATGTGGCCAGCTCCGTGTTGCTGGTGGTGATCATCATCGTCATTTACATGTCATTCCGAGGTTAGGTTTGATAGAAAACGATTTTTCGCGACATTTAACACCGAACGTGAACAGGATATGAAACACACAATTGTAATCGCATTACTTATGGCAATGAGTACCTTATCGGCGGCCGCGGCGACACCGGACAATATCTCGGTCGAGGACTGGGGTGTTTTCAATGGCAAGGCGGTAAAACTTTACACCTTGGAAAACGAGAACGGTCTGATCATGCGGGTGACCAACTTCGGCTGCATCATCACCGAGCTTCACGTCCCGGATCGCAACGGCAATATGGCTGACATTCTGCTGGGACACGACAACCTGCATGCCTATATCGCCGGACATCCCTATTTCGGCGCCATCGTGGGGCGTTTCGCCAACCGGATCGATGCGGGGCGCTTCGAGCTGGACGGCAAGGCCTATCAGCTTCCTTTGAACGATGGGGCGAACCACCTGCACGGGGGCGTCAATGGGTTCGACCGGCACGTTTGGAACGCGACGCCCATGAGCACTCCGGACGGACCGGCAATTCGTTTTCATCGGGTCTCACCCGACGGGGAAGAGGGGTATCCGGGCAATCTCGATGTTGCGGTGGTATACACCTTGACCAATGACGACGAGCTGAAAACTGAAATGGTGGCCACCACCGACGCTCCTACGATCGTCAACCTCGCCCAACACAACTACTGGAATCTGGCAGGGCATGACTCGGGGCCGATCACAGATCATATCTTTCACATCAACGCACCGTATTTCACACCGGCGTCGGAAAGCCTGATCCCGACCGGCGAGTTCGCCCCGGTGGAAGGCACGCCGTTTGATTTTACCGAACCGAGGGCGGCCGGTGACCGTATCGGAGATATCGACGCCGCTATCGGCGGCTACGATCACAACTTCGTCCTGGCCGGGGAAGGCGATGAATATCGTCTGGCTGCCCGTGTCAGCGAACCAACCTCAGGGCGGGTCATGACCCTGCACACCAACCAGCCGGGAATTCAGTTTTACTCGGGCAATTTCCTCGACGGAAGCGACGTCGGAAAAGGCGGGGTGGCCTACGAGCGGTACACCGGATTCTGCCTGGAAACCCAGCATTTCCCGGATTCGATCAATAACCCGGATTGGCCGTCGGTGATCCTGCGTCCAGGGCAGGCCTATTACCACTTGATGGTTTCCAAATTCACCACGGAGTAAATTGAGTTGATGCCGGCGGTGAAGGTGTGCGGCCTGACTTCGGCCGCGGATGCTAGTTTGGCGAGTGAAGCCGGGGCGGATTACCTCGGCTTCATCTTTTTTCCGAAATCGCCGCGGGCATTGACGCTGGAGAAGTTTCAGGAGATGCGCGGCGCATTACCGGCGAAACCGTGGGTTTACGTGCAGGTGAACCCGGATCCCGCCGAATTGCGGCGAGCGGTGGAAGAAGGGTTTTCATTTGTGCAGGTCCATTGCCCGGCGGCCACGGTGGAAGACGCGTTGCCCGGTTGGCTGGACGCGGTGGGACGTGAACGATTGTGGCTTGCTATCAAGCGACCGGTGGAAGATCCCATTCCCCCGGTATGTCTGGAGCGGGTGGATACCTTCCTGATTGATACCTACCGCCAGGATGTGTTCGGCGGATCCGGAGAAACCGGGGACTGGGGGGCTTTTCGTCAGTTGGCGACGAAGTACCCGGACAAAAATTGGGTACTGGCGGGTGGATTGAGTCCCGACAATCTGCGGGAGGCGGTGCGGCGGTCGGGCGCGCGCATGGTCGATGTGGGCAGTGGGGTAGAATCGGAGCCCGGTCGAAAAGATCCGCAGCGTCTGCAAGCGCTGTTTGCTGCGCTCGACTGAGGCGTTGCCGCTATTGTTTTTCGTACTCGCCGGAGGAAATCTTCTTGAGCACCGTGAAACCGGCTGCCTTGGCTTCACGGATGGAAGGTTTCCGGGTGGATTGCGGCGAGGACACCGAGTCGGGAAGTACAGGCGTCACCGCCTGCCCACACTTATGACAGTGCGTCAGGCGGGTGTCGGAGGCGCTCTCCCTTCGTTCGAAACCGTCTCCGCAAAGGCGGCAGGGAACCTTGTTCGGTCGATAGAAAACCAGTGGCATGATCCGGCGTTCAGCGTACCGCACGCGTCTCCCGCGGCATGGCCCGCTGCTGAATCTCATCAAGGGAAAACTGTTCCATGATACTTGAGGAGAAGTATCGTGATTGATCGAGGTTCTGGGCGTATTCCGTTCCGGTTACGTCCACCTCCGGAACCGTACGACTCACCACGTGAACGAAGTGAGCCCGGTTGTTCTCCTGAATCATGCGTGAAACCTGCCCCTGACGAAGCTCGGCGAGACGTCCGAGGACCACGCGGGGCAGGTCTTCAGGCTGGTCCATCATGGTGAAAGGCCCGTACTCGGTGACCACCATGTCCAGTTCCTCCGCCGCGTCGATAAAACTCATATCCTCGGCCAACCGCTCGTTCAGGGTTTCGTAGAGTTGGTTGCCCCGTTCGGCTCGAAGGCGCCGACGCTCCTCTTCGCGGTAATCCGCGGTTACCCGGTCGCGAACTTCATCGAATGGTGGAATATAGGCGGGAACGATTTCGTCGAGAAAAACCACCACCACATTTCCCTGGTGATCCCGGGGATCGGAGAAATAACGCTGCTCATCCAGGCGCCGGATGTCTCGAATAATCGCGTCGGAGAAAGTCGGGCTCGCAGGACGGCCGCCCTCCGGAAAGGGAGCTACCCGGTTGCGTTCGAGATTCTGTTCCTCCAGAAGCGCGGCCAGTTCCGGGGAATCCTGTTCCACCTGTTGTTCAAAAAGCGAGAAGGTGAAGTCCGAAGCGACTTCCCGGGCCATTCGACGCGCGGCGGTTCTTCTGAGGATCCCCTCGATTTCCTCCCTCACGTCCTCGAATTGAACCTCACGCGGCTCGGAGTCTTCATTTTCGCCGTCGTTTTCAACTGCATTGGTCTCGGGAAGTGCGAAATCGGCACGATTGGTATCGAAGTAAGCACGCATAGCGTCTTCCGAGGGGCTCGGCACCTGGTCGACGAAGTGTTCGGTTTCAAAGGTGACAAACGAGATGACCTTGTGAGGCGGCACCTCGTAGCGGAAATCATTGTTCTCGAAGAACGTCGCCAAAGCTTCTTCTTCGGGGTCGATCTCCACGTCCAGGTCGGTGATTTGAAGTGAGGCCAATTCGAGGGTCCACTCTGTTTTTTGGCGTGCAACCTGTCGTTTGACGTCGGAAGGAAGGGCGAAGCCCGGTCCGCCCAACAGGATGCGAACCTGATTCGCGATATAGTCCTCCTCCAGCACCCGCACCAGGTCGGTCGTGCTGATTCTCGGATCCGATTCCACATAATCGAGGTACTCCTGGTAGGCCTGGCGATCAAAGGTCCCCCCCGGTCCGCTGAAAGCGGGCAAACTGGCGATGAAGTGCTGCAACTCCCGAGCGTCCGGACCGGGCAGACCCATTTCGCGACCGGTGCCCAGCAGGGCGAGCCTTTCGAAGGCATAACGCTGCAGTTGCTCGCCGGCGTCGCGTCCGTAGTTGATGTAAAAGCTGATGCTGGCGAGACGGATGATCTCCTGCTGATCGCTTTGCGAGCGCAGATTATATCCGAAATATTCCTGCGGTTCTCCGCGATCTCCAGCCCGTCCCATGCCGGGCGCTTCGCCGACGGTAAAGACAAACGCCACAATGACGATGACGAGAACGAGAAAAAAGAGAATTTTGTAGCCGGTTTGAAAACGGGTCTGAATCCAGGTGATCATAGCTTAAGGAAAACAGTGTCGAGGCGTTTGTGTAAAGGTACATAAATGTATTTCCAGGCCCGGCGGTGTCAATTTTTCTTGGTCTTGGACTTGGGCGAAATCGCTTCCTCGTTCATTTCATCGCCCAGCACCTCCGCGAGGTTGCGATCCGCGAGTTCGTCGGACGGGGCGCCATGGGCCTTTTCCCGGTAGCGTTTTACCAGCGGGTCCAGGTCGTCGAGCAGGGGAATGGCATCGCTGTTGCCGTACTCCTCGAAGTCCTTCCGGAAGGTCGCCAGAGAGATCCGTTCCAGGGGCCGGGCCGGCTGGTAGCGGATGACATGGAAGGCCTTGCCGCCGTTTTCCGGGATGGCGGAGATGTACCCGAGGTCGACCAGACGGGTCAGGGACTCGTTTACGATTTGGCTGGGCGCCCCCACCAGGGTCGTCAGTTCATCGCTGGAAAAGGGTTTTTCACACCGCAGAAATCGGCGGCTGATTCTGACCAGCAACACCAGGCTCAGCAGTTCCCGGGCGCTGTGGCTCGTGCCTTTCCAGGCCTCCTGGTTGCTGAGATGGTTTACGTTTTGCACCGCGTAGATGATCTGGGCGCCGAAAAGGATGATCAGCCAGAAAACGAATAATCCGAGCATGACCACCGGCAGGATGCCCACCGAGCCGTAAATACTGTAGGTGGTGACCACCCTTTGGACGTAAAGGAATGTGAGGGCGTTGTTGGCCATCAAAAGCAGGGCCACAAAAGCCGCCCCGAGGAGTGCCGGTCGCCAGGCTACATGGGTATTGGGCATGAAGCGGTAGAGCCCGGTCAGCAGCAGGGTGAGCAGCAACAGGGAGAACAGCGGTGTGAGCCATTGCATAAACGCCAGGAGTTGTTCGCCGAGCGGAAGGCGCTGCATAAGGTCGGTGAACGACAGCGAGAACAACCCCAGGGCGGCGAATCCGAGGACCGCTCCAAGGGAAATCAAGGTCCAGTAAAAGACCACCCGCTGGATCATGCTTCGCCCGCGTTTGACTCCCCACACCGCGTTGAAGGCATTTTCCACCGAGGTTAGGAGTTGTATGGCGACCAGCACGATCAGAAGCATGCCCGCCAAACCAACGGTTCCGGATTGCGCCCGGGCGATGAGTTCGTCGATCAGGTCGGCCAGTTCGGGGTTAATCGACGGGATTTCCTGCTCGGATTCCCCGTCGATGCCTTCATCGGGAATGGTGATTTGGGGCGCCACGAAGGTGATGGCCTGGTTCACCGCCCGCAGGGCGATGTCGGAATCGGTGCGGTCCAGGACAAAGCCGGAAACCGTGACCGCGACCGCGATCAAGGGGCCCAATCCGAGGAGCGAGCTGAAACAGAGTGCCGCCGCCCGGCTGCCGACATTGGTTTCCTTAAGACCGGAAAGCGCGATGGAAAAAATCCGCAGCAGGCGGAAAATGGATGCCTGGCGCGAACGCTCGCGCAGTCTGGATGCCTTCCAGATCTCGGTTTTGAAAAGTCGCTCTAGGCGTTCCCTCTCCCGAAGGTAGATCTTCTTAAGCGGTTCCTTTTGCCGTTTGGTGCTCATGATGGCGGCGATCCCACACCCCGGAGAGTACGGCAATGGGCGACCCGGGCAAAGGCGGACTGCCCGTCACCGCGGCCGACCATCAGGTGAGCGCAAGGAGATAAGCGAACACCCCCATGCCGCCGAGTCCCAGCAAACTAAAGATGACCAACGGAATCATGGCCACCGTTATGGTGCAGAAGTAAAGCCCGATCGAACCGGCCACCGCGGCCGCCAGCAGGGTGGGCTCCCCGTAGGAAAAGTAGAGCAGGGCGAAAAAGCCGACCCCGAGGGCCGCCCGGAAGCGAATAAACGGATAGACCGCGGTCGTACGCAGGAACAGGATGAAGGCGATCCCCAGATCGACCACTCCGATCAGCACCAGGGGATTGACCAGCATGCCCGAGATATCGAAACCAAAGAGCAGCCCGGCGTCCTGGGCCACGAGACCGATACCGCTGAGCAGGAAGATCACCGCGGCCACGTGCATGCCGCAATAGGCCAGCAACTCGCGTTTTTCGTCGAGATTGCGCTTATGCTTGGTGTCCTTGGTGCGACCCTCGGCCTGCGCCAGCATTTCGTCCACCGTGATGGGGGGAGCGTTATCATCCTCCTGATTCAGGCGGGCGACTTCCTCTTTGGGCTTGAGGTTCAGCTTTTTCCGCTCGGGGAACAGCTTGGCCCTCAATTCGGGAAGGTCCTTCAGTTCGTTCCAGGTTTCCTTGTCGACATCGTAGATCAACGTATCTGAATCGATCTGGCCGGCTTCGGCCAAAGAAGCGAGTTGGTCAACGGTAAATGGTCCTCGAGAATCCTCGACGTCCTGCTGCCTGATGTAGTATTCGGGCTCCATATGCGATGTGATGTTAAATGAGACAGACCGGAGGCTTTTTCAAGCCCAATAAAAGCGAATGACTTGGCTTGGTTGGAATTGTCCGCTCAATCGCCGACCGGCAATCGGCCTTTCTCCCGTCCGCCGATCCAACCCAACTTGGTCCTCACCACGCTGAAGTGCGAGTAGTCGGCCTGCTGCATCAGGTTGAAGGTGCGGATGGAGATAAAAACCCGCAGTTCTTCCCCGCGATTGACGGAAAAGTGCCTTTGCCCGTCGAGAGTCACATCCAGCACTCCCGATTCCATGGGATTGTGGATGCGAATTTCGGTTTCCTGGTGAAAAATTACGGTACGGTTGCTCAAGGTGTGCGGACAGATGGGGGTCATGGCGATTACTCTGGCCTGGGGTTCTATGATCGGCCCGCCGGCCGAAAGATTGTAGGCGGTGGAACCGGTGGGGGTGGAGAAGATGAGACCGTCGCACAGGTACTCCGTGACGGTGCGCTCGTTCGCCTGGACGCGCAATGTTGCCAGGCGACCGGTTTTTTCCACCTTGATGACAATATCGTTGAGCGCCACCCCGCCCGGCGTTCCGTCCGGCTTGCGGCATTCCAGCATCGAACGCCGGTCGAGCAGGTAGTCTCCTTTTAATACCGAGCTGAAACTTTCCCGGGCTTCCTCCGCGGCCACAGTGGTCAGAAAGCCCAGGCTCCCCCGATTCACCCCGAAAACCGGAACCCCCGTCCGCGAGGCCTCACTGGCCACACTCAATAGGGTGCCGTCCCCGCCGATCACGCAGCAGGCATCCTTGCCTTCGAGGTAGCCTTCCGGGATCGGAAAGGTGTCGATCACATCGACGGTCACCCCTTCGTTTTCGGCGAGGGCGACCAATTGCCGACCCAGGCCCGGAGCGCCTGATTTGTCGCGATTAATGATGAAGGCAATGTTTTTGAGACCCGGCATGAAGGTGGATTGCACCCTATCAATACCAGCCGCCCGCCCGCAGGCACAAGGCCGGAGTTTTTGCGGCCGGGAGGCCTGTATCGCAGGGTTCACGTTTGACTCCGAGTGCGGTCTCCATAATTTAGTGGTAATCTATTCCCTGTGATGAAATTCCGTCGATCGGTTTCTCCCGACAGGATCTACTGGATCCGCGCCGCGGAGAACGGCCCGCCGAAGGGGCCGTACACCCTGGAGAATCTCCGTGAACTCGCGGAGTTTGGTCACGTGACCCGCAGCACCGAGGTGCGACGTCAGCCCGAGGAGGCTTTTTTTCCATTGGAGCGGGACCGTGAACTGACGGAGCAGGTTTTCCCAGAACGGCGGGGACTCAAACTCGGCTCCCAGTATCAGGGTTCGGGAGGGGAAGACCGGTACAGTGCGGTCTCTATTCATGAAATGGTGAAATGCGACCTCAATGAACCGCCGGAGGCGCAATCCACGGACGAGCCTCCCGGGGGCGAGGGGGATACCGAGGGTTCCTTGAGGCTTCGGGCTGATAGTAACGTCCGGTACGAAATGATTTCCGATAAGGATACCGAAGCGGAGGCGCTCAATCCCCGGGCGACCCTGCAGGCCCTGGCGAGCGCACGGGCGCTTCGCCTGAGCGAAGACTCCGTTGCTCCGTTGAAAACGGATCGTTCCGTCAGGTTCCGTCGTTGGTCGCTGACGGCACGTTTGATTGGATTGGCGGTGTTCGGCACCCTCGGCACCCGGATTTGGCTGACCACAAACTGGGTTGGCGGCCATCAACTCGAGGTTGTGGTCGGCTTTTTGTCGGGAGTTATTCTCATAGTGGCGGGGATGATTCTCATGTTGCCGGAATTGTTGCGCCTCGTGACGGCGCCGTTCGACGCGGCACTGTCCCTGTTGATTTTTGGCAATCAGCATTCACCTCGGAAACCCGACCTGGCCGCCGTGGAACGTTGTCAGGAAAGTGGCGATTTGGAAAAGGCGCTTGCGGAATGTCGCAGACAATTGGGGCATTCTCCCCAATACATGCCGCTTCACCTCAAGGCTGTCCGCTTGTGCCTGCAGTTGGGATGGGACGACGAGGCGCAACGCCATTATCGCCGCGCGCTGAAAAAGGTCACCTGCGGACAGGACCGCAATCTTTTTGTCGGGAAGCTTCGCCAGGAAGGATACCCTCCGTCCGGGCCGGGTCAGGCCGGGAATTCCGATTAACGGTCGGCTTGCTGCTGAAACCCGTTGGTCGCTCGAATTACTTGCGGGATCATACGCGGGTCGAATTCCCCGAAGTCGGGAGTGTTATTGAGGGTCTGTACCGTCAATCGATGCACCACCGCGAATTCACGATTCAGCTCGTTGCGCACGTTGATCAGCCTTTCGCGGGCGTCGGAACCTTCTTCAGTGTCGCGCAAGGCATTATTGACCCGTTGAATCTGCCCGACCACTTCGCGAAAATGGTCTTCCAGCTCCTTCAGTTCCGAGGAATCCTCCGCCGCGGAATTCCAGCGTTCGAGAAATGCGTTCACTTCGGCCCGGGGATTTGGAGAAGGGTCGCCGCCACCCGCGCCGGAAGAGGGGGCCGGCTCGGCCGTCGCCTGGATGCGGGCGGAGCTGAGCGAAAGAGTTCGACGTGCGTCCCCGTGACGCAGGGTCAGGAGATTCTTCTCCGCGTCGAAACTGATGATCTGCAGTCCGTCGCGGTTCTGACCCGGCTCGATCCAAAAGGTGGATTCCTCCGCGGGATCGCGCAGACTGAACATGGAGCCGCCGGGCAGGCGAACGACCGACCGGAGTTCGAGACGCTCCAGGTATTCCGAGACCGGAGCGATCCGGGCAGGGGAGGGGCCGGTTGAGGCCGGGTTATTCTCCACCGATTCAGCAAGCAGATTTCCTTGGGAGAAACCGCCCGCCAAAATCAAAGCCGCGAGCATAGGCGCGGCGAACGATTGAATTTTCATGACGGATTTTATTACGAGGCGCCGAATTCAAAACCGCAATCCGGTTAACAGATTAAATCAATTAAAATTGCAGCAAAAAGCAAATCTAATTATCGGGCGAAAGCCGGCGCCCCTCAGTGCCTTCAGTTGCAGGGATATTCCATTCAGATTTATCCGTTTCTATCAGATCGTAGCATTCCGAACACTTCCAAGGCTCTCCTAATCAAGGCTTCTTGACAAAATTGACCTTTTACGGGACGATCGTTTTGCTGTGGGATCCACTAATCCAGACCAGTCAATCCTTGTGAGACTTCTCCTTCTGGGGGTGCTTCTGGGTATTGCGGTCTCTTCATTGGAGGCTCTCCACCGCGGTCACCTCTGGCAGGACGAGGAAGCGACGACTCAAGCCCATTCTCCGGATAGCCCGGTTCTCTTCTATGAAGAGCAGTGCGGGGTACAGCTTCCCACGGCAAAGGAACAACGTGTCGAAAAGACCCCGGCCCGTGATGAAGGGGACGAGCAGGTTCAACTGACTCTGCGGAATTCGGCGGTGTCTCGAGCCGCCGCGGGCGGTTTTTTCTCAGCCCGGCGGTTTTTCCTTACTCCTCCACCCCGGGCTCCTCCTGTTGGGCGGGTTTGAATTCCTGATCTCATCCGGCCCTCGGGACGGACGATCATCAAACTCACCTTGATAGAGGAGCCTTATGAAATTCTTAAAGTGGTTCATTGAAGATGCCGCTTCTGAGGTTCAAGTTCGTGCAGAATACGCACAACTTCCGGACAAAAAGCTATTTTCGATCAATCCCTCGGACCTTACGCCGATTGGGATGAAGTGCTACCGGGAGGAACTGGAACGCAGAAAGCTGTCGCGCCCTGAAACCAGCAAAGCCAAAAACTGAAATACCTGAATAGCTCTTTGGGATGGGTCCAATCCCCATCCCAAAGAGCCAACGGGTAAGCTTCAGCATTACCCGGACATCGACGAAGATCCTGACAGCGGTCAATAGCCTTCATAGCTCCACTGCGACCCCGCAACAAAAACTGAACTTCTGGCAATCGGTTATGTTCGACAATTTTGTGAGTTGGTGGATCCGTGCCGATTGAAGTGCCGGACCATCATCAGTCAATTTTCGTCGTGCTGCTGGCACTTTTCCGAGGCGGCTTGCGATACATAAGGGAGGCAAGTATCGCGAAAGGATGAAAAGATGAGATGAACACTATTTGTGGGTCTGGCTGTGGCGCTCATTTGGCCTGGCTTGATGCAGGCGGAGCGGGTAGTGCAGCGCGAACTGGAGGTGGGACCGACCTGGTCGGTGCATCAGACCGCCAGCCCGAAACTCTACACCCGTGACGGGTATCAGTACGTGCTTTATTACGACGATGAGCGCTATCTTTGTCTGGCCCGACGGAAGTTGGATTCAGGTGAATGGACGCATCACCGCTTGCCGGTGATGCTGGATGGCCAGGGTGAACGCAGCGCTTACGGCGGTCCGCGCCTGGGTCCGGATGGGCGATGGCACTGCTTCTGGGTCTGGCGGGAGACGCCCGATGCCGAGACGACCAACATTGTGGCCTACATGCGAAGCGAGAATCTGCGCGATTGGGAGACGGCCGCCGGCGAGGAGCTCGAATTGCCCATTACCGCCGATAACGAAAAGGTCGCTGTCGACCCGGTGGAGCCGGGCAACGGGCTGCTGAATTCGATCAAGGCCCACGGTTGGGATTCGCAGGACCGACCGATCGTGAGCTATCACAAGTACGACGAGCAGGGCAACAGTCAGATCTACAACGCCCGATATGAGAACGGCCGCTGGCGGATTGTGCAGGCGACGGATTGGGATTTCCGCTGGGACTTCAGCGGCACGGGCGCGCTGAACGAGCAGATCGGGACGCAGGGCCCCGAGCCGGCCGGGGCAGGGCAGCTTCACCAGCGGGTTTGGTCTGGCGAGCGTGGCTCGCAGCGGCGGGTACTCGATGAGCGGACGCTCGAGCCGGTTGAGGATCCGGAGCAGGTCGAGGCGGTGGGGGAGGCCGATGGGTTGGCTGCCTGGCAGCGCGAGCGCAGCGATCCGGAGTCGGAGTTTGCCGCAAGGCCGATGCAGGTGCATTGGATCTCCGACAAGGGCGAGGCCGCTGAGCCGGGCGTGGAATACTGGCTGCGCTGGGAAGTCGGCCCGCGAAACCGGGATCAGCCGGTTTCGGAACCGTGGCCCGAGCCAACCATGCTGCGGTTGTATCGGGCAGGGAGTCGATAAGAAGCTTGATAAGGTTCGGAACGGAATCGAGTCATCCTGGGCGTGGCAGGGGAAATTTGGGTTTGGTCGGGCTCGGTCTTCGTTTGTTTCCGGTCGCCTGGAGCCTGTGCCCTGTCCCAAACCCGGGGAAAGCCCTTGAGCAAACGAGGCGGGTTCTGAAGGCCGACGGAACGATTATTTTCCTGGAACACGGCCGAGCTCCCGATTCTTCGGTGCGTAAATGGCAGGATCGGATCACTCTCTGATGGAAGCATGTTGCAGGAGGTGCCACCTGAATCGAGGGATCGACATCCTGATCTGCGGATCCGGCTTCTCCGATTCGCCGAGCTGACGAAGGACTATCTTCAAGGGCTACGGCCGTTGACTTACACCTGCCGTCGAATCGGTTATCCGGTGGATGTGCCGGTTTGAGCGAAGCAGCGTTCCGTCATTATGAGTTGTATCTGCATGGACGGACTAGTGTTGTTTTTGGCGTTGGTGTTTTTGATAGTGCTTGTAGATGACATTGAAGGAGAGAAATTTGGGGAATAGCCTTAACTGAACGACTCGTGGCCTGCGGAAACGCAAGAAGCGCGCAGCCCCAAACAATGGATGCGTGGCGTGTTTTGTGAGGAAGAATAAACTAAATGAATGGCCAATCCCTGAATTGCGTGCGGCAGGCGAAGGAGGTCGCGTGTTGCGGGCAATTAGAAGGAAGGACCTCCTTGGATGTCCATCACTCATTGAGACTAAAAATCACGGTTCGAAAAAAGGAGGGGAAAATGAAGATCAATGGTCCGACGGAAAAACCGCATATCCTGCTGGATAAACAACCTCGAAGATTCCGGAGCGTGAAGGCTGTAATTGACCGAGATCCGGGTGTTACGGCGTATCGGAAAGGTGGAAATGTCCGAACTTCCAGGCCGAGAGCGTCGGCCGAAAGGGCGCATGGTCGGAGTGCGGAAGCCAACAACCTGATCTGGGATTACCTGATTTGGGAGAAAACAGGGGATAACGCGTCGTATGGGCATAAGCGCCCGGCAAAGGAACGTTAGGGCGCAAGAGTTATTGTCGAGCGATCAAGGAGAACATCCTTGCCAGATGTTGCAGATGTGGTGTCCTTGGGGTCAACTCATCGTCCCGGCGCTAGGGTTTCTGCTCCAGGCTGCTGCGGGTGGCGAATTCCCATTCGGTTTCGGTGGGTGGGAAAGCGTTTTCCGGCCAATCGGCAATAGGCGACGGTATCATTCCATGAAATTTCTTTGACTCGATTCTCTACCTGAACCGCAAGCACACGGGAGTCTTGAGTTCGTAACGCTCGCCGGTCGGGAAAATCAGCCCTGTCGAGGGATCAATCCGAAAGGCTACGATATTATCCGACTCTTGGTTAGCGGCAAAAAGGAACCGCCCCGAAGGATCCAGGCAGAAGTTTCGTGGCGTCTTCCCTTGGGTCGATTCATGCCCGCCGACGACCAGGCTGCCATCGTCGTGGATTCGGAAGATAACGATGGTGTTGTGCCACCGATTCGATGCGTACAGAAAACGGCCGTTGGGATGCACCAAAATTTCAGCCGGCGCGTTTGCGCCCTCGAAATCCGGCGGAAGCGTCGAGATGGTCTGTTCTGCATACAGCTGCCCGTGCTTGGTGTCAAAGGCGAACACTATGACTGTGGAGTCCAGCTCGTTGACTAGGTAAACCCTCTGTTGGTGTGGATGGAAGGCCAAGTGCCGCGGCCCGGCACCTGGTTTCACTTTGGTGGCAGGAGGTTCATTCGGCTCCAGCTCGCCTCGACTTCCCATACGGTAAACTCTGACCTCATCCGTGCCCAAATCGGAGGCAAGTGCAAAGCGACTGGAGGGATCGGAAATGATCGCGTGCGCGTGAGGCCCATTCTGGCGCTCCTTATTTGGCCCAGAGCCTTCGTGCTGAAAAAATCCGGCTCGCTCCCCTATGCGACCATCTTCTTCGATCGGAAATCCGGCAACACTGCCCCCGTCATAGTTGGCGGCCAGCACCAATCGCCCCGCATAATCGACAGCGACAAAACACGTGCCGGGTCCTCCGACGGGCTGCTGATGGAGCAAACTCAACTTTCCGGACTCCTCATCTATGGCAAAAGCGGCCACCATTCCGCTCTCTTCCCCTCTAAAAGAGGTGACCTCGCTGGTAGCATAAAGGTAGCGCCCGTTCGGATGTAGGGCCAGAAACGAGGGATTCATTGCCTCGGCTGCCAAGCCTTTTGGTGTCAGCTTCCCGTTATCCCGATCCATCTCGAACAGATAAATTCCGTGGCTGCCGTTTTTTGTAAATGTTCCCGCGTAGAGAAACAGCGGATCGCCACTTTTCGGTACCGTTTCCGTGACGCTCATTCCATCACAAAAGCAAACCTGCCGCAGCACGGCAATCCCATATGTTACGTAAGCCCGGATGCGCTTGGGGAAAGGGGGGTACTCTTTACCAATGCACATGTGCAGGCTCCCATATGTGGTCCGAGCCGGGCGTCTTTCATGACGGGTTTGCAGCCTACCACGACGGGGATTTATCTCCATATTGCTGACAAGGATGTGCGTGGCGCGAATGAGGTCACCCGTGAAGTGACGTTTCTGCCGGAGTATTTCGCAAAGCACGGATGCAAGATGATGGGTACCGGAAAACTCTGGCACCAGGAAGATCGAGCCAATACTTTTCAGGAATATGGAAGACATATTCGTGAAGGGCAGTGGTTTGGTCCCAGGCCGGAGCAGCGGATTAATTATTATCCTCCTGATTGCGCCGAAGCCACCCGGCCGGAGTCCCGGAGCAGCTCGTCCCCGGTTTTGAGGGCCGCGCGATCCTTCGCTTATTCAAGCGATTGCACTGCACGGACTGGACTTTCTGGACCCACCGGTCGAGGACGTCCTCAGTCGCAAGATCCTCGAAGAACAAGACCTACTCACGGACGTGCGATCGTGCCATCACGCAACCGCGTCTGCGTCCATTGGATGACGCTGCAGGGGGCTGGATACCGCTCGGCGGCTGATTCGTCCAGATCGATCCCAAAGCCGGGTTTGTTGTTGGGGTAGAGATACCCCTCGCGCAGCTCGGGGCAGCCGGGAAAGACCTCGCGGGCAGGCTCACCGAAACCGCACCATTCCTGGATGCCAAAGTTCCAACTGGCCAGATCGAGATGCAGGTTGACGGCATGACCGACGGGGCTGGTATCGGCCGGGCCGTGCCAGGCGGTTCGCACCCCGTGCAGTTCGCCAAGGATTGCGACTTTGCGTGCCGGCGTGAGCCCGCCCATCTGGCTGATGTGCATTCGCATGAAATCGATCAGCCGGCCCGTGATAAGCGGGGTCCATTCCCGTGGATGGTTAAACAGCTCCCCGATCGCCATGGGGGTTGTGCAGACCTGGCGGATATTGGCCAGCCAGTCGAGGTCCTCGACGGCAAGGATGTCCTCAAGGAAGAAGAGTTTGAGCGGCTCGCATTCCTTGGCGAACTCGACGGCCTGGGCCGGGGTCAGGCGCTCGTGGACGTCGTGCAGAAGTTCGAGGTGGGGGAATCGCTCGCGAACGGCGGTCAGCACGGCGAGCTTTGCGCGTGTGGAGGCACGCGGGTCGAAGTAGGCGCCGTCCGGGGACGCCTGCGGTACGACATTTTTTACGGGCACGACGCCGTCGTAGCCGCCATGTTGGACGCGCACGTGGCCCAATCCCTGTTCGACGAAGGCATGCACTTGGTCGATCACCTGCTCGTGGTCGGTGCCGTCGGCGTGGCGATAGACGGCCGCTCCCTCGCGGCACTTGCCGCCGAGCAGTTCGTACACGGGCAGGCCGGCGCGTTTGCCCTTGATGTCCCAGAGGGCTTGGTCGATGCCCGAAACGGCGTTGTTGAGCACGGGGCCGTTGCGCCAATAGCCGTTGACCATCATCAGGTGCCAGAGATCTTCGATTCGATCCACGTCGCGTCCGAGCACCAGCGGCCTGAGGTGGTCCTGCACGGCGGCGGCAACCGCCAGGTGGCGCTGGGTGAAGGTCGCACAACCGAGGCCGTACAGGCCGGGTTCGGATGTTTGCACCTTCACGATGACCAGTGGGAGTTGGTTTTGGGGGGCTGTGAGAATAACGCGTATATCTTCAATGCTAACCATGTCTGTTCCTTACTGTTTTTGTTCTCCGTCGATCGGCCGCCACCCGGTTTCCTCCGTAATGCGCGAAATATCGATCAATCGGCGCACCGACCGCTGCGGGTCGCGGCGCGGCACGTTTGCATAATAGTGGGCGAGCAGTTCCTCGACCGGCTCAATGCTGTTCGGTTCGGCGGCGGCGGGCAGGTAGATCCGCGAGCCCGGCAGGTCGGCGCGGAGGATCGCCTCGATCAACCGTGCCGCATCCGATCTGCTCAGCCACGCGAACCCCTGGCCGATCTTCCAGGGGTTTATCGATTCCCGTTGCCGGCGATCGGGCTCGCGGACCGGCAGAAAGGGAAGCCGCAACGACACCGCTTCCCCGAGCCCCAGGTTCGCGAAGTAGGCGAGCATCTGTTCGCTGAGATACTTGCTCAGGGCGTAGGAATGGCTGGGACTGGCCGGAACATGAGCGTCGAGGGGAACATACGGCACACAAACGGGGAGGAGGGGTTGATGTTCGCGCTGGGCTTCGCTGCTGATGACTTGAATAGTGCTGGCGAAAACGAGCTTGGGAATGCTCGAGTCGTGGGCAGCCTGGAACACGTTCATGTTCATCGCCATGTTTTCAATGAATATCTGCGTTTCACTGAGAGCCGGGTCCGCCCAGGAATGATTGCCCAGATGCACGATCGCATCAAGGTTCGCCGACTCGATAAAACGCCGCACCGCTTCGGAGTCAAGCAGGTCAATCGGTTCGAAGGCGTCCGCCAGATTATCCTCAGGCGGGTGCCGATCCGTGGCGAGAACTTCGTGACCGGCCTCGGTCAGAGTACGGATGCTCACGCGCCCGAGTCGACCGGCGGCTCCTGTTACGAGCACTCGCATTTTCATGCCGCAAAGCTTTTCAAAATGTATGATGTGGTAATCTCGAACAGCGTCAACAGGCGGCGTAAATCTGAAGGCAGCCCGGACGCGGCAGCGTTTGACGATTAATTTCAACCAGCCGCCCCATGGCGTCAAAGCGAAACGCCGCCATGTGATCGTCTGACGTATTGCTGCGCCATCTCCGCTGCGCTCCGTCAACGCAGGTGAGCGTCCTGGAGGAACGATCAGGGTTGGATTCTTCATGGCCTGCCACAGGGTGGGCCACTGAATGCCCGCCTTCGCCCTGCGGGCTACGGCGTGGCACTCCATTTTCCAGCGCCGCTGAAGCGGCGGAAAATGGGTGGCGGAGAGGGAGGGATTCGAACCCCCGGTACCTTGCGGCACACCTGATTTCGAGTCAGGCACATTCGGCCACTCTGTCACCTCTCCTGAAAACATTGACTGTTGGAGAGTTTTTGCCCGCTGACAAGGGTGAAAATATGCCCGGCGCTCAATCGCGTTTCGATGGCCCCGCCAATCGGCGATTGGGTGTTCGGGCCGGAATTGACTGGTCGGGATAAAGCCAGGCTTGCCAGGCGTATTATTCGAGAGGGCGGCCGCCGATGTGAACGGCGACCATTTCCCGGAGATTTCGAATATCCTGGGTGGGATCGGCTTCCAGGACCAGGAAGTCGGCCCGTTTGCCAGGTTCGAGGGTTCCCAGTTCTTCGCCGAGATTTATGCAGTCGGCCGCGTGGACTGTGGCCGAACGGAGAACTTCCACCGGCGCCATGCCGGCGTCTTGCATCATTTCCATTTCCAGGTGTTCAAAATACCCGATGAAGCGGGCGGGCATGCCGCTGTCGGTTCCCATGGCTATCCGGACACCGGCTTCGTGCAGAGCGACCATGTTTTGTTCGGCCAGGGGAAGGGCTTCCCGGAAGTAGTCGGCGGCGCGGCCGGTGTAGCGTTGTTGGACCTCCGGCCGCTCCAATTCGGCGATCACGTCCGGGTCCGCTTCCCGCAGGAAAAAGGGGTCGTCGAAGAAGTCGGGTCGTTCGGCGTAGACAAACGTGGACACTTCCCGGGTGAGGGTGGGGGTGAGGCAGACGTTGCGCGCCAGCATCAGGGCGATCAATTCGTCGTCGACCGATGCGTCACGAATGCTATGCGCGAGCAGGCCGGTTCCTTCCTCGAGCAGTCCCCGGGCGTCTTCCAGGATCACCATGTGGGTGGCGACGGGAAGCTCGCGCTCGCGAGCGGCCTCAATGAACGCGGAGTACGCCTCGCGTGGCATCTTGCTTCGGGTGCCGAGTCCGTCGTCCACGCGGATTTTCAACCAGTCGGGATTTTGCCTCGCCAGTGCCGCCACTTCCTCCCGGGCCTGCTCCGCGGTGGAGGGTGACGGGACCCGGCCGGCCAGGAAAAGACGGGCCATTCCCGGCGCGGCTGCGTCCATGGAATCCCTGACTTCGAAGGCCGCTTCCGGCTCTCCCCCCAGACTGACCACCGTAGTCACTCCGTAGCGGGCGGAAAGCTTGAGTTGATCTTCGACGTTCTCCCGGGTCCGGGCGTCCGGTCCCATCTGCAGTCCTTTTGCCACCCCGATGTGGCCATGCGCATTGATCAAACCGGGGACGATGTACTTTCCGGATACGTCAATGGTTTTGATTCCATCGGGGAGTTCGCGGTCGTCGAGCGAAAAGACTTCGACTATTCGTCCGTCCGCAACCACCAGGGCGGCGTTTTCGGTGAAACCGTTGCCAACCCCCGTCCAGACTTTCGCTCCCGAGAAAATTGTAAGTTCGTCGTTTGGCGCCGGATTCGAGGAATTCGAAGAACTTCCTTCAACCGGTTGGAACGCGATGAGCGTCCCCACGGCCAAGATGACCGCGACCGATCGTGTCATGCTTCCCAATCGTATAGTGGCCCGGGAGATGGGGCGGTTCCGGGTAAAGAGGCTGGCTTCGGTGTTGTGCATTTGGCCTTTCGAATAGGGTTTCATGCTACGAATCGATTTACGCGCGAAGGGGAGTGAAATCTTTCCCGCACAATGTCTCAACTTCCGTTGCTGACTTGCCAGAGGGCTTTGCGGATTTCGTGGAGACTGACCGGCTTGGTTAGGACAACGGTAAACGGTTTTTTTTCGAGTTCGGTTTTGGTGGTGGGTGCATCGAAGCCCGAAAGCAGGATAAACGGCGTTTCGGGGCGGATTCGACGAATGCCGGCCGCAACCTCGCTGCCACTCAGGCGGGGCATGGCCGCGTCACAGATGACTAGATCAAACCGATCCGTGTGTGATTGAAACAGTGATACGGCTTCGGTGCCTTCGGAGGCGGAGCGGACTTGATGGCCGTCCGTCCTCAAAACTTCTTCGAGCATCTCTCGGACCAGCAAGTCGTCTTCGGCCACGAGGATTCGGAGGGAAGGAGTCTGGGGGGCGACCGGATCCGAGTTGGCGGATTCCATTTTCGCCGGTGTTGGAATTGGGAAGTGGAGGGTCACCTGAGTTCCGGCGCCTTGCCGGCTGGTTATCTCCAATTTCCCCCCATGGTATTTCATGATCGAATTGACGAGTGACATACCCAGTCCGGTGCCGGTTTCTTTGGTGGTGAAATAGGCCTCGGTGCATTTGCGCAAATGTTCCGGACTCATTCCGGCGCCGGTATCGGACACGGTCAGGGTGATGCCGGTTTCTCCCTGACTGGCTTTGAAGGTGAGGGTCCCTCCCTGGGGCATGGCATCGACGGCGTTGAAAATGAGATTGGTGAGCACCCCCCGCAACTCGGCGTCGTTTCCCATCACGGTCAGCCCTGAAGGGCACTCCACGGTGGCTTCGATCTCGGCATTGTCGGCGCGTGCCTGGGAACGCCACCGGGCTTCGGTCATCGCCAGGGATTGTTCGACCACCAGGGAGAGATCCACCGGCATCAGTGCGGCATTGGCGCCTTCCTGTTGGTAGAATTCCCTGAGCCGGTTGACCACCGCCGCAGCGTTGGTGCCGGCCGTCTTGATGGCCTGGGCGTAGCGTTTGATTTTCTCCTGCTCGGTGGCGAATTCGGGATCCGCAAGCATTTCGCTGAACCCGAGGATGGGAGCCAGTGCGTTGTTAAAGTCGTGAACCACCCCCCGTGACATTTGCTGCAAGGCCTTGATCCGTTCGCGCTCGATGATATCGGGAGTGGATTCCAGCAGCGTGCGCTGCCGTTCGATCGTTTGCCGGGAGCGTCGATGTTGCTGCAGGCTAAGAAAACCGACCACACCGCCGACCGCCGCGTAGGAGAGAAGGCGGATGACCCAGTCGGACATAGGCTGGGGAATCCCCATGCCCGAAGGTGTCCACGGACCGATGGCTAAACCGATCACTATCGCCGTCCCGATCCCCACGATTGGTCCGAAATAAAAACCAGCGATGACAATAGGGATCAGGAGGATCCCAGGGTTCAAGTGGGTTAAACCACCGGCAAGCCAGATGGCTGCAATCCAAATCACGCTGATCACCGCGGCAATGGTTGCCACCAGGAGAGCCGTCCGAGGGGACTGCCTGATCACCGAAGCGCCAATAAAGGACTGGGCGTCGTTTCCCTTTCCGCGCATTTTGGAAGTCATGTCGTTTTTCGTCCCAAGCCACAAAACGACATCTCAGGGTTTACGGTCAACAAGAATCATTACCCGAAACCGCCTATCATTCTTTCCTAACCTCATCAGGATTCGTCATAGGCAAGTATATCGACTTCGTCGTTCAAAAACGCCAGGGCGCGTTTTTCCGACCAATAGACATTGCTGCCGAGCCGTTCCATAAATCCGACGTGTCCGCCGTGGGGGGGTGTTTCCAGAGTCACCCGGGGATTCACGGCGGTTTGGGTGCGGGGAAAACATTCCGGACTGAGAAAGGGGTCGTCGAGGGCGTTCACAATAAGGACCGGCACGCGAATGCCGGGGATAAACTGGGCACTGGAGCAGCGATCCCAGTAGTCGCGGGCGTTGGCGAAGCCGTGCAGGGGCGCGGTGTACCGATCGTCGAACTGGTGAAAAGTCCGCAGCGCTCGCAGTCCGTCCAGGTGGATTTGCTCAGGGAACTGGTGGTGTTTGCGGCGCATCTTTGCGCTCAAGAGACGAACGAACCGGTGCATGTACACCCGGTTGGCGGGGCGGGCCAGGCGATCCGCGCTGCCGGCGAGGTCGCAGGGCACGGAGAACACCACCGCCCCGCAGACTTGCGGGGGAACTTCTTCGTCAGGTTTGCCCAGGTAGACCAGTGTCATGTTTCCGCCGATACTGAAACCGCTCAAGGCGATCCGCTCGTACCCTTGGACCAACCCCTGCCGCAACACCAGGCCGAGGTCGTTCGTTTCGCCGCTGTGATAGAAACGCGGTTGACGATTAAGCTCGCCGCTGCAGGAACGAAAGTTCCAGGCCAGGACATCCCAACCGGAAGCCAATGCCTCTCGTGCCAAGCCGAGCACGTAGGGCCGGCGACTGCTGCCTTCCAGTCCGTGACTGATGACCAGCAGACGCGAATGGCCGCCCCGGTACCAGTCCAGATCGACGAAATCGTCGTCGGGGGTGAATATCCGCTCGCGCCGCGGCGGGGTCACCGGCACCCGGCGAAACAACGCCGGCCAGGCGGTTTGCACATGGGTGTTGCGCCACCAGGGCGCCGGATTAAAAGGAGGGAAGGCCACCGGTTCGGGCGGCGTTTACCGGATTTCGCGCAAGGTCATGCCGCAGGTCATCATGCGATCGCCGTGATAAGGATTGCGGATTCCGGCCTCGCGGCTCAACCAGTCGGCAGAACCGCCGCGGACCATGGGGCAGCGTTGCACATAGATTGCCGTGCCGGGCGAACCGTAGCGCTCCGCCACCCGGATCATGGCTTCGGAAAGGGATTCGAACTGATAACGCTGGTCCTCCACATCCTCTTGTTCCGCCATGACCCGTGCCCGTTCCAGCAGGATCGCGCGTTGCCCCTCCCAGAATGCGCTGGAGCCGCCATTGGACGCCTCCAACACTCCGGCGAATGCTTCCGCCGCACCAGCGGCCGATTCGGCGTCGCTCAACGTCAGGATCTCCGCCAAATCAAAGTACCCCTCGAGGATGCCGGTATAATGCTCGGGAGGAACCCCGTTTGCTCCAGCGGATTCCCACGTGCCATTCCCGCCGCACCCGGCCAGGAGTACCGCCGCCATCAACGGCAATGAAAAGGTCAAGGTGCGGGCCAAACAAAATGTGGATTTCATGATACCTCCAGCAAACCCCGTCTCCCACAAACCGTCAACTCGCATCAACTGCGCTATACGGGGAAGAACGAACGCCTGTTTGCTGGAGGGCGGCGCTCCCGCGCCGCCGGTGGTGTGGCAAGGATCCTCGACGGGACTCCGGGGCACAGGCGCGCCGGCCGAATGGCTTGTGCCTCATCGGGGCAAAAAAAATCTGGAATCTCTTGACAGGCCTACTGTCCTGCCGTACTAGGACAGTGATTGCGGTGAGGATTTTTTTCCGAATTCAAATCCCTGGCACTGATTTACCTGCGGCTGGAGGATCCGGTGCGGCGACAGCGGGAATGGTCAAATAAACGAAAGGAGTTTGCAGATGAACCCAGGATGCATTTCGAGGACGGTACTGTTGATGCTGGCGTTAATTCTTCTGCTGCCCCTGACGGCGCCCGCGGTCTCCGAATCGACTGAGGCCGCCGATTTGGAGTTTCGTGGTATGGTCGATCTTGGGGGAAGCCCTCTCTTTTCGCTCGGCGCGGAGGAAGAGCGCGCCTGGGTGGCGGTGGGGGATGTTTTTGCCGGCTACGAGATTACCGAGTTCAGACGGCAGGAACGGATCCTGATCCTTCGCAAAGACGGCGAGGTATATTCACTCTCGCTCGGCTCTGGACGGGTGAGGCGGGGAAATATCGATTCTGACGATGGGGAGATACATGCGAGCAACCTGCGGCAGGTTGGCCAGGCTTCGCTGATCTTCGCCAATGACCACAACGACCACTTGCCGGGAGGAGACGACGTGGAGACGATCCATGACGTGGCCCGTTTGCTGGCCTTGCGGGCCGGCCTGAACGACGCTTCGATGTGGATTACCGGGGGCGATGCTCAATCGGGCGTGGAGGACAGTTTGACCACGGTTTTGGACCGAAGCAGGCAAGGTCTGGATTCGCAGTTCGCCGCCCAGGATATCGTGGCCATCGACTTTGCCACCAATCTGCGAATGGATATGCCTTCGTGGACTCCGATTGCCTGGACCCGCGGGTTGAGGGAGGACGGCACCTGGGATGAACGCGGGACCTTCGGGACCTCCGGAGGGTTTGTTGTCTTTTTGGGAGGTAATGTCGCTCGGGTTAGCGATCTAGCCAGCGAGGGCGGGCGTCTGCGGCGCCCGGACGGCACCCCGACGGCGAATATTCTGGAGGCTCTTCCTCCCGAGGCGAGGGTGGTTGGCTCCGGCCCGGCCACTTTGCACGGATCCACCGGGCTTCAACGTGAGGGTGGAGAGTAGGTTTGGACTCTACAATGGTTCTCACGCCCGCTTCCGGCGGTAGCTCAAATCCTCGGTTGACAGCTACGGATTGCTGTTTTCAGAGATTTGCAGGCGAAGGTGGAGTGTATCCGCATCGTCAGAAAGCAGGTATTCGAGGATCCTCGCGGTTGGAGTTTCAAGAATGGAGTGAAGCTCTTGCTCGAACGGACTCCAATGGATCAGGTCGCCGGACTCCTCGATTCTGATGGTCAGGTTTTCCGTGGTGCGCGAAGCCACATACTCGAGGAGGAGCCCTTCCGTTCCGCGGCGCAACCGTGGCAGGTTGCCATCGGATAGATGGGTAAGCCCCAGGGCATAGACGACGATGTTTGGAATTCCCGCAAGAAAATCATCGTCGGTCTTCCCATAGTTGCCGCCGCCAAGAATGCGTGCCGCCCATTGGTCGTAGGTTTCCGTAATTGTGAGGTCGAAGGGCGCGCTGCGAATCTCGCCCTGGGAATTGGCCGCGTGGAGATGGTAACTGCCGCTCGATGCCGGGTTGGGGTTGAAGATACGCAAGGTTTCGCTGAGTGCGCCGGAAACCCCCGTTGATTCGTGGATGGGGTTCTCGTCAAGCGTCCACCAATACTCGAGATCGCTTCCCCAAACCACGGGTGCCAACAGCACCTCTTCCCCGGTGCGGGCAATGAAGGCTTCACCCTCGGGCAGGATTTTCGGTGGTAGGTGTTCAATTTGAAAGAGTGCTGTCGCGGCATCGCTGCCGAAATCGTTTTCGACCACCAACAGCACATTGTATTCACCCGTCTGTGACGGCGTTCCATGGATGCGCCCTGTGGAGGGATCGACTTGCAATCCTGGTGGCAGGTTGAACGCGGTTACCTTCCCGATGTCGAAGTTAATACCCGGCGTGTGGTCGAACGGTATCGAGACGGCGCCGCGCATGCTGTGAGCCATAGTGAGTCGGGGGCTGCCCGGCTTTACCTTTGGGACGTGCATCACAAAATCGGCTTGGGTTTCCCCATAGACGTTGGCCGTGCGGATGAGAGCTTCGAAGGTGCCTGATTCAGACGGTGTCCCCGTAATCCGGGGAATCCCGCCTGGAGATGTCACATCCACTCCCGCCGGTAACCCGTTGGCACTCACCGTCCCGCCAAAATTGGTGAGCTCCCTCGACAAATAGTGGACAAAACTCTCGTTAAGGCGACCGATGGCAATCAACGGGCCGGGAAGGTAGGGCGGGCTGCCGCCCGGGGCGAACGCTTGAAACGAGAGCCACCGCAATCGAGACGGGCTGTGCTCGTTGATCAAACCCACGTGTGCCGTTCCGCTCTCGATCAGCTGGCCTGAAATAATGCCGGTATCGGGATCGATCGTCAAAGTTTCGGGAAGGTATTCGGGCAGGAACCCGATGAAAGGATCGCCGGCGTCGTTTCGACTGAGCTGGACGAAGATCTGTTCCCCCCGCACGGCGTCTACCCGGGAAAGTGCGAGCGGCGGCATGATGGGCGTCCACTCTCCGGCGGAGGTCAAGAGCCGTTGGGCGGCGTGAGAGAAATAACGGCCCTCCGCATAAGCCAGCGAGGCGAGATGATGGTCGTCCCCGTGCGTGCGGTTGAGCCAGACGAGCCCGTCGTGCGAGGTGTGAACGTGTCCGTCGGATGCCAGAATCGCCCACTCGTCCCGCCCGGACAGCACCCTGGAGATATCGAGGCCGTCCAACCCTGGCGCTTCCACCGGGCTCCAGTTTACGACATCGGGAGACCGCAGCAGAACGCCGTCATCTCCGCCGGCAATATAAACTCCCCCTTGCCACGCGACTCCGTGGAGCGGGCTCCCCACACCTCCCGCCACATGTTCCCAGATTTCTCCATCGACCGAATGCAGGATCACGCCCTCGTCACCGACGGCGGCGAAACGTCCGCCGCCGAAAGTCACGGCCCGGAGATTGGCGGGCGAGCCGCTTGGCCGGGCTTGCCAGGAGATACCGTCGGCGGAAGCCAGAATCGTCCCGTTGTCACCGACCGCCACGAAGACACCGCCTCCACGGGCAATACCATGGAGAGTCTCCGTCGTTTCCGAAGTGGCCTGGATCCAGTTCGTGCCGTTTTCCGAATATCGAATGTGACCGGAGGCACCTACCACGACAAATCGTTCGTTCCCGTGGGCGACACCCAAGAGATCACGCAATGTTCCGGTGAACGGCCGATTCCAGCTTTCACCGAGGTTTGAGGTGGTGGAAATAATTCCCCCCGGCCCGGCGGCGACCACGATCGTTCCGTTGGAGGCGATATCGCTAAATGGCGGTGAGGAGAATTCGTATGCCCAAAGCGGCTTGTAAACCGAGACCCACACCGTGGTCTCGGACACGCCGTAGGGATTTTCCGCGCGGACTTCCAACGGGAAAATCCCCGTTGCCTCCGGTACGCCTCTGATCGTGTTGCCAGCAAACGTTAATCCCGGAACATCACCCGTGATTTCGACCGTGTGGAGGAGGAAAGGGAATGAATGGAACTGAACGGATTCGAACGCGGATTTTCCGACCTCCAACTCGATAGGAGTCTTGTTGATCGTTGGAGGCCAACCATCCGCCTGGTGAATGGTCATGGTGGTTCGCGAGACGGGGCCGTGACCGACCGAATTGCGAGCGAAAGATTCAACTTCAAAAGTTCCCATTTGTGTCGGAACTCCGGATACAATGCCCGTTGCCGGGTCCAGAGTGAGGCCGGGAGGGAGTCCATTGGCAAAGAATTCCTCCGGGCCTTCGTCGGCACGGAATTGACTGGTGTAGGACCGCCCTTCAATCCCTCGCTCGGGGGAGGTGGCGATCCGCGGGGGAAACGTTCCTTCGTGAGTGCGAATCGAACCGTTTCCACCCACCGCGACAAACCGTCCTCCGCCAAATGTGGCGCCCTGCCAGGTGGAGGCTCCCGTCGTCATGGACCAGGGTGCCCAATAAACCCCGTCGGAGCTGGAGCGGGCGTTCCCATTAAAAGCCAGGATACCTGCCGGGTGCGCGGCAAAGGCTCTGACTTGCACGCCGCCAAGCGTGTTGGTCCAGGTTGCTCCGTCCTCTGAAACATGGCTGGAACCAAGGTCACTTGCCACGAAGTAACGCCCGTTCGCGAAGGCGACCGCCCGCAACCCCGCGGTGGTCGGCGAGATTCCCGCGAACCATTCGGCCCCGTCATTCGAGTGAAGAATCGTGCCCGCGTTTCCGACCGCCACAAATTCTTCCCCGGTGAACGTGACGGCCCGCAAGTCCTGGGCGGTTCCGCTCTCCACCCCAGTCCACGAGGCTCCGTCGGCCGAGCGCAGGATCACGCCGCCGTCCCCAACGGCGACAAACCATCCGGTACCATGGGCGACGGCCGAAAGGCGGCTTTCCACAGGTGAAGCTTGTGCTTCCCAGGTATCCCCGGTTGGCGAGCTAAGAATCCGGCCGTCATCACCCACCGCGACCCAGAGCAAGTCGCTACCGGCAATGGCCCGGAGGGGAACTCCATCCCCATCCCGGACTTGGCTCCATTCGCCTTTCGCGGTGGAAAGGTAAAGGCCGCCGTTTTCTCCCACGGACACAAACCGGTCCTGGGCAAATGCAACCGCCGTTAGGGTCTCCGTTGTACCCGATTCTTCCGCGACCCAGTTGCCGGCCTGGCTGACGACCAACCGGATTTCGGTTTCGCTCGCGCCATGGAAATTGGTAGCCGCCACATTGATCTGGAAAACCCCGGCTTCCAGCGGAGTTCCCCAGGGTACTGCCCGGTGAAGTTGGACCGTCGCCCCCGGAGGCGCACCTTCGATTCGCAATCGCGAGGTTCGGTCAAGATGATGGATCGTGGCGTTGACGCCGATTGTAGAAATGGGGGCGCCCATGATCGCGCCGTAGGTTTGCCTCCCCTCGAAGCGCGGTGGCTCACCGCTCTCGGGAAAGAATTCCAGCAGGATATCCACCGGTTGCGCGATGCCTGTTTCGTTGAACGCAGCCACCCGCAAGAGGTGGCTCCCCGGGGCCAGGACGGTCCCCGTGATCTCACCCGCCTCCGCGTCGAATTGGAGCCCCGGTGGAAGACTGCCGACGAGAATGTCCGCCGGTCCGCCTTGAGTGGTCAGACGGTATCGGAGAGCTTCGCCCGCGCGCTTGGCGACGTAGGTTGGACCGGTGAGCACGGGCAGACCGAGGCTTGTTTCGGTGGGGCTCGCAATCCGCGTCGAGGCACCGACGGCAAAAAAGTCATCTTCCCTCGACAGCGCGGTTACCGGCGTGGATTCGATCAGCCGCCAGCGATGCCCGTCGGTGGAAGCGAAAAGCCCGGATGGTCCCGCGACCAGAAACTCTCCCCGTCGGAAGCGGATATCGGTGCGGACGGGAGTGTTCTCACGTACAAAGCCCCAGTCAACACCGTCCTCCGTGTAGGCGAGTCCACCCGACTGGGCGAGACCGATGAAGCGGCCATTGCCAAAAGCCACGGAGCGGAAACTCCGGTCGAAGCGGACTGGAGCCATTTCCCAATGTTCGCCATCCAAGGAGAAGAAGGCAGTTCCTCCACCGGCGACGATCATGTAGCGATTATTTCCATACGCCACGTCCCGCAACGAACCAACCGCCAGTTTTGCAACCGGATCCCAATCGATACCGTTAATGGAGACCAGCACGCTTCCTTCGTCACCGACTGCGATAAATTGGCCGTTCAAGTGGCGTACGGCCTGGAGATCCCCGGTAGTTGGCGATGGGGCCTGCTCCCAGTCACGTCCGTTAACGGAGTTGAGGATCACCCCGCCATCGCCGACGAGGATGAACCGACCGGCCCCGAAGGCCGCTCCGCGAAAGCTTGTAACAACAGGCGGTTCGACGAATTCCCACTGTTGATTCGCATCTGCCGCCGCGATCAGGCCGTTTGCCCCGGCGGCGATCCGCCGTCCGTTGCCGGCCGCGGCGGCCAGGAAGGTTCCGGTTCCGCCCAACTGCTCGATTGCGAATTTCGGTTCGTGGATGGTGAAGCGAATCATCTTCCCGGTCTCACCGTGTATGTTTGAAACCGACATTTTGGCTTCGTGCAAGCCCGGCGGGAGCGTGCCGTGGAGCCGCCGCGCGGCAACGTCCCAGTGGAGTCCGGTTGGCAACTCCGAAACGTGGAAGGCAGTTGTCGAATCCAGGTTTTGCGCGCTCAAAGTCAGGGAAATCGCATCACCGGCGTTCACCGCCAGCCAAGTGGGCGAGGTAACCTCGGGGAGAGGGCCCGTGATCGGAAAAATTGTTACCCGGACGTGGCTGAACGAAAAAACCCCGTCTTCATTGCCGGCCCCAAGAATGATCTCAAAAGTTCCCGGCATCGTCGGGCGACCGGAAATCTTACCGGTGGCGCTGTTGATGGTGAGCCCGGGCGGCAATGCCGTGGCCGTGAACTGCACCGCTTCGGTCCCGGCTGTCACGGTGAGGGAAAACAATCGGCCTTCCTGCCCCCATGCCGGTGGTTGCGAGGGAAACGACGGATCCGGGGCCAGCACCCGAAGCTCCCGCCCGACCGGTTCGGCGGGAAGATAGCGTTCATCTCCCGCCTGGCTTGCGGTGATGAGGGCCGTTCCGCGGTCTTGGAGGATAACTCGTGTTCCGCTGATTGTGCCAATGTCCGGCGCGTCGGTGGAAAACGACACGGGAAGACCGCTGCCGGCAGTCGCCTCCAACGCCGCGTGGCCCGCGGACAAAACGACCGGAGCCAAAGGTGGAAACTCGATTGTTTGCGGCGCCCGCTGAATCAAGATTTCCCGCGACACCGGTTCGGCCGGAAGGTAGCTAACGTTTCCCTCCTGCGACGCGGTGATCGTGACCGTGCCCGCCCGATGAACGATTAGGTTGCCGTTTAGGACGCCGGCCACTTCCGCGTCGGAGGTCTCCAGGTGAACCGGCAGGCCGCTGTCCGCCGTTACGTTGAGAGGGTAGGGTTCATCGGAATAGACGATATCGCCAACTTCCGGAAAATCGATTTCCTGGGGCATGCCGGCAACCGTCAACGTCCGCGCGACTGGAGCGGCGGGGCGGAATTCGTCATTTCCAGGCTGATAAGTCAATGTGCCGAGCTTCGCCGCCCGACCGGACGTATTTTGGCGAAAGGCAAGGTCCGCTGTGCCGTCGGGGTTCAGGCGTTCCAAGTAGGTTTGGCCGGGACCGAATAGCAATCCGGATCCGGCCAGTGCCGTGGCCGCATGAACCTGGGGTTCCCCCGAGGGCGGCGGAAACGTATCCGCTACGGTGGCGTTGAATTCCCCGTCGAGGCTCCCGGGCAACGACACGGCCATGTCGGCATTGAGTGGCTGGGTCGCGGCCAAGAGCAAAGTGATGCCCAACGGCCCATGCCCTTTGAGAGAATGCCATTGAGCCGAGAGAAATTCGCGGATTCGGGTTCCGCGTTCCGGGATACTTCGCAGAGTTTTCAACCTTGGAAGATTGGAAAGGGTTGGTGTTTAGGTCAAGTTCTGCGAACGGGAGTTTTGAATACCATGAACTGACATCGGTTCGGGTTCACCACCAACCGAATGCCGAAGGGACGCAGCGACAATAAAATTATCAGCTGATAGTTTTTCTGTCGTTATCCGATTTCCTGCGCCGGTTCCTGGAAACAGGAATTTGAATTTCCGCCCGGCGGTCACTAGTGTCCAGCTAAAACCCATTGAATATCAATTGCTTATAATCCATAGGGTCATCATTTCTTGTGCTATATTCTGTAAGTAATTGATCGAAAGCTACTTTCTGAAAAACG
>JBJHCF010000046.1:0-39569 GCA_050506795.1 Opitutia bacterium
GTAACCCGCTATCTTAGTCCGAATGGCACCCGGTTAAGGCCGGTGATCGAAGGAACACAGCCAAATCACATCGGCTAGGCCATCCTCCCGCATGGCCGCCGGTCTGGGCGCGCGGGCATCCTGCCCGCACCGGCGGCGCGGGAGCGCCGCCCTCCAGGAAATAATCCCGTCGATTCCGTGTCTTCCTAGTATTGGCTCCGCCATCCCCGCTACGTCCGTGGCTCAACCTTCCCTCGCCCCACCTCACCTTCCTCCCGCAAAATACCCCCGCTGTTTCTCCGAGATCCCGTAGCCGGCGCGCTCCATTACCTGGAGCATGTCTTCCCAGACCGTGCGCTTGACCCGGTTCGAGGCGTATCGAAGCACATAGGACGGGTGGTAGGTCATCATCAAGGGGATCCCGGCGAACTCGCTCCAGGTGCCGCGCACCTTGCCGATGCGCCGGTTCGGATCCGGACCCAACAGACCGGTGATGGCGGTGCCGCCGAGCGCAATCAGGATCTTCGGACGCACGATTTCGATTTGCGCACGCAGGTACGGCAGACAAAACGCCATTTCCTCCACCGTCGGCGGACGGTTCCCCGACATGGTGGCCGTTTCCGGACGCCAATTCATAATATTGCCGATATAGACCTGTTCGCGGCTCAATCCCATGGCCCCGATGATCCGCGTGAGCAACTCTCCCGCCGGCCCCACAAACGGTTCGCCCTTTTTCTCCTCCTCCGCCCCGGGGGCTTCGCCTACAAAAAACAAATCCGCGGCGACATTGCCGACCCCGAACACAACCCGGCAGCCCGGCCGCACGTGGGCGTTACACACCGGGCAGTTCGTGACCTGATCGCGCAAGGCCGCCCAGCGCGTCGTCTTATCCCCCTCCGGCAACTTGACTACCGGCGGTTCGGCGGGGAGTGGAGCGATGCCTTCGGGAAGTTTGGTCGCCGGCGCCTTTTTCTTCGTCGGAGCACGCGGTTTTTCCGCCGGCAAATCGGGCAGCTTCTCCGGCGCCGCCCGCGTCGCCGGCGCCACTCCGGACCCCGTCTTCTCCGGTTGGGACGCCAAATGCCCGCCCGCAACCAAAGCTTCCCGCAACCGTCGCACACTCTCCGCCGAAACCGACGCCATGCGCGCCCCGCCACTCTTTAAGCGCTTCAGTTCATCAATAACCGCCTCAAGTTCCCGCCGCATCCCCCCACCTTATCCCGAACTCCGCCACCCCACGCCAGCAAAAACGGTAACCCGTTATCGGTGGTCGGTTCCCCGCAGACTATCTTCCTCGCCTACCCCTCCGGCTGATCGATCAACTGGATACGGCGAGCATGACGGCCCCCTTCGAACGGTGTTTCCAACCAGACATCGACGATCCTGAGCGCGGTTTCGGCGTCGATCACCCGTTCGCCCAGGGAAAGAACGTTACCGTCGTTGTGTTGACGGTTGAGGCGGGCGACCTCCTCATTCCAGCAAAGCCCGCAACGAACGCCGGAAACCCGATTGGCCACGATGGCCTCCCCGTTACCGGAACCGCCCAGGACGATGCCACGATCGTATTCTCCGCGGGCCACCGCTTCGGCCACGGGGCGAATAAACACCGGATAATCCGAGGACTCGGGCGAAAACGCGCCGAAGTCCCGCACTTCAATACCCTTGTCGGCAAGGTGCTTCCGTATCATCTCCTTGTAGTTGAATCCAGCGTGGTCGGAACCGATGGCGATTTTCATAAAAATCCACCCATTACAGAGGAATCCTCCGCCGGGCCAAGAAAATTTCCGCTCCTATGCCGTTTCCCGGTTCAATCGATAAAACGCCTGCCGATATCGTCGTAGGTGTCGATTCGACGGTCGCGGAAGAAGGGCCAATTGCGACGAATTTCCTCGATGCGGTCGAGATCGCACTCCACCAGGAGCACCTCTTCCCGGTCGGCGGGAGCTCTTGCCATGATTTCACCGAACGGGTTGGCCACGAACGACCCGCCCCAGAAATCCAGCGCATCCTCCCGTCCCGTTCGATTAACCGCCGCCACGTAACAACCGTTGGCCACGGCGTGTCCCCGTTGAACCGTCTCCCAGGCGCAGTGCTGGGCGTCGCCCTCGGTCTCCCGCTCCTCGTCCATCCAGCCGATCGCCGTGGGATAGAACAGGATCTGCGCCCCGGAGAGCGCGGTCAGTCGCGCCGCCTCCGGATACCACTGATCCCAGCAGACCAGCACCCCGATTCTGCCAAAACGGGTATCCCAGGACCGGTAGCCCAAATCGCCCGGCGTGAAATAGAACTTCTCATGGTAGTTGGGATCGTCCGGGATATGGGTCTTGCGGTACTTGCCCAGGTAGGTTCCGTCGGCATCGATCACCACCGCGGTGTTGTGGTAGATCCCCGGAGCGCGTCTTTCGAACAACGAACCGATCACCACACAACCGTGCTCGGACGCCGCCCGGGAAAGTCTCTCGGTGGTCGGTCCCGGAACCGGTTCCGCCAGCGAAAACCGCTCCGACTCCTCGACCTGGCAAAAGTAGGGCGTCAGGAACAACTCCTGGAGACAAACGATGTTCGCACCCCGTGACGCGGCTTCGCCGATGGCGGCAAGAGCGCGCTCGAGGTTCTCTTCCTGGTCCGCGCCGCAGCGGGACTGGATTAGGCCGATAACGACTTTCATAACCGTTTATCCTAGGAGAACGCCGGACGCCGGCCAGCGAAAACGCCCCGCCGGATCAACGCACCACTTTGTTCAGCGGATACTCGATGATATCCTCGGCGCCCGAAGCTTTCAGCAACGGAATGATTTCGCGCACCACCGATTCGTCCACGATGGTCTCGATCGCCACCCACCCATCGGCACTGAGAGGCGAAACGGTTGGATTGCGCAGCGAGGGCAACGCCGCCAGGAGTCGCTCCAGGCCTTCCTTCCGGGCGTTGAGCTTGATCCCGACCTTGGACTCGGCTTCCAGGGCCGCCTTCAGCAACAGCGCGATGTTCTCGATCTTGCGCCGCTTCTCCGGATCTTCCCAGCTCTGGCGATTGGCGATGAATTTGGTGTTGGTCTTGAGCAGCGTTTCCACCACCCGCAGCTTGTTTGCCCGCAGCGAACTCCCGGTTTCGGTGAGTTCAACGATGGCGTCGACCAAGTCCGGGACTTTGACCTCAGTGGCGCCCCACGAGAATTCCACTTCGGCCTCCACTCCATGCTCCTGAAGGAATCTGCGGGTGAGGTTGACCACCTCGGTGGCGATCCGCTTGCCCTCAAGGTCCTGCACGGAACGCACCGGAGAATCCTCCGGCACCGCCAACACCCAGTAGGCGGGACGGAGCGAGGCGCGGTTGTAGAGCAGGTCGCAAACCTCGATCACGTCGGAATCGTTTTCCAGGACCCAGTCATGGCCGGTAAGCCCGCAATCGAAATAACCGTGCTCAACGTACCGGCTGATTTCCTGTCCGCGAACGAAGCGACCGTCAAGCTGGTCGTCGTCAATGGAAGGACGGTAGGAGCGGGAACTCTTTCCGATGCGGAATCCGGCTTTGCCGAAAAGCCGGAGAGTCGCCTCCTCCAGGCTTCCCTTGGGAAGACCGATCATCAGGACTTTGGAAGGTGAAATTGACACCCTTTCACCAAGTGGCGCAATCGACGGCGCCTTCAAGTTTATTTTTTTTTGACATATGCTCGCGGTTTCACTATCTCAAATCGTCAACACCAACCACTTCGGGCCGTTTTCCCGGAGGCTCTCGATCTGAGTTTCCGGAAAATCAGGTTAACGATTAACCCCCGAAGTACCGACCAAGCCACCCACGTCAAGTCATGAGTCGCGAAGCAAAACCACTTGTTGTCATAGTCGAAGACGAAGTCGACCTAGCCAAACTCATCGCTCTCAACCTTGAGGAGTCGGGAATGATGACCATGACCTACCACAGCGGTGCTCCGGCCACGCGATTTCTCAAAAAGAACTTCGCCAACCTGCTGCTCCTTGACCTGGGACTGCCCGACCAGGACGGCTTCGCTTTGTTGGAGAGTTTGAAGAAGAGTAATATCGAGATCCCCACGATCTTTGTCACCGGCAGCCATTCCGAGGTGAACATAATCAAGGGACTGGAAAGCGGCGGTGACGACTACATCACGAAACCGTTCAGTTTCCCCGAGCTTATCGCCCGGATCAACGCGGTCCTCCGCCGCACCGAAACGCTCAAGGACCAGAAGGTAACCAAAAACGCCAGCCTGAGCGAAAACCCATTCCCTTTCTGTGGTGCCACCATCAACCCGCAACGCCTGGAAATAGAATACCCGAACGGCGAGATGAAAAGCCTGGGGCGGAAGGAACTGGGGATCCTTCAATTCCTTTTTTCCAATCAGAGCGTGGTCCTTTCCCGCAAGAGCCTGATTCACTCGGTTTGGGGCATACACGCCGATGTCCGCAGCCGGTCGTTGGACCAGTATATCGTGAAAATTCGTGACGCTCTGACCAAAAACGGCTGCGACCTGTCCCCCTTCCGCACCATCCACGGCGTCGGGTATATCTACGATCCCGAGGACAAAAGCGACGAGGGTAAGGCTGAAAAGCGCGCCCCTGCCGCAAGGCGCGGCGCCTGAGCCCGCCCTGCAAAAACCGCCGGGAGCGTTAACCGGCGGCCGGAACGGGGTCTATCGATTGTAGAAAACGATCGATGCGCGCCAACACCCGGGGCTTGCCCAGTACACAGAGCATCCCGTAAAAGGACGGCCCGACGTTGGTTCCGGAAACCGCTAGCCGGGTCGGATGAATGTAATCCCCGGCGCCGCAGCCCGTGGCCTCGGTAAGAGTCTTCACCCGCTCCTCCAGTTTCTCCTCGGTGAAAGCGGGAACCTCTTCCAGGGCGGCGCGAGCTTCCCGCAAGCGGGCCACCGGGTCGCCCTTCTTCAAAACCTTTTCGCTCGCTTTGGTATCCACCGGGTAGTCCTCGGTGAAAAAATAGGCCACGAAACGCGGCAGATCCTCGATCGACCGGACCTTTTCCTGGCAGAGCTTCATGACCCCCTCGAAATACCGGCGATCCCCCTGGGTCCACTGCGAGACCTCGACGCCCTCGTGTTTCAGCGCCTCCGCCTTCACCAGGTAGTCCCAGGCTTCGCGACAAAAACGCTCCCGCGGCATCTCACGCAGGTAGGCCGCATTCATGAACGACAGCTTTTTCTCGTCGAAACGGGCATTGTTGCTGTTGATGCCCGAAAGGTCGAAAAGCTCGATGATCTCCTCAAGGTCCATCTTCTCGCGATCATCCTTGGGCGACCACCCCAGGAGACACAGGTAATTGCGCACCGCCTCCGGCACGAAGCGCCGCCGCTGGTATTCCTCCACCAGGGATCCGGAGTCGCGCTTGCTCATTTTGCCGGATCCGTTGCTCTTGAGAATGAGCGGGATGTGGGCGAACACCGGAGGCTCGGCGCCCAGGGCCTGGAACAACTCACAGTGCTTGCTGGTGTTGGACAGGTGGTCCTCTCCGCGAATCACATGGGTGATCCCCATGGTGAGATCGTCGACCACATTGACGAAATGGAATCCGGGTTGGCCATTTCGCCGGAAGAGGACAAAGTCACGGTCTTCCGCCCGCTCCACTCGTCCGCGGACCCGATCCTCGATAACCTGCGGCGCGGCCCGGACTTTTTCCACCTCGCATTTCTTGTAGGAATCGAACTCCACGTACCGCTCTCCCTCGAGCCGGAAATACACGGCGCCGTCCTTCTCGTACACCCGGTTGTTGTCCTTTAACTTCCCCAGGTAATCGAGATAGATGGAAGAACGCTCACTCTGAAAATACGGCCCGTGTTCTCCACCCACTTCCGGACCTTCGTCCCAGTCCAATCCCAGCCAGCGCAATCCCTCCAAAATCACGCGAAGAGCCTCTTTGGTATTGCGCTCACGATCGGTGTCCTCGATGCGCAGGATGAATTTTCCTCCGGTGTGACGCGCGTACAACCAGTTGAACAGGGCGGTGCGGGCGCCGCCGATGTGAAAAAACCCGGTGGGACTGGGTGCGAAACGTACTCTGACCTCACTCATACGTGCAAACCCGTAATCTGCGCCTGATTGAGGCCTCATGGCAAATGGAAAAAACAGATCACCGGGCGCCCGAAATTGCCTTTCCCCGGGTTACGCACGAGAGTAGGCCGATCATGACCAGCGAGAACCAGGACCTTCCACCCGCGGAACCGGCATCAACGCCTGCAGCGGCCCCACTCGCGACCGACTTTATGACGGGCGAAGCCCAACTCATCGATCCGGCGGAGTTGCCGGCATGGATTCTCCATGAGGATGCCGACCTGCTGGTGATGAACAAGCCGGGGGGAGCGGTGTGTCACCCCTCCAAGAACGGCCCATGGTCCAGTCTGGTCGGGGCCTGCCGCGAATACCTCGGGCTTCCGGTGGTTCACCTGGTACACCGGCTCGACCGCGAAACCAGCGGCCTCGTGGTGCTGGCCAAACACCGCAAAGCGGCTCGCGTGACCCAGATGGCCTTTCAGAACCGGCAGGTGGAAAAAACCTACCTCGGCATTCTGCAGGGCGATCTGCCCGAACCCATACTGGTCGACCGCAAGCTGGCGCGCGATGTCGACAGTCCGGTCTATGTGAAACAAACCGTTCGCGATTCCCGCTCGGCACAGGCGGCCCAAACCCGCTTCGAACCTCTGGCCCGCGCGAACGGATTCACCCTGGCCGCGATCACACCCCTTACCGGCCGCAAACACCAGATTCGCGCCCACGCCGCCTGGCTCGGCGTTGCCCTGGCAGGCGACAAAATCTACGGGCCCGACGACCGCCTGTACCTGGAGTTTATCGAACGCGGGTGGACCGCTGAACTTGCTGCCCGCCTGCCCCTCCCTCGCCAGGCGCTGCACGCATGGAAATTACGATTTTCCGCCCCGGAATGCGAGGCGTCCTTCACCGCACCCCTGCCCGCCGACCTGGCGGGGTTCTGCCGGGACCACGGTATCGATCCGCCGTAGGCGCGGAGCAATATTCTCGCTGGGGAATCAGGTTTGCCCAAGCAAATCCGGCTCGTCACATCGGCTCGCCGTACAAATGGCCCGCCTGACGGTCTCCAGAACCACGCCCACCGTGTAGGGCTTCAGGAGGAAATAAGCCGTCCCGTTCGAGGCCTTCTCCGCCTGCAGACGGTTGTCCGGCAATCCGCTCACCGCGATTATGGGAATCTCGGGCGACAATTCGCGCAGACGGCGGATGGCCGTGGGGCCATCCATCACGGGCATGGACATGTCGATGATGATCAGATCGATTGCCGCCTCTTTGGCCTCGAAGCACGCCACCGCCTCCAAACCGTTGCAGGCGGTGGTCACGGAATACCCATAACGCTCGAGCAAACCCCGGGTCACGGTCAGGACCGACGGATCGTCGTCCACCAGCAGCACCCTTTGACCGTTTCCACCGATGCGCGCCCGGCGTTCGACCAAACGTTCCGCAATCCGGCCACCCTCGATCGCCGGGATAAAAAAACGAAAGACCGACCCCAATCCCGCTTCACTTTCAACCTGCCAGAATCCGCCATGATCGCGCACGATCCCCACCGCCGTGGACAACCCCAGCCCGGTTCCCTTTCCGGGTTCTTTGGTGGTGAAAAAAGGATCGAACACCCGGTCGATATGCTCCCGGGAAATTCCTTCACCCGTGTCGGCGACCGCCAATTCGACGTAGGACCCGGGCCGCACACCTCCCTCGACCAGGGGATCGCATTCCGCGACAACATGATTGCGAACGCTCAGACGCAACCTACCGCCCGCCGGCATGGCATCGCGGGCGTTGAGACATAGATTCATCAGGACCTGGTGCAACTGGGTGGCGTCCCCGCGCACCGGCAACAACGATTCGGCAAGCTCGGATTCGATGGAGATCGATACCGGAAACGTCTCGCGAATCATGGCAACATGCTCGTCCACAAGCCCTTCCAGCCGCATCTCCACACGCTCACCCCCGCTGCCTCGCGCGAACGAGAGAATCTGCTTCACCACGCCGATTCCCCTGCGGGTGCTGGCCTCCACCGTCTCCAGGATCTTGTGCGCATCGGGCTCCTGCGACATTTCCCGCAGCGTCTGCACCCCCATGAGCACCGGCACCAGAACGTTGTTCAGGTCATGGGCGATTCCGCCGGCCAGGGTGCCGATACTCTCCAGCCGTTGAGATCGCTGGAGTTGGCGGTCGACCCGGCGCTGTTCGGTGATATCGTGCACAAAAGCCGCCGCTCCCAGAGGATTCCCTTCCGGATCGGCGATCGGCTGGGCGGACGCGGTCAGAATTCGAAATCCGCCCTGGCCGTCCGGCTTAAATAATTCCTCGCCCCGTACCACCGAGCCCTGCAATGCGCGAAACAAGGGCAACTCCTCGGGTGGAAGGCGCCGGCGATTTCCGGGGTGACAGTAATTGAAGTAATCCGCCCACTGCTCGCGGGGAACCGGAGCAAGAGACCAACCGTCAGCCGCCACCGAAGCCCGATTGTCGAGCACCAGCCGGCCGGAGGTATCACACGCCACGATGTGGGCGCGGGCATTGCCCAGCACAACATTCAGCATTTCCCGTTCCTTGGTCAACGCGGCCGTGCGTTCACGCACCCGGGCCTCCATCTCATCCCGCGCCGCCACCAGTGCCTTCTGCACCCGGTTCAGGGGAGCGACGCAACTCCAGGTAAGCACGGACAGAAAGGCCATCACCAGGATTACCAGCAATGAGAACGCGACCTCCCCGGTCAACCAACCACGCGCTTCCCCCAGCCGCAGAGTGCCGCCCAGAAAAAGCGGCACCAGAATGGCGGCCGGCAGCAGGCGCCGCAGCAGAATACCTCCCACATTGTCGGCCACCAGCGGCGCCGCAAGACCGACCCGGGGCCGGAGAAAAAAAGCGCCACATCCCAACGCCAGGAAGGCGACCGAGGTGTTCAGAGCCATGGGAATGGTTTCGCCCCCGGACAGAAACGAACCGGTCCGGTAGGCATAACCCACCAACACCAGCACAGCCAGCCCGAGAACCCCAGCCGCGATGGCCTGGGCCACAGTGAAGGCCCTTCGCCCCGTTCCCAACGCGGTTATGGCCAGCGAAGCTCCACTGAGTACCAAAAGAAACGCGGTATTCGGCGCCATACGGCCGGGAAAGGTGCCGGACGTCTCTTCGAGTGCGGCACGAAACAACCAGCGATCGACCCCGATATCCCAACCCCCGAGGTACCTGGCCAAAACGGCCCCTCCGATCACCCCGGCCAGACCGGCGGAAACGGCGGCAGGGAAATTGCGAAACCAGCCCTGCTCGCCAGCGTCCTTTTCCGGCCGCCGAAGCCATAACAACGCCGTCGCGCACAAAATCAACCCGACCGCAGTCGCGGGGTTCATGGCCGCCAAATCCGGAAAGACACGCTTCAGGCTTTCCAGTCCGGCCAGCCATCCCGTCAGGGCGGTGGCGCCAATCAACGCGGCGGCCCAACCGCAACCCGTGATGCAAGGGTTGAGCACGGAAGAAATCGGTTGATCATCTTTCTTCGGCATTCAGCTGTCGGATAAGCGAAGCGTTTTGTAAAAAACAAATAAATCCGACTAAGCGCGGCCGGGGTGGGAAAGTAAAGATTTATCTCGTTTGACCGACACTCACTCCCGATTCATCGCTCGCAGCTGCGCCAGGCGAACCCGTTTCAGAATCACGGCCCCGAGAGTGGCCGCCAACGGCTTCGGAAGGTGCGGCGAAAGCGCGGTCAGAGCACGGTTCTTCCATCCGGGCACACAAAGCCTTTTCCCGCGTGCCAAAGCCTTAAGCGCCGCAATCACCACCTCCTCCGGCGTCTGCGAAAGGCCGGGTGACACCACCCGTTCCTTAAAGCCGGCGCGGAGAAAAAAGTCGGTGGCGGTCGGTCCGGGACAGAGGGCCAGCACCTGTACTCCAGTACCCTTCAGGTCGCGCTCCAAGGCCAGGCTCCAGTGCAGGACAAAAGCCTTGCCCGAGCCGTAGGTCGCCATGTACGGGGTCGGCTGAAAAGCCGCCGTGGAGGACACATTCACCACCGCTCCTCCTCGCTCCCGCAACAACGGGAGAAAGCGTCCGGTCATTTCGACCAAAGCCCTCACATTGACGTCGATCATCTCCAACTGATCCTCCAGCGCGTCCTCTGGAAACGGCCCGTACGAACCAAAGCCGCTGTTGTTGATCAAAAGGATTCGCCCTGGCGGAATCTCACGCACCACCTCCCGAAAAACCGACTTGATCGCTCCGCGCTCCCCCAAATGGCAGGGAAAATGCTTGCATACAATATCGTCCGCTTCGAAGCGCGGTTTGCTGCGGGAAAGATTGCAAAAGAAAATCGATCTGTTCAAACTGTGTAGCTGATGGACGAACGCTTTGCCGATTCCGGAGGAACCACCCGTGATTATCACGGTCGCAATTCGAGAAGCCATGTACTGCAATTTGTTTCCCATAATTCATTTTACCCCGATGCAACCTAAACAAGAAAGGAAGAAAGAGGATGAACGATAATGACCTGATCATCTCCGGTCGTCACATTGACCTGACGGACTCGCTCAAAACTTTTGTGCGTGAGAAGGTTGATAAACTATTTCGACATGAGGAACGGATTGTCCGAGTCCGAATGGAGCTGGATTGCGACAGCAATCACAACAAAGAAACTCCTTTCGTGGCCAAGGGCATAATCGAGATCAACGGCCCGGATATGGTGGTTAGCGAAGCAACGCACGACCTGCACAAGTCGATCGACTGCGTGGTCGACAAACTCGACCGGATGATACGCCGGCGTGCACGGTTGAAAAAGGTCAAGAGGAACCACCCTCATTCCATCGAGATTCCCGCCGAACTGCCTAAAACCAGTCCGGCCTGAGACTTTGATTGAACTCAATATCAAGAAAAACCGGCGTCTTGCGGACGCCGGTTTTTTTGCGTTTCTGCGAACATCTGCTCGTTGTCTTGTGACAACGCATCAAGAGCACCGAATTCCTCTACTCGAATCCAAAACGATAGCCTAAACCCAGACTGTTGACTCCCCCCTGATCGAAAACGTGTCCTCCCGAATGGTGGGCTATAAACAGCACCAGTTGGTGATGCGGGGTCTCCGGGCGGGCGAGGGTGAGCTGAATCGGCCAATCGAATTTCAGATGCGAGCGGTCTTCGTCCGGATGTCTCTCCTTGTCCATGGCCATGACCCGCGAGGAATACGACAACCCGACACCCGAGGCTAAGGTGGTATAAACCCGGTGATTCCAGGGAAAATTCACCCAACGGAGCGTCAGCCCGGCATTGTAGTCCAAAAACGGACTGCTGCCGATTTCGTCGATCAGTTCCACCGCGAAGGGCAATTCGACCTGAGGGCGCATCACACCGATGCCGGTTTCCCAGGAAAAAGCGTGCACCAGGCGAGAGGCGGTAAAACGGTACACCTGACCGCCGGCGTCTCCGTCGGACACGTTCACCCGTCCATGGAGGAAATCATCCACGTTGTTGCTCGTGATAAACGCGACCCCGGCGTCGAAGGCCCAAACCCGACTCAAACCTTCCGGCGGTTCGGAGGGAAACAACGCGGCGCGCGCAACTCCCGAAGACGCGAACGCCCAGGCCAAAATCAAAAGGGTGTAAGCTCTGAAAAATCTTCGGCACGCGAGACTGAACGAAGGGCGGAAAAACATAAGCCAAATTAGCGGTTGATGCGCGACGGCAGAAGCGGTCGCCGCGGAAAAAGACAAGCATCAGTAACTAAAGAGAATCTCGCCTCTTAAAAGAAAAAAAGGCGCGCATTCGCTTTTCCCGTCGCGCCTCATCCGCGCTCATCGCCATTCGGCCCGGGAACGACTCCAGGCTCCCCGGTCCGCTAACGGCGGCGCCAAACAGTGGCCTGCGCCATGCTCCACTGGAACTTACGGGCGTGTTCCCGAATCAGGAAGGGAAGGTCGCGCGTGGCCATGAGCTCGAAATCGCCCGCCAGATGCCGCTTCAGGGCTTCCAGGGTCCTGATCGGCACCCCGTCGACCAACCGTCCCCCCAACCAGTGATCGACCGGAGTAAACTCCTCCAGCCAGGTATAGGGTGAAGTGATCACCAGTTGGCCGTCGGTCCGCACCAGCGACGGCACCCGCGCCAGGAAACGGGCCGGTTCGGCCAGTCGGTCGATGAGATTGGCGGCCAGCACCACGTCGAAGGATCCCAAATCCTCCGGCAGGGCCTGGGCGTCACCCTGAAGAAACCGCACCCGATCGGGCGAAACACCGGGGGGTCGCTCGGCTTTCAGCCGGGTGCTCAACTCTCCCTCGTCGCGGCGTTCAAACTCCATCGCTCCGTCACGCCGAAGGCGTTCCGCCGTTTCGACAAAGCGCCGCGAGTAATCGATCCCGATCACCTCCTGGCAAAATCGCGCCAATTCAAAGGAAGAACGGCCGACCGCGCATCCCAGGTCGAGGGCCCGGCCGTCCGGCGGCACGGCCGAACGATCGACACATTCCGTGACGCACCGCACGGCGAAATCCAGCGCTTCGTGCGGCCCGCTCGGATAAGGCAGGATCTCCCGCGGTTTTCCGTAGTGAAAAAGGAGATACTCGGAAATCGCTTTTCCGGATTCGTAAACCGGTTCAGCCATTTCTCAGGCTTCCAGCAACCCGCGCATGAAGGCGGCGGGTTTGAAGTTTTCGATCAGAATCTTGACCTCGCCGTCCCGGTACATGCGCACCTGCGGCACATTGATTTCCGGAGTTTTGCTGGGAGAATAGAGAATGTCGTCGTGGGTGGCGTGCGAGGCCTCGGCGAAGAGCTCCGGAGTCAGGTGACCGCCCAGGTGATCGCTGCGACCGGTGGCGACATGCACCGTGCCGAGGACTTTCTCGTCCTGGATATCCTGGCCGGAGACCGGCAGCACCTGGGTTCCCAGGCCGAGCTCTCCCAATTCGCCGGTCACCGGATCGCTTTTCAGTTTCCGATTGTGCTCCCGCACGGTACCGTCGTCGCCGGACAACAGAGTCGCTTCCTGTATCCGCCCTTTCGAGACGCGCATCAATCCAATGGTGCCGTCCGCGTACTTCATGGGAAAGGCGCCTTCCGCTCCGGTCGGCACGTAATACACCTCGCCGGCGGGAAGGTTGGCCACATCCGGTCCGCCCCGGCAAAGCCCGTGACTTTTCTGCGCCTCCTGACCCCCGAGTTCGAGACGCAGGGTGTGGGTGGCGCCTGATACCGCGAAATCGATTTCCACCGCCTCGGCGCGGCTCATGCCGGAACGGAGTTTTTCGGCGTCGCGACTGACCTCGTCGTAGTCCACCGCCAGGCCGCTGTTGATGATGATATCGTTCAACCCGTGAAGGGTGGCGCCGCGGAAACCGTACTTCTTGGCGAAAGCGGTTAACGGTGCGGTGGCGGAGTAGGTGGAAATACAGAGAATGATATCGTAATTCGGATACACATCCTTTTCCAGGCTCAGTTCCCGGCCCTGGGGGTCGACCGCCAGATCGGGGAGATCGAGATTGCTCCCGCCGGTGATCTTGTAGGCGAAGATTTCTCCGCCCCGCAATCCGAGTTCATCCGCCACCCCGCCGTGAAGGCCCTGATAGAATACCTCGTAGGCGTGGCGCTGGATCTTGAGGGAAGGGTCTTCGAGAAAGGCAAGATCACGAATCCCGTGCGGATCCTCCAGGTCGATCAGCAGAGCCACGCGTTCGCCTCCCTTCGGTGCAAACACCGTTCGCAGGAGCCTCGACAGGCTGAACGGCGGAAATTCCAGGGACTGAGTGTTTGATGTCGGATTACTCATGGGCGGAAAACTATGCACGGAACCTGCTTTCCGCAAGTCCCGTAAAAAATCTACAGGCGGCCCGGCACACCTTTTGCCTTGAGTCTTTGGCCGGGGGTGTTGGGATCGAACCGCAAATGACCGTTCCCGTCATTATGGCCGCACAGGATTTCGCGGGTAATTTGGGCGGCCACTTCACCTGGATCGACTGGGCGGTGGTGTTCGCCTACCTCGCCATCGCCACGGTACTCGGCGCGACTCTGGCGGGACGGCAGAAATCCATCAAAGATTTCTTCCTCGGGGGACGAAAAGTGCCGTGGTACGCGGTGGCGGGTTCCAGCATCGCGACGGAAATCAGCGCCATCACCTTTGTCAGCGTCCCCTTCATCGTCTTTCAGCCGGGGGGCAACTTCACCTACCTGCAACTCGGTCTGGTGGGGGGCCTGCTCGCCCGCCTGGTGGTGGCCTACGTCCTGGTTCCGGCCTATTTTCAACGCGAGATCTACAGTCCGTACGACTACATGGGAAACCAACTCGGACCCAGGGTGAAAAGCATGACCACCGCGCTTTTTGTCCTGGGCGGCATCCTGGGCCAATCCGCCCGGGTCTATCTCACCGCGCTGATCCTCGCCCTGGTCCTGCACGGGCCGCTGAGCACGCTGGACGCCGCCACCGGCATTCCCGCCCTGGTGTGGGCCATTCTCATCATCGGAGTGGTGTCGATCGGCTGGACCCTGCTCGGCGGCATGGCCACCGTCATCTGGACCGATCTCATTCTTTTCGGCGTGTTCGTGGTAGGCGCGCTGACCGCTTTGGGAGTCCTGATCCACGAGTTGGACACCAGCGCGGCCTCCGTCCTGGAGGCCGGATGGGAAGCGGGCAAATTCGAACTCTGGAACGTCACCTTCGACCCCACCATGGAATTCACCATCTGGACCGCGGCCATCGCCGCCACCTGGGCCAATGTGGGAGCGTTCGGCACCGACCAGTTGATGACCCAGCGCCTCTTTTGCTGCCGCAACGCCAGGGAGGCTCGTCGGGCGGTGATCGCCAGCTATTTCGGGATCGGCATCACCGTTCTGGTATCCCTTGTGGGGGTCGGTCTCTGGTATTATTACCAGCAGGTTCCGCTGGAAGGCGAAGCCCTGGCGGCTTTCGAAAGGCGCGGGGACAGCATTTTCCCCATTTTCATCCTGACCGTCATTCCGACCGGCCTTACCGGTCTCATCGTGGCCGGCATCTTCGCCGCCGCCATTTCCAGTCTCGATTCGATCCTGGCCGCCCTTTCCCAAACCACCGTCTCCGCGTTCTACCTGCCCTACCGAAAACGGCTCCACAAAAAGCCGAGCGCCCGGGAGGAACAGCACCGCGTACGGATTTCCCGTCTGGCGGTGATCTTCTGGGGTGTGGTGCTCTGCGTTATGGCGGTCGCCATGGATCACCTGGCGAACGACTTCGACCACCTTCTCGGGTTGGCTTTGGGCATGGCGGCGTTCGTGTCGGGGGGATTGATGGCCGGCTTTTTTCTCGGTTTCTTCTCCCGGCGTTTGAATATCGACGGCAACGGTTTCCTGTTTGCAGCCCCATTGGGTGTCCTGTCGGTGTTGGCGGTCACTCCTTTCAACCGGTATGAGAGCGTAATCGACACCTGCCAGTTTGGCGTGCTCGCGATCATGGCAGCCTGGCTGGTCTTCCAGCGTCGGCGCCTGCTGTGTGCGCGCGTAGTCCTGCAGACCCTCCTACTGCTGGGCGCCGGAGTCCTGGTGGTCTGGCTGGCGCACAACGCCTATGTCGAAGGTCCGATCAATCCCGTCACCGGGGACGTTTCCCGGCGCACCCTCGCCTGGCCCTGGTTCGCCCCCCTGGGTTCCACCGTGACCTTCCTCCTCGGATGGCTGCTGGCCGGGAAACGCTCGTGAGCGTCGGATTTGTCAGGCTTGCGCGAGTTCCTGGACGGACAAAAGCCGCTGAAAATAGCCGTCCAATCGCGCGAGTTCGCCGTAGGACCCCGCCTCGACCAAACGCCCCTCCTTTAGCACCACAATACGATCGGCATTGCGAATGGTGCTTAAACGATGAGCGATGGTGATCACCGTTCGGCCGCGGGACAGGGTTTCCAGACCGGCCTGAATCAGGCGCTCGCTTTCGTAGTCCAGGGCCGAGGTCGGCTCATCCAGGATGAGGAAGGCGGGATCGCGCAGGATGGCCCGGGCAATGGCCAGCCGCTGCCGCTGGCCCCCGGAAAGCGTCGCCCCCCGCTCTCCCAACAGGGTTTCGTATTGTTCCGGCAGACGGAGGATGAACTCCTCCGCCCCGGCCAACCGCGCGGCATCGCACACTTGCTCATCCGTGGCATCGAGCCGGGCGAAGCGGATGTTGTCCGCCACTGTTCCGGAAAGGAGAATGCTCTCCTGCATCACGATTGCGGTGCTTCGCCGGAGACTTCGCATGTTCAGCTCGGCCTGAGGAATGCCGTCGACCCGGATTTCGCCGGAGGTCGGACGGTAGAGTCCCAGCACCAGATTGGCTACCGTAGTCTTGCCGGCGCCCGACGGCCCCACCAGGGCGACTTTTTCCCCGGGGTGGATAGCCAACGAAAAATCCATCAGGGCATCACGGTCCGCTTCGGGATAACGAAAAGTCACCTGATCGAACTCGATTTCGCCGCGCGGCGGATCGAGCCGACGGGTTCCCTTCCATTCCTCGACATAGGGAGCATCCAGCAACTCCCGGACACTGCGGTAGGACTCGCGACCCAGAAAATACTGCTCCGCAATATGGGCGAACATTTGAACCGGTTGCACCAGCGCGGGCACCCCGGCCACAAAGGCGACCACCACCCCGGTGCTGATCAGTCCGTGGATGGCCAGGATCGCCCCGCCCGCAATCACGGTGAGCGAAAGCAACTGAATGGCCCCGAAACTGAAGGCACTGAAACTCATGTTGACGGTCACCAGACGCACTCGTGATCGGGCCACTTCATCATTGGACTCACGCAACCGGTTTTCCGCCTGTTCCTCCTCTCCGTACACCCGTACCAGGCGCAAGGCGCCCAAGTACTCGCTGGCGGTCCCGGCCATACGTTCGTGAGCCAAACGATTGGCTTCGTTGCGCTGCTTGAGACGCTGAAAATAACGCCAGCGCATCACCCCAAAAACCGGCAAAACCAGTACGATGACCGTACACAACTGCCAATTGAGGGACAACAGGATGCCAAAGGTCAGGATGCTGTAGAAAATATTGGGGAAGAAGCCGTTCAGCATCGGCATCATGACGGCGTCAATCTTCTGCGTGTCGAACGCGTATTTCGATAGCAGCCTTCCCGTCTTTTGCCGGTCGAGGTAGCCGAAACTCAGGAACTGGATTTTGTCGAAGATGCGAGCGCGCAGACCGAGGATGGAATGCGCCACCCCGGTCGCCAGGCGGGTCGCGCCCCACACGCTGAAAAACTGGTGGGCGATGATGAGCAAAACCGTAAGCAGCGACAGGGCGATAATCGCGGCGATATTTTCATCGGGCATGTGCCGGTCGATGATACGCTGGAAAACCAACGGCAGGGGCGCGATGGTCAGGATGCGACAAAAGGCCAACGCCAGACCGGTCTGAAAACGGCGCCGCCGGGACCACATGAAGCCCAACAAGGAATCAGGCAAAGGCTCGTTGCCCGAAGCCGCATCGTTCCGGCGCTCCATCGAAAATTCCATGGACATGGGTTCCCAGCATTACTCCGATCCGTCTCCAGTGGCAATACCGCAGTGGCGGGGCATCGCCGGTTGGTTTGCCCTTACGATCGTCCAAACGGCAGCCGGCACGTGTTCCAACATTGAACATTCACGCCATACACAATAGACCAATCGATTATCAACGCATATCCACAACCGACGACCCGCCCATGAGCGATTCTTCTCCCATCGAACACCTGTTCTCCGCGCAGGGCCGGCGTTTGTCTCCGCCTCAGATCACCGGCTTGATGAGCGCGGCGCTGGAGCAGCCCGACCTCCTGTCGCTGGCCGCCGGCTTCACCGATACCGAAACCCTTCCCCTCCAGGAAGTGCTGACGGCCGTGCAATCCCTGCAAACGACTCCCGGTCCGCCCGAGTACCTGCAGTACGGCACCAACCGGGGTCGCCCCCTTTTGCGCTCACAGTTGGCCGCTCGTGTGACCCGACAGGACCGGCGCACGGACTCGCTGGACGACGCCTCGGTCCTCATCACCAACGGCTCCCAACAACTGCTTGCCCTGGCTTTGCAGACCCTGTGCGATCCCGGCGACCTGTTATTGGTCGAACGGCCGACCTATTTCGTTATGCTGGAACTGGCACGCGGACTCGGCGTCGAAACCCGCTCGCTTCCTTACCGCGACGACGGGACCCTCGATTACCTCGCGTTGGACCAAATGCTCGCCGACTGGCGGGAGTCGGGAGAGATTCGTCGCCTGAAAGCAGTTTACCTGGTTAGCTATTTTTCGAATCCCTCGTCCCACAGCATGCCGGAGGAGGAAAAGCTCGCGCTCGGGGAAACGCTCGCCCGGCACAACCACTTTCCGGCCCTGATCGAGGACACCGCCTATCGCGAACTTTATTTCGACCGCCCCTACCCGGCCCGTAGCATTCTCACCCTGCCCGGACTGGAACGTTTTCCCCGGCTCTACGCCGGAACGTGCACCAAACCGTTCGCCACCGGACTCAAGGTTGGGTTCGGTATCTGTCCGGACGAACTCTGGAGGGAACGCATGCTTTATCTGAAAGGCCAACAGGACTTCGGTACCGCCAATTTCAACCAGGCCCTCCTGGAGCAAGTAATTTCCAGCGGCGCCTACGACCTCTGCCTTGAAAGACTGCGCACCCACTACCGCGGAAAGCGCGACGCTTTGCTGGAAACCTTCGAAAGCCGCGGCCTGGCCTCGCTCGGCTGGCACTGGCAAACACCCGGAGGAGGCCTCTATGTCTGGCTTCACGGTCCCGCCTCGCTGAGGACCGGATCGGGAACCGCGTTCCAGAAACGCGCTCTGAAAAACGGAGTGCTCTATGTTCCGGGCGACCTCTGTTACGGGGACCACCCTCCGGGCAACCAGATCCGGATTAGCTTCGGCGTGCTGCCGCAAAAACGCCTGGTCGAAGCTGCTGAACGTTTCGTTCGAACCGCAGCCGAGTCGACGGTTTAATCCGTTTGATCTTCGCCTGATCCCGGCTTAACGTTGTAAACCGAATGCATCATGCATTAGTATTCGCCAACATATTACTGTCACGTACGCCCGGCGCCGGACCCTCGCGAAATTGCTTGCGAAATTCGGTCTCCTGGGGCACCTAAACGTGACGCGTTTCAGTCATCGATTCCAAGTGTTTACCATGCCGACATTTCTGCGATTTCGTTTCCTCCTCCTCCTGCTTCCCCTCGCCCTGATCGGATTAATCATTACCGGAATGAGCGGCTGTCGCGGCGGCGGAGATGTGATTCACCTGCGTTATTGGAACGGGTTCACCGGGCCCGACGGACGCACCATGTTGCAAATGGTGAGGCGCTTCAACGAGGAGAATCCCGACGTGCGTGTCACCATGCAACGCATGGCCTGGAACACCTACTACAACAAACTTTTTGTCGCCGGCCTGGGCGGCAGGGCGCCGGAGGTTTTTGTGCTGCAGACCGATGCCTTCGTGCGTTTCATGCAGGCTGATTTCCTGCGACCATTGAACGACAAGATTCAGGGAGAGCACGGTATTGATATGAGCGATTTCGATCCCAATGTGATCGACACGGTATACCACGACGGCAACTACTACGCGCTGCCCCTCGACGCCTACATCCTCGGCATGTACTACAACCGGGAACTGTTTCGTCAGGCCGGAATCGTCGACGAACACGGCGACCCCGCTCCCCCGACCAACCGCGAGGAGTTTCTGGAGGCCACCCGAAAGATCACCGAACTGGGCCAGACCGATATCGGAAATATCTGGGGTTTCGTTTTCACCTTCTTTCGGTACAATCTCGCCGGCATCATGAGTCAGTTCGGTGGCTCCCTGTTTTCGGAGGACGGTACCCGAACCCTCCTCAACTCCCCGGAGAATGTGGAAGCGCTCGAATTCGCGGTGAGTCTGATCCAGGAACACCGGGTCGCCCCCAACCCGGAGGCCATCGACTCCTGGATCGGATTCCGTCAGGGACGGGTTGGTTTGGTTTTCGACGGTATCTATATGCTTCCAGACCTGCAGCGGCAGGGCGACCTCGACTTCGGCGCCGCCCCGATTCCGCAGTTGGGACCTGAACCGGGCACCTGGATGGGCTCTCACAACATCTGCTTGCGAGCCGATCTGGACGAAAAGACCTCCGAAGCCGCCTGGCGCTTCGCCCGTTTCCTGTCCGACAACAGTCTGGATTGGGCCGAAGGCGGGCAGGTGCCGGTCCGCAAAAGCCTGCGCAACACGGAACGTTTCAACAATATGTACGCCCAACGCGAATTCGCCCGTCAGTTGGAGATCGGCAAATACCTTCCGTCCAACCCATTTGTTTTCGAATACTTCACCGAACTGGATCTCGCCCTGGAGCGGGCGCTGCGCGGGCGAATGACGCCCCAGGAGGCCCTCGACCGCGCCGCCGCCAACATACAGGAAATCATGCGCCGCTACGGCATCACCCCGAGCAACGAAGCGGACGGCGAAACATGAGCAATCAAACACCACTGCCTGAACCGCAGGAACAACTCCCCGCCGTCGGGCCCACCGCCCAGGGTGTGGACAATTACCGGGGAAACGCCCGCCGGCGCGCCATCAGACGCTACTCGGGGTATCTCTTCCTTGTACCCTACCTGGTTCTCTTTTTCAGCTTTCTTATTCTGCCCCTGATCTACGGTTTCTGGTTGAGCCTCGTCGACTACGAAATGCTATCGCCGGAGCCTCCGGGATTCGTCGGCCTGGATAACTATTCCGAAGCCATGGACGACCCCTACTTCTGGCAGGCCATGAAAGCCACCGGCCTTTACGTCGGCATGGCGGTGCCGCTGGGCATCGGACTGGCACTGTTGATGGCCGTGCTTATCGACTCCCTTCCCCAGAAACGCCAGGGCGCTTACCGGCTCATGATTTTCATGCCCACCATGATCACCATTACGGTGGCCGGACTGGTCTGGCGGTGGTTTTATCACAGCGAATTCGGGCTCTTTAACGCCATGCTGGAGCGTTTCGACATCTGGGTGCCCTGGTTGACCGACACCACCTGGGCCATGCGCTCCATTGTTCTAATGTCGGTCTGGTGGACCATCGGAGTGCCGCTGGTTATCCTCATGGCGGGCCTCAAACAAATCCCGGTTTCCTACTATGAAGCCGCCGCCATCGACGGCGCCACCGGGTTCCGGCGTTTTCTGTACATCACCTTCCCGCTGCTGCGGCCCATCCTCCTGTTCGTCGTGGTGCTCAGCATCATCGGCTCCTTTCAGGTCTTCGGACAGACGTTCATCATCACTGAGGGCGGCCCCGAATTGGCCACGCGGGTGATCATGCACTACATCTACGATACCGCGTTCAACTTCTACCGCATGGGTTACGGCGCCGCCATGAGCTGGATCCTTTTCGCCGTAATCATCGTCTTCTCCCTCCTTCAGTTCCGCATCTTCCGCGAGCGGTAAAAATCCCTTATCCACTTACGAGTCCATGGGCATTTCAAAAAACACCCAACGAGCAATCGAAGTCTTCGTGCTGATCGTCGCGGCAATTTTTGTCATGCCGATCATCCTGGTCTTCATCACCTCATTCAAGCCCGAGCCGGAGATCATCCGCTTCCAGGGAATTCTTCCCGTCCAATGGACCCTGGAAAACTTCCGTGAGATTCTTGGCAACCCGGAGGAGATTCCCATCTTTCGCTGGCTGCTCAACAGCCTGTTCATTTCCTCCATGGTCACCTTGCTGGTGCTGACGGTAAGCTCCATGGCCGCCTACGCGCTCGCGCGTCTGAATTTGCCCGGGGGGCGTATTCTTTTCTTTCTGATTATCGCCACTCTTATGGTACCGCCGCAGATTCTGCTCGTGCCGGTCTACCTCATCCTCAATACCCTGGGTTGGCTGGATACTCCGCTCGCCCTGATCATACCGGCAGGCGCCGGCGCCTTCGGCGTCTTCCTGCTGCACCAGTTTTTTAAAGGAATACCCAAGGACCTGGAAGAAGCGGCCGCCATCGACGGCTGTTCCAAGCTTGGTATTTACTGGCATGTTATTCTGCCGCTCTCCAAACCCGCGCTGGCAACTCTGGGCATCTTTACCTTTATCGGATCCTGGAACGACTTTATGGGACCGCTGATCTTTCTCGATTCGGTGGAAAAATACACGCTTCCCGTGGGTATCGCCCTGTTCCAGACCTCCTATTATGCCGAATACGGCCTTACCCTGGCGGCCAGTGTCATATGCACCTTTCCCATCATCGTCGTATTTCTCTTTTTCCACAAGTTCATCATTCGCGGGATCGCGATGTCCGGCCTGAAAGAGTGACCTAAGGGCGATGCCTTGTGGGCTCGCGTTTGGAAATTGTCGTATCGACATTCGGCAACGCATGCCTTATACAAACTGAGCCCCACTCCAAGGTTTGCACTGCTTATAGCGCAAGCGAACCCTACGACTAAGCCATAAATCCATCTGGCGTCATTCCTCGATATAACCCAATATCGTATTCGCATACACAAATCCTCTGGACAAAGGTTATATTAAATGCTGATAATGTGTCAGAATCCGGAACGTGTTCCGGTTTTTGACAACTAACAAGACAACAAATGGCTATTAAAACATTGGGCAAAAAGTACCGAAACGAATCCGATGCGATTCGGGCTCTTCAAAGCGAGTTGGCAAAGCTGGAGCAGAAGCGCAAAGCACGCAACTCGGCCAAACTAAAACAACTGCCGAAACAAGCCGGATTCTCCAGCGTGGACGAACTCATCGAGAACCTGGCCGAACTCGCCAGTCCAACCCTCAGAACCCGAATCCTCGGCGGCGACGCTGCGCCTCGCAAAGGCACGGCACGTAAGAAAAAGCGGGCCGCACGCAAAGGTGCCGCCCGGAAATCTGCTGTAAAAACGGCAACCAAAAAATCCGCTGCTAAAAAAGCTACCGGCAAAAAGAAGGTAGCCCGTACCAAAAAGACCGCCAAAAAAGGCGCGAAGAAACGCTCACGGGCTCAAGTCACCGCGGAAACCGTTGAGAAAATGAAGGACGCGTTCGCGGCCAAAATACCCGGACCGAAGATCGCTGAACAATTCGGTGTTTCGCCGTCTACAGTGCACAACGTAAAGAAACGTCTCGGTCTGGTTAAGGCCTGATTCGGTTTCTCTCAGGCACTGCCAAAAAAAGCAGCCGGCGCATCAGCGCCGGCTGCTTTTTTTATGCGTTTACGGAGAAACGGTCGCGCAATCCGAGATTACTCGACAATCATAATGCCCTTCATTCCGGCGGGCGTATGGCCGGGAAACGAGCAGACGAAAGGATATTCGCCGGCCACGTCCGGAGCGGTGAAGTTTAAGGTGTACTCTTCACCAGGCCCAAGCACAGGCGTCGCGGCGAGGACCTGATCCTCGAGCTCGGGATCAATGTACTCATTGTCCGGATGCCGCTGGGACGCCATCGAAAAAGCGTCCGGGTCGGTCCCCAGGGTCAAAACCGCCAGGTTGTGCCCCATCACGTTTTTCGGCATCTGACCGATATTCTGAAAAACCAGAGTCACTTCGGATCCGGCCGCCACCGTGAACTCGGTGGGACTGAATTGCATTTGATCATTGCCGGTAATCACCACACGCCCGGGTTCAGCACCGGGTGCAGGCGATTCCGGTCCGCCGCAAGCGGACAGAAACAGGACCGCCGCCGCGCAGGAAGCGATTGTTTTTAACCAGGAAGTCTTCATTATCATGATATAGGATGTGTTTTCGTTTTCAGTCCGGGGAAATAAGTTTCCCCGGACTTTGTTTACCTTATGGATTTTTTACAGGACGTCGAGAATGGACCTGCCGAATTCTCAACGTTTGCGCAGCAGACTGACAAATGAAACAAGCACCGCCAGACCCGCCAGGACGAATGCCATCCCGGCCAGCCCCCGCCCGGGGCCTCCGACAAGGCCCTCCAGATCAGGCAACGGCTCTTCTTTGACAATGACCCGTCCCGCCATGTAGGGGTGAGGGGTGCAGATGTAGTCGTACTCGCCTTCCAGCTCAAAAGTGAAGCTGAACTCTTCACCGTGAGCCATCAGCTGCGAAACAAACCGCTCCGGAGGTTCGCCCACCGAAACCACATTGTGAATACCCGAAAATTCCCCGGCAAGGTAGGAAAACACGTCCTCGTTGATCCAGGTCACCGTCGTGCCCGGAGTCACCTGTATGACCTTAGGCGAATAGGAATTGCCCAGAATTCTGACGTAGACCTGGTCGGTATCGCGCCCGTACACCACCGGTTCATCTCCGGGGCCGTCCGCCGGACGGTAGGGAGAAATCACACGCGTGGCGCTTTCCTTCATTTCTTGCAGTTCCTCCTGGGTGTGTTTCGGCCCATCCGAGAGTATGGTCACCGGGGTTTCGGCCTCCCGGTCGGCAACAAGCAGACCGATGGTACCGCGACTGGCTTCACCGACACCGTGAGTCAGCATCGTGTAGGCGCCTTCATCCGGCGGCACCCGAAATTCGATCACCCATGAATCGGAAGGACCGGCGGTAACGGTTTGTCCGCCCGGCATCACCGCATCAGGGTGCCCCTGCCAGTAAACATAGTCCCAGACGATGCCGACGAAATGAAATGTCGACAGTTCGTTCGGCCCCACGTTCAGGAAATAAATCCGAACATAATCGCCCGGCCGCACGTTGATAGGCTCCTCCACATAGCGGAAGATTTTCCCATTGAACATGGTGTACAGCGGAGATCCCTCAACCGCATCGCGACCGCTGGCATAAATTCCGTGCTGAACGATGTGCAGCGTCACATCGGGTTCATGCCCCAGTTCCTCTTCGAGCCGGTATTTCTTTTCCGCCGGCTCGATGACCATCATGCCATACTGCCCGAACTGCACGTGCATGGGAATCGCGTGCCCGCCCGGCGCGCAGTGGTACATGAAAACCCCGGGCTGAGTGGCGCGGAACTTCACCGACCTGCTTTGGCCGGGAGGAATTTGACCGACGTATTTCGAGGTCTGCGTATTGGCCGCGTGAATGGATGCACCATGGGGGACGGTTCCATTGTTGACCACGGTGAATTCAATAATGTCACCCTGGTTCGCCCGAAGCGTCGGCCCGGGGATTTTGCCGTTGGTCACAAACCCTTCGTAGATGACCCCGTTTCCAAGATAAACCAGTCCTTCCGAAAGTTCGATGGTGAACTGCACGTCGGGTTCGATGTCCTGGGGCACATAACTCGTGGTCGGAATCGACAACCCTTCGTCCCGTTTGATGATCTCTATGAAATCGTGTCCCTCATACAGTTCGGGGAATCGCTCGGAAAGCCGGTTGAACATCGGATTGGGCGCAGCCCCCAGCATATCGAACGAGGTCGGCATCGGCGACGGCGCCGAACCGGTGTCGCAACATTCGTCCACTTCCGGGAGCACCTCCGAGCCTTCGACATCAGCATCGACATCAGCATCAGCATCGGCACCGGCATCATCAGCGGCTTCCTCCACGGAAGCCGGTTCCGCCGAAGCTTCGACGGCCACCGGGCTCAGACTCGAAATTGCCGCCTGTTCCAATCGGACCCTGAACTCGGGGCTTACCTCGGTCATCTCATCAAGCTTTAATCCATGCTGGTTCGCCATCGCCTGGCGAATATCACGTCCGATCAAACTGTCGGCCCGTTCGTCGAGGATCTGCTCCCCGAAATGAATATTGCAGGAGACACATGCTTTCGCATCAACCGCCGGAAAAGCGGCAAACGCGGTCAGGGCAAGGATCCATGAAAGGGTGCGGACTTTGCCCGCCCCTGCGGAAAGGAAGGCCCCGAGGCTCCTGGGGGAACCCTCGTCGGCAGCCATTGGTGTCGGTTTTTTATTCATAGCGTGCACAGGTTAGCCCAAACGGGCGGATACATTTTTGATCTGAATCAATATTAGCTGTAAAAATATTGCATCAGGACCAAAATTAGGGTTTCGAAACAATCAACGGAGAAAAGCCGCGCTGATAGACGTGGACAGCTCCCCTGATATCTTGCCCTTCAGATAACATTGAACGACGTCCCGATGCAAGCGGGAACGAATCGCCGAGCCGCGGCGAAATTTGACGCCCCAAACAAATACAATCACATTGCTCCCGTGTTCATTGAGGATCTGGCAGGCCTGCAAAAACTAATGCTGCCGGACCGGTGGCAGGCGGAGGCGATCACGGCGTTGATGGAGAATCGCGATGTGGTTGTGGACGCTCCCACCGGATCGGGGAAGACGTTTGTGTTTGAAACATTCATGGAGAAAACCAACTTCTCCCGCCGGGCCGTCTACACGGTGCCCACGCGGGCCCTCGCCAACGACAAATTCGCCGAGTGGACCGCCCGGGGATGGAATACCGGCATTATGACCGGAGACGTCGCCATGAACACAAACGCCCCGGTGGTGGTCGCCACCCTGGAAGCAGTGCAAAACCTGCCATTTGAGAATGCCCGTCCGGCCCTGCTCGTAATCGACGAATACCAATGGCTCGGCGATCCGGTCCGGGGCAATCATTACGAAGGCGTCCTGATGGCCTTTCCCGCCAGCATTCGATACCTCTTTCTCAGCGGCACGGTAGACAACCCGGACAGCGTCGCCGCCTGGCTTGATCGTCTGGGGCGGCCGGCCGCGGTCATCCGTCACCGGGAACGCCCGGTGCCCCTGGAGGAAGTCGACGCCAATGAACTCGCCCGCTACTGCCCGGCCAGTGTCCGGGGCTACTGGGGCAAACGGGTGGCCGGCGCCCTGCGGGAAGACCTGGGGCCGGTGCTGCTTTTTGCGCCGCACCGGCGGGAGGCCGAAAGACTGGCCCGGCAGCTCGCCCGCGAGATCCCCCTGGCCCGCCCGTTGAGCCTCACCGCCGAACAGGAAAGCGTGCTCGGCCCCAAGCTGGCGAGGCTCCTGCGGCAGCGGGTGGCCTACCATCACAGCGGACTTTCCTACGCGCAGCGCGCGGGGGTCATCGAACCCCTGGCCAAGGCCGGCCAGCTTCGGGCCGTTGTCGCCACCCTCGGCCTGAGCGCCGGCATCAATTTCTCCCTGCGCTCAGTCATGATCACCGCCCAGAGCTACCGGCACCAGGAATTCGAGCACCGCATCCAGCCCCACGAACTGATGCAGATGATCGGACGGGCCGGGCGGAGGGGAATCGACGAGACAGGCTATCTCCTCTGCACCGAAACCACCCCGCGCCTCTCGCAGGCCCGGCCTCAGCGACTGAAGCGGGCCGCCCCTTTTCCCTGGGCTTTCTTTCTGCGCGGCTTGCACCGGGGGAGCGAAGCCCGCGAACTCGCCGCCCAATACCGTCAAAGGCTATTCACGGAAACCCCGCCCGGACTGGGCGCCGAACAAAGCGGCGCCCGGCCGGTGGAGATCTTTCCGTGCGGCGTCCTCGCCGACACCGGCCGCGCCCGGCTGGTTCGCCGCAAACACCGTCCCTTCAAACCCTGCCGGACCTGCGCTCTACGGGAAGAATGCCTTGCCCTGAGCCCGGAACCCACCCTGCTCTGGCAGTGGACACGCATCGGAGTGCTCGATAAACAACTCCGCTTAACACGCCGCGGCGATATCGTCAGGCTGTTCCTCGGACCCGAAGGCCTCGCACTGGCCGCGGCCCTGGAAGACCGGAAGTACCCTCTCGACAATCTGGTCTTCGATATCGCGGACCTGTTCGGCGGCGAACGTTTTCGCGGCACCAATCCGCGGTGGATGGGCCCCCTCGCCGGCGCCTGCCGCAAAGCCTATCGCCGGTTCACCATCGACGGCTACCTGCAGGAAGGGGTGCCTCCGCAATATGGCTACGGCGCCTCCGACATCGTGCGGGAAATCATCGAATACGGCGCCCGGCGGTCCGCGCTCGCGGTCGATTTCACCGGACGGGGGGACATCGACCGGTTGTTGACCGAATGGCGCGGTTTCCTGCGTCAGACCGTACAGGCCCCGCCGACCGAAAACCCACGCTATGAAGCCTTTCGCGAGTTGGCGGCCCGGCACACGGCACGCAACGCTTCCGGAACGCTCCCCCCTCTGCCTCCCCTCACCGCCGAACAACGCGAACCCGTCCGACACCGCTTTTTCCACGCCCCGTACCGCGCCGGAGCCTGATCCCGGAAGCCGCCTCCCCGGTTCAATCCTCGCTGGGAAATACGCTGCCCGACAGGTGGCAATCCCTGAAAAAAGCGTTCCCGCCCCTGCGGCCGAAGCCGGGTTGTTGTTTTTTGAACACCCGGTCTGACACCGGAAAAGGCCTCGACTCGCCCCTGACCCATCCTGTTTTCGCCCCAGGGGCAAAGCCGCCTATCCCCTTTATCCACAATAGCCAACCGAACATCCAACCCCGGACCGGGAGGTTTTACTACCATCCGTGAGTCACAATTGGCATACCCCCTGCTAGCTGGGGGTTTCGCCAGGAAACCGTTCCGGGCGTGTATCCAAAAACTCAAACCCAGTTGCAGACAGAAAAAGCAAAGGAATGACGATATGAAGCATTGGTATAAACTTATTTTAACTATGGCGGGGGCCTTCCTCCTGGCAGCCGCACCGGGATCACCGGTCCAGCTTCAGGCGCAGGAGGCCGAAGCCGCTTCCGAATATGAACCGACCGAGGACGATCTGGCATTCAAGGCCGAATACGAGGAAATGGTGGCCGAGCACGGCTTCCACGCTTACGCGTTCGATTTCTTTGTGACCAGCATGCTCTGGACGGTGATCGCCGCCGGCCTGGTCTTCATCATGCACCTCGGGTTCGCCACGCTCGAAACGGGTCTGACTCGACAAAAGAACGCGGTAAACGTGCTCTTTAAGAATGTGTTCATCATCTCGGCGGGAATCCTGACCTACGGGCTGATCGGATTTAACATGCACTACCCGGGGGACTGGCAGATTCCCTACATCTTCGGCATCGGAAGCCCGATCGGCGACCTGAACGAGGACTTTACCTTCGGCTACGGAGGGGTAGGTCTGGCCATGACCGGTTACGGCGACTTCATCTTCCAGGCCATGTTCGCCGCCACCGCCGCCACCATCGTTTCCGGAGCCGTGGCCGAACGCATCAAGCTTTCGTCCTTCATGGTCTTCACGATCGTCCTGGTGGCTTTCGCCTACCCGATCGCCGGTTCCTGGCACTGGGGTGAAGGCTTCCTGGCCGAACTCGCCGTTCCTTTCTATGACTTCGCCGGCTCCTCCGCGGTACACGGCTTCGGCGGTTTCGCCGCCCTGGGCGCGGTAATCGTTCTCGGCGCCCGTCGGGGCAAGTACCTCTCCGGAGGTAAAATGAAGCCCATTCCCGGCCACAATATTCCTCTGGCCGCCATCGGAGTGTTCCTGCTCTGGTTCGGATGGTTCGGATTTAATGGTGGCTCGGTGCTGTCGGCCGAACCGAAAGACCTCGGTCTCGTCTTCACCACCACCGCCATGTCGGCCTCCATGGGAGCCATTGCCGCCATATTCACGTCCTGGGCTCTGCTGAAGAAGCCGGATATCACCATGGCCCTCAACGGCGTGCTGGCCGGCCTGGTCGGCATCACCGCCGGCGCCGACGCCGTCGGCCCCTGGCCCGCGGTCTTCATCGGCGCGGTTTCGGGTATCATCGTGGTCTTCGCCATCATCTTCTTCGATAAAGTCAAAATCGACGATCCGGTCGGCGCCATTTCGGTCCACGGCGTGTGCGGGGTCTGGGGAACGGTGGTGATCGCCTTCTTCAATCCGGACATCAGCTTCCTGTCCCAGGTGATCGGCACGGTCGCGTTCTGCGGCTTCGCCTTTGTGGTCGCCGTTGTTCTGGCTCTGATCCTGAAAGCCACCATGGGCTTCCGGGTGACCGAGGAGGAAGAGGACGAAGGTCTCGACTACTCCGAACACGGTCAGGAGGCTTATCCCGACTTCGGCAAGGTTACAGGCTAAAATGCGCCGGAGTGCGGCGCGGGGAGATGCCAACATTTCCTTGCGCCGCCCCCGGAAAACAAATTACATGCAAATTACTTAGAAGGAAGCATATCCATGAAGTTAATCAAAGCTATCATCAAGCCGTTCAAACTGGAGGAAGTGAAGGAAGCCCTCTCGGAACTCGGCATCGAGGGAATGACGGTCACCGAGGTGAAGGGTTTCGGACGGCAAAAGGGCCACACCGAAATCTACCGCGGCAGCGAATACACCGTCGATTTCCTGCCCAAGGTCATGGTGGAGATCGTGGTGGCGGACGAAATCGTCTCCAAGACAGTTGAAGCGGTGGTCAAAGCCGCTAAAACCGGCAAGATCGGCGACGGCAAGATCTTCGTCATCCCGATCGAGGAAGCCATTCGCATCCGCACCGACGAACGCGGCGACGGCGCGGTCTAAGCAGAACCAAACAATCACAAAAGAATCCGGCCTTCCGCAAGGAGGCCGGATTTTTTTGCGCCCGCCCCATCCACTCAAATGCGAATCTTTTGCATTTGATTATTTCTCATGATTGGACACGATAGAACCCGCAGCCAAATTTGCTGTCACACCAGACAAACCAGTCCGACCGCTTTGATACCATGAATTTTCAAAAGTCCGAATACTTCTCCGGTTCGCTCCCGCGAATCGTTTTGTTAGCCGCCATTGCCTTCCTGCTGACCGCCGCTTCCGGCCAGGCCCGGCTAAAGATCGTCACCACCACCACCGACCTGGCCTCCATCGCGGAGGAAATCGGTGGTGAACATGTGGAAGTCGCCAGCCTGGCACGCGGCACCGACGACCCGCATCATATTCGCCCTCGTCCGGCTTTTTCCCGTTTGATCGCCGAGGCGGATATTCTTATCGAGGTCGGACTCGACCTGGAACACGGATGGCTCCCGGATTTGGTGGCCAACGCGCGAAATACCCGAATTCAGCGAGGCCGGGCGGGCCGCATGGATGCCTCCCGCGGAGTCGACCTCATCGGTGTGGCCCCCGGACCGGTCGATCACCACCACGGCCACGGTCACGCTCACGCCCACGGCGCGGGAAATCCGCACTACCTTCTCGATCCGGCCAGCGCCTTGGTGGTGGCGGAGAACCTCTTCGCGCGCCTGCGCTATTTGGACGCGAACAACTCCGAAAACTACGAGACGAATCTCCAGGCTTTCCGCCACAAACTTGAGGAGAAGATGGAGGAATGGGATGCGGCTTTGGCTCCCTACGCCGGCACGCACATCGTCACTTACCACGCCAGCTACGACTACTTCGCCCGGCGTTTCAATTTCGAGATTATCGATACCCTGGAGCCTTCGCCCGGGATCGAGCCGACACCGAGACATATCAGCAGGATGATTCCGCGGATGCGCGAAGAAAACGTCCGTATGATCTGGGTCGAACCCGTTCGCCCCACCCGCCTCGTGAACCGGCTGTCCGAAGACACCGGCGCGGCAATTGTCGAGCTGGCCGAGTTTCCCGGCGCGGTGCCGGAAGTTGACACCTATATCGATCTGATCGAGCACAACGTGCGACAAATACTCAAGGCCATGGAACAGTAGGTCGCCCGGTTCGGCCGACATCCCGCCCTTGACACCCGGCCGATGCCAACGGAAGCTCAACCCACGTGATCGCAAACGCCAAGCATGCCTGACGACTCCTCGCTTTTCTCCATGGAGAGTGCCGTCCTCGGTTACGGCAAGACCCCGGTGCTCCAGAAGGTGAATTTCACCTGCCGGAAAGCCGATTTCATCGCTTTTGTGGGCGCCAACGGCTCCGGAAAGTCGACCTTCATTAAGACCGTTGCCGGCCTCATTCCCCTGCTGGGCGGAAACCTGCGATATGCGGTACGCGGGGAGAGGCTTCCGGTGATGGGATACGTTCCGCAGAGCGAAAAGCTCGATCCGATTTTCCCCGTCACCTCCTTCGAAGTGGTCCTGATGGGCGTGTATTCCTATTTGGGAGCCGGCCGTCGGGTGAAGGAAGAACATCGCGCCGACGCCCACCGGGCACTCAAGGCCCTGGAGGTCGAAGACCTGGCGCGGCAACGCTTTTCCGAACTGTCCGGCGGTCAGAAACAACGAGTCCTTCTCGCACGGGCGCTGGTGATGGAACCTGAACTTCTGCTCCTGGACGAACCGACCTCCGGGGTGGATGCCAAATCCGAAACCGCCTTCATGGAGAAATTGGCGGAACTGAATCACACCCGCGGAGTCGCGATCATTTTGGCCAGCCACAACTTGCGGCTTCTGAAAAAATGCGTGCCCCGCACCGCCTGGTTCAACGCCGGACGGGTCCGTCTCGACAACACCAGTACCGTACTTGAGGAAATCGAACGCGAAGCCGACGTGGGGATTTTCATATGATGGAGTTTCTGCAACTCGACGATCTGCGGGCCGCATGGCCGTATCTCCGCCACGCCGTTTGGATGGGCGTGATCATCGGGGCCATCTGCCCGCTGGTGGGCGTGTATTTCGTCCTGCGGCGAATCGTCTTCATCGGAGTCGCCATTCCCCAGGTTTCGGCCGCGGGCATCGCCTTTGCCTTCCTCAGCCAGGGCATGGGCTGGTTCGGCCTGCTTCCCGGGGCCTCTCCGCACATGGGCGTGGCCCTGACCGGCTCGATCCTCTTCACCCTGGCGGCGCTTCTTAGCATGGGAATCCTTCTGCCGCGGGGAGGAATGAGCGAAGCCTTCATCGGATTGATTTTTGTGGTGGCCAGCGGCTTGAGCCTGCTGCTCCTCTCCCAGGCGCCGGTGGCGGAAGCGGGCCTGCTGAATCTACTCAAAGGAGAAATCGTGGCGGTCACCCTGGTCGATCTCATTCGAGCCGCGGTCTTTTTCGGCCTGGTCGCCGCCCTGTTGCTGGTCTTCAACAAAGAGTTTCTCCTTCTGGCTTTCGATCGCGAACTGGCGATCACCATGGGCAAATCGGTGCTGGCGTGGGACTTTTTCTTCCTGGTCCTGGCGGGCGTGACCGTCTCGGTCGCCGTGTTCAACATCGGCCCCATCGCCGGCTTCGGTTATCTGGTGATTCCCCCGCTTATCGCCCTGCTTTTCAGCCGCAACATGTTCGCGATGTTCCTGCTTTCCGTGGTGATTGGCGTCCTCGCGTCGGTACTGAGCTTTTACCTCGCTTTCCGCTTCGACCTGCCCCTGGCACCAGCCAGCGTCACCCTTATGGGAGTCGTCTACGGCATCCTCGCCGCCGGCAAATCTCTCACCCTGAAAATTATAAAGTGAGCGCTGAGTGCGCCCCCCACGCCCCTCTCCAATTCTCCATCAATCCACCACTCCTCCACCCTGAGCCCGCCGAAGGGCTCACCCCACTGCCCTCGCCCCTCACCCTCGCCCCTCATCCCGGAACGCCATCAACCGCTCCACATACTTCCCCAGCAAATCAAATTCCAGGTTAACCGTGTCACCGGCGTTTTTCTCCGAGAGGTTGGTTACTTCCAAAGTGTGCGGAATGAGCCACACCGCCAATCCGGACTCATCCACCTCCGCCACCGTCAACGACACACCCTCGATCGCAATGCTGCCCTTGTAGATCAGGTAACGCCGAAACTCCGGCGGCACGATCACATGCAGGTACAGGTCGTCGCCGCGCTTCTCGCTGAGGTCCACCGTGCCGCGGCAATCGATGTGCCCGGTCACAAAATGTCCCCCCATCTCCCCGTTGAAACGCAGACTGCGCTCCAGGTTGACCGCGCCTCCCGCCTGCAGGTCGGCGAAACCGGTCAGGCGGACCGTTTCCTCCAGCAACTCGAAACCCACCCGGTCCTCGCCGATGGACACCGCGGTCAGGCAGCAGCCGTTGACCGCGACGCTGTCTCCGATCTTGAGACCCGGCAGCACCTTTTCGGCGGCGATTTCCAAATTCCAGGCCCGCTCGCCCTTGCCAAAGCTCAGCACGCGCCCCTTTTCCTCTACAATTCCGGTAAACATGATAGGAACGAATAAATTGACGCTCACGGCCCAATCTTCAAGCTGTGTTTCTTTTGGACATGCAACCGCACGAGCAAATGGCCACCAACCGCACCGACTACGAACCCGCGGCGATCGAGCCGCGTTGGCAGCAATACTGGGAATCCCAAAAGACTTTCCGGGCTCCTGATGACTTCCATAAGCCGAAATACTACGTGCTCGACATGTTCCCCTACCCATCCGGAGCCGGCCTGCACATCGGCCACCCGGAAGGCTACACCGCCTCCGACATCCTCGCCCGCTACAAACGCGCGCGCGGCTTCAACGTCCTGCACCCCATGGGTTGGGACGCCTTCGGTCTGCCCACCGAACAATACGCCATCCAGACCGGCACCCACCCGCGGGACACCAACGCGCGCAACATCGAAAACTTCCGCGGTCAGATCAAACGTCTGGGCTTTTCCTACGACTGGGACCGGGAAATCGACACCACCGATCCCGACTACTACCGCTGGACCCAGTGGATTTTCCTCCAGCTCTTTAAACGCGGCCTCGCCTACGTCGACGAACGCCCCGTCTGGTGGTGCCCGGAGCTCAAAACCGTGCTCGCCAACGAAGAGGTCATCGACGGCCGCTCCGAACGCGGCAACCACCCGGTGGAACGCCGCAACCTGCGACAGTGGGTCCTGCGGATCACCGCCTACGCCGACCGCCTCCTGGAAGACCTGAAAGGCCTCGACTGGCCTGACTCCACCAAACGCCAGCAGGAAGCCTGGATCGGACGCTCGGAGGGCGCGGAAATCGAGTTCCCCATCGCCGGCGATACCGGCGAAACCCTCCGGGTCTACACCACCCGTCCCGACACTCTCTTCGGCGCCACCTACATGGTCGTCGCGCCGGAACACCCGGCGGTCAAAAAGATCGTCACCGGCGACAACTGGGAAGCGGTCGATACCTACGTGCGTAAGGCCGCCCAAAAAAGCGATCTCGAACGCACCGACCTGGCCAAGGAAAAAACCGGCGTGTTCACCGGCGCCTACGCCATCAACCCGGTAAACAACCAGCAGATTCCCATCTGGGTCGCCGATTACGTGCTCATCAGCTACGGCACCGGCGCCATCATGGCCGTTCCCGCCCACGACGAACGCGACCACGAGTTCGCCACCGAGTTCTCCATTCCGATTATCCAGGTCATCGAAAACCAGGACCTGCCCGAGGAAGAACGCGCCGCCCTCCCCTACACCGGCCCGGGCGTGCTTATCAATTCCGGCGGATTCAGCGGTCTGCCGTCGGACGACGCCGCCCGCCGCATCACCGAAACCCTCGCCGAACGCGACCAGGGTCGCCCCAGCGTGCAGTACCGCCTGCGCGACTGGCTCTTCTCCCGCCAGCGCTTCTGGGGAGAACCCTTTCCCATCGTGTGGCTGAGCGCCGCCGACTACGAAAAACTCGCCGCCGAGCTCCGCCCCGAAGCCCCCGTGCGCTACACCGCCGACGGACGGGAATGGTACGCAGCGCCTATCGCTGAGACCGCCCTCCCGCTCACCCTTCCCGACGTGGAGTCCTACCAGCCCTCCGGCACCGGCGAAAGCCCCCTGGCCAACGTCGGCGAATGGGTGGAAGTCTGGTACGACGCCCGCACCGGACAAACCGTTCCCACCACCGACGCGTGCCCCGAAGGCGACCACTGGGTTTCCGGTCGACGCGAAACCAACACCATGCCGCAGTGGGCCGGCTCCTGCTGGTACCACCTGCGCTACCTCGATCCCCGGAATAAGGACGCTCTCGTTTCGCCCGAACAATTCCAGTACTGGGGCGTCCCCGACTACTACATCGGCGGCGCCGAACACGCCGTGCTGCACCTCCTCTACGCCCGTTTCTGGCACAAGTTCCTCTACGACCTCGGAGTGGTGACCGACCCCGAGCCCTTCAAGAAACTCTTCCACCAGGGCATCATCCTCGGCGAAGACGGCGAAAAGATGTCCAAGAGCCGCGGCAACGTGGTCAATCCCGACACCGTGATCGAAGAACACGGAGCCGACGCCCTGCGCGCCTACCTCATGTTTCTCGGACCGCTCGAAGCCATGAAACCCTGGAAGAGCCAGGGCATCGAGGGCATTACCCGTTTCCTGAAAAAAGTCTGGCGCGAATTCGTTGACCGCGACGGCAACCGCCCCGCCAAAATCACCGACGCCGCCGAAACCGATCCCGAAACCCTGCGCCTCCTCCACGAAACCATCAAAAAGGTTGGCGAGGATATCGAGTCGCTCCGCTTGAACACCGCCATTTCCCAGATGATGATCTTCGTCAATCATCTCCAGAAAACGGATACGTTCAGCCTCGAAACCGGAAAAACCTTCGCGCGCCTGCTCGCCCCCTTCTGCCCCCACGTCGCGGAAGAACTCTGGGAACGCCTCGGCGAACAACCCTCCGTCTGCTACGCCCCCTGGCCCGCGTACGACCCGGCCAAACTGGAAACCGAAACCGTCAAAGTCGTCTTCCAGGTCAACGGCAAATACCGCGGCGACGCCCAAATCCCCAAGACCGCCGACCAGGACGCCGTTTTCGCCGTCGCCAAAGACCAGCCCCGGGTCGCACCCCACCTCGACGGCAAAACCATCCGCAAAGTCATCTACGTCCCAGGCAAAATCCTCAACATCGTCGCCAATTAACTCCACCCGGGACCGCGGGCATCCCTGCCCGCCCCAAGCCCTCAAGTAGCTTCCCGCTTCAGCGGAAGCCTCCACGACTCCCCCCTGCCCTGAGCCTGCCGAAAGGTCCCCCCTCCAACAATCCACCACTCCACAACTCCACCCCGCCCTGAGCCTGTCGAAGGGCCATCTCCCCCTCTCCAACACTCCACCCCTCCAACACTCCCTCGCCCCCTCGCCCACTCGTCGCTCTTTCCTCTTCCCACTTCCCCCATCTCCCTCCCCAAAAAAACCTTGCCCTGTAACCCCATCCCCGCCAACATCTTAGTCCAACGCCCCGCGCCTCTCGCCGGGCGCTCCCAGCCTTCTGAAGTATCTCCTAAGTTGCTGATTGAAAAAAAGAAGTGACGGGGCGAAGCTCGTTCGAGATCCCCCACCTCTCCCCAATTCCACCACTCCCCCACCGGGATCGCGGGCATCCCTGCCGGCCCCTCCTCCCCTCAAGTAGCTTCCTGCTTCAGCGGAAGCCTCCCCCCTTCCAGCCCAATATTCCCCAAAGTGTTACCTATGTCCTGATCGCGCCCCCCATCCCCCGTCCCACGTCCCTCGCCATCTCACCCATTCGCCCGGTCGCCGACTCGCCCCCCCCTGCCCTGAGCCTGTCGAAGGGTCCACTCCACAACTCCCTCCGCCCTGAACCCACCGAAGGGCCCGTCCCATCGTTCTCAACATAGAACCAAGCACGAAGAACCAAGAACAGGGCGAAGCCCTACCCTAAACCATCCCATCCAACGGACTCTTCACCCCGAGTCCCGGCTTGTTCATCACATGGGTGTAGATCATGGTCGTCGAAACATCCGCATGCCCCAGCAATTCCTGAACTGTCCGAATATCTCCGCCGGCCTCGAGCACATGGGTCGCAAACGAGTGCCGCAGCACATGAGGAGTCACCCGTTTATCAATCCCGGCAGATTTCGTGGCGCCGCGGATCGCTCGCTGAACCAGCTTCGGACTCACATGATGCCGTCGCGTCAAACCGGTGCGCGGATCGACCGACACATTCCGCATCGGCCACAACCATTGCCAGGAAAACTCCTTCCCGGCATTCGGGAATTTGCGTTCCAAGGCCCCGGGAAGAAAAACGCCTCCCAAATTCGCCTGGCGATCCTCTTGATGAAGGCGACGCAACTGCTCGATGCGTTGTGTCAAGGCGCCCTCAAGCCTCTTGGGCAAAGGAACCCGCCTGTCTTTGGACCCCTTACCCTCGACAACCGTAATGTAGCCGTTTCCAAAATCCAGGTCCTTGATCCTCAGGCGCATGCACTCGCTGATTCGCATTCCGCTGCCGTACATCAACTCAGCGGCCAGACGGTAGGAGCCCTCAAGCTGCTCCAACAGCTTCTTCACCTCATCCCGGGTCAATACCACCGGAACATGTTCCCGAGTCTGCGCCCGAACCGTTCCCTCCATTCCGGAAAAGTCCTTACCCAAAACCTCGATAAATAAGAACCGCACCGCATGGAACGCTTGATTCTGCGTCGACGCCCGAACCTCCTTGGTCACCGCCAGATCGCTCAAAAAACCCTTCGCGAGATCGACGCTGACGCGACCCGGTGGTTTGCCTTGGCAAAATCGCTCGAAACGCTTCATCCAGCCAAGGTACGTTTCTTCGGTCCGGTAAGCGTAATCATGCTGCCGTAGAATCCGCCTTGCTTCCGCGTAGACCTGATCCCACGAAGAATCCTTTCCGAGCGCCCCCGCTGAATCCGCCTCGGCGCGAATATTGCCCTCGAACGTCCGCTGATACCAACGCACCGCTCGTTGAGCTTGAGAAACCTGCCAATCCTGCCATCGATCTTCCCTCTCCAACGCGGCGAGGAACCCTTTCAGACGCTCGACCGAAGAACTCGCTCCGCGCGCTTCACAGGTAAGGTAACGGCGGATCCAATTCAGAAAAAAGGGACGCCCTTTGTCGTTCACCCAGGACAGCCCGTTAACAGCGGCCTTAACCGCCTCCCAATGGTTTTGCTGATCAGAGGTAGTGTTCATACGTTCACCTTTTTCTCTGGACAGGTCATTCCTGGCAAGGAAAAAATTTCCTTTTTTTCGTTTAGGGGTCTCTTCGGGTTCCCCTAACGGAATTAGGGAACTCGCAGAGTTCCTTTTCGCCCGATTTAGTACAATTCGGGAACTTCTCCGAGTTCCCTAACGCCTTAGGTTCCCATAAGATCGTTAGTGGAACTCATCAAAACCTGATTTTTCTTGCTCCCTGACAAATACTTCCGTATTTTCTGATCAAATAAGCCCTGGAAAAATGGAACTGTTCCACTAATAATATTGTTCGCCAGGCAATGGAAGAGAATATCAGATACGATCCTCGAATGACAGTGAAACCGCTTGTCATAATGATTGTACTATTGCTATTTGCAGCATTCCTTGGAGGTCTTGGAGCTGGCGTGAAGATCCGACCGGGCGGTACGGCAATCTCCTTGACTGGAGATATTCTTCCATGCCTTATCATGGTGAAGGTGTTGATCACCCACTGGATATATCTACGGCACGGACCGACTTGGATGCGATTCGTAACTGCATCAATATTCATGGGATTTGTGTTGATTGCCGCATGGCGGATTAGTGATTCATATGCCTTTCACCACCACCCATTCTCACGGGGTACATTATTTGGGCTATAGGAACGGTTCGGCGAACCAGCCGGAGCACACAATCCGAGTAAACGCGCCCGGATTGTCGAGAGACCCTTAGACTTCAACCACCACAGGCCCGGATGTGTGTCCAGTACGTTCGTGTATTGATTTATTTATTTCACAAACCGATCTCTGCCGATTCCAGGAACACACTTTCGGACATAGGATCGCCGAATCCGTGATTGACGAATGATTATCGTCAGCCTTGATTTGACGAAAGATTCCCGGGTCGGCGGTATGATCGGCCTTGGCAGTACCGCTTCCCTCACCGTACCTGCCACGAACAACCCGGATCAGACAATCCGGGTAAACGCGCCAGATGATTCGAGAGACCCTCAGACTTCAATCACCACAAGCCCGGACGTCTGTCCGGCACGTTCGGGAAGAGAAAAGAATCATGTCAGGAAATGAGACAGTCTCCCTTGGGACGACCGATGATTCCTCAGTTCCATCGGTACCCTGGCAGACGACTTTCTCTCTCCTGTTTCTCATTGGCAGTTT
>JBJHCF010000047.1:0-38353 GCA_050506795.1 Opitutia bacterium
GAGGGGCGTGCGGACGGCGATTCCAGGAGGGAACAACTCCGGCTGAAGCACGGACCTACGGCGGTAGCGCCCTGCTTTAGCGGGCGTCTGAGGGGCGTGCGGACGGCGATTCCAGGGAACAACTCCGGCTGAAGCACGGAGCTACGGGGGTAGCGCCCTGCTTTAGCGGGCGTCTGAGGGGCGTTCGGACGGCGATTCCAGGAGGGAACAACTCCGACTGAAGCACGGAGCTACGGGGGTAGCGCCCTGCTTTAGCGGGCGTCTGAGGGGCGTGCCGACGACGATTCCAGGGAACAACTCCGGCTGAAGCACGGAGCTACGGCGGTAGCGCCCTGCTTTAGCGGGCGTCTGAGGGGCGTGCGGACGGCGATTCCAGGAGGGAACAACTCCGGCTGAAGCACGGAGCTACGGGGGTAGCGCCCTGCTTTAGCGGGCGTCTGTGCGGTGTTGGGACGGCGGCTCCAATGCGTTTAACTTCCAACTTCAAAACAGGCTCGCCAAAATCACCCCGGCCACGGTGAGGAGGGTCAGGCCGACGCTTATCCCCAGCGAGGTGCGGTCGGCGTCGGGATCGTAGGATTCGCCGCTCTCGCTGCGCAGACGCAGGGATTTGAGCGGATTTCGGAACGGCGGCACGACGCGGGCAATCAGCCGGTCGAGGCCGGCTTCGCAGGCATCGAAGAAGCGGTTCACCCCGCCGAGCACCACCAGGCCCGCATAGGGGGCCGAACGCCGGTACAGCCAGTCAACATCGAGCACGATCTTGGCTTCGCCCAGGATCTTGTGGCGAAAAAACCAGAACACCACAAACGTCCCCAGCGGGATTTGTAACGCCTTCGCCAGAAGGTCCGGGCGGTAGGCGAAAAAGTCTTCCGCGTAGGGAAGCTGTGCGTACTGGGCGTACGGGTACACCCCGTAAAGCACACAAAACGCCGCCAGAATACCCATGGCGAGAAGCATATTGCCCGGAATGGGTTTTGGCGCCGGAAGTGCTTCGGGTGTTTTCCGATAAAACCAGGTGTAGTAGGGAAGCTTGATTCCCACGCTGAGAAAGGTTCCCACCGATGCCAACGCCAGCAGCGTGTACCCGAGGTCGCGGCTGTAGGCTGCCTCCATCACCATGCTTTTACTAACAAAGCCGTTGAAAAGGGGAAACCCGGAAATGGCGGCCGCCCCGACCAGGTAAAACACCACCACCCAGGGCATACGCTTCGCCAGGCCGCCAAGGTGGGTGAGCCGGGTTTCATTGACGGCGAACAGAACCGCGCCCGCGCCCATAAACATGAGCGTCTTGTAGAGGATATTGTTGTAGGCGTGCGCCGTGGCTCCATTGATCGCGAACTCGCCTCCCAGCCCGATCGCCGCCACCATGTAACCGACCTGGCTGATAATGTGGTAAGCTAGAATCAGACGAATGTCATTGGCCAGCACCGCGTAGGAAACCGCGTACAGCGCCATGATCAGGCCGCAGACGTACAGGACTTCCCAGCCGGGAAAACAGACCGCCAGCACGTAAACCGCCGTCTTGGTGGTGAAGGCACTGAGAAAAATCGAGCCGGTTACAGTCGACTTGGGGTAACTGTCCGGCAGCCACGCGTGAAGTCCGGGCATGCCCGCGTTGACCAGCACCCCGATGAGAATAAGAATCTTCCCGGGCGACACCTCCGGGGCGAAAGCACGGATGGCCAGGTCGCCGGTGGCATAAAACTCCAGCACGATTCCCGCGAGCAGAAGGCTCCCCCCGAACAAGTGGAAGATAAGGTATCGGAACCCGGCGGCGCCGGCCTGGGGCGTGCCGCCGGCCCACACCAGCAACGCCGAGGCCACTGCCATCAACTCCCAAAAAATCAGGAGCGTGAAGAAGTCTCCCGCGAACACCACGCCCAGCGCCCCGCCGGCGTAAAGCATGGCCGCCAGTTGCTGACGCAGCTCGTGCATGTGCCAGGCGTAAATTCCCGCCGCCACCGAAACGCCGGCAAAGGCGAGTCCGAAGGCTTTCGACAGCCCGCCCACCTGGAGAAATACCAGGTCATATCCAACAAAGGACACACCCACTGCGGTTCCGATCGGCAGGAGTGCGATATGCACCAAAGCCGCCGCCGGCAGGGCCACACAAACAGGCCCCCGCCAGCGCACCGGCAACAACGGCAACAACGCCGCTCCCACCAGCCAGAAGAGGACGGGAGGAAATTCAAGAGCGCTCATAATAATCCTCCTTGCGGCTGAGCACCTTCTTGGCCACCCCCTTGGTCAAAAAAAGCATCAGCAGACACCCCACCGCGCCGAACAAAGCGTAATACACCGGCAATGCCGAGGGCTTGTACCAGAAGTCCAGCACGGCCGTAAGCACCAATACCACCGCCAATACTATCCAAATATTCCTGTTCATACGAAATAAAGAATCTTCTCTCCGTTTGCGGCCGGTTTGATTCGGCGGCTAAAGCACGCCGCTATCAAAAACTCCGGTTTCGAGTCCATCCTTCCAATTTCTCGTTTTATTGCCGTTTCCATCAATCAAGAACAAAGAACCACGCACCAGGAACCATCATTGAACCAACACCGACTCCGCCACCGCCCTGGCCAGGTCGAACAGACCGAAGATGGCATTCGGAAACAGGCAGAAGACAACCGACAGAAACGCCGTCAGGCAGAGCGGAACCACCATGAACGGTGATGCCTCGCCATATCCCTTGAACTGATCCGACGCCCGGAAAAAGCCGCGGTACACGATGGGGAAGAGGTAAGCCGCATTCAGCAGGCCGCTGATCAGGAACACACAAAGCACGATAATCTGCCCCGCCTCCAGGCTTCCCATACAGAGGAACCATTTGCTGAGAAACCCGTTGATCGGCGGCAAACCCGCCAGTCCCATGGCTCCGATGGCGAACGCGGTGAAAGTCCACGGCATGGCCCGCCCGGCGCCGTCGAGGTCGGTGACGTTCTCCTTATGCAAATGAACGATGATCGCCCCGGCACAGAAGAAGAGCGTGATCTTCATGGTGGCGTGGGTCGATATGTGGAGAATACCCCCGGTAAAGCCGTCCGCGTTCAGCAGCGCCGCCCCCATGGCGATGTAGGACAAGTGCGCCACGGTGGAATAAGCCAGCCGCCGTTTCAGGTTGTTCTGTCGCAGGGCTATGATTGAGGCCAGCACGATGGTGAACCCGGCGAACACCGCCAGAATGATGTTCAGCCCGTGCGCCGCCATGACGTCGGGCCCGAACACAAATCCGACCATCCGCACCACTCCGAAGACCCCCGATTTGACCACCGCCACCGCGTGCAACAAGGCGCTCACCGGCGTCGGCGCTACCATGGCGGCCGGGAGCCAGCTGTGCAACGGCATGATACCACCTTTCACTCCCACGCCGATCATCAGCATGAAGAAGAGGACCCGCATGCCTTCCGCGCTGATCATGCCTTCGTCCAGAATGCCGCCGGGTTGGAAATCGATGGTGCCGGTGACGCTGTAAATCCACCCGGCCCCGGCCACCATGAGCAGACCGGCGGTCAGCGCGTAGGCCAGATACTGTCGGCCGGCGCGGACGGCCTCCTTGTTTTCCGAGTGAACCACCAGCGGGTAGGTGGCCAGGGTCAGCATCTCGTAAAAGATGATAAACGTCAGCAGGTTCCCGGCAAAGGCGATCCCGATGGTGGCGGACAGACTGATCGCAAAACTGGCGAAATAACGGGTTTGTTTCTTCTCATGGTGCCCCCGCATGTACCCGATCGAGTAGAACGAGGTCAGTATCCACAACCCGGATGCGATCACGGCGAAAAACACCCCGAAAGCATCCGCGCGCAGGCTCAACTCGATTCCCTCGGCGATCTCCAGGAGCACGAACTCCGCCACCCTTCCCTCCTGCGCGCCGGGAAGTAAAGTGAGCACCAGGCAAAACTTGATCACCGCCGCCAGTATGGTCCAAAACTCCCGCAGATTCGGACGGCGCGAAGACCACAGGATAAACGGCACCGCCATGAGCGACACCACCAGGGCCCAGAAGGGAATCGAAGAGCTGTAGGTTTCAGTCAAAGGCACGGTTGGACATTAGTTTGGCGGGAGGATCACAATCCCCCGGGAATCATCGGCCGAATAAATCGGACCACGATAAACGCGTTGAAAAGACCGAGCACCAGCAGGCTCGCGCCGAGGAAAACGGTGGGAAAAAGCATCGACCCGGACACTTCCTCGCGCCCGACGGTTTCGTCCTCGCGCTCGCTGGCGTCGTCGTAGGCTTCACCATCGTCGCGGAGATAAATCTTCTCCAGCACCCGGAAGAAATAGACAACGTTGAGCAAGCTGCTGATGAGGATCACGGCCAGAAAGATGTAATTGGATTTTTCCCACGACCCCAGGACCAGGTACCACTTACTGAAGAACCCGGCGGTCGGCGGCAGACCGATCATGGAAATCGCCGCCACGGTAAAGGCGGCCATGGTCCAGGGCATTCGAATACGGTAACTGCGGTCGAATTTTGTGATGCGACAGTGGCCGAAACGGGTCAGCACGTTCGTGTTCACCATGAAGAGGCAAGCCTTCATCACCGCGTGGTTCAAGGTGTGCAACACCGCCCCGATCAGACCGTAGGGGGAGGCCAACCCCACCCCGAGCGCAATGTAGCCGACTTGGGAGACACTGCTGAATGCCAGCATCCGCTTGAGATCGCTTTGGGCGATCGCCATCAACGACCCCCAGACGATTCCGGCGGCGCCCAGGTAACCGATGATCAGGGTGAGCGGAATCTCGTCGCGCACGTAGTCCGGATCGAACATGAAAAAGCAGGTCCGGATCAACACGTAGGCCGCCACCTTGGTGCCGATGGGCGCGACGAGGTTTGTGGCGGTGGAGGTGGCGTAGGTGTACGCGTCGGACAACCACCCGTGCATCGGAAAGAGCGCCATCTTCAGGCCGATGCCGAACACGATCAGCACCAGTCCGGCCATCGTCGCCGGCGACTCGCCCATTACCGGAATCACGTCGGCCACGTCCCGCATGTTGAGGGAACCGGTTTCCATGAACAGGAACGCCACTCCCAGGAGGTAGAACGAGGCGCCGATGGTTCCCAGGATCAGGTAACGAAACGCCGCCACCGGCGCTTTTTTGTCGCCCACCGCCACCAGCGCGTACCCGGCCAGCGAACTGATTTCCAGGAACACGTACAGGTTAAAAAGGTCCCCGGTCAACAGAATGCCGGTCAGACCGCCGAGCAGCAGCATGGCGGCGCTGTAGAAAGGGATGGTTTTGTCGCGCGTCTCCAGCTCGACCACCGATTTGCCGTGCAGGAAAACGAAGAACGCCATCCCGGTCACCACCGCACAGAAAAAGGCGGAAAGCGGATCCATGACCAATTCGATGCCCATGGGCGGCGCCCAGCCGCCGAGGTGATAAGACACCGCGCCGTGCGTGACCACGTAAATCAGCCCCCCGATCGAGGCCAGAAAGGCGAGCGCGGTGGATACCACCGCCGCCGCCCAGGCGCCGTACCGCCGCCGGTACGGAAACAGGGCGGCAATCAACGCCCCGAAAAACGGCGGCAGAAGAATGCCGACGGCCAGATGCTCCCAGGCGCTCATCATTCGCCCCGCATCCTTTCCATCAATTCGGGCTCCTCAAGGGTCCCGTAGTTACGGTAGATGGCGATCAACAGGGCGAAGGCGACGCCGACAATGGCGACGCCCACCACGATGGCGGTCAGCATGAGGGTGTGAGGCAAAGGGTTCAGGTAGTTGGCCACCTCGTCGGTGGGATAGGCCGCGGTCCGAATGGGCACCGTGGCGTCCCACTTGAAGGCCGCGGCCACGAACAGGAGAATAATCGAATTCTGAAAGATGATCATGCCGATCACCTTTTTCATCAGATTCTTTTTCATGAGCATCCCGTACAGTCCGACGACGAGCAGCAGCATGATGGCCCAGTAGGCGTAATAATCGTGCAGCAAATCAACCATGGGGACCCTCCTTCTCCGCCACCTTGCGGTCCGCCAGCGCCGGGCGCTCTTCCGGCGGAGTTCCCAGCAGATCGTCGAAAATGCCGACCAGCACCGTCATCACCGCCAGCCCGATGCCGAACTCAACCAGGAGAATGCCATAGTAGCGCACCATCGGCTCCTCGATTCCGGGCACCGGCACGGCCCCGTAATCCATGTAATGCCCCCCGAACGCCAGGGTGATCAGACCCACCCCGGCGAAGAGCAAAGCGCCGATCGCCGCCAGGGGAATGGCGGCCTCGGTCGAAACCTCCCGCTGCGACTCCTTCCGGCCGTGTCCCATCCGCATGAGAATGACCCCGGCGGCCAGCAACGCCCCGCCCTGGAATCCGCCGCCCGGACTGTAATGCCCGTGAATGATCACATAGATCCCGAAAACCTGGATCAACCGCGCCAGGGCGCGGCTGGCGACCAGGATGATAATACTGATCGACCGGTGGGTCATGACCCGCCCTCCTTTCGGCGCCGAAGAATCAGGCAGCAGGCGATGCCGGCGGTAAACACCACGATCACTTCACCCAGTGTATCCACGCTGCGATAATCGGCCAGAACCACCGTCACCATGTTCGGCGTGGCGGCGTCACGGTAGGCGTAACGGATAAAGTAGGCGCCGGCCACCGGGTTCCCCACCAGGTTCTCTTCCCGGTGCATGGGAGCGTCGGCGTTTCCCCGCTCGGGCAGGTGGAGCGTGGCGTAAACCATCAGACCGGCGAAGATGGCCAGCAATACGTAATTAAGCGCCTTCAATCCTTGGTCCTCCTTGAAGTCTGGTAAATCGCGGCGAAAAAGTAGACCCCGACAATGCCCGCGCCCACCACGGCCTCGGTGAAGCCGACGTCGATCGCGCCCATGGAGACGAACAACAGCGCCATGGTGAAAGTGAACGCCGTGGCGGCGGCCGCGCCGGCCACCAGGTCCCTGACCGACAGCGAAAGCAGCGCGGTGGTCACCAACAACAGGTAAAGCACGATTTCAACCAGCCAGTTCATCGCTCAGTCCCCTTTGTCCTCCCTTTTTGGTTTCACCCACGGACGTTCGCCGTGGTACCAGGCCGCCCGCGAGAGCGCGTGAATCGCCACCGGGTTGGCCAGCATGATGACCGCGATGGCGATAAAGATCTTGCCGGTCGCCAGGGTGAAACCCTCGTACACCGCCAACCCCAACAGCAGGAAGATTATCCCGGTGGTATCGACTTTGCTGGCCGCGTGGGTGCGGGTGAAGAAATCCGGCAGGCGCAGAATGCCGATGCTGCCCACCAGCATGGTCAGCAAGCCCACCACAATGAGGAAGGCAGCCAATCCGTTTTGAATCCAGGTCACGACGACGCCCCCCTTCCCTGTTTGCTGAAATACTTGGCCACCGCGATTCCGGCGATGAAGTTCAGCGTGGCGTAGGCCAACGCGATGTCGGCGAACATGTAAAACCGATCGTAGAGAAACCCGAAAATGCAGAGCAGACCCACCGTTTTGGCGCCCATGGCCCCGATGGCGAGCAGCCGGTCAAACGCCGTCGGGCCCCGCACCACGCGATAAAAGGGAATCAGAATGATCGCGACCAATGCGGCCGCCGCGCCGGTTAAAAAGATATCCATGGTCACAGGTCTCTGAAATCCCGGATCTTCCGCCCGTCATAAACGGCCTGTTCCCCCGAGGCCCCAAAAAGCCGCGCCACGTGCCGGGGAATCTCCCCTTCCAGCAATTCATCCGCGTTGTCCTCGGTCAGGGCATGCACCCGGTAGCGATCGTTCAGCACCTCGATGGTCAAGGTCCCCGGCGTCAGGGTGATGGAATTTCCCAGGGTCACCCGGGCGACCGAATGGGGTTGCGAACTCTTGAACTCCACAAAACAGGGATTAATGTCCATTTTTCGTCCGAGCACAATGCAGGCCACCTGCCAGGTCGCCTTGATCATCTGGACCGCCAACCAAGGTACGTAGAAAGGAAATCGGTGAAAATGCGCCAGGAGCGCCTGATCGGCCTTTTCCTCGACGCTGCCGGGCATACGCCGGTCGAGCCACATAACAATGCCCACGGCGATCAGGCCAAAACCCAGATGCACCAGGTCGAACTGACCGCTCATCATCACCCAAAACACGAACAACACCGCCGCCTCGCGCCAGAAAAAGCCCCGGCCCGGTTTCGAATCTGCTGAACTGACGGATGGTTCTCTCGCCATGACAGATATGCATGAAGAATCCAGCCCGCCAGTCAACCGTTTCGCGTAAAAACACCACCGAATCCCCCCGAAGCGCGACGCTCCCGATCCGAACTCACAACGGCGACCGCCGCCACACCCGTCCCCCCTGGTGGGCGGCGCTCCCGCGCCGCCGCCGAACGCCCAACGACGACCGCCGCAAAACCCGTACCCCCCTTGGAGGGCGGCGGGGATGGACCTCCCGGGCGCCCGGGAACGTAATCGTCGCCGTTCCCGGTCGGGACGCGTACGGCCATGGCGGAGCATGGCCCTCCAGCGGAGAGAATCGCGTCGATGGGTGTGTTCGCATTCAAACCGCCTGTGACAGGCGCCCGAGGAAAAGCGATAAAATTCTGTAAAATATTGTTCTGTAAACAGTTCTACCTTGCTATCGCAGCGAGCCTCCGCTCTCATCAATTATTGATCTGTCAGGACAGATCCTATCGAACACCGATGACAGCTCCGGCCCCCCACCGGAAACCCGTCAAATCGTGAAATTTCGCTTTCAACAGGGACTTTTAGCTGGATACGCGCCCTTCGTCGTGTTGCTGCTGGTGACCGCCTACCTCGGCATCACCTGGACCCTGGTGGTCCTGGTGGATTTTCTGAACCTCGGCGGGGTGCAGACCGGGATGGTGGAGAATCAGTCCACAATGCCTTTGATCTGGTACCACCTCTTCTCCGAAGGCCGCTGGACCGAGCGCGGCCAATGGGTGTTGCTGGGAGGGTGCGCTCTGTGCGCGTTCTCGATGTGGCGATGGACCCGCCGGGAAGCGGTCGCCGAACTCCGAACCGCGATGTTTCTTCTGACCGCGGGCGTCTGCCTCTTACTGGTTCCCGCCTGCTTTGATACTACCGCTGTCCCGGTTGCCGCCGGAACCTTTTGGACGGTCGGCAGCAGCCTGTTCGTAGCGTCCCTGATATTCGGACCCGTCGTGGTGCTCTTCCTGTACCGTCGATTCTCACGCCGGGTTTACCGTCTGACCTTTGTCGCCTGCGGTTTTTACGCGATCGCCGGAATCGGCCTGATCCTGAAAGGCCTGAGTCAATGGCAGGAAAACCTCGGTCAGTGGATCATACTGCGTTTCGATCTGGCGGCACTGCCGGCCTGGGCTCACACGCTCGAGAACGCGACCATCGAAAGCGGCGGCGCCACCCTGGGGCATCTCCTGACCCTTCACCTTTTCACCGGAAGCCTCGAACTGATGGCCGCCGGCGTGTTGCTCGCCGCCTTCCTGGCCATTCGTACCGAACTTCTCAATACGGACAACGGAAACAGTTCCCGCCGCCACGACCGGGAAGCCCAGGTACTCTTTAAAGTGGTTCGCCGCGGACTCGATAACACCCATCGCCGACACATCACTCACTCCCGGCCACCGGCCGCCTGCGCGATCCGTTGAGGGGATAATCGGTTACAGTTGTCCGTTGTCGGTTGTCGCGAAACGCCTGTATCGTCGTAGGTCCGTGCTTTCAGCCGGACCGAGGTACGCATGGATACGTAGATCACCGCCTCGGCGTAGGACACGCAATCCACCCCCTGGAGGGCCATGCTCCGCCATGGCCGCGAGCGGCGCCGGTGAAATTCCGAACGAAGCAACCGCTTGACTTGGTTCGAAATCTAGTCCACATTCGAAAGAGATGATCGAAGTGAATATTCACGAAGCCAAGACCCACCTTTCCAGCTTGATCACTCGGGCCGCGACCGGCGAGGAAGTGATCATTTCGCGCTATGGCAAACCCACCGCGAAACTGGTGCCGTTCTCCGCGACGTCAAAGAAACGTCGCGGCGGACGCGACCGGGGGTCGTTTCAAGTTCCGGACGATTTCGATAAGGAACTTCCCGAACTGAACCGGCTGTTCGAAGCATGAGGTTCCTTCTCGACACGCATGTATGGCTCTGGTGGATCACCGAACCGGAACGCCTTCCGGACGCTATGGCAGAGGCGATCGAGTCGCCGACCGGGCGGCCTCTCTTCTCGGTGGCCAGCTCCTGGGAAATCGCCGTCAAATACGCGATCGGCAAGCTCCCGCTTCCCGAATCCCCCGAAACCTTCGTCCCGGCACGGCTCAAGCGCGACGAGATCGAAACCCTCCCCATTGAACACCGCCACGCGCTGCACGTCGCAGCGCTCCCCGCCCACCATGGCGATCCCTTCGACCGCCTCCTCATTGCGCAAGCCATGCTTGAAAACCTTCCCATCGCGACCGTTGACCCGAGATTTCGAGCCTACGAGGTACGCCTGCTGCTTCCAGGCTCTTCGTGGTGAAAAACAAAACGATATCGGCCTCCATTAGCGATCACCAGATCACCCGAACACGGTACGGCGAGAAAAGGCTGTCCGAGGACACGACCGGACATCTGTTCATACGGGCGGTAGCCAGGATAAATCGATCGGCCGGATCCCGGTGGTGCCAGGGGAGAAGCTCGGCCGTATTCGCCACATCGGCGGTAACCGGCTGGCACACGACCCGGTGATGGTCGAGTGCACGGTCGAACCAACGTTTCAATGTCTTCTCCGTGCACGGGAGCCGAATCCGCTTAATCCTCAGCAATCGATGAATCTCCGTCAGCGATATGGCACAATCCACCGGTGCCTCCGCTCCTTCAATCGCCGCCCGCGCCGGGTCGGTCAGTCTGCCGGCATCAACCACCAACCACAAGAACGTGCATGTATCCAGGACCAAATCGGAATTCACCGCGCCAGGTCTCCCCACTCGTCATCCGGCAAAGGACGGGCCAAAAACTCTGGTCCCGGCACAACGGCGCCCCGTTTCAGGGCAGGATCGGGCTCCATCCTCGACCCGGACCGCGCCGTCCGCAACGACACCAAACGAAACTCCGGCTCCTCTCCTTTGCCCCGAGCAATCAAAACCTCCTTCCCCGATTCCGCCTCGCGCAACAACCTGGAAAACTGGGTCTTCGCCTTATGAACGGTATACAACATAACAATCTCTAACTTAGTCCACCTTAGTCTTTCGTGTCAACCCGAAACCCGTAAAGAGACGTCCCGAAATCTAACCGTCCCCGAACGAGCGGCTAATCGTCCTAATAATCCGCCTCTTGTGGCGAATCCAATCCCGTTTTTCTCACACGGAGGCGATCCCGTTTCCCACCGGCCAAAACGCGAATCACACGCACCCCGCACCCCTGGAGGGCCATGCTCCGCCATGGCCGCGAAGGGCCTCCCAAACGGGAACGGCGACGATTCCGTTTCCGGACGCCCGAGTTGGCCCATTCCCGCCGTTGCGCCGCCCTCCAGCGGAGAACTGCCGCCCCCCTCAAGAGAGACAGCTTCTGGTCGGCAATATCCTTGCATATCCTCTGACAAACATCCCCGCGCAGTTTACTACCCGGTCGGACATTCCGATTGGGCTCACGCAAAGACCCGAAGACCCCAAGGTTTTCATCATCGAGCCCGTTTATCATCCGCTTGATTCCGTCATTCGTTAGTCAGGAACCGAAGTTCCGGATCGGGAAACAGGTAGTCAATGGGTGGGCAAGATGCCGGCGACCCCAGGGGGGACTGGGCCTTGCTCCTGGCGCTTGGTCGCCGTTTCCTGGTCCTCACCGACTTGCCTACATCGCGGCGCGGAACTCTTCAAGCGAACCGGCCAGGGCGGCGTGGCGGTGGAGGGATTTCAGGCGCGCTTCGTCCTCAAGGACCGCTATCATTTCACGGATTTCGCCGGGAACCTCCCCGAACCGGGCGTCGAGGATATCCAGGATACCTTCGCGCAAGGTTTGAAGGCGGCCCTCCTTTTTGCCCACTTTCCGGCCTTCCTGCCGACCTTCCTTTCGGCCCTCTCTCCGGCCATAGCGTTCTGCGAATGTGACGTAAGGCATCTTTTTCTCCTCCTCATAAGCTACGAGCCGGCGGTGGAATTGCAACTCCATCAGAGGTTGAAGGTATTTCTCCAGTGCTTCCTTCCACGCACCATCGAAGTCGTTGTGGGGCAGTTCCATGGGGTCCGAAGAGTTATCCAAAACAACCTGCCGGATGTCAAGTCCGATCTTCGTACTACAAACCGTCAAATTCTTGTTTTTTGAGCAAACTTTTTATACCGCAAATCCTGTAAGCTATTCAAAATAGGCCTCTTAGGCGGAAAAATCGCTCCGGCCGTTTTCCGACTCTTTCACAATCCAGTGCCCTTTCGTGTATTTCGTGCCCTTTCGTGGGCAAAACAAGCCGTCGTTCTCGCGGGAAATCAGCCCACGAAACACACCAAACACACGAAAAACGAGCAGCTGACCACCTCTGGAGGGCCATGCTCCGCCATGGCCGCGAGCGGCCTCCCTAACGGGAACGGCGACGATTACGTTTCCGGGCACCCGGGTCGCCCATCCCCGCCTCCGCGGCGGCGCGGGAGCGCCGCCCTCCACACACGGTTGAGCACCGTGCGCCGAACGGAACCGGCAATCCCAAACCTCCGCCACACCCAACCCCGCGATTCGCACCCTGGAGGGCCATGCTCCGCCATGGCCGCGGGCGGCGTCCCACACGGGAACGGCGACGATTTCGGTTCCGGGCGCCCGGGTCGCCCATCCCCGCCTCCGCGGCGGCGCGGGAGCGCCGCCCTCCAGCGTCTCGGGCGCTTGGCGGCACGGGGCTTGTTTTCGTGCGAATCAATCGCTGGTTCCAAAACGGAAACGATTGGAAAATGTGAAAAACAAAAAGGCCGCATCCCCCCAGGATGCGGCCTAAATGAATCGTATGCGTTTCGTTAAACGATCAGATCATCACGGATTGGGATCTGTAGCGGCCGAGTCAATGAATTGACCTTCCGCATTGTACCAACGGAGGTCACCAGTCTCACCAACAAGCGCATGGTCCATGCTAAAGTTTGCATTGGTCGTTAAATTACCACCGGTGGGACTACCGATCACGTCGGTGTACCCGCGTCCAATGGTATTCAAGTAGCCCTCCAAGTCGACACCGTCAATTGAGAAGGTAACTGCGCCAGTATCAGCGACGTAAGCAACCGCAACGGTGCTGACGTTCTCTTCCAGGAAGATCTGCTGGGCAGCGGAAGCCAGCTGACGGGCGTCGTTGTCCATCCGGCTGGCAATGGAGTTTTCACGGACCCGCTGGAAGGCGGGGATGGCCATGGCGGCCAGGAGGCCGATGATGACCACTACGATCATGATTTCAACGAGCGTGAAACCTTTTTTAGATTTATAGTCCATAATACCTAGTCCTATTACTTTGTGTTTTGCGTTTATTATATCCACTTCGCCTCGTGGTGAAGTAAACCGAACGGTAGGACCTGGCCAAACACAAATCAAACTCTTTATTGTCAACGATTTGTAAAATGGTTTGTGACAATTTTTTTACAAAAATGAAATCTTCTGCGAAGCTTTCATAAATGCCTGGTTCCTGGTTCTTGGTTCTTGGTTCTTGGTTGAGGAAAATCGCCAAAGGACGGAGACTTTGCCACACCTGCCTTTTCTATGTGCTCTTTGTGTTCCTTGTGGATTATCTAATCCCATTTTCTCACACGGAGTGACACGGACAATACCTATGAAAAGGCGCCTGCGTGACGCCGAAATCAGAAACCACGAAGGACACGAAGTGCACGAAGGGTCGGAGCTTCCGGATGGGCGCTGGGGTGATTGCTACTCGGTTAAGGTTTACTTTCCTGGCACCCAGGAATAAAAACCTCGATAGCGATTTCGATAGCGATCCCGATACCGATTTATGGCCGCGTCACCTGCCTTTACCGCCAACCCCCTCACCTTCGTGTCCTTCGTGCTCTTCGTGGTGAGAGAATCCCAGTTCCAGGGTTCAACAGCTGAGCCCTTTGTCTACTAGAAAACACGGAACGCTGGGGGACCATGTTCCGGATCAGGGAAATTGTGTCCGTTTCAGCGGTCAATCAACGTTTATCAGCGGCACCCCGCGAAGCCGCCCCAACCGCCTACTTTTCGAACACCGATTCCAGGTCGGGCGCGTCCAGCAAGCGCTCGCTCCAATCTTCGAGTTCCGAGGTCGTCGCACCGTTCAACCGCGATTCCGCCCATTCCGGAAGCGTGCCGAAGCGACGGGAGAGCTGCCGCCGCAGAATGGCCACACCCTCTTCACGGCGCCCTTCTTCCAAACCTTCCTTTCGTCCCTCCCGAATAAGTTGCTCTGCGAATGTCATCACGTCCTTCTTGATTTCTCCAATTTTTAGTCTCTCAAGCCTACCCCGGAAATCCTCAAAGTCAACCTCCCCGCCGCTACCCATCACATACTCCAGGCAGGTCCGCACAAACCGCGAATCGCTTTCCTTCAACGCCCCATTCAACAATGGCGCAAGCTCCTCCATCCGGCCCACCCAGTCACGCTCGCGCACCACCCGCATCACAGCCAGAATCGCCCGAAGCAGAACGTCCCCGCGCAGCTTGTCTATCGGCAATTCCGCCAGGTCCACCAGATGAAACTCGAAATCCGGGACAAACCCGTCGAATCCGCAACCGGCATCCCGGGGCAAATCGATCAATGACCGAAACCGCCGGGAAAAACGCCACCCTTTCACACTCTGGTGCAAGACCACCGGCAAAACCGGAGGGAGGACGGTACCGCTCGGAGCGGATTTCAACTCGGCCTCCCAGATCCGCATCATGTAGCGCAACAAACGTAACGCCATCCAGCGATCCGGTTCGCTCTGATGTTCGAACAGACAATACAGAAACAACTCCCTGTTTTTCCACTGAACCGTAAAGAGCAAATCGGCATCACGCTCCCGCAGCGTCTCATCCACAAAACTCCCGTCCTTTCGCTCCAATCGATCCCAGTCCAGAAGCAATCCCAATTCAGGCGGCAGGTAAGTCCGGAAAAACTCCGCCGCGGTCGTTGTGCGACCGAACGTCTCCTTGAAGAACTTATCGTGGGGATTGTGCAGCGGGGGTTCTGACATGCCTCGGGGTGAAGGTTTCACAACATCGTCGGAAAGGTTCCCGGCGAAGCAAGTAAAAAACCGACCCGGATACTGGCCACAACGATTACAAAAGGGACCTCTCCCGATAATGATTTTCTCACACGGAGTCACGGAGCCATGTCCCGTAAAAATCTCTGTGTCTCCGTGCCTCCGTGTGAGCCCAATTTCCGCTGTATTTTTTGCTTTATCAAACAATGAACCGCCTTAACCGAGTGCCATTCCGTCTTTGCCTCTACTATTCGTTGATCTCCACCCTCAGCCTTAGGAAGCGAGGGCCCGCCCCGATCGGTTGCGTGTCGGTGAACGTCACCGTCCCAACCGTCACGAACGAGAACGTCTCTTCGACACTCCATCCCCCGTTGAGGTCGTCGGAGGACTCGATCACGAAGAGAAGCGACGGATCGTCGATGTGACTGAAGGTCAGCGTCAGGTAGCCGCCGGCCTGACCTATACTCACCGCGCCGGCCCCGTCGCCGGCAACGGTCGGATTTGATCCCAGCGCGTACTCGATCAGGTTCAATAATCCGTCGCCATCGAAGTCGGCATCGTTGGCTGCGAGACCCGCGTTATCCGATGTTCCGAAATAGGTCATGCGCCAGTCCGCGATTCCCTCTCCCGGCGGAATCAGTTCACCTTCGGCGGTCAATAGCAATTGGAAGCCGTTGAAGGCGTTCATTCCCGTGAATCCCGGCGCCTCGCCGATGGTCCAGCTTACCGTGCCGTTCGCCGCCACAACCACATCGAATGCCACGTGCGCGAAATTGTTATACCGCAGGTCGCGTCCCTCCACCGGATCGGTGACTCCGGACTGCGCCTCGCCGCTCGGGCTGTTCGCCGCATCCAGCGTAACGGTTGCGACATCATTACGCTCGCCGCCCCAGTGGGTGCTCTGCGGTCCGTGCGAATAAACGACAAGCTTCCCTTCGAGCCCGGCAAACTGATTCAAACCGCTCACGGTGAAGCTCATTGTGGCATCGCCCGCGGTGACAATGGAGTCGCGCAGCAGCGGCCCCGACCAACTTGTAACCGGATCGTCGATACCACCACCCGTGGGCGCGTCCTGGGCGGAGGCGCCCGGCGCGTTGATAGACAGTGTCAACCCCGGCAGTTGAAAGCCCTCATGATCGACGAGATTGTCGTAAGCGCGAATGCCGCGCGCGAACTCGCTAAGACGGTTCCAGACCGTATCCCCCTCGCCGATTTCATGCGGGTTGGACGCGGCCTGCCCGGGATCGATTTCGACAACCGTCCCGTCTTGCCGCAGAATGGCGTGTCCGGACATGTGATCGTGACGACTGCCGTCAATGTGATTCAGGTCTCCGCTCACCAGGATCGAACGCCCGGAACCGGCAACCGAGAGCGAGGCGTTTGCTTCGTTCGTTGAACCGGCGCTGTCGGTGACGACAACGGTATAGATCCCGCTGTCCGCACTGTCGACGTCACTGAGGTTCAAGGTGGCCGAGGTGGCGCCCGGGATGTTCACTCCGTTCCTTTGCCACTGATAGGAAAGCGATCCTCCGTTGGGAGACGTTGCCGCAACGGAAAACGACGCATTGCCTCCGGCGGGCCTGAATTGGCTCATCGGACGGGACGTCAGCACCGGACGCGGAACCGAGCCCGCGCTTCTGTCAACGATCGAGATCCCGGCGATTCCGCCGAGGTTCCAACCCACCACATCCTGATGGTCAACCGTAAAGCTGGAACCGCTCACGTTCGTAAACCGGAAAACAGTCACCGGAAGGCCTTGATTCGCTTCCGCTTGCGTGGTCGCCGAAGCCAACACGAAAGGAATCGAGGGTAAAGGCGGATTGCCGGAATAGTTTCGTCCATAGAACGTGGTTTCCGTGCCGCCGGCGGTCAGGGTGACGCTGCGGATGTATTCACCCGCGCCGCCCTCGATACCCCGGGGATAGACATAGACATCGTAGGTTGTGTACGGAACATTGCTGATGGTTACCGAAGAACCGCCGCGGCTTTCAATATAGCCGTGAAACATCCGTTGGTGGGCGTCTTTTTCTGCCAGCGGCGGTCCGCTGTTCCAAGGACCCCACGTGTTGCCCGACGCCCATGTCGCGGTCGCGGTGGTGGACTCGCCGAGGTCGTCGACCAGGGGAAACGGAGTGGACTGACTTGGGACACTCGGGGAATTGTTCCAGTGGGTGACCGCGATGAATCCGGCTTCCTCCCACGGGTGAACTATTCCGAGTTCGCCGCTCCACGTTTGGAAATCATTTTGGGCCGCCCCAACGAAGTTCAAGCTGATCGCGCCGGCCGGGCGCGGGATCAGGATCAACTCCGTCTGCAGGGTCACCGTCGTCGGCGGCAATTGGTCGGCCTGCGCCGCATCATCCGAGACGACGACCGAATAGATCGCTTCGGAATCGAGATCCACCGTACCCAAATCCAGCGAGGTGCCGGTCTCACCCGCCTGTTCCTCACCGTCTATGAACCATTGGTAGGTGAGATTCCCTTGTCCGGTTGCTTCGACCGTCAAAACAATATGATCGCCGACAAACGCCAGCAGCAGTTCCGGCGGCGCCTGGACGATCTGGGGAAGCGGATAACCATCGATGGTGAGCGTCGCCACGCGGCTGATCTCCTCATGATCGGGATCGGAGCGAGTCGCAATCACCCGGTACTGGTTTCCGTCCTGATCGAGCGTCGCGGATTCGATCGTGTATTCGGTGCCGACGACTCCTTCAAGATCGGTCCAATTGGCGCCGCCGTCGGTCGAAACCTGCCACTGGTAATCCGGGGCGCCCGTGCCGGCTCCAGCGGCAACAGCCGTGAAGGTGATCGTGTCGGTGACATGGGCGACCACGTCCTGCGGCTGCGTGGTGAACAGCAGGACCGACGGGTTGAAGTTCAGGAACTCATTTGTGGAGAGTGCCCTGTCGCTGAGCCTGACCTCGTCGATCAGCCCCTCCGTCCATTCACCCTGATTCGCCGTCCACTGGCCCATGCCGATCGTCCAACGAGGTTTGACCCCCGTTGGATGCCACATGCCGGTGAAATTATTCAGTTGTCCGACTTGCTGGCCGTTCGCGTACGCGATAAGGGTTTGCGCCTCCAAATCGGCGACCACGGCAAGGTGAACCCATTCGTTCACCGGGGGCTGATAGCCGGTGGTGAGTTCCCGCTCCAACGTCGCGTCACCCTCTCCTCTCGTTGTCGCCCGGAAGCCAAAGAAACCACCTCCATTCACCTGGAAGCGGAGCAAGGGATTGTTGTCGTTATTCTGATTGTCCCGGTCATCGCGTCCGACCATGGTTTGCCAACCCCCGCCCACGCGGCCGAAGTTCACCCAGGCTTCAATTGTAAAGTCTTCCCACTCGATTTGGCTCAGAGAGTCACCATCGACCCCCGTGACCCCATAATCTCCGCCGCCGACATCCAGGGAAAAGTTATTGGCCTCTCCCGTTTGACTCAGCCTTGCGGCGGGAACCGACGACGAGTACACGGGCGAGCCTATGATGTTCTGCAAGTGGTGTCCATTTCCTGAGGAATCGATCCCGCTGGTCACCGGGGCGCCGGCGGAGGCGCCCTCGAACCGATAGTGGGCCACCACGCCCTGCGGCTCGGGAACTTCTCCATGACCCACCCGCAGGATGGCCGCGTCAGTCGTCAGGGTCATGTCGTTATCGAGGCGGGTGACCACCGCGCGATACCGGTTCCGGTCCATCGATTGATCCACCACCCCGGCGGAGTAAGAATCCTCTGTCGCTCCTGCAATATCGGACCAGGTCGCCCCCAGATCCTCCGAGATCTCCCATTGAACGGAATAAGCGGCTCCGGAGAAAACCGTCGTGCTAAACGTCGCCACGTCTCCCTCCCAGAGAACGAGGGACGCGGGGTGACTCGTAATCTCGAAGGTTCCCGGTTCAAAATTCAAAAACTCCGTTGGGGCAAGCGCCGCGCTGCTGATACGAACTTCGTCAATCAGCCCCTCCGTCCATTCACCCTGATTCGCCGTCCACTGGCCCATGCCGATTGTCCAGCGAGGTTTGATCCCCGTTGGATGCCACATGCCCGTGAAATTGTTCAGTTGCCCGATTTGCTGGCCGTCGGCGTACGCGATAAGGGTTTGCGCCTCCAAGTCGGCGACCACGGCAAGGTGAACCCATTCGCCCACCGGAGGTTGGAAGCCGGTGGTCAGTTCGCGCTCCAATGTACCTCCACCCGCTCCCCTCGTTGTCGCACGGAAACCAAAGTTGCCGTCACCATTGACCTGAAAACGGAGCAAGGGATTGTTGTCGTTGTTTTGGTTGCCCCGGTCATCCCGTCCGACCATGGTTTGCCAACCCCCGCCCACGCGGCCGAAGTTCAACCAGGCCTCGATGGTGAAATCATCGAGCTCCACTTCGCTCAAACCTTCGTCGTCCACGCTGACGAAACCGACGTTCCCGACGCTGAAATCAGTGGAAAGGTTGTTGTCCACATCGAGAATCGGGATGTGTGTCATCGCCACCTCGTCGGAATAAACGGGATTGCCGCCCGCGAGCGACACCAAGTCATAGCCGTTGCCGGAGGAGTCGATCGCTCCGGTCGCGGCTTCACCGGCCGTTCCTTCTTCGAAACGGTAATGGGCCACCGTATTCGCGGACGCGGCGGCGGATGTGATGAGGACAACCGCGGCGAGCACGCAGGGCAGCTTAATTCTGATTGAGGCAAGCCATGTATTCATGTTTTTCGTGGATTCGGGTTTTTGGGTCGGTCTTTATCGGTTCGGAGATTGTTTTCCACAGGTTCTCCGAGAATCGAACTTGGAAGTATGGTAGCGCTGATCGAAGGCTTTCCACCCTGGGAGATCAATCGCCGCGCGAACGGGAAATATGGCATCAAACCGCTAATAAGGCCGGTTCGGGGACGAAAACATAACGTCCACAACAAACGGTGGAATCAGGTCAGGGACAAATTTTCCTCGATGGCATGGCAGGGGATCGGGAACGTTTCTTGGCGAATCGAAGTTTCGAGGAAGTATAGAGAAGCCTGCCACCGGATTTCTTGTATTTTTTGGACAAAAAACCGGCGGTTTTTGTCAAAACGGATCCAATATCACTCGGCCAGGCTGCCGGCAGTCACTCATCGAAACGAAAAAGCTTGCGCAGTCGCCATAAATAATATGTAAACTGTACCTGTAAGGAATCCCAATCTTTCTCGTACCTTTCAAATCCCACAACAGACAAGGCGGCGTTTATGAAGAGAAAACAAGCCGGATTTACCCTGATCGAATTGCTTACGGTTATTGCTATAATCGGAATTCTGGCAGCGATATTGGTTCCCGTCGTTTCTACCGTGCGGGAGTCGGCGCGGCGATCGGCTTGCGTGAGCAATCTGCGCCAGATCGGTCTCTCGGCATTGCTGTATGGCGCTGAGAACAACGACCGGCTGCCGGTCATTAATCAAGGTTATTGGCCCCATGACATTACGGTGGCAGCCATGAACCAATTGGTGGCAACCGGCGGAGGCGAGATGGACATGTTCTATTGCCCTTCGGATGCGGGAACCCGGCGCGACCGCTGGTCCCTGGCTGACACCAGCACCCAACAGGAAGTCTCCGGCTACAGGGCCATCAGCTACGTGATCCTATTCGAAGGCTCTCCGCGGGTGAGGCCGGAGTTCACCAACAGCAGGCTTGGGGAACCGAAGCCGGTTACGATCGGCCGTAACGTAGTCTACCAGACCGAGAGCCAGAGGGAACTGGCCCTCGATGCGGTGATGTCGATGGGCGACAATTTTCACAATCTTGTCTCCACCGTTACCCATGCGACCGGGGGCACGATGTCGGACTGGATTGATCGAACCAACCATCTAAACGGGACCGATCCCGCGGGCGCCAATATCGTCTTCCTGGACGCCCACGTCGAATGGCGGCCGTTTCACGAGATGACAAGAACCGAGAGGACGCAAGGCAGCCCCAGGTTTTGGTGGTAATGCGGTCAGTCGTCACCCGTTTTGCCTGCGCGCCTTGTGAAAGGGCCATTTTGGTGCCGAACCTATTCGTTCGGTCACGAATCGGCCATTCGTAAACGGCCCCAAACTCCGGCGGCAGGGACGGAGCCCTGCCCTCCAAATTTACCGCAACCCTGGAGGGGGCGGTTCCACCCGCGCCTCGGCAGGGACGGAGCCCTGCTCTCCAGGAGGGAATACGGGGCGGGACTGCGACGCGCCGGGGAAATAGGAACCCGGCCAGGCGGTGGGGTCGGCGCCGGGATCCCGGAGTAGCCGGGGCGGCAGGGTGTCGTGGAGTTGCCGGCGGTGCTCGGCGCGATCAATTTCGCCGCGACGGAGTTGCAGTTCCAAGCCCGCCAGACGATCGGCTTCCCGGAGACGTTCCGGAGAGGCTTCGTTGCGGGCGATGGCGTTCTCGCGCATCTCCCGGCTCAAGGTGTGCCAGCGCTCGCCAGTGAGGTACTTTTCCTCCGGCCGACCGGTGACGCGTTCCCGGCCGGCCCGCAGCTCGATCAACAAATTGTTCAGGGTGTGCACCGAGCCAACCGAGGGCTCCTTCACGGAACCCAGGTATAACATTTCCACTCCTTCCACCCACCGCATCAAGGGGTCGCTCACGCCACCGTGATCCCGTTCCCCAGCGGTGCGGCGTTCCACCTGCTCCCAGTTGATTCGACCCCCTTCCTGAAATCCCACCATGGCCAGAGCCGCGGTATCGGGTCGAAACCCGTTGACGAAAAGATGGACCTCCGGAAACACCATTCGGAACGTAGCCACAATCACCTGCAAATCCTCCGCGGTAAGCTGATACAGCGGCAGCCACTGACAAAACAAGCCGCCGGGACGCAACGACCTTTTCACCGCCCCAAAATGTTCCCGGCTGTACAAACGGGCTTCCCCCGGCCCCCAGGGCAGAAACAGGTCGCCGGCCACCACATCGAAACTCTCGGGAGCGGAAGCGATATAGGTGCGGCCGTCCGCGATGGCCACCCGCGACCGGGGGTCGGTGAACAGTCCGTTCTGGTGCTCGCCGAAATAGGCGCGGGCCGCTTCGGTCACCGTATGGGAAAGTTCGATCGACACCACTTCCTCCACCCCGGCATGCAGCAGGGCCGCGCCCGGGGTTATGCCCGTCGCCAGCCCGATGAAAGCCACCCGCTCCGGCGCCGGATGCAGCATCAGGGGCAGATGCGCCTGACGCGCCTGGTCGTGCCGGGCTCCTGTGGTGCCCAGCATGTACTGATTGTAAACCAGCAGGCCGCGTCCGAAATCCTCCCGTTCCACCACCGCCACCGTGCCTTCACGTCCGCTCCACTCCTCCACCAGATCGATCCTCATAAAGGGGTTGATGGTGGTCAAATTCTGCACCGGACGAGCCAGAAGCAACACCACCACACAACTGCAAATCGCGATCATTCGTCCGGAAAACATCCGGGCCTCATCGGCTCGTAAAAGTGTGCCGGCCGCCAGCGCGCACACCCCGTATACCAAACCCACGCTCCATATCGCCCCATAGAGTCCGAACTGTGGCAGCAACCAGCGGTAAGCCAACTCCGCCCCGCACAAACCGCCTATTCCGTTGACCGCCAGCAGCAGCCCCCAGTTGCGGCCGCCGGGATCGGAGCCCGCCCGGTCGCTCCAGGCGGTTAGCAGCGGAAAGGTCAGTCCCGCCATGAAAAACACCGGTCCACAGACCAGAAACGAAAAAAGCAATAATCGCCCCAGAAACAAAGTGAAATTCGCCGCCGGAGGAAGGCCGCCCGATATCTGTGAAACCAGGAAAAACACCACCGGGGTCGCAGCCGCCACCAGTGCCGTCGCCCCGAGTGAACCTGCCATCAACAACGGAATGGACGCCACCCGCTGCGCCGGTCCGGCTAGAAAAGCCGCCAGGGCCAGCAACAAAATCACACAGGCCAGAACCGCCGCCGGCGCGTAAAAGGAAAGCGGCGCCACCAACATGAGCGTCTCCAGCAACGCCACTTCCAGGGCCAGAACTCCGAATCCTGAAACAAACGCCAACACCCCCACCCCCCAACCCGGCAATGACCGGGAGGACGCGATAACCGGTCGACGCTCGGGAGAAGCCGACGGCCGCGGGGCCCGCCGGTCGAGCCAAAGACACCCCGTCGCGGTCACTGCGTTAAACACCAGCACCGCCGCAAACGCCCCGGCCGCGCCGAACAGCGGCAAAAAAACGGCCGCGGTGAGACTCAAACCGATCACTCCCCCCAAGGTGTTCCAACCGTATAACCTCACCCCGTGACGACGGAGTTGCCGATCCCCTCCCAGGACCGCCGAGGCCAGAATCGGCAAAAACCACCCCATGAGAAAAGCCGGCGGAAGCAGAATTAACACCGACAGTCCCAGTTTGAGCCACCCGCCCTCCCAACCCGTCAGTCTCTCCGGTCCCATCAACGGCCAGATGGCATCACTCCACCAAGGCAGAAAGTAGATCGGCAACGCCAGAAGCAGGATGCCGATCTCCGCCCCCGCCAACCAGCGCCAGGGAGACCGTATCCGATTCAACATGACAAAAGCCGCCGCCCCTCCCAGCGCCAACCCCAGAAAAAACACCCCGAAAACCCGCGAGCTGGACTCCGCTCCCGCCCCCAGCAGATCGATCATGCGGCGGGTCCAAAGCAACTGATGCCCCAACGCCGCCGCCCCGCTGAAAAGCGACAACACGACCGCCCAACGCCAGGTGGCCACCCGGCTGATTCCCCTCTCAACGGCGGCTTCCTCCAGTTCCCCCGATTTGCCAAAGGTCTTCAATAGCACTCCCGCGATTTAAAGGGCTAGGCGAAGCCTCAGACCAGCAGTAGTGCACGCATCTTGCGTGCGAACCTCACGCTGGCCTGCGACGAGCTCAGCCGAGTCGAAGCGTGACCTACTTCTTTCAACCTGATTTGCAAAACTTGATTCACCTACAACAACTTTTCGTGTTTTAGGACTCTAGACCCGGTCGCCTCCGGAAACCCGCTCGGGCCGGCGCCTCACTCGTCAACGTCGGCCGCGGCGGCCTCCGGCGGTGGCGGCGGAGCCGCTTTGCCAGGGCATGGTGAGATCGCCAAAGTCGAAGCGTTCGATCGGACGTCCCAGTTCGGCTTCGATTTTTTGGAAAGTGAGCAGATCCCCCGGGGTCACGAACGACAGCGCTTCCCCGTCGGCCTCCGCCCGAGCCGTGCGGCCGACCCGGTGCACATAGTCTTCGAAATTGTTCGGAAGGTCGTAGTTGATCACATGGGTGACATCCTTGATGTCCAATCCCCGGGCCGCGATGTCGGTGGCGATCAGAATGGCAAAGTCGCCGTTGCGGAAGGATTCCAAAGCGCGGGTACGCTCTTTTTGATCCCGGTCGCTGTGCAGCACCCCGACGCGGAAGCCGTCCGAGGAGATCACTTCGTGAATAAAGTCGGCCTCGACCTTCATCCCACAGAACACCATCACCGAGGTCATGTTCGGCAAGGCCAGCAATTCGCGGAGGAGGCGCGGTTTGCGCATCTTTTCCACATAAAAGGCGCCCTGCTGGATTTTCTCCGGCGTGCGGATGGGGGGTGAGACATCGACCCGGATCGGATCATTGAGCAAACGCGCCGCCAGGCGTTCGATGGGCGCGGGAAAGGTGGCCGAAAACATGAGGGTCTGCCGCTTTCCCTTGCCGAGGAAGCCAATGATCTGGTGGATCGCCGGCATGAACCCCATATCCAGCATGCGGTCGGCCTCATCGAGGATGAACACGTCGACGGCGCGCAGATGGGTGTTCTTTTGCTGCAGATGATCGATCAGGCGTCCCGGGGTCGCCACAATAATTTCCGGCTCCGAATCCAGCGCCTGCAACTGCTTGCGGTAAGGCACGCCCCCAAGCAGGAGGGCCACCCGAAGGTCGGCGTACCTGGCCAATTGCTGAATGTTTTCATCCACTTGCGCCGCCAGTTCCCGGGTCGGACTGAGAATCAACACCCGAGGTCCGGCATAGACCTCCCCGGGATCGCGCTGCAGGTAGCGTTGCAGGGACGGCAGCACGAAGGCGGCGGTTTTTCCTGTGCCGGTCTGGGCGATGCCGATGACATCGCGTCCGTCGGCAATGGGCTCTATGGTTTGGCTTTGAATCGGTGTGGGTTTGGTAAACCCCAGGTCGTCTATGGCCTTGCGGATCCGTTCATCGAACGGGTAATCGGAAAAAGAATTCATTACAAATCAGGTTTTCGTTTGGCAGGTTTTTGGGGCGGAATCAACGGGAATTTACCCCGGGAGGCGTCAGCGCGATTGCAGGCGAATACGGTCGATTCCGTTGCGACGGACCTGGTCCATAACAAAGGTCACTTCCCGCAGCGGTGTGCTTTCGTCCGCCATGAGCAGCACGGAAACCTCTCGTGCCACCGGTCGGAGGTCGGCCAAAAAAGCAGTCAACTCCTCGCGCTCGACCCGGTTGCCGTCGATGAAGAAGGCGCCCTCGGCGTCGATTCCGATCACCAGGGATTCGTCCACCGCGCCGGCGCCGGCGGTTTCGATTTGGGGCAGAACGAGATTCAGCGCCTGCAGTTCGCGAAACTGCATGGTCATGAGAAAAAAGAAAATGAGTATGGCCAGCACATCGATCAAAGGAACGATGTTGATTTCGGGGCGACGCCGTTTGGGCTTAAGGCTCATGCCTCGTCGTCGGTTCCGTACATCAGGTCGATCAGCGACTCAATCCGCACGGCGTAGGTCTCCACCCGTCGCTGCAGGTAACCATTGGCCACCAGGGAGGGAATGGCGATGGCCAACCCGATGACGGTGGTGGTGAGTGCCAGCGCCACCCCCTCCACAAAAGCCTGTGGCTCGGGGAGCCCGGTGTCCGGGGCAATGTTCGCGAACACCTGGATCAGCCCTGTGACCGTTCCCAGGAGCCCGAGAAGGGGCGCGGCACCGATCACCATTTCCAACAGCACCAATCCCCGCTCCAGGCGGTTGATTTCCACCCGCGCCACCGCCTTGGCGGCGCTTTTATCAGCGGCATTATTTCGGGAGAACCGCACCACCCGGCCCAGGGCCGAACGCTCGTTCGGTTCGACCGCCTCGCCCCGGGAAATCTTTTCCACCAGCACCGGCGGGCAAACGCGGTGGCTGAGGAGACCGTAAAGGCGCTCGACCACGATAAACACCGCCACCAGCGAACAAATCGCCAGCGGGTAGATGAATACCCCCGCGCCTTCAATCAGCTCCATCATGGTCTCGGCAGCCTCCCCGACATCAACACATCAACGAAGACGCCTCCGCTCGTCAACCGGCGAAGACCGGGTGCTCCGGATCGCTCGTCCATCAAATCATCAATTGTCCGGAACGCCATGCTCTGATTTAGTCCCTTCATTCTGAAATCCTGCGCAAATCGCACATTTTTTTTGGAGGGCAATCCCGGCTTGCCGGGATTGCCCACCACGTAACTCCTTATTGGGGCCGGATCCGCCGGGTTGGTTCCGGTTCATTCGGTCAGTGAACGTAGTGGAGTGAGCGCGCCGTCGCCGCCACCTGCTCCTCGCCCTCCAACAGCTCGGCGATGGGATCCCATTTTCCGCTGAGCAAAGCCGTGCGGGCGGAATCCCGCAACTCGGCCGGGTACTCCCGATCACCGCAACGGATGCTGCGGTTTTCCACGTCCAACTCGATTTGCACGTTCGGATCCGCCTCGATGGTGGCGGCCATCTCCCTGATATCCTGACGCGAAGCCGCGAAACAGGGCATGCCCAGCGTGATGCTGTTGCCAAAAAAGATCTCGGCGTAGCTTTCGGCGACGATTCCCCGGAAACCGGCTTTGTGCAGGGCCTGCGGGGCGTGCTCGCGGGAACTGCCGCAACCGAAGTTCGACCCGCTCAGGAGGATTGTGGCGCCGGCGTGCCGAGGATCGTTGAGCGGATGCTTCTTGTCGCTGCCGTCTTCGTTCTTGCGCACGTCGTAAAACGCGAATTCACCGAGACCGTCAAAGGTGATGCACTTCATAAAACGGGCCGGGATAATCCGGTCGGTGTCGATGTCATCACCCGGGATATAAACTCCCCGGCCGGTAACTTTGCTGATTTTTTCCAATGCCATGATTCTCTCCTTTTAGACCTCTGCGAGATTGGGACTTCCCACGCCGAACACCTCGCGGGCGTCGCTGACCTGACCGGTCACCGCGGCGGCGGCCACCATGAGCGGGCTCATCAGGATGGTTCGTCCGATGGGACTTCCCTGACGCCCTTTGAAATTACGATTGCTGGAGCTGGCGCACAGTTGATCGCCCACCAGCTTGTCCGGGTTCATGGCCAGGCACATGGAACAACCCGCGCCGCGCCACTCGAATCCGGCTTCACGGAAGACCTTATCGATGCCCAGCTCTTCGCAGATTTTCCCCACTCCCATGGAACCCGGCACCGCGATGGCTTTCACTCCCGGCGCCACATGGCGACCTTTGAGGTAGCTCGCCACCTCCTGGAAATCGGTCAGGCGCCCGTTGGTGCAGCTCCCGAGAAACGCCACATCGATAGGTGTGCCCTTGATCGGACTGCCCGGCTTTAGTTTCATGTGCTCCAGGGCCTCGATCACCCCTTCCCGCTGCTCCTCCTCGACCTTCTCCGGATCGGGAATGGTTTGGTCGATGAAAACCCCCTGTCCCGGAGTGATGCCCCAGGTCACGCTCGGCCCAATGTCCTCGGCGCGGAAATTGACCACGTCGTCATACTCACAATCCGAATCGGACGCCAGGTTTCTCCAGCGCTCGACGGCTTCGTCCCAATCCTTTCCTTTTGGGGAGTACGGACGCCCCTTCAGGTACTCGAAGGTCTTTTCGTCCGGGTTCACGTACCCGACCCGGGCGCCGCCTTCGATGGACATATTGCAGACCGTCATCCGCTCCTCCATATTAAAACGGTCAAAAACCTCGCCACCGTACTCGTAGGCGAATCCCGTGCCGCCCTTAACGCCGAGCTTGCGGATGATATAGAGGATGACGTCCTTGGCGTAGATCCCCGGCGCCAGTTTCCCGTCCACATTAATGCGGCGCAGCTTGGGTTTGCTGATCGCCATGGTCTGGGTGGCGAGCACATCGCGCACCTGGCTGGTGCCGATGCCGAAAGCGATGGCGCCGAAGGCGCCGTGGGTGGAAGTGTGCGAGTCGCCGCAGGCGATGGTGGTTCCGGGCTGGGTGATCCCCTGCTCGGGACCGACCACGTGGACGATGCCCTGCCGGCCGGAAGCGATGTCGAAGTAGGTCACCCCGAACTCCTCGCAGTTGCGCCGCAGTTCCTTGATCATCGCGTCCGCCAGGGGGTCGGAAAACGGCTCGTTGCGCTCGTCGGTGGGCACGATGTGATCCACCGTGGCGAAGGTGCGCTCCGGAAACCGCACCTTCAATCCAAGTTCGCGCAGCATGCCGAATGCCTGCGGACTGGTCACCTCGTGAATGAGGTGGGCGCCGATCAAAAGCTGGGTGTGGCCGGAGGACAACTCACGCACCGCGTGAGCCTCCCAGACCTTGTCAAACAAACTTTTAGCCATAATAGACAGTTCCTTACGTTCAGATCAAACGAACCAGCGTAGCCGGTCACGGCCTTCCGCGCAACCGGAAAACGCAGAGCGGGAGAAACCGGAAAACACGGAACCGAACGCAACCGACGATGATCGTCCTCGACGTTTGACCCGCGGCCGGCAAGGTGACATCATGGGATTCATGAAAGCGACAGGTCAAGACGGCGAAAGGGCGAAACCGGTGTTGATATCAGGAGCGTCCGGCATGGTCGGACGGGCGCTGGCTGCTCGGCTTTCCGAGCACGGTTTTTCGGTGCGTCGCCTGGTGCGCGAAAAACCCGATGCCGGCCCGGACGCGATTTTCTGGGATCCGGCAACCGGCGAAATCGAAGCGGAGAAACTGGACGGAGTCGGCGCGGCCATCCATCTGGCCGGAGAAAACATCGCCGCCGGTCGCTGGACCGCCGCCAGAAAAAAGCGAATTCTGGACAGCCGGACCCAGGGAACCACGCTCCTCACCCAAACGCTGGCGAAACTTAAGAACCCGCCCGAAGTTTTGGTTTCCGCCTCCGGGATCAACTACTACGGCGACCGGGGCGACGCCGTCCTGACCGAAGACGAGCCGGGCGGAAACGGTTTTTTGGCCGACGTGTGCCGTCAGTGGGAAGCGGCCACCCAACCAGCGGAGAAAGCCGGCATCCGAGTGGTTCGGCTGCGAATCGGTCCGGTGCTGTCACCCGAAGGCGGCATGCTAAAAAAAATCCTCCCTCCGTTCCTGGCCGGAGCCGGAGGGAAAATCGGCAACGGCCGCCAGTTTATTTCCTGGATCGCCCTGCCCGATTTGCTGACGGTACTTGAATACGCGCTCGACAACTCCAACATTCAGGGGGCCTACAACGTGGTCGCCCCCAATCCGGTCACCAACGCGGAATTCACCCGCACCCTGGCCAAAGTCCTCTCCCGTCCGGCCTTCATTCCGGTACCGGCGATCGGCCTGCGCCTTGCCTTTGGTGAAATGGCGGACGAAATGCTACTTTCCTCCACCCGCGCCCTTCCCCAACGGCTCCAGGACGCAGGCTTTCAATTTCAATACCCGGAACTGGAGAGCGCATTGCGCAAAGTCCTGGACAAGGACTGATCCCCGACCGAAATAAGCGCCGTTTACTCCAATCTGAATGGCGCTCCGTTAAGCCGGTTCATCGAAGCAGCTTAGTCCCATATTCCTCAAATCTTGCGCGAATCGCGCAAGATTTTCTGGAGGGCAACGCTCCGCCGTTGCCGCTGGGCGTTCGGGCGGCAACGGCGGAGCGTTGCCCTCCAGTGGGACCACTTATTGGTACCGGCTCCGCCGGGTTGGGTATACGCGAATCAAATTGGTTCTTCCCCTGGAAGGCCGTGCTCACATGCGCGCGCACCGACGGAGCGGGAGCACCGCCCTCCAGAAAAGGGAGGGCGCGATCCCTAGCGCGATTCGGTTTCATCAAACGATCAACCGGCTTAACCGAGCAGCATTTACCCAAAGCCCCCTTACCCGCGCCGGATGAAATCCTTCTGCGCGGCGTGGCGGGCCCGCAGGCGCAGGCCCTGAAGCCGGATGAAGCCAGTGGCGTCGTTCTGGTTGTAGCTGCTGGCCACGCCTTCCATGGAAGCGATGTGCGGATCGTAAAGCGAGTACGGGGACTGGCGTCCACAGGTGATTACGTTGCCTTTGTACAACTTCAGCTTCACCGTGCCGGTGACCGGCTTTTGGCTCTCGTCAATGAAAGCCTGCAACGCCTCCCGCTCGGGAGCATACCAGAATCCGTAGTAAATCAGCTCCGCGTAACGTGGCATCAAGGTGTCCCGCAAATGCGCGAGTTCGCGGTCCATGGTCAGGCTTTCCACCTGCCGGTGCGCATGCATCAGAATGGTGCCGCCGGGGGTTTCATAGACGCCGCGGCTTTTCATGCCAACGAACCGGTTCTCCACCAGGTCGACCCGGCCAACCCCGTGTTTCCCGCCCAGCCGGTTCAGCTCCTTGAGCACCGCGGCCGGGTTCATCCGTTTTCCGTTCACCGCCACGCAGTCGCCGGACTCGAACTCGAGTTCGACGTATTCCGCCTCATCGGGCGCGTCCTCCGGTGAAACCGAAAGTTTGAACATGCTCCGGTTCTCCCTGGTCGTCGGATCGAACCACGGATCCTCCAGAATCCCCGCCTCGTAGGAAATGTGCAGGAGATTGCGGTCCATCGAATAGGGTTTTGACGCGCTGGCCTCGACATCGATGCCGTTGGCCCGGCAGTAATCGATCATCTCGGTCCGGCCCGGAAAGGTCTGACGAAACTCATCCAGCCGCCAGGGGGCTATGACCTCGATTTCCGGCGCCAAGGCGGTGTAGGTCAGCTCAAAACGGCACTGGTCGTTCCCTTTTCCGGTGGCGCCGTGGGAAACGGCATTGGCGCCGGTTTTCTCCGCCAGTTCGATTTGCGCTTTGGCGATGAGCGGACGCGCGATGGAAGTGCCCAGGTAATACTGTCCCTCGTAAATGGCGTTGGCGCGAATCATCGGGTAGATAAAGTCGCTGGCGAACTCCTCCACCAAGTCAAGCGTGTGGTGCTCGACCGCCCCGGTGGCGCGCGCCTTCTCCGGCAGACCGCCCAGTTCCTCCTCCTGCCCAATATCGGCGGCGAACGTCACCACCTCAGCCTGATAACGTTCCTGAATCCACTTGACGATTACGGAGGTGTCCAGACCCCCTGAATAGGCGAGAACCACTTTCATAGCCGCTCATGATCATTCACCCCCCAAACCCTGCCAAGGAAATTCTCCGCCGACCGGCGAATGATTTCCCGGTATTCCAGGAGGGTACCAGGTTCGATCTTCAATCGATCGAATAAACCCCTTGAAACCGTCCCGGGAATGTGATCTCAATCCCGTTTTTTCAAGCGTCGCCGTCCAGCAGGAACGCCAGGTCGTCGCGACTGAGGGAAGCGCTGCCTTTGCCCTTTTCATTGGATCCAAGCACCCGTTGGTAGAGGGCTTTTTTGTCGGCTTTTAATTCCGCGATCTTTTCCTCGATGGTGCCGCGCATGGAGAGGCGCTGGATGAGCACCTTCCTTTCCTGGCCGATACGGTGGGCGCGGTCGGAAGCCTGGCTTTCCACTGCGGGATTCCACCAGGGATCGAGATGGATCACGTGGTTGGCGCGGGTCAGATTGAGCCCGACGCCGCCCGCTTTCAGGCTGAGAAGAAATACCGCGGGACCGGCGCCGGACTGGAAATGCTGCACCCGTTCCCGTCGTTGTTTCTGGGTCGTTTTCCCCTCCAGACGCACCGACTCCACTCCGGCCTGTTTCAGGCGGGCATCGAAAAGGTCGAGCGCCTTGACGAATTGGGAAAACACCAGCACCGCGTTGCCTTCGTCCAGCAACTCGGTCACCGCCTCCAGGGCGAAATCGAATTTGGGTGACGCCGGTTTTTCCTTCGGGTCCAGCAACGCCGGGGAAACACAGAGCAAACGCAGGCGGTTGAGCGCCGACAACGCCGCCACCCCCGCCCGCGCCGGGGTCAGGCGTTTGAAGGCCGCCGCCACCTCCTCGCGTACTCTCGCCACTTCGCGGACGTAGAGCGCCTTCTGACGAGGAGCCAGCTCCAGAACAATATCGGTCTCGGTTTTTTCGGGAAGCTGCGACAAAACCGCCGTCTTGGTCCGGCGCAGTACAAACGGGCGCGAGCGCGCCAGAATCCGGCGCTCCATCTCTTCGCCGCCGCCGCGTTTTGCTTTGATGTCCAAATCGTCAAAGATTCCAGGCAGGGCCAGGTCCAGGATGGCACGGTATTCACCGAGATGGTTCTCCACCGGCGTTCCCGTCAGACAAATCCGGCACTCTGCGGTTAGTTCCCGCACCGCCCGGTGACGGGCCGAAGCGCGGTTCTTCACCGCCTGAGCTTCGTCGAAAATCAGCACGTTAAACGTTTGCTTGCGCAATAACTCCCGGTCACGCCGTGCGGTTTCATAAGTGGTCAGCACCACATCGACGCCTTTGAAGTCGGCCGATCGCTCCCCTCCCATGTATTCCAGCACCGTCAGCCCGGGCGCAAACCGCTCGATTTCCGAACGCCAGTTAAAAATCAAACTCGCCGGCGCCACCACCAGGTGCGGGCGTTTCGCCGTGCCGCGGTAACGCGTCACGGCGCCCTCCTTTAACGCCTGCAGCAGTGCGATCGCCTGCACGGTTTTTCCCAGGCCCATGTCATCCGCCAGGCAGGCGCCGAAGCGGTGACGGTAAAGAAACGCAAACCAGTCGTATCCGGATTTCTGATAATCACGGAGCTCCGCCCGCAGTCCCTGGGGCAAAGGGGTGGTCTCCAATTCGCGAAAGCGCGCCAGCGATTCGAGCACCTTGCGCCCCTCGGCCGGCAGCTTCAGGGAAACGCCCAGCCGCTGAAGGTCCAGCCATTCGAAGATCCGCAAGCGGGGGACCTGGAACCGGTGGTCATCAATGCCTTTCCGGGTCTCACGCGACTGCAACAGACTCCGGGCTTCGCGCAGGCGGTTCAGGGAATCGACATCGATGACCACCGGCCCCGTTTTCGTTTGGGCAATTCCGTTGCCGTCGGCGATCGCCTCCCAGTCCGCGGTTGATAAAGCTCGTCCGGCCAGGCGGATTTCCGGTTTGAGTTCGAACCAGTCGCGCTTGTCCTTTGCCTCGCTCACCTCCACCGAGATCGCCAGGGCCTCGGTTTCCACCGGATGACCATTCAACAAGAGAGACACCCCGCGTTCGCGGCACTCGGCGAATATCACCGAAAGGTTTCGTGACAAAGCCGGCGCCGAAACCGTCAACTTGCCGCCTCCACGAAACCGATCGCGCATCGTCCCGGGACAGAAGAGCGCCGCCAGATAGAGATCCCAATAAACCACGTCCCGAAAAGTGACTTCGGCGAATTCCCATGGCGTCGAGCCGCCTGGTTGGGAATTGGCGAAACACCATTGGCAGGAGGCTTGCAGTTCCGATTCCAAAGCCTGCAATACCCGCCGGGTATACCGTGCCGCATTTCGACGCGGCTCCGAAGCGACGATTTCCCGGGCAAGACTCCGCCGCTTTTTCGGATCCGGCTCCCCGGCAAATCCAACCAGGTCATGGGCCAAGCGCTCCATCCGGGCGCGGCCGGCAAAAAGACTGCGATCGCCCTCAGCCGCGAAAATATGATCCAGGCTTTGCGCCGGCGTCTCCAACGGCACCGAGAATCCCTTTCCTTCCCAATGCAGGCTGGCAACGTAGCCGCCGAACTCCTTGACCTCGTCGAATCGCAAACCCGGAGCCGATCCGCTCAACTGCGGAGTCACCTTCCGAGACCCGTCCAGGAAGGTCACTCCTTCGTACGTCTGCTGTTTCGGAGATCGGTCGAAAAAGTAGTCGGCCAACGGATTGTAAACCGTGGCGGGCAATTTCCAGGGAACAAAGTGGAGCGGTTCGGTCGGCAGGTCCGAATGCCCCTCCGCCAACAAGAGGTAAGGAAGGAGACTCAATTTCTGAACCCCCGGAGCTGAAGTCAAAAGCACCAGACGGCATTCCCGGGTTAACCCGACCTCGGGACTGAGTCCGCAGAGAACTTCCGTCGAATCCCGATCGCCCCCAAACTCAAACTCGGCGCCGACTTCATCCTCCTTCCGAATCAGCCTGGCCGAAACCTGCCGCTCACGCTTGTCGATTCCGGTGATCCGGCTCCATTTGCCCCCGAGACGAAGCCACACCGATTCGGGGTCCCTTTTCAGCTCCAGGTGCTCGAAAACCGCCCTGACGGCATCTCCGGACAGATTGATCTTCGCACAGGTTAACTGCAGTTTCGGATCCCACGGCTCTTCCCGGACCCTGTCCCCCGAGATTTTCAAGGCGATCGCGCTCCAATGCCGATCGTCCTCGAACGCCAGTCCGATGGCAACGAACGCCGGGTCACGGCGCGGTTCACTGGAAGGAACCGGTTTGGGGTTCGTTCGGATGGCACGGGTGTTAATCGAAGGCTTTTCCTTCTTCCCATAAATTCCGGATCGCAGTTCTTTTAAATAGGCCTCGGAATGGGGACGGTTTAAAAACTGCGTGCCCTTGGTGGCGGCAAAAAAGGCCGCCGCGGCCGCCACCATGTGTTTGCAGGTCGCGCCTGACGCGGCGTCCTGACAGGTGCATTGGCAACGCAAACTCCCTTCAACCGCATCCATCGTCACCCGATACCGCCGAACCCCGAGAACCACCGCGCAAAGCTTTTTACCCTCCGAATCCCATCGAAACTCCAAGACCCTCTGCCGCTGCCAATATTCGAGACCCCGACGCGTCCGCATACCGTCGGCCAGCCAGTAAACGGTGTGAGGAGAAAGCGAAAAAATCGGATGATTGGTATTAACCTCCTGGGTCATGGTCGAATTAAGAATTCGCGACAATGCGTGCACTGGCAAATCCCGAATCTCTCCGGATACAGGGCCTCTTCACGAAATTGCCAAAAGCCGCAGGAAAAGGCTTTTGAATTCAGGAACATTGGAATCACTGGCAAATCCGGAATTCCCTCGGGGATTAGATTAATCCAGCGAGGCGAAGCCTCAGACCAGGAAAAATGACACCGCAGAGAGGGGAAGGTCGCAGAGAAGGACAAGACATACCGAATGATTTCTCTGCGACCTTCCAACCTCTGCGGTGCCAAAAAACTTGACTCAACTACGACAACTTTTTCGGTTTTAGGACTCTAGATCAAACCGGATTTCCTGGACGAAGGGTGTACCCCAGGACGCACTCCGCGGCGAGAGTACTCGGGCGAAACACCAGACGGCTGACTTCGGCCGGCCGGCCGGAGTGGGTTTTCCATTCGTGGCGCTCGACATCGGCCAGAACCGATCCTTCATCCAATGCAACCAGTACCCGGATACCGTCCTGAGTCAAAACGATCGCGTCACCTTCAATCGATACCCGGGCGTCAGTGATCAGGGCCGTCTCCAGACTTTTCACCCGGTTCAAGACAAACCGGTCCTCAACCCGCAACGCACCGGTACGGCGATCAAACGCGAATGACCGAAGACAGCGCAGACACCCGGCCGCCGCCGGATAGGCATTGGTCAGGTCGAGTTGCAAAACCGTGGGATCAGCATCAGGATCAGCCGCCAGCACCTCGGAGCCACATTCTTCGCCGGCGCTCTGTTCGCAGTCGTTGATCAGGGGCACGGAATGACCGAGTGAACGGGCGGCGAAAAACCGGTACCTTTCGCCCGAGAAATAATCCCTGGTGTACTCGGGCGAACCGAGTTCGATGGCAAAACGTCGCCCGGCGACATGGTACAAAAAGCTGCCGCAATCGTTGTGATTGTGGTGCTCCCGGTTGTCGCCTCCCTTGGCGGCGAATTCAACGGGGAATTCATCCTCACCTCCGCGGACGATCAGCACGCCCAGACGGGGATACCAGGCATCCTCGCGTGGCGGAGGTTGCGGGTTTTCGGCAACATTGTCCGGGCAATACAGAAAAAGACGGAGGTGGTGAAAAAGATCCTCTCTCCGTCCCCCGCTCAACAAAGACTTCGAGGCCGCCTCCGCATAACGGTAATGAGACTCCTCCCGCAGAAGATCGTCGTTGAGGCGCTCTCCGAGGTACTGTAAAAATGCCGGGTGAAAGGAGGCTTCCGGTACGCTATCCGAGAAATTGACCACCTTTCCGCCAAGGAGGGACACCCGACAGGGAAAACGTGCGATTTCGTTAATCTCGGGCACGCCCTCAAAAAGGGAAAGACGTCCCCCGGTTCGGGTTTCCAACTGCTCGTTAAGCACCGTGAACCACCCGAACCCATAATTCCAATACGCCGGCCCCTCGGAGCAACCGCCGTCATCAGTAAATCCCTTCAGAAATCGACGCAGGCAACGCGAACCCAACCGCAAAATCTCCGCCACCAGCGCATTATCCTCCTCAAGTCCGAGTGCCGCTCCCAACACCCCTTGGTGACAAACCGCATTCCAGTTGTGGGTCTGGTGGGTCCACGGAAAACGATCCCAGCGTTCGAGATAATTTTGAAAAATAGTCGTTTGCAGACGTAATCGAATCCTGCGAATCAGGCTTTCGGACAGTCGCTCTCCAAACACCGTCACCAGTTCCGCCATCAGATTCGCTGTTTCCGCAGCGAAAAGATCGATCGAGTAAGGGTCCTTTCCGCTCGGATCCTCCACGTGGGCCGGAAGCGCCCAGGATTCTTCCGCCAGTATACTCTCCGTGCGGTCCACCAGGTCCGCCATCCAACCTCGCTCATCCGCTTCTTCCGCGAATAACGCGGCCACCGCGACATCCCCCAGGCGTCGACGACGCAGGAAGTACAGCTCTTCAAACGCCCTACGGTGGCCGGTGGCGGAAAAATCAGCGTACAATTCAGCCGTCAATTCCGGAAGAGCGTCGTTTCTCTCCGCTTCCGCCCGGGCTGTGATTTCTCCAATCCAGCGGTTGACCGGAAAAAAGGCCGCCACATCCCGCCAACAGGGATCCTCTCGCGGCGGCAGCAGCGGCCGAAGTCCGGTCTCGCTGAGAACCGCTTCAATCTCAGCGGCGGAAACATTCTCCAAAATCAGGTTTCGCATAAACCCTCAATTCACCGCAGGCAGACGGAGCGACTGACCGCTTTCCCGGGATGAAAGTTTAAGCAGATAGGGAGCGGCGACCCTTGCCCAGCGGTCCGGCGTCGGATAGTCGGCCGCTCGCTCGCCATAATGGCTTCGCAGCATATCAGTCTGAACCACACCTGGCTGAAACGGGATGGCCGCCATACCTTCGGGAAGCTCTTCCGCCAGGCTCTTGGTGAATCCTTCAACCGCGTGTTTGGTGGTGCAGTAAGGACCGATCGCGGCAAACCCGCGCACACCTGCCCCGGTGCTAATGTTCACAATGACTCCAGTGCCCCGCTCGATCATCGCCGGTACAAAAGCACGGCAAACATTAAAAACGCCGATCACATTTACCTCCCATAACGCGCGAAACTCCTCGAGGGGTACCTTCCAGAGCGGTGCGTGCCGGTTGATGATGCCGGCGTTGTTGATCAGTAAATCCGGCGGTCCGTCCCTCTCCAGACATTTTCTCGCCCAATCAGCAACCGACTGCGGATCGGTCACGTTCACCACAGCATGTTGCTGGTGTCCGCCAGCCTCTCGATTGAGCCAGTCCACCGCGTCGGCGGATCGTCCGCATCCGCTCACTTGATGTCCCAATCGCCCAAACTCCAACGCAAGAGCCCGACCAAGCCCGCGCGTCGTTCCAGTGATTACAATCGACTTGGCATCAGACTCCGGTTCCAAAGTAACAATCTCCCACTCGAAAAATTATGAACCCGTAACTCAAAGCTCGTTACTGGTTATCGCATTCTTCTGAAGATTACGCAAACTGTACATCTCCCGCAATCCCTTTCCCCGCATTCGCACCGCGCCGCTCTTGCGCTTCTTGCCGAACATCCCCGCGTTCTGACGCAACACCTCCTCCACAAACTCTCGCGTCCCGATCGCCGCTCCGGCCGTGAAATAACGCACCCGGCAACGCAACACCTCCGGCAGAGTCAATTCACCCTCCCGCCCCTTCACCCGCGCCACCACACTCTTGGGCAACCCCTGCCCTTCACCCATCAACGCCGCGTTCGCACGCCCAAACAGGTGCACCCGGTACGCCTTCTGGCACTCACGCCAATCCTCCAACTCAAGCATCCGCTGCAACCCCGAACGCGAGGGCAGGCCTCCCCCGCACGCCTCCGCGTAGCCGCACCAGCGGTAGTCCTTCGGGTCCGTGCATAGCCCCGCACGCACCGCGTTCAGGTCGATGTAACACGACAC
>JBJHCF010000048.1:0-36088 GCA_050506795.1 Opitutia bacterium
CAGCGGGAGCATGGCCCTCCAGAGGAACAGCCGATGCGATTCGGTTGATTCGCCCGCGCCTTACCTGGCGACCGTTGCGGTCGTGGTCGGCTCCGCGACGGCCGGGCCTTCGCAGTTTGGCCGGGCGATGACGCCGGGATGGGGTTCGTCGGCGAAGGGCGCGTTCGGTGCTTTCAGGAGATGCCGGTCGCAAACGGCAAAAAGTTCGCTTTCGGTTTGTGTGCGCCGCATGTCGTGCAGGAAAGCCCCTTCCGGGTCGACACTTTGGCCGATAAAGTTGAGGTACTTTTTCATCTTGCTCACGTGCGCCCGCTCGGGGCACTCGCCGGTGCGGGTGGCGCGGTATAGCCGGTCGATGTATTCGCGCGCGTCGGCCAATGTTGGGCGGAATACGGGCCGATGAGCGTAGGCTTCGCGGATCTGGCGAAAGATCCACGGATTGCGGATGGCGTGGCGCCCGACCATTAATCCTCGGCATCCGGTGGCGGCGGTGACGGCAACGGCGCGTTCGGATGAGATGATGTTGCCGTTGGCCAGAACCGGACAGGAGAGATCCCGGACCGCCTGGGTGACGAATTCGTAATGCGCTTCGCCCCGGTAGCCCTGTTTTACCGTTCGCGCGTGCAAACTGAGCAGATCCACGCTGTGGCGATCGATCTGCTCGAGGATGGCGGCGAAGTTATCGGTAGTTTCAAATCCGATACGCATCTTGACGGTGAACCGTCCGGAAATCACCTCGCGCAGGGCGCCCAGCACCTGGTCAATCCTGGTCACGTCGCGCAAAAGGCCGCCACCGCAATTCTTCTTGTAGATCTTGGGTGCGGGGCAACCCATGTTCAGGTCGATGCCCGCCACCGGGTACTCCGCCAGAAGTTTGGCCGTTCGCACCAGGTCCGGAACGGACTCGCCGATCATTTGCGCGAAGACCGGCCGGCCGGTGTCGTTTTCAACTATGGAGCGGAGTATGTGGCGTTCCAGTCGCGAATGCGCGTGGACCCGAAAATACTCGGTGAAATAATAGTCGGGATCGCCGTAGTGATGGATCACCCGCATGAAGGGGAGATCCGTCACATCCTGCATCGGGGCCAACGCGGTCAGCGGTTGGTCCGATGTAATTGTCGACGGTAGCGGGCGTCTCAATCGTCCTGATCCTCGTTTTGCTGATTGAGAATGCGCTCCAGGATTTCCGTCATATCGTCCATATTGTCGAATACGGAGTGGGCGACATGGATCGGCTTTTTTTGCTGAAGCGCCAGCACGATCGAATCGCTGGGACGGGCGTCGAGCTCGACGATCTTCGATTCGATTTCGTTTTTCATTTCCAGAATGATCCGGGCATAAAAAGTGCCTTCGCTCACATCGTTGATGACCACCCGCTTCAGGTCCACACCCAGGCCGAGGAACATGCTGCCGATCAGATCGTGGGTCAGGGGGCGGTCTTTTTTGACCCCGTTGATGGTCATGGAGATCGCCGTGCCGATACCGGGATCAACGTAGATGACAAAAGTCTTCTCATCGTTGCCCAGAAAGATGGCGCACCCGTTGGAAGTCGGCATGACTCCCTTGATGGTGACCTCGGTGACGTCGTTCTGCATATGGGTAATTTATGGTTGGGTACCGCGGTTGCGCAAGCGTGATCGGTGATCGGATAAACCCTTGTCTATTTGTCTCGGGTGTAAAATCTGGAGGTATGGAAGCGATCTGTGGCATTTGGGTTTCGCCGGAGGGAAAGGTCTGGCTCGCGTCCCGTTCTCCGGAAGGGGAACGTACGGAGGGTTCGGTTCCCTTTGTCCCGTTTCTCTGGTGCCGCGAGAAACCGGTCCTGGCGGAGCAGGGCGGTGTCGAGGTGAAAACGCTTTCCGGACCGGGGCGGTTTCGTCATTTACTGACCTTCAGCGATCCGGCGCTTTGGCGGGAAAACCAGGCCGCGTTGCTCCGGGACAAATCGGTCGATACCCTCCGGTCGGCCGAAAGCCAGCACCTGCTGCGTCAGCGTCAGCGTTTGTTCGAAGGCATGAGTTTTCCGGATCTCCGGCGTTGCCAGGTGGATATCGAAACCGGTTGCTCGGTGAAAAACGGGTTCAGCGATGCCCGCCGGGCCGGGGACCGGGTGCTGGCCATCGGATTGCGCCTGGATGACCAAACCCGGTTCCTGGAACTCGAAAGCGATAGTGACGAAGCGGAAAAGAAGTTGCTTGCGGCCTTTGCCGATTTTCTCCGGGAGGCCGATCCGGATACCCTGGAGGGGCACAACCTTTTTAAGTTCGATCTGGATTACCTGCGTTTGCGATGCAAGCGTCACAAACTTCCCTGCGCCTGGGGGCGTTTCGGACAGGAGGCGGTTTTCCGGGCCAGCCGGTTGAAGGCCGCCGAGCGTTGGATCGATTTTCCACGCTGCGATATCCCCGGTCGTACCGTAATCGATACCTACCTCATGGTCCTGCTCTACGACGTCACCACCCGCGACTTGCCGGGTTACGGGTTGAAGGATGTGGCGGTGCATCTGGGAATCACGTCCGAAGGGGGCGCCGAGCGCACCTACATCGAAGGAAGTCAGATCGCCCGGATGTTTATCGAGGACCGGGAAAGGTTTCGGCGGTACCTGAAGGACGACTTGCGGGAAACCGCGGGCATTGCCGATCTGCTGCTGCCCACCTATTTCGCGCAGGCGGGCAATTTCCCCATGACCCTGCAGGAGATTGTGCTGCGCGGGTCCAGCTGGAAGATTGATTTGCTGTTGATGGAGGAATACTTCCATGCCGGGGAGGCTTTGCCGGAAGGCGCGGAGGTCCAAAGTTACGAAGGAGGATTTACCCGCAGTTTTGAGTCGGGGGTCTTCCGGCAGGTGTTGCATTTCGATGTGGCCTCGCTGTATCCCAGCCTGCTTCTTGCCATGGACCGGAATCCCGCGGCCGATTCTTTGGGGGTGTTTATTCCCTTGTTGCGGCAGTTGAAGGAGTACCGGTTGAAATACAAGACTCTCGCCCGCGAGGAGCCCTCGGAGGAGCGCCGGCGCGAGTACTCCGCGCGGCAGGCGGCCTACAAGATCATTATCAACTCATTCTATGGCTACCTCGGATTCGGCAACGCGCGCTTTGCCGATGGCGACCTCGCGGCGGAGGTCACCGCGCGCGGGCGGGAACTCCTGCAGCGTTTGATTGAACGGTTTCAGGAACTCGGATGCACCGTGCTGGAGGCGGACACGGATGGCATTTACCTGGCGTCGCCGGAACACTTCGACCACCCCGATACTCTGTTGGAGGCCGTCCAACCGGTGCTGCCGGAGGGAATCGACCTGGAATTCGACGGCGCTTTCGAGTCCATGTTGTGCTACAAGTCCAAGAACTACGCGCTTTACGATGGGAGCAAAATCACCATTCGCGGGTCGGCTCTCCGGTCGCGGGGGATCGAACCTTACCTCAAGGACCTCACCGACACCTTGATCCGTTATCTGCTTGGAGTTGAGGCCGAGTCGCCCACAACCAAAGCGGAGTCCTACCGTCAACGTATCCAGGCCGGAGAAGCCGCCATTGAGGAAATCTCCCGCTCGGAAGTTCTCAGTCAGAATCCCGAAACCTATCAGAAGGCGCTGGAAGGCGCCAAACGCAAGCCCCGGCGCGCTTCGATGGAGGCGGCGTTGCGGATGGAAAAGGTACCGCGTTCCGGTGACCGGGTGACCTATTACATCGTCCCGGGAGAAAAGAAACGACAACCCGATTGGCAACGCGCCCGTCCGGTCGAATCCTATGACCCGAAAACAGCCCCCTACGACCCGGAATACTACACCCGAAAAATCGACGAATGGCTGAAACGCTACGCCGAGTTCCTGGAGAACGATCAGAGTGGTACACCCCGGCAGGAAGAGCTCTGGTGAGAGCGAACCTGTAGGATCGGAAACCGGATTGCAGGCGGCTTCAGTACCCGCCGGAAAAATCGGGATTACCCGCCTTCGGTCATCGCCTCGGCGATGGCCCGGGAGAAGGGCGCGAGGTCTTCGGGCAGGCGTGAGGTGATCAGATTGCCGTCACGGACCAAAGGCTGGTCGATGTAACGGGCGCCGGCCTCTTCCAACTCGCGGCTCATTCCGCTGAAGCAGGTGGCTTCCAGCCCCTCCATAACCCCGGCGGTCACCAGGAGCTGCGGGCCGTGGCAGATTGCGGCCACCGGCCGGCCGGTTTTAAAGAAGGCCGCTGTAAAGCGGACCAGATCCTCGTCCTGACGCAGGTTTCCGGGGGAGCCGCCGCCAGGAATGACCAAGGCATCGAAGGAGTCGATCTGCAACTCGGCAACCGTCGTTTCCACCTCGATGGTGGCGTCGCTGTTGTAGGCCCCCACCGTTCCCGGAGCGAGCCCGGCGACCGTGATCGAAGCGCCTTGCGCGGCCAGGTAGCCCATGGGGAAAAACGTCTCTGCATCCTGGAAACGGTCGGCCACAAGAAACAGGACATGTTTGCCGGCGAGAGGTTTGTGGGAGCTTTCGGCACCGAAGGCGGTGGCGCCGCCGATCATCAGAACCAGAACCGTCGGCAGGATCAGAAGGGTGCGAATGGGCGAAAGGAGGGATGGTGCTTTCATGGCTGATTTTACGGTGGAATTTATAATAGAAGTGTGGGGAATTGTATCCGCAATTCCCGGTCCTGCCAGTCCCGAAGGTCGAATAAAAACTTCATGAATGGCGGAGATAAGCGGGACTTTTGTTGTCCCGGGGGTCACGTCCCGCGAGGCAGGCACACCGGTACGTTCGTGCGGTGAATCCTTGCGCGGACAAAAAAGCCCTCCGAATCGCTTCGGAGGGCTTTGCAAAAGGCGGATTAATTCGGCTTAGCGGCCGGTGACGGTCACCGGAATGCGAACTTCGTCGTAGCCGGGTTTCTGAATGAAGAGGGAACCACGTCCGGGCCGGCTGGCTTCCACGGAAACATTCACCGAGCGGGACCCGCCCGGGATGATGACCTCCGGCATAACGATGCTTTCGGGGATGTCCGTGAGCACGTCGATGTAGAGGCCGCCCGGAGGCGCTTCGGTTGGAATGGTGAACACCAAGGTGGTACGGTCGCCGGTGGTGAAGGAAACCTGGTCCGGCGAAACCCGAATGGTGCCGGCGTCGATTCGCAGCGACCCAACGTTCATGGTGCCCTCGGCATCGACCAGCTGGACGTTGTAATTCCGGCTGTGGGGCAGGGAGGGAACGAAGAATTCGAGAGAATTGGAGGAGTGGAATATGGTTTCCGCTTCCTCACCACCGACAATGACGCGGTCGTTGCGGCTGAATCCGCGGCCGACCAACCCGACCCGGCTTCCCGCCGGAGCGCGCTCGACGTCGAGCGAAAGCGCGTAGCGATCGGTCAATCGCATGTGTTGAACATCGGTGATTTCCTGGCGTTCGGTGGTCACTTGGTTCTTCTCCAATTGATAATCCACCTGGAAATAATATCTGGCTTCGCGGCGGTTGGCCGGAAGACGATACTCGTATTCAAAGACGTTTGGAGTGGTGGCGCTGGGGGACATGGGGAAGATTTGTCCGTCGATGACGATGTAGGCGCGGATGCTGCCCTCGACCACCCTGCTGCCGGTCGGCTCGATCAAAACCGAAATGTCGTAATGGCCGGAAGGGTTTTCGTTTACCGTTTCCGGAGTCAGGTTGGTGATGCGCAGGTCGCAACCGGCAAGGAGTAGGCTGGCGAACAATGCGGAGAGGCCGAGTTTCAATTTGGTAGCATTCATCATGATAAAGGGAAAAAGTATTGTTAAAAACTGGTTCTATAGCGCCGTCGGGCGATTCGTCACAACGAAAATAAGCTCAATCACGGGTGAGTTGACGTATTTACGAAACCTTTAACGTTTTGCCCCAGCGGGTAAAGAAAATTAATACCGCGGCATTGTCGGATCACATTTGCGAGCCCAGGCATCGATGCCGCCCTGCAGGTTGCAGGCATGGGGGAACCCGCGGTCCCGCAGGAATTTGACAACGTGCAGACTCCGCATGCCGTGATGGCAGTAAACCAGGATCGGTTTGTCTCCGGGGAGCGCGGTGGTCCGGGCGGAAATTTGTCCCATCGGGATAGGAATAGCGCCCGGAAGGCGACAGATGTCGGTTTCGTAGGGTTCGCGCACGTCCAAAACAAAGAGGTTTTCGGGCGCCTGCCGCAGACGTTCCCGTGCTTCCTCCACCGAGAGTTCCAGGGGAACGGCTGACGCGTCGGACGGTGTTTGCCCGGCTGCCTCTTCAGCGGAACAGGTGAAATTATAGCGCTCCGCTCGAATATCGGTGATGCGGGGATCGTCGCCGCAGAGCGGGCAGGAGGGGTCTTTTTTCAGATTGATGACCCTGCTGTTCATCCCCAGTGCCTCAAAGACGAAAAGACGTCCGAGCAGGGGGTTGCCGATTCCCAGCAGAAACTTGATGGCTTCCATCGCCTGCATGCTGCCAATCACTCCCGGCAGTGCCCCGAAAACCCCGGCTTCGGCGCAGTTGGGAATCCTGCCTGGTTCCGGGGGGTTGGGAAACAGGCAGCGGTAGCAGGGGGAGCCGTGAGCAGAATGAAAGACCGAGACCTGGCCCTCAAAGCGAAAGATGCTGCCGTATACCAGGGGTTTCGCGGCGAAAAAGGCGCTGTCGTTGTTGAGGTAGCGGGTGGGGAAGTTGTCGGAACCGTCGACGATCAAATCGTATTGGGAAAAGAGGTTGGCGCTGTTTTCCGCGGAAACGCCCTCACCGTGTGACCGCACGTGAACGTGCGGGTTGAGGTCGGAAAGGCGGCGGCGGGCCGACTCCACCTTGGGCGTGCCGATTTCGGCGGTGCCATGCAGGATCTGGCGTTGCAGGTTATGTTCCTCCACCCGATCGAAATCGACCAGTCCGAGCTCGCCCACACCGGCCGCCGTCAGGTAGAGAGCGGCCGGACTGCCGAGCCCTCCGGCGCCGACGATCAGGACTTTCGACCCCCTCAGCCGCTCCTGGCCTTCCCGGCCGACTTCGGGCAGGACGATATGCCGGCTGTAGCGGGCTAGCTCTCCGGCTTTGAGGGAGGATTGGACGGTTGTGGCGGTGGTGGACATGACGAGTACTTCGTCAATGAAGTCATGCGGTGGCGATCTGTCAAAGTTTGGCTGCGGCGGCCGTTCGGTCCAGTCGCCGCTTGACCTCTCCGGACGTCGGGGAAGAATCGGGGTCTTTTTTACATGGACGACATGGCATTGTGGCAGTGGGGCGCACTGGTTTTTGGAGCCGGGCTTATCGGTTTGTCCAAGACGGGCATCGCCGGAGTGAGCATCCTTTTTGTCGCCCTGTTCGCCCTGGTTCTGCCGGCCAAACAATCGGTCGGGGTGGTGTTGCCCCTGTTGATCTGCGGCGATGTCGTCGCCTTGCTGCTCTACCGGAGGCACGCCCGCTGGGTGCATTTGTTCCGGCTGTTTCCCCTCGCGGCCGTCGGGGTGGTGGCGGGTTACCTGACGATGGAGCAGGCCGGAGATGTGACGATTGCCCGAATTATCGGGGTGATCCTGCTGGGGCTTTGCTCCTATCAGCTGTGGCGCCGTTACCGCGCGTCAAGCGGGGTCGAACCGGAACCGGACCCCCGCCGGCTACCGGCCTGGTATCCCGGATTCATGGGCGCGTTGGCCGGCTTCACCACCATGGTCTCCAATGCGGCCGGCCCCATCATGATTCTTTACCTCTTGTCTATGAAACTGCCGAAAAAGGAGTTTCTGGGAACCGGCGCGGTGTTTTTCCTCTGCTTGAACCTGTTCAAGGTTCCATTCGGGGTAAATCTGGGAATCATCAATTTCGATTCCTTGGAACTGAACCTGTATCTCCTGCCCGCCGTGCTGGCCGGTGCGGCCCTGGGCCGGATAATAATCGGGCGGATTTCGCAGTCGGCTTTTGAAAACCTCGCCCTGTTTTTTACCGCCGCCGGGGCGCTTCGTTTGTTACTCTCCTGATCGCATGCGGGATGAGCCGGGCCGGCGCCGCCGCTGTCCCGGCCCGGAGTCGGGTATCGGGATAGCTTCTAGAAGCGGCGGCGGAGTTTGGCGGGAAGGATGCCGACGCTTTCACGGTATTTGGCGACGGTTCGGCGGGCGACGTTGATATTGCGCTCTTTCAAGATGTTGGAGATTTCCTGATCGCTGAGCGGTTTGCGCGGGGATTCCTCTTCAATGAGGTGTGCGATGATTTCCTTGATGCTTTTGTTGGAAACCTCGCTGCCGTCGTCCGACTTGTAGCCGGGGGTAAAGAAGTACTTGAATTCGAACGTGCCGTGCGGAGTTTTGACGTACTTGTTGGCGATGGCCCGGCTGACGGTGGTTTCGTGCACGCCGACCGCTTTGGCGATCTCGGTCATGGTGAGGGGTTTCAATCGGGAGACGCCCTCGCGGAAAAAGTCCTTTTGCACCGTCACGATCTCCCGCGCGATTCGTTCGATGGTTTGCTGGCGTTGTTCGATGGAACTGATCAGAAATTTTCCGTTACGCAGCTTTTCCCGGATGTATTCCTTTTCCTGGCGAGTCAGATTGCCGCTGGCGATCAGGTTCTTGTAGGTGTTGGAGATGCGTACCTGCGGGATATAGTCGTTGTTCATTTCCACCACGAAGTCGTCGCCATCCGGATGGACGATCACATCCGGCGCCACGGTCCGGTTGGTGTCTTCGCTGAAACGCCGGGCGGGGGCGGGGTCGAGTGTCGCGATTACCTGAATGGCGTCCTGCACGGTCTCCACTCCGGCGGAAACCTTGCGGGAGATCTCGGGGATCCGGCGGCGCATCAGGAGGTCGAAGTGATCGCGGATGATGGTGGCGGCCAGGGAATGTTCCTCACCCCGCAGCTTCAATTGATGGAGCAGACACTCCTGCAGGTTTTGGCAACCGATGCCGGGTGGATCGAAGGTTTTCAGAAGTTCCGCGGCCCGTTGCAGCCGGTCCAGCGGAATATTGGAAAAGGCCGCCAGGTCCTGGAGCGATGAATTCAGAAAGCCCCGGTCGTCCAGGCTGCCGATCAGGTAGCGCATGGCTTCCAGATCGTCCTCCGTGCAGTCGGCCAGTACGGCCTGCTCCATGAGGTGTTCCTGCAGGGAGGTTTCGCTGACCAGAGAATCGAACAGGTGTTGCCTCCTTTCGGCATCTTCAGCGGTGTGAGGCCCGCGGGCCAACCGGTTGTAATAGGGATCGCGAGCATCCTCGGCGAGTTCATGCAAGAGCGCGAAATCGGAGTCGAATTCGCCGTTGTCCCCCAGGTCTTCGCCGGTGCCGTCTCCCGCTTCAACCGGCGCCACGCTCTCCTCGAGGTTTTCGGAGACCATCGGCAGTTCCTCCAGCAGGGGATTGTTTTGAATCTCCTCCCGAATGGTGGTTTGGAGGTCCAGCGCCGGGACTTGCAGAATTTTCAAGGACTGGCGGAGTTGAGGGGCCAGAATCTGCTGCTGCGACTGTTTTTGTACCTGCTGTAAGCCTTGCCACGCCTGGGCCATAAAAGTGCCGTTATTTTCGAAAAAGTGAAAAAGTCTCGATCTTCCGGATCAAATCAGCCGGTGGGCCGCCTGAGATTTGATCAGGTTCGGTTCCAGAAAGGAATTCAGGTAACCGGCAACCTTTTCGCTGCTCGTCCCGAAACCCTCGTTGTAGAGAAAACGCTCCATGTCGTACAGCATTTCCAGTGCCGATGTGTAACGATTGTCACGTTTTTTTTCCAGAGCTTTGGTCAGGATGGAATTGAGGTGGCCGTTGATGTCGGAACGGAGGGATGGGAAATGGGGTGTGGGCATGTGGCGGACGTTGTTCCAGGTGGCCTGGTGGTCGTCGGCGAGAAAGATGTTGTGCCCCAGGAGGACCTCGCTGAGCACCGCGCCGAGGGAAAACAGGTCCGCCCGGGCGTCGGTGCATTCGTAGTTGGCCTGCTCCGGGGAGGTGTATTCGGGTTTGCCGGGAATGATCTGGCCTTCCCCATCGTGCATGAGGTCCAACGCCTTTGCGATGCCGAAATCGGTCAGTTTCACCTCGCCGTTGGGAGAAACGATGACGTTCTTCGGATTGACGTCGCGGTGAACGATGTTGAGCGGACGGTGATCTTTGCGCCGCTTGCGGTGGGCATAGGCCAGGCCGCGGCAGACACGGACCGCAATGAACACCGCGATGTCCACGGGAATGGACATCTGGAGTTCCACATGCTTGCGAACGAGTTCGTCCACCGTAAGCCCGTCCACGAACTCCATCACCATGAAGTATTGTCCCGAGATTTCACCCAGATGATAAATCTGGACGATATTGGCGTGAATCAAATCCGCCGCCAGAAGGGCTTCGCCAATGAAATTCTCGCGAAACTCCTCGATCTCCGAGTATTCCTCCCGGATCAGCTTCACGGCGACCCGTTTCTCGAAGCGGTTGGCGCCCCGTTGGCGCGCTTCATAGACGATTCCCATCCCGCCTTCGGCAATACGCCGGACGAGTTCGAAATGTACTTCGTTGAAGATATGTCGGATCTCAGCCATTCCGGGAACGCCCGTCAAACAGGGTGTAGCATGATTAATGCCGTCAATCCACCTAAAAGTGAAATTTCCAGGTGGATTGGGGATTCGTCGGGGTCGACGGTTGACAGAATCGGTGGGTCGGCGGTAGGTTTTAGCGATGATTCGACTTTCCGAAGAGGCGGCCGCCAAACTCAAGGCGATGAAAGGGGAACTCGGCGACGAATCCAAGTTCGTCCGGCTGTTTGTTGAGTCGGGCGGCTGTTCCGGATCCAAGTACGGCATGTCTTTCGATGCTCCGCGGGATAACGATGTGCGGGTGGAGGATGCCGGAGTCGGCATCGTTCTGGATCCCGAGAGTTACGAGCGCTTGAAGGATGTGCGGATCCATTTCGACGACGGTCTGCACGGCAAGGGATTCGAGATCATAAACCCGCAGGCCAGCAGCACTTGCGGTTGCGGGAAATCGTTTAATTGACGGTTCTCGCCGTTGCTGGGAATTCGGTCGTTCGGATGGCGCCGAATTGAGACTCCGTCGTGCGGATCTGCTTCGAAGTCATAGTGGCGTTTGACCCCGGCAAAGCCGCGCGATATAGACGGAACTAAGCGATTACCGGCATCTGCCGCCTGCTTTATGCGCCCGAATTCGGGCGGAGTTTCACCGTTGTGAAAGCCGGAGCCTTTGGGGGCGGCGGGCCTTTATATCCGCGGGAGATGCTGTCTTGACACCTTTTTGCGCCACCTCTAACTTCGACCGTTTAACACTGCTGTCCGGGGAGGTATTCCCGGCGGCTACGCTATTTTACAACTTACTAATGAGCAGCGAAATACTTTCAGTACTGGAACACATGGAGAAGGAGAAGGGGATCCGTCGTGACGACATGATCTCAGCGATCGCCAGTGCCATAAAGAATGCGGCTCAGAAAGGGGTTAACGCCGGACAGGAACTTCGTGTGGAGATCAATCCCCGGAACGGAGCGCTGAAAGCTTTCGCCCAGTATCAGGTGGTTGACTCCGTGAGCGATCCGAAACGGGAAATTCACATCGAAAAGGCGCGGGCGCTTCAGTCCGACGTCGCCCTGGGAGATGTCCTGGAAAAGGAAGTCGATCCGTCCCACCTCGGAAGAATTGCCGCTCAATCCGCCCGCCAGGCGATCATGCAGCGACTGAGGCAGTTCGAAAAGGACCGCATCTACGACGACTACAAGGACAGTGTGGGGAACATTGTATCAGGGGTTGTGCGGCGGCGGGAGCGCGGCGATCTGATTGTCGACCTCGGCCGCGCCGAAGCCATTTTGCCGCCCAAAGAAAGAGTTCCTGGAGAGGATTACTCCCCGGGTGAAAGGATTCGTTGCCTCCTGCTCAAGATCGAATCGAGCAACCGCGGCCCGGAGTTGATTCTGTCGCGGGCCAATCCCAATTTCATCCGCCGGCTCTTCGCACTGGAAGTCACCGAAATCGCGGACAACACGGTCAAGATCGAAGCGATGGCTCGCGAGCCCGGCTACCGCACGAAGATCGCGGTTTCCAGTTCCGATCCCAAAGTCGATCCGGTCGGCGCCTGCGTGGGTGCCCGCGGCGCTCGCGTGAAGAGTATTGTGCGGGAGTTGGCCGGTGAGAAGATCGATATCGTCCGGTACCACAAGGATCCCACCGAGATGTTGATGGAAACCCTGAAACCGGCGGTCCCCAAGAATATATCGATCGACGAAAAGGGTCGTAAGATCTACTTCGAGGTGTCCGAGGATGACCTCGCGGTCGCCATCGGCCGTCGCGGCCAGAACGCGCGTCTCACTTCCCGCCTCATGGGTTGGAAGCTCGACGTGGCCAAGGAGAAATCACAAAAACTTGATTTCGAGGACAAGAAACGGTTGGCCGCCGAGGGACTCAATCAGATCCAGGGGATTGAGCCGGAAATGGCCGAACGCCTGGTGGCCCGGGGCTTTGTCAGTCCCGAAGCGTTTGTCGGTGTGGAGAAGGAAGATCTGGTCGATGCCGGTTTTGAGCCCGGTGAAGCGGAGGATATTCTCCAGAAAGTCTCCGCTTACTTCAACCCTGAGAATGCGGCCAACTAGGAACTACCGTTCCTCGTGGTCCCCACGGGTGATTGTCTCCGTGAACTCCGCAAAGAGCAAAGATTGCATTGTTACTGATGAGCGTACGAATACATCAAATTTCCAAACAGACCGGCGTAGCGAATAAAGAATTGATTGCTCTCTTGACCGAGCGGGGCTTCAACGTCACCAGCCCATCCAGTTCCATTGACAACATATCCGCCGAATCCTTAATCGAGGAGCTCCAGACCGGCTCCGCCGAGCAGACGGAGGAAAAGAGCGATACTCCCGAGCCGGCATCTCCGGAAAAGACTCCGGAAGCCCGGAGGTCCCCGGAGACCATGGCGACACCGGAAACGAGTGCGGTGTCCGAGGAGCAGGCGGAGAATACCGAAAGTGCGCCGCCGCCGAGTTCTCCCCGGCCGGGCGGTTTGCCGCCCGGGGTGTTTGTCAAATCGGCCGAAGATATCCGTCGCGAGCGTCAGGAAAAAGAGGAGAGTAAGCAGAAGGTGCAGCGTCCGGCTCCCACGCCGGTCACGCCGCCCGCCGCTCCCGCGCGTCCGCCCGCGCCGCCGACTCCTCCCGCCGTCGCGAAACCACCGCCGCCCGCACCGCGTCCACCGGCCGGACCAAAGCCGCTTGCCGCTCCGTCCGTGCCGCCCGGGTTCCCCGGAGTCCGGCCCCCGGCACCACCTTCCGCCGGCACACCGGCCTCGGAGGACAAAACAGGAGAGCAATCCGCCGAAACCGCCCCGGCCGGGGAGGATTCAGTTGAGGACGAGCTTCAAATCATTCACGTCAAGCCGCCGATCGTGGTGCGTGACTTCGCCGAACAGTTGGGAATCAAGCCTTTCCGCCTGATTTCCGAGCTCATGGAGATGAATATTTTCGCCTCCATGAATCAGGTGATCGACGAAAACGTCGCTCAGGACGTGGCCGGCAAACATGGATTCCTCCTCGACGTCAAACACCGCAAGGCGGCGACCGCTCCGGCTGGAAAACACAAAGAGGTCGACGTCGAGGACGTCGACGACAGCAAATTCATGGAGCCGCGTCCTCCGGTGGTCTGTATCCTCGGTCACGTGGATCACGGCAAAACCACCCTGCTGGATTATATCCGCAAAAAGAATGTGGCCGGCGGCGAAGAGGGAGGCATTACGCAGCATATCGGAGCCTATCAGATCGAGACTTCGGGGCAACAGATCACCTTTTTGGATACGCCGGGACACGCGGCATTCAACAAGATGCGCGAGCGGGGCGCCGGTGTGACGGATGTCGCCGTGCTGGTTGTGGCGGCGGACGATGGTTTCAAGCCGCAAACCGACGAAGCTTTAAAGCACGCGCAGGCCTCCGCGGTGCCGATCGTTGTGGCGGTGAACAAGATGGACACCAAGGGCGCCGATCTCGACCGGGTCAAACGTCAGATGCAGGAAAGGGGCATCCCGCCGGAAGACCTGGGCGGCGAAACCATCGTGGCGCCGATTTCTGCGATCAAAGGCGAAGGGATCGATTATCTACTGGAGATGATTCTGCTTCAGGCCGAGATTCTTGAGCTCAAGGCGAATCCCAAACGTAAGGCGGAAGGTATCATCATAGAATCCGAAATTGAAGTCGGACGGGGGCCGTCGGCCACTGTGATCGTGCGTCATGGGATTCTCAAGACCGGTGATGTTGTTGTGTGCGGTCCCGTCTATGCCAAGGTTCGCGCCATGTTCAATGACGAAGGCAAACCGGTGAAAGCGGCTCCGCCGTCAACTCCCGTGCGTGTCATCGGTTGGACCGAAGCGCCCGGTGTGGGTTCGATCTTCAAGGAGGTCAAAAACGAACGCGAGGCGCGCCGCCAGGTCGAGGAGACCCAGGTGGAAGCGCGTCGCCCGGTCGAACCGGAAGCCGGGACCGCACAACCGCAGACCTTGGAGAACCTGTTCGACGCCATTGAAAGCGCCCGGAAAAAGACGTTTCGTGTCGTGGTGCGGTGCGACGTGCAGGGGTCTTTGGAGGCGGTTACGGGGCTGTTGCTGGGCATCGAGAGCGATAAAGTGGATTTGGAGATTCTTCAGGCCGGAGTGGGGCCGATCAGCAGGAAGGACGTTCTCATGGCGGGCACCGCCGAAGCCGCGATCATCGGGTTTAATGTGAAGATGGAACCGGGAGTGGACAAGGCGGCGAAACACGCCGGGGTGCCAATTTATCAGTTCAGCATCATCTACCAGTTGGTCGATCAAGTGAAGGAGATCATGGCGACCATGCTCGATCCGGAATTGATCGAAAGCAAGCTGGGCGCCGCCGAGGTACGCCAGGTGTTCCCGGTGGCCAAGAGCTTTATCGCCGGATGTCTTATCACCGAGGGCAAGGTGGCCCGCAATGCCCGTGCCCGGGTTACCCGGGGAGGGGAGGTCGTGGCCGAAACACGTATCGCTACTCTCAAGCGCTTCAAAGACGATGTCACCGATGTCCGCGCCGGTATGGAGTGCGGTATTGGTCTCGAAAAATGGAGTCGATTTGAAGAAGGCGATGTCATCGAGTGCTTCGAGGTTACGGAAAAACGTCCGACTCTTTAAACGGTAGAATTCCAGGGCGACATGAGCCAGCGAGGCGTCAGAGTCAACGAACTGATCAAGCGCGAGATCAGCGACATCCTTCACACCCGTTTTAGGGGCGAGGCGGTCTATATTACGATCTTCGACGTGGAGGTGGCGCCCAACCTGCGACATGCCCGCGTGTTCTTTTCCGTATTGGGCGATGAGGCCAGGGTTCGGGAATCGCAGGCCTGGCTTGACCGGAAGCGCGACGAGATCCGTCATCAGCTGAGTAAACGCGTCGTGTTGAAATACCTGCCTCACCTCGAATTTCTTCACGACACTTCGATCGAGCGGGGAATGGATCTTATTGATCTGATGGACCGCGTCGAAGAAGAAGAGGAAAGGTAGTCGGGCATGTTTTATCCCCATGCTTCACCCGAATTTGGGAAATGGGTAGAATCCCTGCGCGGAAAGCGGGTCGCGGTGGTCGGGCATGCCCGGCCGGATGGCGATTGTGTCGGTTCCCAGGTCGCGCTCGCCCGCGTCCTGCGTCAGGTCGGGGTGGAAGCGCTTTGCGTGAATCAGGATTGCGTGCCCCGCCGCCTGGAATTTGTGACGCGGGAGGAACGCTTTCGGGAGCCGGGTGCCTGGATGAGAGAGGATTGGACGGCGGTGTCGGTGGACTGTGCCGATCCCAACCGTCCCGGCGAAACGGTCAGGTCCGCGGTATCCGGATACGAGGCGAATATCGACCACCATATTTCCAACACCCGTTTTGCCCGCCAGAATTTTGTCGAAGACAGTTCGGCAGCGACCGCTGAGGTTCTCGGAGGCTTTTTTTTCGACAACCAATACCCTATCGACCCGGTGACGGCGCAGGCCCTTTATGTGGGGATCGCCACCGACACCGGACAATTCCGGTTTCCGGCCACCTCCCGGCGCGTTTTTCAGATTTGCGGCCGACTGCTTGAACTGGGCGCCGATCCCGCGCTTGCCAGTACGCATTTGTATGAGCAGGAGTCCATGGGCAAGATGAAGCTGCTGCAGGTTTACCTGGCCAGTCTGCGCATGGAGTGCGATCACCGGGCGTGTATCGGAGTGTTGCCCCGGGATGCATTCGATTCAACCGGGGCGGGCTTGGAGGATACGGAGGGATTGGTTGATTACGCCCGTTCGATTCATGGCGTTGATGTCGGAGCGATTATCGAGGATCGCGGAAACGAGGTGAAAGGCAGTCTTCGGGCCAAGGATGGGCGGTTCCGGGTCAATGACCTCGCCGCCCGTTTTGGCGGCGGGGGCCACGTTTGCGCCGCAGGGTTTACCGTGGAAATGACAATGGAAACGTTTTACCCGCGTTTTCTGGAGGAACTGCGCGAGCATTTTCGCGCGGTGGAGATGGAGAACTGAAATATGGTGACGGGAAGCTCCGATAATAGAGAGTTGGAGGGCATCCTCCTGATCGATAAACCCGCGGGATGCACCTCGCACGACGTCGTCGCGCGTCTTCGCCGCACACTGAAGATCAAGCGTATCGGCCATGCGGGTACATTGGATCCCATGGCCACCGGGTTGCTGGTGGTGCTGGTGGGCAAGGCGACCAAAGCCTCACAATTCCTGATCAGTGTCGACAAGGAGTATGAAGGCACCATTTTTCTCGGACGCACGACCAACACCCAGGACGCGGAAGGTGAAGTGATGGTGGAGACGCCGGTGCCACCCTTGAGCGACGAGGAAATTCAGCAACACATGGCTTCTTTCCTGGGGGATCAATATCAGACCCCTCCGATGCATTCCGCGATCAAGATGAAGGGAGTGCCGCTGTATAAGCTCGCGCGCAAGGGGAAGGAGGTGGAGCGGGAACCCCGGTTTATTCGCGTCTCCCGCCTTGAAGCATTGCGTGTTTGTCTGCCGGAGATCGATTTCCGTGTCGCCGCCTCCAAAGGATTTTATGTGCGGACTTTGGCCCACGACTTTGGCGCCCGGATCGGATGCGGGGGACACCTTTCTCGTCTCAGACGAACCCGGGCCGGGGATTTCTCCCTTTCCAACGCCACCCCTTTGGAGGCCGTCGAGGCCATGAGTTTATCGGAAATCTCTCGAATCCTTCTGCCGGTGCGGCAGGTAATCCCGTCCCAGGCATTGTGAATCGGCAGTCTCCAGTCACTTCCATGGACGACGTCGATTTGGGCGGCCGGCGTCTCCATTTGGCGATCGGAATGTTTGACGGGGTGCACCTTGGACATCAAAGCGTGATCGAGGCGGCGGTCCATTCCGCCAAAGCGCGTCGCGCGATGGCCGGGGTTCTTACCTTCTGGCCGCACCCCAGCGCCCTTTTTCGCCCGGAAGATCCGACCCGGCAGATCATGGATCCGGTGTCCAAGGCGACGCTTTTTCTTGAGCTCGGGGCTGATCTGGTTATCGAGCAACCCTTCAACCAAAGTTTTGCCGGAGTGACTGCCGAGGCGTTTCTGCCCTACTTGCGCGAGCGCCTGCCCGGCCTGGATTCAATTTATGTGGGTGAGAACTGGCGGTTCGGCCGCGGCCGGGTCGGTGACGTCTCCCTGCTGGTCTCTCTGGCGCGCCGGGAGGGGGTCAACGTGGTCAGTATGCCCCGCCTGCAATTCAACGGGGAGGCGATCAGCAGCAGCCGCATCAGAGAGGCCTTGACCGAGGGAAGGATCGAGGAGGCAAACAGCCTTCTGGGGCGTTCTTATTTTACCCGAGGGGTTGTAACCGCCGGTCGCGCACTGGGACGCACGATCGGGTTCCCCACTTTGAACCTACCCTGGAGCGGAGATCTTCGGCCCCGGTACGGGGTCTATGGCGTTCGTTTGCGCGATCCGGAGCAGCCGGGCTCCGAATGGATTCGCGGGGTGGCCAATTTTGGCGTGAGACCGACGGTGGAAGATTCCGTTGATCGACCGTTGCTGGAGGTACATGTGCTGGAGGAAAGGTGTCCGTTCGATGTCGGGGCCGGGCTTCAGGTCGAGTGGCATTTTTTTGTTCGCCCTGAGACCCGTTTTTCAGGAGTGGAGGAACTCCGGGCGCAAATCGCGAGGGATTGCGACCAGGTGCGGAGCCGCTTTTTCAATTCCTGAAGGAGAAGGCGTCAACCCGCGGAGCCGTGATCGGGGTCTCCGGCCGATGATGGATCCGGCGATTCCGGCTGGCCGTCACGGGACGGCGTGGATAAAGGTTCCAAACCGAGCAGGGTGTGCAGCTTTTCAGCGAACGAAGGGAAGGAGAACGGCTTCATCAGGAAATCCGAATGTTCGTCCAATTCGTCTTCCACTTTCTTCATGGACGGAGCATAACCGGAGATGTAGAGGATCGGCATCGTGGGAAACTCTTCACGGACCTGTCTTCCCAGCTCGATCCCGCCCATCACCGGCATTCGGATGTCAGTGACCAGAGCCCGGAATGTTTTTTTTTCGCCTGAATGCAATATCTCCATGGCTTCCTTTCCGTTTCGGGCGCACTGGAATTCCATGTCCAACTGGGACAAAAGGACGGTCATCAAGCCGCGAAGGGCCGCATCGTCGTCTACTAACAGGATTCGCGGCTTATCGGAACAATTCTGCGCTGTACGGTCCGGCATGCTTGAAAGAATCTAGCATAATTCGGTGGGATTGAACAATCGGGGGCGACATTACCGTCTGCTGAGTGAATCCATCTTTGGGCCGAGCGAACAAATATTGGTTTCCTTTTGCATCGAATATCCCTCTCGGGTAAGGTAGCCGGCATTTCACGTACGAACCGTCCAAACGACGGAAATAGTAATAAAACGCAGGAAGGACAAGATAATGGAATCAGTGAAGGAAGGTGATACGGTCAAGGTTCACTATAAAGGTACCCTCGATGACGGTGCGGTCTTCGATGAATCGACCGAGCGGGGGCCTTTGGAGTTTACCGTGGGTGAACACAAAGTGATCCCGGGATTCGAGGAAGCGGTGCTCGGGATGAAAGAGGGTGAAACCAAGGTCGAAACCATTCCCAGCGATCAGGCTTACGGGCCGCGCCGGGACGAGATGCTGCTTAAGGTGTCCCGGTCACAACTTCCCGAGGGAATGGAGCCCGAGGTTGGCCAGCCGCTCCAGGTCACGACACAGGAAGGGCAGCCGGTTCCGGTACGAATCGCGGAAATCGACGACGAAAACGTAACCCTGGACGCCAACCATCCGCTGGCCGGAAAGGATCTGACTTTTGAGCTGAAGCTGGTTGAGATTTCCTCCTGAAGCCTCAGACATTGAAGCCTGAAAAGGGCGGCGCCCAAGCGCCGCCTTTTTTCGTTTTCTAAAGCTTGAGCGGAACCTCCGGGTCGACATCGGCTTCGTAGTCGACTCCCGGCATGGCAAAGCCGAAAAGCCTGAGGAAATCCTCTTTGTATCCGGCAATGTCGGCCAGCTCGGAAAGGTTTTCGGTCGTCACTTCCGGCCAGCGACGAGCCACCTCCTGCTGGACATCCTCGCGCATTTCCAGATCGTCGATGCGAACCCGCCCCTCGGGGTCGTAATTCAAGGCGCGTCCGTTGTACATCTGTTCCGCCAGCAGACGATACATTTGTTCGATACAGCCTTCGTGCAATCCTTTCGCCTTCATCACCCTGAATAGGATGGAAATATAAAGCGGCACCACCGGGATGGCGGAGCTGGCCTGGGTGACCACCGCCTTGTTCACCGCCACAAAGGCGCGGCCTCGGTCGACCTTGAGACGGGCATCCAGACGTGCGGCGGTTTTTTCCAGATCCTCCTTGGCCTGACCAATTGTGCCGTTGCGATAAATCGGCCAGGTGACATCCGGGCCGATGTAGGAGTAGGCGACGGTCGTGGCGCCGGGCGCGAGAACGCCTCCCTCTTCCAGCGCGTCAATCCACATCTCCCAGTCCTCTCCGCCCATAACGGTCACGGTATCACGAATTTCCTCGTCGGTGGCCGGAACCATTTCGACTTCCGTCACTTCCTCCTTTTCCGCATCCACCGATTTGTTGCGGAAGGATTGTCCGATGGGTTTGAGCACGGATCTGAAGGTTTCGCCGGTTTTCGGATGGGTTCTCCGAGGGGAAGCCAGGCTGTAGACTACCAGATCCACCTTGCCGAGATCCTTTTTGATCCGTTCCACGGCTTGGGTTTTAATTTCGTCTGAAAAAGCGTCGCCGTTGATGCTGGCCGCATAAAGGCCCTCGGCCCGGGCGGCGTCTTCGAAGGCGGCGGTGTTGTACCAGCCGGCACTGGCCGGGCGGCCGCGTTCCGAGGGGCGCTCGAAGAAAACACCCAAGGTTGATGCGCCCGAACCGAATGCCGCCGCAATGCGCGAGGCCAGCCCGTATCCAGTGGATGCTCCGATGACCAAAACCTTTTTCGGGCCTTCCCCGATCGGGCCCTGTTTTTTCACGTAATCGATCTGTTCGCGCACATGGGCGGCACAACCCTCGGGATGGGCGGTAATGCAGACAAAGCCACGGATTCTGGGTTTTATGACCATAGGGGTAATGTGGAAGATCGCGTTCAGAGGTCGAGATAAATTCGTGGTGCTGAGGGCTTGATGAAACTACCTCGCGATCTTTCGGCCTACAAGCTGCTAAATTCTCAATCAGGGTAAAGTCCTGACGGAAAATAAACTCAAGAAAGAGCTGAACTTTTGAAATACGCGGGCCTGACTCAACGCGAGGTTGCCGGGTTACTGGGGATGGGGTCCGGTGCGGCGGTGAGCTCTCAGGTCAAGCGCTACGAGGATTGGCTCGCCGAAGATGCCCGGTTGCGTAACATGGCCGGAAGGACCGAGCGGAATCTGGAGCGAAAACGAAGAGAGAGGCTGCAAGCGACATGAAGGGATCATTAAGTATTATTTTAAGGGCTGACCCCAACGTGAGCACCCCAAACCTTTATTTGCCGGACGGGTTGTCGAGCCAGTCTTCCAGATCGGCGCCGGTGGCGACGAGCGTGGGGCGGGGGAGGTCGGGAGGAAGCAAATCGAGGTAGGATGGCTCGGCGAAACGCCGGCATTGGAGCAGGATGCGCGCGCGGTGACCCGGCGCCCGCGCCAGTCGGCCGATGGCCTGGTTCACTTTGCGCATGCCGGGAATCTGATAGACTTCGCGAAAGCGTTGGTCGCGGTGGTCGGCGCCGGCGGCTTCCATGCGGGCGTTTTGCACCGGGTTGACTTCCGGCAGCGCCGGTCCGGCGATGAGGGCGTACTTCACCCGTCCTCCGAGCAGGTCGATGCTTTCGGTGTAGCTGCTGCCGAGGATGAGAAAGAGGGCGTCGGAGAGCAGCAATGATTCTTCGATGAACGCGGTCTGTTCCGCCAGGCTTTCCCGGCGCTCCTGCAGTGCCACCCGGATCTCCGGAAACCGGTCTTCCACGGCGTCCTTCAAATCGCGGGCGTAGCGATAGGAGGGAAAAAAGACGACGACCGGTCCCTGGGCGCGGGCGTGAACGCGAGCGATGGTTTCGGCCATGACCCCGGTCGACCTTTCACGTTGACGGTACCGGGTGTCCGCACGGAGGTCGATGGCGAGATCGTAGGCGCCCGCCCGCCAGGGAGCCGCGGCGCCGACCAGGCGCGCGCTTCCCGAATCCGGGTTCACCCCGCACTGGCGCAGAAACAGGTCTTCGGGGCCGAAGGTGGCCGAGGCCAGGGCGACCGTCCTAAACTCCGACAGGGTTTTTCCCAGCGGTTTGGAGGCGTCCAGACAGGTGGCTTCGATTTGTCCGGGACGCGGTACCCAGAGCAGTTTTTCGATATCCGGATTCTCCATGAAATGTTGCAGCGCGGCGGCCTCATCAAGGCGCTGTAAGGTTTCCGGACTGAGGGCGGCGTAATCGGGCGGTGTGATCTGAACCTGCTCCGCCAGAGTTCGCACGGCCTCCGCGAGATGGTCTTCGGTCTCCGGATCGCAACGCTCGCAGGGCCGCAGAGCAGCCATGCGTTCAACGAACCACTCCCAGGCCCGTTTCACCGCTGGCGGCACCGCTTGAAAGGTGAACTCGGTCAGCACGTCGCGGGCGGCTTCCACTGTGAATCGTGTCGAATAGTTGTCGGCCGCGCGCGAAGGGAGGTTGTGGGCCTCGTCGACGATGAGGATGGTCTGTGACGGGTCGAAACCGGGACGTTCGTAAAAGAAGGATCGGTTCGACGGCGAAAACACGTAGTTGTAGTCACCGATCCAGATATCGGCGGCCGGCAGGGTCGCCCGGGTGATTTCGTAGGGACAGATTCCCGCCCGCCGGCCGTCCTCGCGCAGCGTTTCCAGAGCGTAGTCCCGCCTTTCGGAAAGGGCGCGGGCGCCCAACTCGCTACGACTCCAGCGATTTTCCAGGTCGTCCAGGTAGGCGCAGCTTTCGCGGAAGCAATGGAAAACGTCGTTGATGCAATGGTCGCGCTTGTTGCGCACCTGGGCGGCGGAGATCGGGGCGTCTTCGGGGAGCATGGCGCGAAGCTGATGCAGCACCTGCAACTGGCCGGTGGATTTTCCGGTCAGGTAGACAATCCGGGTGACCAGACCGGTACGCAGTTGGTTGAGCGCCAACTCCAGGAGGTAACCGGTTTTCCCGAATCCGGTGGGCGCCTGGAACAGCAGGACGGAGTGCGAAGCAGCCGCTTCGGCCAGATGTTGCGAAATCTCCTCCTGGCCGGGACGGGGTTCGGAGAAAGGGGTCGCCGGGGAAAGGTGGCGCAGGCGTTGCAAGTGTTGCGAACGCAATTGCAGAAAATCGACCAGGCGTTCGACCTGGGCCTGAAAGGCCGCGTCGTCATTGGCGCCCAATGGTACCCGTTGGGTCAGCCCGGTTTCGATTTCCAGGAAGAAGAGTTCGGCACCGGGAGGTTTTCCGTCCGCTTCGCGACCGGCCTCGGTGAAGGGAAACAGAGCGCGGTAGGTCGCGAGTTGCCGGAAATAGGCGGGGTAGAGATGGCGCAGTTCGTCCTCGGAGGCCGGCAGCGAGGTGGAGACCGTTTTGACTTCCCGCAGCAAAAACCCGTCACCCTCCGGCAACACCTGGTCCGCGCGGCCCTGCAGTTCGACGATCCAGTCCCGGTGCGGCCAACGACCGGCAATCGGCATCTCGAACCGCGCTCCGGGTATCGCCTCTTCCGACTGCGCCCGCAGCTGATCGTGCCAGGCGGTGCCCACCCGCGCCCGCCACAGCCCGCCGCCGCGTCCGTCGCCGCCGGCCTCCGGCGCGGTGGTGAAGCCGGCGAATTCGCCAATCGAAAGCGCAACGGTTTTTCGATCGAAGGAAATTTTCATGGACGCGGCGGAAATCCTTTACCTAAGCCGCACCGGGCCTTAGGCACAAGCCTTCCCTTGATCTCGTATCCCGGCTGCTGTACGCCGGTTGGGTCGGCCTGCGGGATCTTTACCGGAAGATCGAATTGCCGGGATTACTGGCGCGGTTGCGTTCGGTTTCGAGTCCGAGCGCCAGCAGGCGTGCGATGCGATCGGCATCGAATACGCAGCCCGCCCAGGGGCCGCCGCTGGCGTTTTGCAGGGCGGACCAGAGGCGGGTGTCGACGGGAACCCGGGCGTCGATGGCCAGATCCGGGTGAAGGTCCCGCGCTCCGAATTCCGCTTCGTCGATCCCCTGCACATCAATGCTTCCTTCGAGTCCGCGGGAGTCGATGCGCACTTGAACGGTGTCGCCGTCGCGGAGCTTCCCGACGGGACCGCCGGCCCAGGCTTCGGGACTGACATGTCCGACGCAGGCGCCCGTGGATACGCCGGAGAACCGGCCGTCGGTGATCAGGGCGACCCGTTCGCCGCCCTTCATGTATTTCAGCGCGGAGGTGATCTGGTAAGTCTCGGGCATGCCGATGGCAGGGCCAATGCCGATCAGCACCACAACGTCGCCCGGTTGCACGGTTCCGTTTTTGATCGCGCTAATAGCGGCGGCCTCGCGGGTGAATACGCGAGCGGGGCCAACGTGGTGGAAGAGACCGTTTTCGTCGATTACTTCCGGAGCGATGGCCGTGCTCTTGACCAGCGCCCCTTCCGGCGCGAGGTTGCCGCGCAAAAACGTCACCGTGCTGGTCAGTCCGGCGGCGTGCGCGCGGGGCGGGGAGAGAATGACTTCGTCGGCATCGATGCCGTCGAGATCCCGCAGCTTCTTTCGGAGGCGTTGACGCCTTTCGGAACTTTCCCACCACTCCAGGTTTTCGCCGACGGTCTGCCCGGTGACCGTTTGGGCACCGAGTTTGAGCAAACCGAGTTGACGCAGATGGAGCATCACCTCGGGTACGCCTCCGGCCAGAAAAACCTGAACGGTGGCGAAGTGGCGGGGGCCGTTGGGAAGCGCGTCCACCAGACGCGGCACCTGCCGGTTGATACGCTCCCAATCGTCGACCGAGGGGCGCGGCAGTCCCGCGGCATGGGCGAAGGCGGGCACGTGAAGAACGAGGTTGGTGGAGCCTCCGAAAGCGGCGTGCAGCACCATCGCGTTGTGCAGGGATTCCTCGCTGAGCAATTTGCGTGTGGTATGCCCGCTTTTTTCCAGGGCCATCAAGGCCAGAGCCGACCGTCGGGCCATATCGCGCCAAATAGGAGCACCCGACGGACTTAGCGCACTGTGGGGCAGGGCCAGTCCGAGGGCTTCGGCAACGACCTGGCTGCTGGCGGCGGTGCCGAGAAACTGGCAGCCGCCTCCCGGGGATCCGCAAGCGCGGCATCCCATGTCGGCGGCGTATTCCAGAGTGATTTCGTCGCGGGCGAAACGGGTGGACAGTGTCTGAACTTTTGCCGTGTCTTCGGCCTCTTCCGCGAGCAGAGTGACGCCTCCCGGCGCCAGCACACTGGGGAGGTCCGGTGAACCGGCGAGCGCCATGAGCATGGCCGGCAGGCCCTTGTCGCACGTGGCCACACCCAGCACCCCGCGCCCTGTGGGTAGTGAGCGTATCAGTCGCCTCAATACGGTAGCGGCGTCGTTGCGGTAGGGCAGGCTGTCGAGCATTCCGGCGGTTCCATTGGTGCGGCCGTCGCACGGATCGCTGACATACGCGGCGAACGGTAGCCCGCCTTCGTCGCCGATCGTGCGGGCCGCTTCCTCCACCAGCAAATTCACCTCCCAGTGGCCGGTGTGGAAGCCGAGAGCGACCGGAGTTCCGTCGGGCGCGCGCAATCCGCCGTGGGTGCTGAGAATAAGAAACTGTTTTCCCAGCAGTTTTTTTGGGTCCCAGCCCATGCCGACGTTCTGGGTCCAGCCGAACAAATCCCCGCTCGACATTTCCCGCAACTCATCCGGTTGCACCGGCAGGCTGCCGGAAGGTCCCGGGGCGGTGGTGCGGATTTCATAGATGCTCGCGTCGTGGGAATCGAGAATACGGTCGGACTGGGACATGGGTGCTACGGTCAAGAATTACGGCCGGGCGGGTTCGTCCCGGCCGGTTGGAAGGCGGAGTTAGCGGACCCGGTTCACCAACGTTCCGATGGGGTCGATGGTGATGTGGATTTCGTCCCCGGCGCGCAGGGTGAATCGGTCGGGCGGAACGATTCCCGTACCCGTCATCAGGTAACACCCGGCCGGAAAACGGTCCTCACGAAACAGCCATTCGGCCAGGGACGGCAGTGAACGTTTGATCTGGGCGATTTCCGTTTGGCCGTTGAAAACCGTGTCCGCGCCCCGCCGAATCTCGATTTGGATCAGCGTCTCCGGCGGGGGAGGCGGCATCACCGCCAGACACGGACCGAGGCCGGCGCTACGATCGTAAACCTTGGCTTGCGGGAGGTAGAGCGGATTGGCGCCCTCTATGTCGCGCGAACTCATGTCGTTGCCGATCGTGTAGCCGAATATTTTCCCCTGATGATTGATCGCCAGGGTGAGCTCGGGCTCGGGCACGTTCCAATGCGAATCCGCGCGTATGCGTACGTCTTCGCCCGGACCGGCAACCCGGTGCGGCGAGGCTTTGAAGAACAGTTCCGGGCGGTCGGCGGCGTAGACCTTGTCGTAAAAATCCCCGCCCCCGGCATCTTCCGATTCCTCGCGGCGCGCGTCTTTGCTGCGCAGGTAGGTGACGCCCGCCGCCCACACTTCCTGGCTGCCAAGCGGTGCCCGCAAGAGTGAGGCATCGGGAGCGCCGACCTCGGTAGCCGCGTCGGCGAGGTGTTCGACAAAAGCCGCCGGGTCGTCGGCGCGGAACACGGCGTCGAAATCCACCGGCTCGGCCGGTCGTTGAAAGCGGCCGTGCCTTTCGATCAGCAGGCCGTTGGGAGTCGCGAATAAACGGATCATTGTTCAGGGATGTTGATCTTGTTTCGCCGCGATGAAGGTAATCGGTGCGGCTATAGGAATCTGTTTTAAGATTGGCGTGCGGCGGGAATGGATGCAATGCAAAGGTTAGGGACGACGGGTGGTTTTCTCCCATCGAAGAGACGTCCAGGTATCAATCGGATTCTGGTTCTGGAGGAACGAGTGAAGATAGTCCGGCTTTCAATCGCCGGATTTGCTGAACTGGGCAGATTGTCACACGGAGTCACGCCCTCGACGGGCTCAGGCCGGTGAGAGCTCACGGAGGTTGGTCCGGCTGATTTCTCCGTGTCTCCGTGCCTCCGTGTGAGTCCAATCCCGAATGGCAATCCATGATCCCAGTGATATCAAATATTCTTGCCGCCGCAGTTCGCCTTGGGGTTCGGTTTTATCGCCGGATGCGGGCGAAGTCGGGGCGAATTTGACCTAAATCAATTTGCTTTCGGGTCGGCGGCGTATACTCGCCGACCAGATGAAGTTGCTGCGGGCAGAGTTTATGACGGTGGGGGGACCGTCCCGTTTTGGGGCGGAATTCACGGATGTGCGGGCGAGTCGCGGGCCGGTTGCCGCTGATCGACCGGTATCCGGTTCGCCGGCGGTTTGGCTTTGGCTCGCGGTGGGCAGTCTGCTGGTGTCGGGCCTTTTTGCGTTGTTGCTGGTAGTGGGGCGCATACCGGTTTTTTCCGGATTCTTTGTGGACCCCGACTTTTTTCGGCGCTGCCTGGCGGTGCATGTCAACCTGTCCCTGCTCGTTTGGTTCAGTGCCTTTGCCGCAGCCCTGTTTGCCATGCTTCCGGGCGTGAAGCCCGGGTTTCCTCTGGCGGCCTGGGTGGCGATCGGCGGAGCCGGCGCCATGGCGTTGTCGGCCTTTGTTCCCGGGAGCGCGCCGGTGCTGTCGAACTACATTCCCTTTATAGATCACCCGCTGTTCATCGGTGGCTTGATCGCTTTTTTTGTCGGGGTCGCCACCCACTACCTAGGGGGGATGATGCGCCGTGCCGTTCCGGACACCGCGGCGGATGAGCGGGCGCCGCGGGGCGAGGCGGCCTTCCAGTTGCCGTCCGAATGTGTGCCCGGGGTATTGACGGCGGCGGTGTTGTTTTTGGTTGCCCTGACCACCTTTCTGGCCGCCTGGGCGGCGACGCCTTCGGATTTGAATCCCGCGGTCTACTACGAGTTGGTGGCCTGGGGCGGAGGTCATGTCCTGCAGGTGGCCAATGTGGCCGCCATGGTGGCGGTCTGGCTGCTCCTGGGGTCGTCACTGACCGGACGGCGAATGGTATCCCGCCGGGTTGCCGGTGGGTTGTTCGTTTTATTGGCCGCGCCTCATTTGGCCGGCCCGCTGCTGACCCTGCAGGGCACGGCGACACCGATCTACAACATCGGGTTCACCCGGTTGATGCAGTTTGGCATCTTCCCGGTGGCGACGGTTTTTATCGTTATATGCTCGGTCGGACTGTTTCGCGGCTGGCGTCAACGCGCGGGCTCAACCCGCTTCTGGACGGACTTTCGGACCGTGGCTCTCCTGCTGAGCCTGGTCATGACAGTGACCGGATTCATTCTCGGCGCACTGATCCGAGGGTCCACCACCATGATTCCCGCACACTACCATGCCTCCACTGGGGCGGTGACGGTGGCGTTCATGGCCGCCATGTTCCTGGTCGCGGAATGGCGGGCCTCGCCGGCGGGAGCCGCTTTGTTGCGGCGATTCGCGCCCTGGCAACTCCTTCTCTTTGGAGGCGGGCAACTCCTTTTCGCCCTGGGGTTCGCGGTGGGAGGAGCCCATGGATTGGGGCGTAAGGAGTACGGCGCCGAGCAGCACCTGTATTCGGCAGGGGAATACGTGGGAGTCGCCATGATGGGACTGGGCGGATTGATCGCCGTCGCGGGCGGCATTCTCTTCTTCATCCTGTTGGGTGCGCTTCCGTTTGCCGGCCGCCGGCGGAAAGCCGGTAAGGAATGACTCTTTTGATCCCATTGAAAACAAAACATCAAAACATCAGATCATGACGGAAAAGAAACACATCATCCAGAGATTGATGGATAACCCCTGGGTACTGCTGGTGCTCGGCGTGGTGATTCCGTTGTTGTCCTACACCCTTTGGGGTTGGATCGAACTGTTAATGGTGCCGCCCGCGCCGCTGCCTTAAAGGAGGAAATACAATGAGTCTGGAACCGCCGAAAAAGGATTGGTTTGAAGCGCCGAAAGGCGCCGAACGCGTTTGGATCGGGATCGCGCTGGCCTGGTGCTTCGTGATGTTCCTGATGATGCCGTACTGGCATCTTTTTGGGAAACAGAACAGCACCGGGGAAGCCTACAAGGTGGAGCCGCGCGCTTTCCAGGAAAGGGTTGAGGCTTTTGTGGAAGCCAACCAGGTGGGCGAACTTGACGGCCAGCCCGTGGTTGAGCCGCCGCCGGGAGGCGAGGCCTATCTGCTGGCGCGGATGTGGAGCTGGTATCCGGTTCTGAAATTGAGACAAGGAGAGACTTACCGTCTGCACGTTTCCTCGCTCGATTTGCAGCACGGGATGTCGTTGCTGCCGATGAATATGAATTTTCAGGTTCTTCCGGGATACGATCACGTTTTGACGATCACCCCGACCTCCACCGGAACCTTCACCATTGTGTGCAACGAGTTCTGCGGAGTCGGGCATTCCATGATGGTGGGAAAACTGATCGTTGAATGAGGGGAATGCGCGATATGAATACGACTGCGGAAATTGATACAAAAACAATCGAGGGCGCGCCCGGCAAGAGCGATACCCAGGACAAGGGGCGCGGCTGGAATCTGCGCTCTCTGGTCGGTGGCTCGCGAACGTGCGATACGACCGGAATGCCGGTCTGCCTCGACGGTCAGTTCTTTATCAGGGTCAACGCCGTGCTGGCGGTGGTGTTCCTTCTGATCGGCGGCGTCGCCGCCGTCCTGCTGGCGCTGACGCGTTGGGAGGCGGTGCACCTGCTGCCGCGCGAATGGTTTTATCGCATGCTGACCCTGCACGGGCTGAACATGCTGATCTTCTGGATCCTGTTCTTCGAGATCGCCGTGCTGTACTTCGCTTGTACGACCTTGCTCAATGCGCGATTATACTCGCGCAAAGTGGCATGGGTTTCTCTGGGAATGATGCTTACCGGGGCCGTCATGGTGAATACGGTGATCTTCCAGGGGAAGGCGGACGTCCTCTTGACCTCCTACCTGCCCCTGCTGGCTCATCCTGCATTCTACCTGGGAATCATCCTGGTCGCGGTGGGCACCCTGGTGGGAGTGTTCAATTTCTTCGCCACCCTGTATATGGCGCGGAAACACAAAACCTATGAAGGCTCGGTGCCGCTGGTGACCTTCGGGGCGACGGCGGCGGCGATCATCGCGGTGGTGACCCTGCTGCACGGGGCGATCGTCATGATTCCGACATTCCTTTACTCCATGGGCTGGATCGGTCAACCGGACCCCATGTGGTACCGGATGATCTGGTGGGGACTGGGACACCAATCGCAGCAGGTCAACGTAGCCGCCATGGTGGCGGTCTGGTACATGGTGGCCACCCTGACCACCGGGGCGAAACCGCTCAATGAAACGGTCTGCCGCGGAGCGTTTGTGCTCTATATTCTCTTTATTAATATCGCGTCGGCGCACCACCTCCTGGTCGACCCCGGTGTCGGGGCCACCTGGAAGATTTGGAACACCTCCTACGCAATGTACCTGGCCGTCCTGGCCTCGATGATACACGGATTCACAGTGCCGGCTTCGGTGGAAGTCGCCATGCGCAACAAGGGTCATCGCAAGGGCCTCTTCGGCTGGCTGACCGCCGCGCCCTGGCGCAATCCGGCGTTTTCCGCGGTGGTGCTTTCGGTAGTGATCTTCGGATTTATCGGAGGCATAACCGGAGTGACGCTCGGTACGCAGCAGATCAACATCATCGCCCATAACACGCTCCGCATCCCGGGCCACTTCCATGCGACGGTGGTGGGGGGCACGACCCTGGCCTTTATGGGCCTCACCTATTACGTGGTGCCGCTCCTGTTCAGGAAGGACTACATCCTCCGATCGGTGGCGCGGGTGCAACCGTGGATCTTCGCGGCCGGCATCACGCTTATGTCGTTCGGCAAGTCCTTTGCCGGATCCATGGGAGTGGCGCGGCGCACTTCGACCATCGGGCCGGCCGAGGAAGCCTATGGCGCGGCCGTGCACGTCTTCCTGGGAATGCTCGGAATCGGCGGGGTGCTGGCCTTCGTCGGGTTGATGCTCTTTGTGCTCCTGACCGTGGGAACTCTGCTCTTGGGCAAGTCGAACGTGGGACGCCCGATGGCCTGCTGGGGCAAACCGGTCGACCTGGAAGGCGCGGATATGCGCTCGCGTCCTGAACACGAAGAACACAAGACGCCGGGCACGGTGATCCTGGTGGGGGTTTTCCTCCTCGCGTTCGCGGTCTACTACTTCGCCAACTGGGCCGCCCTGGCCGATGTTTGGCATGTGAGGTAGCGAGAAAGTTCAAAGTACGAAGTTAAAAGTTAGAGGTTGAAACGTAAAAAGTGAGGATATGATGAATGGAACTGAACAGGCCGTAGAGCGAGTGTGCCGATTTTTCGGCGGGGCCGGGTTTCCCGTCTTCCTTATCTCCGCGGCTGGTTTTTACCTGGCATTTCTGACGGCGGCCGTCTTTTGGCCGCCGTCGGAGGGGCTGGTGGGAACCTTTGCCACCGATTTTCGTGTCTGGTGTTTTGGATACGAACCGGGAACCGGCGCCATGCGCTGGAGCTGGGTTTGGATCATGTTGACCCAGCCGTTTATCCTGCTGGGAATCGCTCTCGGGTTCTGGCGGGAACCGATCGCCGAGCTTTGGCGACACCGCAAGACGGGGTTTCTGGCACCGGCGGTTTCCGGAGTCGTTTCCGCGGTGGCGTTGGGCGGGGGACTGCTGGCGTTGGCGTTCGAGCCCGGCGACCGGCCGTTGGAGCCCTTTCCCGGTGAGCGGATCCGAACCGCTTTGGCGGCGCCGGAGTTCACGCTGCACAACCAGGACGGTGACGTGGTTTCACTGTCCGATTACCAGGGAAAGGTGGTTCTGTTGACCGCCATCTACGCGACCTGTCCGACGGCCTGTCCCATGATCGCCCTGCAGGCGAAACGCAGCATCGACCGTTTGGATGAGGATCTGCGGGACGAGGTCACCATTCTGGCGGTTTCCCTCGATCCGGAAGGCGATACCATGGAGAAGATGGCGGTGGCGGCAGAGGCCTATGGGATGAGCGCGCCGCAGTTTCATTTTCTCAATGGTGAGCCCGACGAGGTCAACCGGGTGCTCGATCGGTTGCAGGTGGCGCGAATGGCGAATGAAAAAACCGGGGAGATCGACCACGCCAACCTCTTCTTCCTCATCGACCGGGGCGGAACCATCGCCTACCGTTTCAATTTGAGTGAACGCCACGAAGAGTGGCTGATCGAAGCGTTGCGCAGCCTGGTTGAGGAAGATCCGCCGGGAAGCGCACCCGTCCATGCCATTGATCGGCGGAAGGAGAGTCCGTTTGCGGGTTGAGCGAATGGCTCGAACCTCGGGAATCCGATTAGGTGGCTCGTGTGCGCGGTGGAGAATCTCACACGGAGGCACACCTTCGACGAGCTCAGGCCGGGAAGAGACACGGAGGAAAGGCATGAGGGGACCCGCGGACGAGCGAGGGTACTGGGAGACCTTGTCCACTTCGTCCTTCTCACGCTTTATTTCCGAAAATCTCCGTGGGCTCCGTGGCTCCGTGTGAGATCCTGCGGCGCTTGGAATCGATTTCTATCGGATATATTCTGGAGTGAGTTTAAGACTGGAGTTGGTTTTGAAGGGAATTGAGGAATGAGGCAAAGTGTGAAAAAAGAATCCGGGGCGGATGGCTCCGGCTGGATGGCTTTCGCCTGGGAGGAGAAGGAATTTCCAGGAGCTACGAGTCATGGTGGACCGGATACAACCGAGGGCGAAGCCGATGTTCCGAAACCGCGCCGGACAACGACCGGTGTTTCTGGCGAGAAAATCCGAGGCGAATCTTTCCTGCGACGGATTGACGGTTGGTTCGGACGTTTCGACGGGGTTTTGGATCGCTCGATCCCGGAGAGCCTGAATCCGTTGGCGCGTACCGGTGCCATTGCCAACACTACTTTTCTGATCGCCGCCTTCACCGGCGTTTTTCTTTTGTTCTGGTATTCGCCCAGTGTGCATTACGCTTACGATTCTCTCGAGGCGCTGCGTACGGATTCACCATTGGGACAACTCATGCGTTCGTTGCACCGGTACAGTTCGGACGCCTGTATGCTTTTTGTGGTGCTGCACATCGTGCGGGTGCTGGTGGCCCGCAAGTTCACCGGGGCGAGATCATTGGCCTGGATCACCGGGGTGTTTATTCTGGGGGTCTTGATGGTGATCGGGTGGAGCGGATACTGGCTGGTGTGGGATGAACGGGCGCAACAGGTGGCCCTGGGCGTCGCTAAAATGTTCGACGTGCTGCCGGTCTTTTCCGAACCCCTGACCCGGTCCTTCCTGGTGGCTGAGAAGGTGCCTTCGCTTTTCTTCTTTCTGGTTTTCTTCGTTCACATGCTGCTGCCGCTGGCGATCGCGGTCATGTTGTGGCTGCACCTGAGCCGGGTCAGTCGTCCCAAACTCTTCACCAGCCTGCCGCTGACGGCGTGGATCCTGGGCACGTTAGTGGTGCTTTCGCTGGCGCTCCCCGCCGAGAGCGCCGGTCGCGCGGACTTGTCGGTGCAACCGGAGGGATTTGGCATGGACTGGTGGTACCTCTGGCCGCTGGTGTTGACCGATCGCCTCGGGGGTGGAGCCTTGTGGGGGTTGCTCTTTGTGGGAACGCTGGCGTTTTGCGCGGTGCCGGCTTTGATGCGAAAGAAGACGACGGCGTTGGCGGCGGCGCGGGTCGACACGAATGCCTGCCAGGGCTGCACCCTGTGCTCGAAGGATTGTCCGTTTGACGCCATTCGGATGGTGGCCAGGGACAGGGACGGGAAAGGTCCGAAGTGGCAAGCGCTGGTGGATGCGGACAAATGTGTTTCCTGTGGGATTTGCACGGGGGCGTGCGATTCGGACGCCATCGCGATGCCGGGATTCGAGGCGCTGACGGAGAAGCAGGCGGTGAGCGAATGGGTCCGAGCGCGGAAAGAAAAAGGGGAGGAAGCGTTCCTTGCCTATGTTTGCGGCGAGTCGACTGACAACCTGGCCATCAATGGAGTGACGGGGCGGTCACCGGCGTTGCCCGGCTACCGTGTGCGTTCCGTGCCTTGTGCCGGTTGGGTGAGCGCTCCGCTGCTCGAGCATGCGTTGCAGGAAGGAGCCTCCGGAGTTCTGATACTGGGATGCCGTTCGGGCGAGGCGCGTTATCGTGAGGGTGCGGACTGGCTGGAGGCGCGTCTGGACGGCAAACGGAAGCCGATACTGCGTCCCCGACTCGCCGAGCGCCAGCGGGTGCGGTTTCTCCGCATGACGCCCGCGTCCAGGGACGAGGTGGCCGCGGCGGCGACCTCGTTTCGCCGGGAACAGTCGCTGGCGACATCCCCACGCAAAGGCCGTCTGGCGGCGTGGGCGGTGGGAATCTTGCTGGCAGCGGCCTTCGCGCTGGCCACCTGGGCTGGGAGCGAAGCGCCGTATGTGGCGCCGGATGGGTCGCCCGAGTTGATCGTCTCGTTTCGTCATTCCGGCGAACTTCTGGAAGAAGAACGTCGGCTCACCGAAGAAGAACTGGAGCGCCTGCCACCGCACATGCGCACGGAGTTCGTGTCCAGCGGAGAAAGGGTCCCGGTCCGGTTGCGGGTGTATCTGGACGGGGAGCTACTGGTGGAACAGGAGTACCGTCCTCGCGGCTTGCGTCGCGACGGCCCCAGCACCGCCATGGAGCGCATCGAACTGCCCGAGGGCACCCATACATTGCGGGTGCTTATCAACGACACCACCAACCCCGGCGCCTGGCCGCACGAATGGAACGGCGAAGTCGAAGTCGACGCCCGCGATCGCCGCGTCCTGCTCTTCGGAAGCGACGGGTTTGCGTTGTATTAGGCTCTTGTCGTGGGGTACGGTTTGTCGAAAAGGAGGGCAATAACCGCAACTGTAATTCATCTGCGGATCTGGCGAAAATACTAACCGATGTCTTTGTTGTTCCCACACGGAGTCACGGAGACACAAAGGGGTTGAGTGAAAAAAAGTAAAACGGAACGCCTCGTGATACGGCAAGTGTCATTCTATGGTCCAGCTTTTCAGCAAAGAGCTCCGTTATCCACCTTCACCCGGATCCCACAGTTCTTCCCTTTGTGTCTTTGTGGCTCTGTGTGAGAAAATGATTTGTTTCGAGTTTTCGTGCGGCATGGGTAGTTTGTTGTGTGGTTCGGGCTGAGAGGTCTGAATAAAAGGCATGGGTCTCACACGGAGCCACAAAGACACAAAGGGGGGCGAAATGGAATGACTCGTCTTACGGCGATTGATTTTTGAATGCCTCAGCTTTCCGCAAACGCGCCCGTTCATTCGCCTTCATTCTGTACCAAGGTTCTTCCTTTGTGTCTTCGTGGCTCTGTGTGAGAAAATGATTTGTTTCGAGTTTTCGTGCGGCATGGGTAGTTTGTTGTTGGGTTCGGGCTGAGAGGTCTGAATAAAAGGCATGGGTCTCACACGGAGCCACAAAGACACGGAGGGGGGGCGAAATGGAATGACTCGTCTTACGGCGATTGATTTTTGAATGCCTCAGCTTTCCGCGAACGTTCCCGTTTATTTGCCTTCATTCGGTACCCAAGGTTCTTCCCTTTGTGTCTTCGTGTCTCCGTGTGAGAAAATGAATTGTTTCGAGTTTTCGTGAGGCATGGGTAGTTTGTTGTTGGGTTCGGGCTGAGAGGTCTGAATAAAAGGCATGGGTCTCACACGGAGCCACAAAGACACAAAGGGGTTGAGTGGAGAAAGCAAAATGGAACGACTCGTGAGACGGTAAGTTTTTTATAATCGAATTCGTCCGCAATCACTCCCGGCTCCCAAGGTTCTTCCCTTTGTGGCTTCGTGTCTCCGTGTGAGAAAATGATTTGTTCTTAAGGCTTCAGACGGAAGCGTTTGAGTGGAAGGCGTGGGCTCCGTGTGAGTTGTTCTGAGTCCTTGTTCATTGGGATTTTTCGTCTTCCTCGAGCGTACCATCGATTACGCGTCGGATTCCGTCTTTCATCATGGCGGCGCCGAAGTTGAGCAAATACCCGAGTTTCAATCCACGAAGACGTAGGTAAGTCAGGAGTTGTTTCTTGTGAACGGGAAGGGTGTTTTCGACCGATTTTAGTTCGAGGATTACTTTATCGGCTAAAATGATATCCGCCCGAAAGCCCTCATCGAAGTGTATGCCGTCGTATTGGATGGGAACGGGTACCTGGCGGGCGACGGAGAAACCCCGTTTTTCCAGTTCTCGCGCGAGCACAACTTCGTACACCGTCTCCAGTAGGCCGGGTCCGAGATTTCGATGAATTTGGATGGCCGCGTCGACCACTTGTTTACCGATTTTATTTTCGTGAGGCATGGGTAGTTTGGTTTGGGTTCAGGATGATGGGTCTGAATCAAAGGCAATGGGTCTCACACGGAGCCACAAAGACACGGAGGGGGGAGTTAATTGGAATGACTCGTCTTAAGGCGATTGTTTTGCCTGCCCCGTTTTTTTCGCAAGCACTCCCGCTCCTTCGTCTTCACGCGGATCCGACAGTTCTTCCTTTGTGTCTTTGTGGCTCCGTGTGAGAAAATGATTTGTTTCGAGTTTTCGTGTGGGATGGGTAGTTTGTAGTTGGGTTCGGACTGAGGTCTGAATGGAATGCAATGGG